>CAMKSQ010000024.1 GCA_946415475.1 uncultured Bacteroidales bacterium
GCCAGAACCCACTCTGGGGCACTATGATGTGCTTTAACCACCTTCACGGGACCCCGTTAAAGCACACCTACCCCCATCCAGAACCTACTCTAGTGCCACCCTCTGTGCTTTAATGGACGGAGGGAGATGGTGATGGAGGGGGAAAGGGGTAAAGGGGCGGACACTGCGGTTAGCTGGCTTTATTTTAACCACCCAAGCGCAAAAACGGGCGATTTTGGGGGTAGCTGGTCAAAATTTTACCACCTAACCGCACGTGGGAGTGGTCCGGTTAATCCCACAGCAACACGAAAGGTCCGCCGGTGCTACTCAGATGAGCCTCATCTCTTTGGCGCAGGAGACAAGTTCCGGACTGTTGGAGACGTCGAATTTCTCAAGCAGTTTTTTCCTGTACCAGCGGATGGTTTCCTTGCTCAGGGAGAGGGCTTCGGCAATCTGAGTGGTGGTGTAGCCTTTGGACAGAAGGTCCAGGATTTCCTTTTCGCGGGCCGTCAGTTCCGGAGCATCGGCCGATACGGCAGCCTTTTCAGAAGAGGCCGGGCGATTCTTCCGGAGGCCGAAAATGATTCCGAGAACGATCATGATAACGGCCGCCAAGGCGCCGGCCAGGCAGCCCAGCTGCCGTTTCTGGCGGGTGAGCACCTCCTGCATATAGTTCAGGTTTTCCGTACGGAAATTCGGCGCATAATCCGGATGGGCGGCGTAGTAGGCATCGGCCTTGCGTAAATAGGGAAGCGATTTCCAGGTTTTCCCCTGTTCGGCATACAGGCGGCCGTAGCCCTTCCATACGTCCACAATCATCAGGCTGTCCCCCGAAGCCTGGGCAAAGGCCATAGCTTTGTCGTACTCGGCCTTGGCTTTGTCCAGTTCCCCCTCGTCCACCCAGGTTTCGCCCATGTTGTAATGGAGGACGCTGTTGCTTTCGTTCCAGCCGTATTTTTCGAAGATAGCGCCGGCCTTTTCATAGTAGTCCATGGCCTGGGGGATGGAATCCATCATATTATAGAGATTGCCGATGGAGCCGTACAGGGCCGAATAGTAATCGTCAATCATTTTTTGCGAATAGCCGGCCGTGTCCGTGGGCGAAGTGGCCCCCGCAGCCATGGCGTCCGTTGCGGCAAGGGAGGCCAGGTAATAAACCCGGGCGCTGTCATATTGTTCCCTGCCGTAGAAAACCTGGCCGATATAGCGGTAGGCGTCGGCATCGGCGGCATACCATAGCCGGGGATGGCTGATGGAAAGGGCCCGGCGGGCGTAGAAGATGCACTTGTCTCCGTTCATCACGTGATAGCCCAGCATCAGGTTCCGGTATGCCCGGTTAATATCCAGCAAATCTTCCAGGGAAGCCTTGTCTATGGCGTCCGGCGTCCAGCGCGCCACGGCTCGCTCCAACGAGTCCAGATTGTGGCCGCGATGGTCATTATAAGCGCCGGCCCGGGGCATGGCGAGGACTGCAAGAAGCAAGATCAGGAGCGAACGTTTCATACTACAAAAATAGTCAAAAAGGATGGAATTAACCCATTGGAGGGGCGTTAAAGGCTCATTTCCCCCCTTTAGGGTGGTGTTTTTTTTGTGGAGAAAAATGAAATTTGTGTCAACCATTGAAAACAAAATCATCTGATATGAAAAAGTTATTGCTTTCTGTCGCCGTCCTTGCCATGGTTTGCGGGACTGCCGATGCCCAGAATTTCCTGAAAAACCTGGGCGAAAGAGCCAAGAATGCCGCCGAGCAGAATATCGGCCAAAAAGTGGAAAAGGGCGTGAACAACATCCTGGACGGCAAAGTGGGAAAAGGCCAGAAGAATAAGGAGAAGGCCAAAGACGCTTCGGAAGCCGAAGCTCCCGCCACCGCCGCCTGGACCTGTGAGGAATGTGGCAAGACCGGCAACACCGGCAAGTTCTGCACGGATTGCGGCGCCAAGAAACCGGGTGCGGAAGGCGCTGCCGCTCCCAAGAAGCAGGTAACCTCCGAGTACGCCAAGACCGACTTTGTGCCGGGTGATGAGATTTTCTTCGAAGATCCGGTTGAGGGGGAGAAACTGGGCGAGTTCCCTTCTCACTGGGATTTTCTTGGCGGAGAGGAGTGCGAAGTAATGACCATTGACGGCAATCAGGCCATCAAACTCTCCGGCTGGTTCTCGGACATCGCTCCGCTGATGAAGGAGGAGAACTATCTGCCCCAGGAGTTCACCGTGGAATTCGATGTCTGGTCCAACCCCACCGGAGGCTCCAGTAACAACGACCATATAGATCTTGTGTTACGTTCGGATGAATTCTCCGACTATTGCGTTTTTGTCGCCCTCAATCCGGCATTCAACGAATTGTCTGAGAATGAAGGAGCTACCACTTTGGATTATTCTTATTATACTCCGGGCGGAGACCTTCGCCACGGAACAACTCCGGGAGATAACGTTCAGAAGCTTGTAGTGCCCGACAGCTGGCTCCACGTCGCAGCGTCTTTCAACAAACGCGCCTTCAAATATTATGTGAATGGTGTCAGGATGGTGAATCTGCCCAACGTGGCGCAGCCCACCCGCATGCTTCTCCGTTCCGTCTCCAACTGTGACGATAAGGACCGCTTCTTCATCAAGAACGTCCGCGTTGCCAAGGGCGCCGTTCCGCTGTATGACCGCTTGGCTTCCGACGGCAAGATTATCACCTACGCCATAACCTTCGAGGTGGGCAAGGCAGACCTCAAGCCCGAATCCATGGTGGAAATCAACCGTATTGCCAAACTGATGCAGGAGAGCCCCAACCTCTCCTTCGAGGTGCAGGGCCACTGCGACGCCACGGGCTCTGACAAGGTGAACGATCCTCTGTCCCAGAAACGCGCCGAAGCCATTGTGGCCGCCCTGGTAGAGCAGGGAATTGCCGAATCCCGCCTCACTCCCGTGGGCAAGGGCTCGCACGAACCCATCGCCTCCAACAGCACTGACGAAGGCCGTGCCAAGAACCGCAGAGTGGAATTTGTAAAGAAATAAACCATGAAAAAACTGTTCATTGCCATTGCAGCACTGTCGATGTTGTGCGCCCCGGCGCAGGCCCAGGGCTTCCTTAACAAACTGAAAGAAAAGGCCGAGAAAGCCGCTGGCGGTAATATCGGCAATCCCTTTGGCGTGTCTTCGAAAGAAGAGCAGCCCCTGTCGGCGATGCCCGATTCCGACGCTCCTGCCGCCGTTACCGGCGAGCAGGCGCTGCCCGCCAAGCGCGCCAGCACCTTCGGCTGGGACGGCCCTGTTACCCCTTCATCGGCCAAATTCCCCATCCCGCTCATGAACGAATTCCCGGCTGTGCCGTCGGCCTCCGAACTGGCCCATCCTACGGAAGAAGCCCAGATTGCCTACTACAAAGCCATCAAGGCCGTTACCCTCCGGGCCGAGGAACTGAACGAAGACACCACCTGCGAGGATGAGCAAACCCTCATGTACCGGGAAAAGAGCAACAAGATGCTGTCCGACCTCTTCGGCCTCACCCCGGCCGAAATAGACGAACTGCAGGATGAAAACCTTCCGGAAGCAGAGCGGAAGCGCCTGGAGGAAAAGATGCAGAAGGCTTTGCTGGGAGATTTGAATGTGGAAGACCTGGAGAAACAGGCCGCGCAGTATCAGGGTATGTCGGAACAAGAGATGATGGCCATGACTGCCAACCGGAGTGTGTCGGCCCTGGATGCCGTTTATGACCGCAATGCCGCCGATATCCAGAAATACTGCGGCGTTTCCGCCGCCGAATTCAAGAGCGCTTCCCGCGCCCAGATGAACTCCGCCAATCCTAACAAGGAATGCCCCGAGATGGCGGCCCTGAACAAGAAGGTCAAGGCTTATCAGCAGGCCGAATCGGCCAAGAACCCTTCTTTCAAGAAAGAAGCGGAAGCCTTCGAGAAACGCATTCAGAAAGAGACTATGGATGCGGCCATGAAGTCCAACGGAATGGGCTCCATGGGGGGTGGAATGGGCAATCTGATGCAGTCGATGGAAAAAGCCAGGCCCATCATGGAGATGGAGCAGAAGCTCAGCGCCTATTTCATGGAGACCCAGAAACTGCTCTCTGTTGCGGATTCCCAGGCCGACGCCAAGTTCTCCGCCTCCGACCGCAAGAAACTGCTGGCCCTCAAGGAGAAGATTTACGCCACCGACGATCCTTCCGTTTACAATCCCCTCTATCTGCAGGCTTTGGAGCTCATCAAGACCTACCGCGACCGTGCCGCCCAGGCATGGGCCGCCGACGTCCAGAAGCGCTTCAACCAGATGAAGGAGAATATGTCGTCCCTCATCAAGCTCAACCGTCAGGCCGTGGCCGACGAACTAATCCCCGAATGCGCCCTGTGGCGCATGCCGCTGAATGTCGTCATATCGGCCGGCGATATCCTGGCCGAGGCCTACAGCGAGTTCCCGTCGGACTATCCCCCCATGTATGCGGAGGAAGTAGTTCGGGAGCTGTCCCTGTCTAAGGTGCCGGGTGGCGGCGGTCATGCGTGGTTCCCGGAGTTTTCCGTGTTCGGCACTTCCCACTTTGACGATATTGCCGCCGGCAAGTACATCTTTGCTTCCAACGATGCCGGAGAAGTCTATCAGTTCAGCGGCGGTTCCTGGACCCTGCTGTCCGACAAGCGCATCAAGGAACTGAGCGAGATGAAGAAAGGCGCTGCCGCTACCAGTGGCACCTGGACTTCCCGGGACGGCCAGCGTACCGTGACCTTCAACGGCGAAGGCGGTTACATCGCCCTGCCGGAAGGTGATGAAATCTTCCAGCCGCACGCCTGGAAGGCCTATCCGGACAAAATCCAGTGGCTCAATGCCGCCACAACCGAGGACGGTAAATACCAACTGATTCTTTGCACCTACAAGTTCTAATACTGGCTTGGACTATACTGACAGCGCCCTCTTCCGGGGGCGCTGCCTGGTATGATGTCTGGCGTTCCTTCGACGTGGATCCCCAGATAGCCGAAGCTGTGGTCTGGCCGGAGATGGAGCGTTATTCCCGCCTTCAGGATCTGATGGAAACGACAGCCAATTACGGCACCTACATCACCACCGGCGGCGGGCCGGACTTCTCCATCGGCATATTTCAGATGAAGCCGTCCTTTGTGGAGGCTATGGAAAAAGCCTGGATGCGCAGCGGCCTGGCCCGGAAGTATGACCTGTGGTTCGACACCGACGATACAGTTACGGCCCGCCGCATCCGCATCTCCCGGCTGCAGAAGGAGGAGTGGCAGGTGATTTATGTGGGTGTGTTTTTAAGACTGCTTTACTCTTCCTACGGCTCTGAGAACAAGAAGGGAGAACACACGCAGGACGGCCTGGAAACGCTGCCGGTTTATGATCAGGTGCGCCTGGCCGCCACCGCCTACAACCGCGGGGTGGTATGGGCCGCCCCCGGTTACGGGGACCTGTCGGCCCTGGAGGAGCACGTCTCCGAAAAGCACTTCCACTACGCCCTGATTCCCACTAAGCATACCCGTCGTTACTGCTA
Source organism: uncultured Bacteroidales bacterium (assembly GCA_946415475.1). Classification (GTDB taxonomy): domain Bacteria; phylum Bacteroidota; class Bacteroidia; order Bacteroidales; family UBA932; genus Cryptobacteroides. The sequence goes on from CAMKSQ010000024.1 coordinate 5,467, forward strand.
CGCCTCCCTGGCTCTCAAACACTATAAAAAAATTGTGCAATGAAGCTCCGTTACTTTTTTTGACCGTTATTGCGTTATGCGGCATTCTTCCAGCGCGGGCCCTAGAAGTCCATGCCAAAGATTGCACCCACGTACCAGGGGCGCTCCTGGCCCGTTTTGGCGTAGAAGGAGCCGCCCAGGTAGCTGAAGGAAACACCCAGAGAGGAGTTGAAGGGCAGCAGGAGTTTGCTCAGTTCTGCCGTGAAGTCGGCGCCGGCGCTCCATAGATTGCCGTCGGACAGGCCGGTGTAGTCCCCGTGCGGGGTGAGCACAAAATTGCGGATGTGGGCGATGCCGGGAATGTACCAGTCTCCCACGTAGATGGGAATGGCATAATCCGCCGTCAGCCTCCACTGCGTAGGGCTGGCCTGGGCCACGGCCTGCAGGGATTCATCGTCAAAACCACGCGGCAGGATATTGCTTCCCAGTTCGCCAAAATACAACTGTCCGCCCGGGGTAAGCTGCCGCTGCACCATGGCCGTGAACCGGATACCATGCGTGCGCACAAAACCGGGCAAATAGCCGTACAAATAGGCAAATACACTGGGCGTGAAAATCTTTTCCATCGACGGACGGAAAGAACCGCCAATCTCCGCGCCGATACCCAGATAAGGATAGACCTGGTTTTCCTCGCTGGGAACGGTGATATACCCCCGCACCGACGCACTGATACGCTGCATGAGCACGGAGGCATCGCTACCCACTCCCGCCAGCTTGTAGTGGGCCGGCAGTTTGGCGAATCGTTCCGGGCCTTCCCACAAAACGGGATCGGTGGCAAGCCAGTTATTGGTAAGGGAATAGCGCACCTGTGGGATAAAGCCGTAATTCACGCCAAATCTGCGCCATGACAGGGGCACGTACACGCGGAAAGAGGCATCTACCAGCGGTGCTTTCCGAAGGAAAAAAGCGGTGGTCTGCTGCTGACGGGTACCATCGGTATAGCGGTTCAGGAAATATTGTCGGGCCGATCGGTCACCCAAGTCCAGCGAGGCCTCAAAGACTGGATACAGGCCCGCATACACCAGCTTGGCATGGAAGGAGTTCCGCCAATTGGCCCGATTGTCCGGACTTCGGTGGAGGCTATATCCCGCACTGCCGTACACCGTCCCCAGGGAATTTTGGAAAAAGCCCGTAAGGCCGATAGAAGCTGTCTTATACGAAAAGTCCATGGACCCCTCTTTCACGGCATCGTAGTCCACGTAGAGCGGCAGCCAGGAATGCACCCGTAGCGTGTTCAGCCACTTGTAATAGCGTTTGGGTGTCGATAGCGGTACGGGCTGCGACAGGTCCGGTCCCGGCCCCAGCGCCTGCTCCTGCGCGGTGATGACATCGGCAAGGGGATACGGGGCGACATCGGCAAAATTCACCTCCCGCGGCTTCAGGGAATCCAGCGGCGTGCGGAATAGATGCTCGCCGTTCCGCGTCTCCGTCATTGCAATCAAATCTTTATCGTCCATGATCGCATCCACCACGCCGTAGCGGCTGCTGGTGAGTTGCACAAGCCGTCCGGTGGCCGGATAAAAGCGATAAAACTCGTTGGTCCCGGTGGGGTCCGACACCCATTCCAGGAAGTCTTCGTCACCGCCCATGTTGGTCACTTTCTGGACGCTCGGCGCCAGGATTTCCCGCCACTCGGGCGTCACCTGATAAATACCATAGCCCCCTACGGAGATGGCCGTCGTGTACAAGGTATCCCCAATCCATCCGAACTCCGTGGGCTGGTATCCGTCCGGCGCCCGCAGCCGGGCCACGACGGAGCCATCCTGGGCCGATAACTGCACAACGTAATTCTCCCCGTTGGGCTTGTATTCCGCCACGGCAATTCGGGTACCGTCACCTGAAGGTTGCGGATTCAGGTAATGGTGCCCTTTGGCCAGCGTATGCACTTTATCGGTGTTGATGTCATAATAGGCGACGACGCTTTCTCCGGCAAGTTTCCAGCGAGGATGCGTTCGACGCTCCATAAAATAGAGACGATTCAGATTGGGTTCATAGGCCATCGACATGTCCAGCCCGTTCACATAGGTGATGTGCCGCACTTCTCCGTCCTTGAGGGTCACGATTTCCGGTGCATACGTAAACCCGTCTCGAAGGGCGAAAAGGGTGCCGTTATTGTCGATTTGGGGCGAACCATAAAAGATGGGATACGACGAGGGGCGGGTGATTTGCTCCTGCGGGATGAGCGGTCCGCGCGCGATGGCATCGGCCTGCCAGATATGATTCACCGTGTCCAGGATGGCGCGGAAGGCTTCGTTGAAGTTCGGGAAACCGTTGCGCTTGAGCGTGCTGCGGAAGCTGTGGGAGAGCAGCCAGGGCCGTTTGCTGGCGTTCTGGGCGTTCTCGTGCATGATGGTGGGGTTCCCGGTAAGGAGGCGGGCGCCGGCAACGGTGAGGTAACCTACCTTGTAATGATCCGGTGTGTAATGCTTGAAGGAGTCGTAGCGCCAGCGGAACCAGTTGCGGTAATCTCCCTGGTCCAGCGCTACGCGGTAGTAGTTCAGGAAGTCCGCCGTGCGGGCGCGGGTGCCGTTCCAAAGGCCGGTTTCCACCGTCACCGCATCGCCTTCTCCCAGTGCATGGCCCAGGAAAACCTGGTAGGCCACCGGGTTCCATGCCTGGCCGATGATATATCGAAACGCCTTGAAATACTTCCGCTCACCCTGCTGCAGCTGCGCCTGGTGGCGGGGCTCATGGGAGACCAGTTGGATGCTCCACGGCGCGGGATCTGAACAGATGCCATTAGGAAGCGTCTGCAGGTCCATGCGGGCCGGGGCCCATCCTACGGAACCGTTGGGGTAAGGATTGGAAGGGTGAAGCAGGACGGGCAGCTTTTTCCACTGGTTGTCACCAGGGATAACGCCGTAACTGCGGCCTACGGGCACACGGAACTGCTCCAGCTGTGTGGCATACACCCGGGCCAGGGAATCCAGGCCGGCGGGATATATGAGCTGATAATGACTGCTCTCCAGCGTATACCACTTTACATGAGCAGGGTCTTCTCCGCCCAGGAAGAACTGGGCGTGAAGGGGAAAAGTGGCCAGGAGCAATAGCAGGGCCAGTAAGGTCTTGCGTTTCATAAGGTACAAAAATACAGATTTTTCCGTAAATTTGTGTGCTATGAATGTGAGAAAGCTATTCCTTGCCAGCTTTTGCTTGCTGGCGCTCTCCTGCGGGCCCCGGAAAGTGGCGGCGCCGGTGAGCCATACCCGCGCATTTCCTGCTGCGGAGATACCCCTGATGATTACCGAGCCTGCGGAGCGCATGGCTTGGCTGGGGGAACATTTTTGGGACCGATATACGGCAACGGACAGCCTGTATTACAGCGATTCCGTCACCGTGAACGGCGTCAAGATGGAGGACCTGGAAAAGCAGGTAGGCATCTTTGTCACTTTGCTGGAACAGGGGGCGCCGGAGAGCGGCGAGCGGGCTATGACGAACCTTTATACCCGCATGGAGGCTTTTCAGCAGGCCTTTGACAAGGCTAATATGCTGCCGGAACTCACGGAATTGATTTCCCGCTATTTATACGATCCCAACTCGCCCGTGCGGAGTGAGGAGCTGTACCTGCCGTTTGTGCAAGGACTGTCGGGCTGCCCGCTTATCACGGGGCTGGACCGGGAACGCTATGCCCGCGAGGCTAGGCTGTGCGCGTTGAATCGACCTGGAACCCGCGCGGCGGACTTCACCTTTGTGGACACGGCCGGCCGCAGCCATACGCTCTATGGGATTAAAGCTGAAATGATGCTCCTGGTGTTCGGTAACCCGGACTGCCATGCCTGCAAAGAGCTGCAGGCGGCCCTGGAAGAATCCGAGGAACTGTCGGGCGCCATTGCCTCCGGTGAGCTGAAGGTAGTGGATATTTATATCGACCAGGATCTGGAAGCCTGGAAAAAACACATTCCGGAATACCCTACTACATGGATTAACGGGTACGACCCTGCCTTTGTGATTCGCACGGACCTGCTGTACAACGTCCGCGCCCTGCCTTCGCTGTATCTCCTTTCTGCCGATAAAACCGTCCTCCTCAAAGACGCCACCACCGAGCAATTCTTCTCCGCCCTGGGGCTGTAGGCCGGAGATTCCTCGGCTTCGCTCGGAATGACAAGGGGGGGGCGGAATGACAGGGCCGCTCGGAATGACAGGGGGGGCGGCTCGGAATAACAAGGCCGCTCAGAATGACAGGGGGCGACTCGGCAAGGGCGGTGCTCGTCCTTGTTGGGGCCCATTTTTGAGGACGAGGGCCCGGTTTTCTCCGTCTCGTCCTTGATTTCGCCTGTTTTTGAGGACGAAGGCCCGGTTTTCTCCGTCTCGTCCTTGTTTTTGCCTGTTTTTGAGGACGATAGGCTGGTTTTACCCCTTTCATCCTTATTTTCCCCAAAACAAGGATGAGTTCCGCTCTTTGGTCCGTTAAAGCACAGCGTAATGCCCTGGAAGGGGCTGGGACGTGGAGTGGTGTGCTTTAAGCAGGTGCGCAGAGGGGTATTAAAGCACAAGGACCGGGCATAGAGAGGGTTCTGGCAAGGGGTGGCGTGCTTTAAGCATGTGCTCAAAGGGGTATTAAAGCACAAGGACCGGGCATAGAGAGGGTTCTGGCAAGGGGAGGTGTGCTTTAATAGGTGCACAGAGGGGCGTTAAAGCACAAGGACCGGGCACAGAGCGGGTTCTGGTAAGGGGTGCTGTGCTTTAACAGGTGCACAGAGGGGCATTAAAGCACAAGGACCGGGCACAGAGAGGTTTCTGGCAAGGGGTGGTGTGCTTTAAGCAGGTGCGCAGAGGGGCGTTAAAGCACGGGAACCGGGCACAGAGAGGGTTCTGGCAAGGGGTGGTGTGCTTTAACAGGTGCACAGAGGGGCATTAAAGCACAAGGACTGGGCACAGAGAGGGTTCTGGTAAGGGGTGGCGTGCTTTAACAGGTGCGCAGAGGGGCGTTAAAGCACAAGGACCGGGCATAGAGAGGGTTCTGGTAAGGGGTGGTGTGCTTTAATAGGTGCACAGAGGGGCATTAAAGCACGGGAACCGGGCACAGAGCGGGTTCTGGTAAGGGGTGGTGTGCTTTAAGCAGGTGCGCAGAGGGGTGTTAAAGCGCAGTGTGATGCCCAGGAGAGGGCTCAGATGCGGGGTGGTGTGCTTTAAGCAGGCAGAAGGAGAGAGTTGTCAATGGTTGGTGGCTTGTTTGTCAATGGTTGGATTTTGTGACGCCAACCATTGACAGTGAAAAGGCCTCTGGCGTACTTCTACCCCATATCCAATGCAAAAGGTTGGCTGTGTAAAAACCAACCTTTTACAAAAGATCGACCAACCTTTTGCAGGAGATTCCTCGGCACCGCTCGGAATGACAAGGGGGCAGGGAGGAATGACAGGGGCCGCTCGGAATGACTCCACCCCTACCGGGCATCGAAGGCCCAGATGATGGCTTCTTCGAAGACTTCGCCGGGGCGAAGGACGGTGGAGGGGAAGTCCGGGCGATTGGGAGAGTCCGGGCAGTGCTGGCACTCGATGGCCACGGCGTCGTAATCCTGGTATGCGCGGCCCGTCTTGCCGGTGGGGCAGCCTGCCAGCCAGTTGCCGGTGTACACCTGCACGGCAGGCTGGGTGGTGAGCACCTCCATGTGGCGGCCGGAAACAGCGCCCCACAGCTCGGCCGCAGAGCAAAGCTGCCCGGGCATGGCACCATCGATCAGATAACAGTTGTCGTAGCCCTTGCCGTATTTGAGCGCGGGGAAATCGGCCTGGATATCCTGGCCGATCTCTTTGGCCTCCACAAAGTCCATGGGCGTACCTGCCACGTCTTGCGGCTCGCCGACGGGGATGAGCGTATCGTCCGTGGGCAGCCACTGGGAGGCGTTCAGTTCCAGTTTGTGCTTGAGCACGCTGCCGGAGGCCTCTCCGTCCAGGTTCACATAGACATGGTTGGTGAGGTTCACCACGGTGGGCTTATCGGTCTCCGCGGTCATCACCAGCTTGAGGGAGTTGTCCTCGCCCCAGGTGTAGTGGGCCACCACTTTCAGGTTGCCGGGGAAGCCGGCCTCGCCATCGACCGAAAAATACATGAATTCGACGGCATCGTCCTTAATGCGGCTCTCCCAAATCTGGTTCTGGAAGCCTTGCGGGCCGCCGTGCAGGTGGTTGGGGCCGTTGTTCACGGGCAGCGTATATTCCACACCGTCCAGCGTGAATTTTCCCCTGGCGATGCGGTTGGCATACCGTCCGGGGATTTTACCGGAGCAAGGGCCGTCGCCAATATAATCGGCCGCATTTTTATAGCCGATCACGACGTCTTCCAGCTTGCCGTCGCGGTCCGGCACCACCACACGGACGATAGCCGCACCGATGCTCGCCAGCTGCACATAAGCGCCGGAAGCGTTTTTCAAGGTGTACAGGAAGATTTCTTTCCCATCGGGCGAAGTGCCCCATAACTCTTTGGTAATCATATTCTTTTTCGATAAATCACAAATTCAAACTCATAGCCGGTTTCCGGATCCGTGAAGGTTTCCGAGGTGCTTTCGCGCTCCCAGATTTCCGGGTCGATGGCTGGGAAAAAGACGTCCGCCTCCGGAACGGCCGCATGCACATGGGTGATGTACAGCAGGTCCATGTCCGGCATGGCGGCCTTGTACACGGACGCGCCGCCCATGATGAAGCACTTCTCCGCCCCGGTAGCCTCCGCAGCCGCGTACGCCTCCTCGAAGGAATACACGCAGGTGGCCTCAGGAATAGGGTCTCCGCCCAGGTTCAGGACGATGTTCTTGCGCCCCGGCAGCGGCCGAATCGGCAAGGAAAAATACGTGGTGCGCCCCATAATCACGGGAAAGCCCCTGGTGGTGCGCTTGAAATATTGCAAATCGGCGGAAATGTGCCACGGGAGGGCTCCCTTCACGCCAATTTCATGGTTTTGGCCCACGGCCACGATTAAACACTTTTGCATAGCTTCAATTCTGTCATACCGAGCGTCCCCTTGTCATACCGAGCGCAGCGAGCGTATCTCATACCGCCACCGGCGCCTTGATGGCCGGCCACGGGTCGTACCCTTCCAGGGTGAAGTCCTCGTACTTGAAGTCAAAGACCGACTTGACCTCCGGGTTCAGGCGCATGACGGGCAGTTTCCGCGGCGTGCGGGACAGCTGCAGGGCCACTTGCTCGAAATGGTTTTTGTAGATGTGCGTGTCGCCCGTGGTATGGATAAACTCACCGGGCTGCAGGCCGCACTCCTGGGCAATCATGAGGGTGAGCAGCGCGTAAGAAGCGATGTTGAACGGAACGCCCAGAAAAACGTCGGCGCTGCGCTGATACAGCTGGCAGGAAAGTTTGCCATCCGCCACATAGAACTGGAACAGGCAATGGCAGGGCGGCAGGGCCATCCGGTCCACTTCCCCGGGGTTCCAGGCGCTTACCAGCATGCGACGGGAGTCCGGATTGTGCTTGATTTGGTCGATTACCTGGGCCAGCTGGTCGATGCTGCGGCCGTCCGGTGTGGGCCAGGAGCGCCACTGGTGACCATACACGGGCCCCAGCTCCCCGTCCGGAGCCGCCCATTCGTCCCAAATGGTGACCCCATGCTCCTGCAGCCAGCGCACGTTGGTGTTGCCGGAAATGAACCACAGAAGCTCGTAAATAATGGATTTAAGGTGCACCTTTTTGGTGGTCAATAGCGGAAAACCGTCTGCCAGGTTGAAGCGCATCTGGTAACCGAACACACTCTGGGTGCCCGTTCCTGTGCGGTCTTCTTTCATGGCGCCATGTTCCCGGATATGTTGCAGGAGGTCTAAGTACTGTCGCATACCACAAAATTACGGAATTATTTTCAAATCCCCAACCGTGCTGCCAGCAGGATCACTCGGCACCTTGCACGAAGGTCCATGACCTGGACCTTCAAGACAATTTTCCCCCACTATTTTCACGCGAAGGTCCAGATCATGGACCTTCCGTACAACACGCCTACAAAAACAGGTTGGAAAGGAAGACCACCAAAATACCGATGGGGGCCAGATAACGCATGAGGAAGTACACCGCGTTGAATATGCGCACATTGCAGGTGCCGCCGTTGGTGAGTTCGTCGCGGACATCGGGCTTGGACATCCACCAGCCCACAAAGAGGGTGAATATCAGGCCTCCCAGCGGCAATAGCCAGTTGGAGCAGAGGCCATCCAGCAGGTCGAAGATATTGCGTCCCAGCAACTTGACGTCGGCCAGCGGGCCAAACGACAGCGAGCAAAGAAGTCCCAGCAGCCACACGCCCAGCGACAGCAGCCACGTGGCTCGCCGCCGGTTCATCCCCTTTTGATCCACCAGGTATGCCACCCCCACTTCCAGCATGGAAATGGCCGATGTCAGGGCCGCCGCCAGGATAGACAGGAAGAAGGATACCGATACCAGCGTGCTCAAAATGGGCATCCCCTGCGACATTTTGTTGAAGATATACGGCAAGGTCTGGAACACCAGGCCCGGGCCGGAACCGGGTTCAAAACCGGCAGCAAACACCGCCGGCATTATGGCAAACGCCGCCACCAGGGCAAACACCAGGTCGCTGATGGCCGTTCCCACGCCGGAAACCACCAGATTCTCCTCCTTTTTCACGTACGAAGAATACGTAAGCACGGTGCCGACTCCCAGCGAAAGGGAGAAAAAGGCCTGCCCCAGCGCAGCGGCGTAGGCATCGGCATTCAAGCGGGAAAAATCTGGTTTGAGGAGGTATTTCACGCCCGCCATGGAGCCGGGAAGGGTCAGCGAATACACCACGATAAACAGGATAAGCAGCAGCAGTACCGGCATGGCCACCTTGGAGAAACGCTCGATGCCGTTTTTAATGCCTCCAAGGACGATACCCGCCACCATCGCAATAAACAGCGTATGCGAAAGGATGGGCTGCCAGGTGGAAGAAATAAACTGGCCGAAGTAGCCGGTCACCTCCGCCTCAGCCGCACCGCCGGTGAAATCAAACGACAGTGCCTTGAACAGGTACTGCACGCTCCAACCGCCTACCACGGAGTAGTAGCTCAGAATGAGCAGGGGCGACAGGATGGTAATCAGCCCCGCCCATTTCCAGGCCGTGCCCGGAGCCAGTTTATTCATGGCACCGAAGGTATCGCTGCCGCTACGACGGCCGATAACGGCTTCGGCAAAAAAGATCGGCAGTGCTACCAGCAGGCTGGCGACGGTATAGACCAGGATAAAAGCGGCACCGCCGTACTCTCCCAGGACATAGGGAAAACGCCAGATGTTGCCCAACCCCACGGCACTTCCGGCCATGGCGGCGATGACGGCAAACCGGCTGCCGAAATGTTCACGCGGTTTCATAACAGGACGGACGCGATAACCAGCGCCAGAATGCCCAAAGGAGCCACGTAGCGCACGAGGAAGTGAAAGACTGGGAACAGCCGGACATTCCTGGCCAGCGTACCCCGGTTGGTGAATTCTGCAAACAGTTTCTTGCGGGGCATCACCCAGCCCACCAGGATTACGCTAATCAGGGCGCCCATGATCAGCAAGACGTTGGACGCGAAACTATCGGCAAAGTCAAAAAGACCGCCGCCAAAGAGTTTGATTCCGGAAAGCGGGCCGAAGGAAAGGCTGCACAATGCACCAGCCAGGCCGCATATGAAAAACAGGACGATGCAAGCCTTGGTGCGCGAAAATCCTTTACTCTCAGTAAGATACGCCACGCCCACCTCGATAAGCGACACGGACGAGGTGAGCGCCGCAACCAGTATAGCGGCAAAGAAGAGGATGGCGGCAATGGCGCTGGCAACAGGCATCTGGCCGGCCATGCTGGAGAAGATATACGGCAGTGTGTCGAAAACAAGGCCAGGACCCGTTCCAGGGGCGATTCCAGCAGCAAAAACGGCCGGAAGGATGGCAAAGCCGGCGATATAGGCAAACAGCAAGTCGCTCACGGAAGTGCCCACGGCGCTCACCATGAGGTTCTCGTTTTTGCTCACGTAAGAAGAGTAGGTGATGATGATGCCCATGCCCAGCGAAATGGAATAGAAGGACTGGCCCAGGGCATTCACAAACGTTTGCACCGTCACCTTCGAGAAGTCCGGATGGGTAAGGTAGTAAATGCCCTCCTTGGCGCCCGGCAGCGAGATGGAATACCCGGCAATCACCAGAATGAGCACAAACAGGATAGGGATGGACACTTTGCTGAACCGTTCGATGCCGCTTTTAACGCCAAAAGCCACAATGCCCACCGTCATGGCCAGGAACAGAAAATGGTAAAGTAAAGGCGTCCATGTGCTGGAGATAAACGTGCCGAAAGTGCCTTTCACCAGTTCCGGCGAGGTGGTCGTAAACTCCAGCGTACAGGCCTTCACCAGGAAATCCAGCGACCAGCCGCCCACCACGGAATAGTACGAGACAATCCACAGGGGCGTGAAGACCATCAGCAGGCCGAACCATCGACCCGCACGGCCGGGCACCAGCTGGCCAATCGCCACGCGGCAATTGGCTCCGCTACTGCGACCAATAATGGATTCAGCCAGAAAAATGGGGATGGACAGCAGCAGGACAAACCCGATATAAATGATAATAAAGGCGGCGCCCCCGTTCATACCCACCAGGTACGGGAAGCGCCAGATATTGCCCAGGCCGATAGCCGACCCCGCAAGGGCCAGGATCACCGCTGCTCTGCCGCCGAATTTTTCTCTGGATTTCATAAGTTCGTTTTCTTCAGGATGCAAAGATACGAAAATTCAGAGATACACTCGCTCCGCTCGGTATGACAAGAGGGGATGCTCGGTATGACAGAGAAGGGGCGCTCGGTATGACAAGAGGGATGCTCGGTATGACAAAGGCCTAGCGGAAGAATTGCTCTATCCAGGCGGCGTCTACTTGGGCGAAGCCGGGGGCGGGACGGACGGCGGGGTTGCGCAGGAGGATGCCGCGGGCGTCCTCGTACACGTTGAAGCCCACGTTCACTACCTGCATCTGTCCGTCCAGGGGAAAGGCCATAACCAATTCATTATCGGCCCCTTCCATGCGGAGAAACTTGAGGGCGGCTGTGGCGGCGGCGGGATTTTTGGCGGCCAGTTCCCGGCGGGTGACCCACTTGCACATTTCCAGGACGGAGTCTTCCAGGCCGGCATCGTGGATGTTCACCTTTTCGATGAGCTCTCCCACATCTTTTACGCGGCGGAGCGTATAGCCTTCCAGCTCCTTCACGGCCTCTTCTACGGCCTGCGGGGGCTGCTCTTCCCCAGGGAGGAGCCACACCATGAGCTTGGCGTCAGGGTCATGGTACAGCGTCTGGTAACGCGCCAGGTTGCGCTGGCCGCAGTAGGGGCACTCCCACAGGAACATAGAGCCGTCCTTGACCCGGGCTTTGAGTTCCGGATCAAGGGCGACATTGATACTCTGACGGACGTCGATTTCCGTCGTCCGATGGCATTTACTGCAGCTTGCGGGCACCATCGCTAATCACCACATCATACACCTTGGGTTCATGGCCGAACTTGGCGGCGAACTGCTCCTTGGCGGCCTTGATGAAGCCATCGTACAGTTCTTCCTTCACCAGGTTGATGGTGCAGCCGCCGAAGCCGCCGCCCATCACGCGGGAACCGGTGACATCGTACTTGCGGGCCAGTTTGTTCAGGAAGTCCAGTTCCTCGCAGGAGACTTCGTACAGCCGGCTAAGGCCGAAGTGGGTCTGGTACATCATCTCGCCCACCGTCTCGTAATCGTCACGTTCCAGGGCGTCGCAGACGTCCAGCACGCGCTGCACTTCCCCAATCACATATTCTGCGCGGATGAAGTCCTCCTCCGAGATTTTGTCACGGACCTCGTCCAGCCAGACGCGCTTGGCATCCGACAGGAAATCTACGTCCGGATGGTTCTCGCGGATGGCCTTGGCGGCACGCTCGCAGGACTCACGGCGCTTGTTGTAGGCGCTGGAGGCCAGTTCATGCTTCACGCAAGAGTCGATAAGCACCAGCTTGTAACCCTTGGGATGGAAGGGGAAATATTTGTACTCGCCGGTCTTGCAGTTCAGGCGCATCAGGGCACCCTCCTTGCCAAAGACGGAAGCGAACTGGTCCATGATGCCGCACTTGACACCGCAGTAATTATGCTCTGTGCTCTGGCCGATTTTAGCCAGCTCGAACTTCTCGATGCCATTGCCGTTGAGTTCGTTGATGGCGAAGGCAAAAACGCTTTCCAGTGCAGCGGAAGAGCTGAGGCCGGCGCCCAGTGGCACGTCCCCGGCGAACACGGCGTCAAAACCGGCTACCTTGCCGCCCCGCTTGAGGGTCTCCCGGCAAACGCCAAACACATAGCAGGCCCAGGACTGCTTGGGTTTATCCTCCTCCTTGAGAGCAAATTCCACATATTCGTTGAAGTCGATAGAGAAGACCTTCACCTTGTCCGTGCCGTTGAGCTTGATTTGGGCCATGATGCCATAGTTGATGGCTCCCGGGAACACATAACCACCGTTGTAGTCCGTGTGCTCGCCAATGAGGTTGATACGGCCGGAAGACATGAACAGTTCACCGCCCTCTCCAAAGAGTTCCTTGAATTTTGCTTGGATTTTGTTTTTCATATTGGTTGTTGTTTTGTGTGCAGTACGTCTTACAAATATACGTATTTTTTAATAAATCTCCAGCCAAATAGGACAATGGTCCGACACACCACCGATATATCTTGGCCCGGAAAACGTGCGAAGCGGCTTGCTCCCGGCGTGGCTTCCATCGGCCGTTTGCAGAAAAGGGATAGTGACGATTTCCATGCCTGCCGTCCGCACCTTCGGGCTTACGAAAAACAGGTCGATCAGCTCCCACGCACCATCGTACTTGATGGTGCCGAGGCCGCGCCTGTGCAGCGGTTCCGCCAGGTTGCGGAGGGTGGGTTCCAGGTGCTTGTACACTGGATTGGCGGGCGTATCGTTGAAATCACCCATCGACACAATCTGTTCTATACCTGCCGCTTGCAGGGAGTCTGCCAGCTGCTTCAGGCGCGCGACGGCGATGGCCCGCCGGGCTTCCGATACGCTTGCCCCGCCGTACTTGGAGGGGTGGTGGTTCACCAGGAAGGCGATGGGGGTCCCGTCCGGCTGCTCGAATTCCGCCAGCAGGATGTCCCGGGTGCGGAGGACAGTGGAATCGGCCCCGTATAAATGGCAGGGCTTGGCACGGATGCGCTTGAGTGTGGAGGTTCTGTAGAGCAGCGCTACGTCTATTCCGCGGGGATCCGGGGACTCAAAGTGAATGATTTTGTAGTCCAGTTTGTGAAGGGCCGTATTGTACAGCAGCCGCTGGAGGGCGCGTTTGTTCTCCACTTCCGCCACCCCAATCACATCCGGGAGACCGCCTTTCTCCCCTGCCGTCCAGAGGATGCCCTTAGCAATGGCCTGGCATTTGGTATTGAACTTTTTTCGGCTCCAATGCCGCTCCCCGTAGCTGGAAAACTCCGCGTCCGACACACTGGTGGAATCGTTCCGGTTATCGAAGAAATTCTCCAAATTCCAAAACATCACCCGCAAAGTGTCCCCTTTCTCCTCCTCCCTCCTCTCCTTCCTACCATGATCTTTAACTTTCATCGACTTATCCTGTCCGGACAATATACCCTGTCCGGACAGAACCATACACAATACTATGAGTATCCTCCATCGTCCCATGCCCCAAAGATACAACTTCTCCCTAAACCCCGCCCCTCCCGAGTGACAACTAACTCATTGACACTCTGTCCTTTACATAACAATCCTCGTTCAGATTTTGAACGAGGATTATACGGGAAGCGACTGATTATCAACAAGATAGCAATCACAACACGGTTTTTCACCTTGTGACAGTTAAAACACTGATAATCTGCACCTTACACAACAATCCTCGTTCAAAATTCGAACGAGGATTATACCGTAAATATCTGATAGAAAGAGTGTTAGCTGTCACGCTAGGAAGGAGATACACTCGGCCTGCGGCCTCGGTATGACAAGAGGACGGCCTCGGGATGACAGGGGGCCAACCGAGGGATGACAGGGAGTAAAGCGAGGGACAAACCCTACACGTTAAAGAGGAAGTGCATGATATCACCGTCCTGGACTACGTAGTCCTTGCCTTCGATGCCCATTTTGCCGGCGGCGCGGACGGCGGCTTCGGTCTTGTAGTGGACAAAGTCCTCGTACTTGATGACCTCGGCACGGATGAAGCCGCGCTCGAAGTCCGTGTGGATGACACCGGCGGCGCGGGGAGCCTTGTCTCCGGCCTTGATGGTCCAGGCACGGCACTCGTCGGCACCGGCCGTGAAGAAGGTGCGCAGGCCCAGCAGCCTGTACGCGCTCTGGATGAGGCGCACCACGCCGCTCTCCTGCAGGCCCATTTCCTCCAGGAACATCTGGCGGTCCTCATAGTCCTCGATTTCGGCGATTTCCGCCTCCGTTTTGGCGGCAATCACCAAAATTTGGGCGTTCTCCGCCGCAACGGCAGCCCGGACAGCCTCCACGTAAGCGTTTCCGGTAGCCGCAGAAGCCTCGTCCACGTTGCAGACATACAGCACCGGCTTGTTGGTAATGAGGAACAAATCTTTGGCCATCTGCTCCTCTTCAGCATTCTCCGGAACCACTTCGCGACAAGAATGACCCTGTTCCAGAACAGCCTTATAGCGCAGCAGCAAAGACAGCAGCTTTTTGGCCTCCTTGTCTCCGCCGGTAGTAGCCATCTTCTCGACCTTCTTGATACGGTTTTCCACCGTCTCCAGGTCCTTGATCTGCAGCTCCGCATCCACCACTTCCTTGTCGCGCACAGGATCCACGGAACCATCGACATGGACGATGTTGCCGTCATCGAAGCAACGCAGCACATGCAGGATGGCATCCGTCTCGCGGATATTGGCCAGGAACTGGTTACCCAGGCCCTCCCCACGGGAAGCACCCTTCACCAGGCCGGCGATATCCACAATTTCCACAGTAGCGGGAATGGTACGCTTGGGCTGGCATATTTCCGTAAGCACCTCCAGGCGCTTGTCCGGCACATTGGTGGAACCTACATTCGGGTCGATGGTGCAAAAAGGGAAATTGGCGCTCTGGGCCTTTCCGGAACTCACACAGTTAAACAGGGTGGATTTGCCGACGTTAGGCAATCCGACGATACCACATTTTAATGACATAGCGCAAAAAAAAAAGATGCCCGGTCTGAGGCCGGGCATAACGTAAAAACGCCCGGTCAGGGGCCGGGCGTAAACCTACTAATAGAAACGGGCGCGGTTGTCGTCCACGTTCTTCTCACTCATGAGCGAGGTGAGCATCTGGGTGTGATAGGCATCCATACGGGCCTGGGCGCTCTTGGCGTCATCCTCCGTGTAGTAGGAACCTACCTCACGACCCTTCACCTGGAACACATAAGTACCCATGATACCGGCCACAGGGCCGCTGAGCACACCTTCCTTAGCGGCAGCCACAGCACCCACGAAAGCGGGCTCGGTGGTAGGAGCGGAATTGGTGGAGAAGGTGACATCCGACAGGGAAGAAACCGTTGCACCGAGTTTCTCGGCCACAGCCTCCAGGGAATTGAGACCGGCGATTTCAGCCTTTACATCTGCGCAGCGCTTGGCAGCATACTGCTCACGATAGAGCTGGGTCTTGATGCTCTCGGAAACCTCGTCCACCTTGGCGTAACCTTCCTTGTGAGCAGCCTTCACAGCCACCACGAAGAAGTAATTGTTGTCCACGGTGATGATGCTGGAAGCCTTGCCGGGCTTGTTGTCGAAGGCCCAACGGGTAACTTCCTTGGCATGGCCGATGGAACCGTAAGTATCCGTACCCTCGTTGATGGTCAGCGAACGGGAATAGGTACCGGTGGAATCACAGGCAGCCTTGTAGTTGGCATACTTGCCGGCAGCACGTACGGCCAGGAGATTGGCCTTGTTGTAAGTGTCGGCATAGGTTTCCTTGCTGGGAAGGGTAGCCTTCTCGAAGATGGCCACTTTCTTCTTGGCAACGGGCTTGGTAGCCTTGGTAACCTCTACGATGTGCGTACCATACATGGTATTCACGATGTAAGGCTTGCCGATAGGGGCAGTAAGAACAGACTCGAAGCCAGGGATCATGGCGTTCTGGGTCATCCAACCCAGGTTGCCCTGCTCGCCGTCATAGGCATTGCCCTTGTCGGCGGAATAGAGCATGGCCATGGTGGCAAAGTTGTTTTTGTTCACCACGTTGAGCAGGCTGTCTGCGGTGTGACGGGCATTGGCGCCCTGCAGCATGATGTGACGCACATACACGGAATCCGGCACATTGGCCAGTTCCATGATACGGGCGGCAAAGAAGGTGTTACCGGACTGGAAGACCGGAGAAACACCGGCATTGTTCTCTGCTACAAAGGTGTCTACGTCGCGGTTTACGGTGCGTAAATCACCACCCTTGTACCAGCTGTCCGACCACTGGCGGTCGCTGTTGCGCTGCAGGAAAGCACGCACGTTATCAGTAGTAGTGAATTCGTCGTACAGGGTGACGAATTCCTGGTTTTGGGCAGCCACATCCTTGGCAGAGGGCTTCACCTCATACACGACATACTCGATGTCGCGGGAGGCCTTCTGGCGGAAGCTTTCCTTGTGGGCATCGTAGAACTTCTGGATGTCTGCCTTGGAAACTACCACAGTGGAATCCTGCGGATAGTAGCTGTTGGGAGACATTACAAAATCCACCTGTGCGGTGGTGTTGTTCTCGGCAATGGCGCGGCGGCTTTCCACGGAGTTCACATAGGAAGCAGCGTTGAACAGACCTACATACTTCTCGTTGAAGCGGTTGCTGCGAACGGCGTTCTGCAGGTAGTTGCGAAGCAGGATACCGCGGCCGGATTCGTCCTCCTGGACATTCTCCATGAAGGCGCGGACGGCGGAAGCGGAGAAGACACCGTTCTCGTCGTTGAAGATACCCATGCCGGTGAGCACCGGGGAAATATCGTCACCGACGAACAGGTCGATTTGCTCCTGATGGCCTACGCGGATACCGGCATCCTCGATGGTGGGGATGACCAGGTAGCGGTCTACCAGGTTGTTCCAGGCCATGTCGCGGGTCTGACGCTGGGCCTGCTCGCTGGAAGCGGACTGACCGGAAAGCATCTCGCGAATATCGGAGAACTGCTTTACCTCAGACTCGAAGTCCTGATAGGAAACGGATTTGCCATTGATTTTACCTACGTCGTACTTGGAAGAAGCAGACTGCACAGTCTGGATGATGTCCGACGGGTTTACAAGGAAGAGTAAAAGACCGAAGGCAATGATGAGCGAAGCACCAATGCCGAATTTAGTTCTGATGGTCTCAAGAGCTGCCATTTTTACGTATATTTTTTAATTTTTCTTCAATTTTTGCCTAAGGGCTGCAAAATTAAGAATTTTCTTCCAAACAATCACTATTTTTTTAGCATCGGCCCTATAAAATTCACCGAATCCACAACAACTTTCGTAGTGTCGTTGTCTATGATAAACTCGTTGTCGAAGGGATGTTTAAGGATAGCGTTGCGTGCCATTTCGTCCGAGCGCATGCCGTAGCCCTGCATGGAACCGGACGGAGAGTACATGAGAATGTAGCAGTCTGTCCAAATCTCGCGGGCCTTGCTGTCCCAGTACAAGGTGTCCGTTTTCATGGTCTCGTTCTTGATGGTATTGTGAACCACCACGTTACCATAAGCCGACCACTTGTCACGCTTGCCGTCCGGCGTTTTGTCGTGCCGGGCCTGTTCCGCGTCGATGGTGGTTTCCAACAACCCATCCTCGTTGTACGCATACACGTGGATGCCTTTGGGAAACAAGTCATACGAGAGCGTATCGCGCTCATACACCTCCATCCTGGGAGACTCTACGCGCATTTTCACCTGGCCGGTTTCCGACTGCACGAAGAACATGCTGTCCACCACCTGGATAGGAATTTTGCTCAGATCCAGCTTATCCGCTTCCGACAAATTGCCCTTACAGGAAAAAACGACGAAAGCAACCGCCGAAGCGGTTGCCATCATCTGAAGTATGTTTCTAATAGTCACTTACTGTACGCGAACGGTAGTGGTTGCGGTCATGCCGCCGCAGGTAACGGTGTAGGACTGACCCTTGGTTACATCGTACATGAAGGCCTCGGAAGCCTCCGGATAGTAACGGCTGACGCTGGCGATGGAAGAAGCAGCTTCATCGGCCACGGAGGGATCCGCATTGCGGGCCTTCTGGTAGTAGTCTGCGGCAGCCCAGTAGCGGGCCCATTTGTCCACGGTGTCGCCGCAGGTAGCGGAAGCCCAGAGGTTACCCATAATCAGATAACCCTTACCGGCATAACCATAGTCCATGTCGATAGTCTTCTTGGCAGCCTCATAAGCCTTGCCACGCAGACCGTTCTTGTAGCAGAAGGCGGCCATCTCATAGTAATACTGAGCGTCGGTGGCTTCGTCGGACTCGGGGGAGTTGATGGCCTCTTCCAGGTAGCTGGCAGCATCGGCCACATTGCCACGGGCTGCATTCAGGCGGTACAGGGCAAAAGCGCTGCGGAAAGAAGGATCCATCTTGTACATGGAAGTAACGGCATTGAGGTAGAGGTCGTTGGAGGCGCAGTCCTCAGCAGTGTTCATGAGTTTGACGATGTTGCTCACCAGGGCCAGGTTGTTGGGATCGGCCTGATAACGGGGACCGAAAATGGCGATGAGGTTATCGCAGGAAGCCACCTTGCTATCGGCAAAGATGCTCTCGATGGTAGCTTTGGCCTTGAGGTTGTCTTCCTTCTCGGCATCGTTCTTGGCAGGAGCCTCTTCCACGAGGGCGGTCACCTTGTCATACATGGCGATGACGTCGTCTGCGCTGAGCTGGTTCTCACGGTACATGGCGATGGAAGACTGCAGCAGGTTCACCAACAGGGAACCGTTGGACTTGGAACCCAGTTCGTCAACGATGGCACCTACATTCTTATAAATGTAAGAAGGATTGGCGCTGCGGTAATTGATCATGTACTGACCCTTGTTGTTCAGGATGTCCTCACGTTTTTTGGGATAGGTGGTCATACGCTGGTCCTGCAGGGTGAGGATGGTATCCACGATGGCCTCACGGGCAGCGGCGTCCTTGGTCTGGTTGTACAGACGGGTCATGAGCGTGGTGCCGTGTACGAACATGTTCTGCGAAGCGGTAGCAGGGCAGAGAGCATATGCCTTGCGCCAGTTGGGCAGGGCGGAATCGTAATTCTTCTGCTTGTAGTACTCCTGATAATAGGAGAGGTACTTGATGCACTCTGCACTGTCTGCACCGTACTTCCCCTTACTCTGGGCAGAGAGCTTCTGTCCGGAAAATACAGCCATGACGGCGAAGAAAATGAGTGTAATCTTTTTCATAACATCAGTATTTTAAATTATTATTATTCAATTTTAGTACCACTATTATTCGTACGGGCGCTTCTGGAACCAAATATCAAAGATATTGATGCCGATATTAAAGCCGAAATACGTCTCTTTCACCTGGGACGATGCCAAGCCTCTGCGGCCGAAATCCAATCCTACCGTAAGACCGTTGTACCAGCGGAAAACGGGGATGGTCATACCCAGGGTAACACCCACGGCGTTCACATGTTCTCCCCCTACCGTATAATAGGACTGGTCGAAATAGGCTCCGGCCCTATAGGTGCACCGCTTCATGAAGTAGCGGATATCGTTCCGGTTGGGCGTGTATGCAAAGCCTGCCCGGACGGCTTGTCCTACAGACGGGGCGAAGGCAACCTCACCTACGTTGGAGAAACCCCTCACCTGGTCCATACGGCTGCGGCTCCAGTCCGTGCGTGTGTAGTCCACCTCGATGAGCAGTTTGTCCGTGTTGCGGTAGCTGATACCTACACCCAGTTCATCGCCCATGGACAGTCCTTTTTCTCCCAATGTGGAAGCGGAACGGACACGGTCATAAGAACCGCGTTCATCATAGTGGATGGTATGGCCGTTTAACTTGGTGGAGAACTTGTAAGTAGCACCGAAGGTAAGGGCGTGGCCTGTAGTGAGCGGCTGCTCATACTGCAGACCCAGCTTGGCGGTGAAATTGTTCACCTGCAGGGAGTCTCCGGAGGCAATGTCGCGGAAGGACTCTACTTCGTAATCTACGGTTGCCTGCTTGTTAATGTTACCAAAGCTGTAGTTGAACTGTGCACCGATGGAAAGCCTGTTCCAGAATGTACCGGCAAATGCCACAAACGCCTGATAGACACCGCCGTTCCCCTGTGAAGTGAAGGTGCGGTAATTAGCCTCCGGATCCATCTCGGAATAGACGATCTTGTAACCTACGTCACTGACGGGGATAATACCCACCATACCGGCGGTGTGCTTCCACATAGGGAAAGACATCACGAAATCGTCGATGTTGAACGTGGTGTTGAGGGTTTTTTTGTTTCCTTCGGTGAACAGGGAAATGCGGCCGCCCAGGCCAAAGTCCGCCATAAAGGAAAGGGAGTCGCGGGCGGTCATGGAGGCCGGGTTCAGAATATTGACATAGCGGTTGTTTCGAGCCGCAATACCCACACCGCCCATACTGCGGTTCCAAGCTGTACCGGGCTGGTGCATCTGACCTATACCAAAGACAGAGTATGGCGAGAAACCGCTATACGTGCCGTCCGTCTGAGCCATGAGCGCCCAGCCGGAAAAGAGCAGCAACAGCGTTACCGTTACCCTATTGATGAAGCTTCTGAACATATTCGTCCGCTATTAAAGCCATGCCCATGAGGACAAGGTTACAAATTGCAAAGATGGAACTTTTCATCCGTTTTGCAAAATAATTCGCATCACCACCCGTAAACACTACAATATTGTCCGGGTGCAAATTCAGGTAGCCTTCTATTTCAAAAACAATGCCTGAAACCACGCCACTGGCGATGGAAGCCGTTTCCGACTGGCCGATAGGCTCCGGATTTTCCGGCATATCTACCAGCGGAAGGGACCGGGAATACCGGTTGAGCGCCTTGAAACGCGTCCGGCAGCCCAGGGAAATGTTTCCGCCCCGATACATGCCGTCCTCTCCGGTAAAATCGACCGAAAGGGTGGTTCCGAAGTCCACGATGGTGCATCCGCGGCCCTTGAAAAGGTATCGGGCGGCCAGAATAGAAGCGGCGCGGTCGTACGAGATGTACG
The DNA here is from genome assembly GCA_946415475.1 of uncultured Bacteroidales bacterium. Lineage (GTDB taxonomy): Bacteria > Bacteroidota > Bacteroidia > Bacteroidales > UBA932 > Cryptobacteroides. The sequence continues at coordinate 26,562 of CAMKSQ010000024.1, forward strand.
AAGGCAGGCCGTGCGCCACCAAAAACTCCTTGTTGTTGCTGTCTAAAATGAGCAGATAGGTGCACTCTTCCTTGAGCACGGCGGCATCGGCCGGAGAGATGGCATATACGGAAGAGAGCAGCAGCACCTCCGGTTTCTCCCGCCGGGTGAGCGAGAGAATGAAGTCCATGAACTTCTCCCCCTGATATCGGAAAGTTTTCCCAAGGGTCATCCTTTCCGACCAGGCAGCCTTGAGGGCGGTATTGCCTATTTCTACAAGTAAATTAGACATAGCCTGCAAATTTAACCATTATTGCAGTCTTTTCAAAATGGAATAGGCCTTATCAAGCGAATCGACACCGCGGGAAACGGTCCGGAGGCGGCCGCCGTCCTGGTTGAATTTGTATTGGGTGGGATGGTCGTTCACGCGGGAAAGCACCGTCTCGAACGGTTTGGACTGGTAGTAACCACCCATGGGATTGCTCACAAAGAACATGATTTGCATCCCGTTCTTGATGATGATTTTCTCAAAGCCCAGCAGTTGGCCCAAGTTCCTGATTTTCACCACGTACAGCAGGTTCTCCACCTCCTGCGGAAGCGGGCCGAAGCGGTCGGCCACCTGGGCGCCCAGACGGTCGATTTCCCGCTCGTCATTCATGGCATCCAGCATCTTGTACAGGCGGATCTTCTCTGCTGTAATGTCGATGTAATCGTCCGGAATGAAGGCGGGCTTGTCCGTTTCGATGGTGCAGTCGTCCACGTATTTTTCCTGCGAGGAGCGCGAGGTGATGCCGGTTTCCACGCCCAGCTCTTCCATCGCCTCCGACAGAATTTTCTGATAAGTCTCGTAGCCCATGTCGGAAATGAAACCGCTCTGTTCCGCGCCCAGCAGGTTGCCGGCGCCACGGATATCCAGGTCCTGCATGGCGATATCGAAGCCGCTGCCCAGGTCGCTGAACTCCTCGATGGCGCGAAGCCGACGACGGGCA
>CAMKSQ010000025.1 GCA_946415475.1 uncultured Bacteroidales bacterium
TCTTGATTTTTATCCCTACTGGCGTAAAAATCCAAGATTTTTATGTAAGTTTGTGCAAGCAAGGATTCGTCCCTGTTGGGGTTTTATGAATGAACTGTAAATTGAACTGAACGATGAAAAAGGGTTTTGTTTATGCTGTTGTCTGCCTGTTGGCTGTTGTGGCATGCTCAAAGGTGCCGGTGAACGTAAAGAATCCATCCTCAAATGTGCCGGTGAACGTAAAGAATCCAATCACCATCTCATCGCCCAGCCCCACTGAGCAAATAACCAAAGTGGAGCTCTCCAACGCCCAGAAGGGGTATGTGCAGGCGGGAAACGCCATGGCCTTCCGCTTCCTCAAGCAGCTCTACCATGGAAAAAATCTGATTTGCTCTCCCCTCAGCCTCCAATATGCCCTGGCCATGACGGCCAATGGGGCTAGCGGCGAGACGCTGCAGGAGATTATCGACTTCCTGGGCTATGGGGACGAGGGCATGGACGCGCTCAATGCCTACAGCAAAATCCTGCTGGAACAACTTCCGGCGGTGGATCTGGATGTCACCTTGAAGGTAACGGACGCCCTGCTGGTGAATGATGAGTTTCCGCTGCTCCCGTCCTTTAAACAAGCCATGGAGGAAACCTACTACGCAGCAGTGGACAACATGGATTTTTCCGACCCGGCGCAAGTGGCGGCCCGCATCAACGAGTGGGCCGGCAGGAACACCAACGGATTTATCGACAAGGTACTGGAGGCGGACGAGATTTCTGAAGATGCCGTTGCCTTCCTGATGAATGCGCTGTACTTCAAGGCCAAATGGGCAGGAAGCGCACATGATCCCATGTTCTTGGAAAGGAGTACCACCGAAGGGGACTTTACCCTGTCTAGCGGAACGAAGAGCAAGGTAAAGATGATGCGCAACATGGACTATCACCGCTATGCGCCCATGGACGGGTTCACCGTACTGGCATTGCCCTACGCCAACCGGAAGTTCTACATGTACTTCCTGCTTCCGGACGATAATAACCTGGAAGGATTACTGGAGAAACTGCAACGCACCTCCTGGGAGGAGATTCAGCAAAGCTTCCGGTCGGATGCCGAGGTCTATGTCAGACTTCCCAAGTTCGACATAGAAAACAAATTCAATTTGAACGAAACCCTGAAGGCGATGGGTATCAATCGTGCCTTCCGGGCCGGCATGGCTCAGTTTGACCGGATGTTTGCCCCGAAAGAGGAGGAATATTATTATTGGATAGGGAAAGTGATCCAAAAGGCGCGTATTTCCGTGGCCGAGTGGGGTACGGAAGCCGCCGCCGTCACTGTTGTAGAAATGGAAGCAGCAACGGAGGCCGGTCCGGGTGAAGAGCCCAAGCGGGTCTATTTCTATGCCGACCATCCCTTTGTATTCGCCATCGGGGAATCCACCTCCGGCACCATCCTCTTCGAGGGCGTCTTTTCCGGGGAATAATCGGCCCCCGGCTCTGAATCTGTCACCGGCCGCTTTCTGAAGGACGGGCTGTCGGGTGTCTGTTCCCTATCATTCCGAGCGACCTCCTTGCTGCGTAAAAGGTTGGTCATACAAATGCAAAAGGTTGGTTTTTGAGTAACCAACCTTTTGCACTAGTATTGAGGTAGAATAGTGTCTAATGGCGATTATCTGTCAATGGTTGGCGGCCTAAAAACCAACCTTTGACAAATGAGGCACCAACCTTTTGCACCTATGCCAGCGCCTTGCGGTTGCGCTCGTTGTGGAGCTCCTTGCCTTCTACCGTGTACATGTAGTCCAGAAGGTCTGCGTAGTGTTCCTCCACCTTGCCGCGGACAATCTTCATGGTGGAGTTCATCATCTTGTTGGCGATGGTGAATTCCTCGCCGCAGATGCCGATGGCACTGGGCAGCCAGCGCTCCGGGAACATGCCCTCGTGCTTGCCACCTTTCTTGTAAGTGTCCACATCGGCCTGGATGAGATCCAGCATGTAGTCCTTTCCTTCCTTGCTGGCAGGGTCCAGACCGCGCTTCTGGCAGGCTTCCGCCAGGGCGGTCTTGTCCGGAACCACCAGGGCTACGCAGTACGGCTTCTGGTTGTTGTGGAGGACGCAGGCGTTCACCCACTTGGAGGTTTCCGTGAAGTTGTCCTCGAAGCCTTCCGGGCTGTATTTTTCACCGTCGGAGGAGATGAGGAGGCTCTTGAACCGGCCTACGACATACAGGAATTCGGGATCTTCCGGGCAAATGTAGCCCATGTCTCCAGTGTGCAGCCAACCGTCGATGATGGTGTCTGCCGTGGCTTTGGGATTCTTCCAGTAACCGGCCATGACGTTCTCACCGCGGATGACGATTTCACCCTTGGTTCCGTGGGGTACTTCCTTGCCTTCTGCATCCAGGATGACGCAGTCCATGGGCTTGACAATGCGGCCGGAGGAACCGAAGCGGGCATGACCCTCGGAGTTGGCGCAGATGATGGGCGTGGCTTCCGTGAGTCCGTAACCCTGGAACATGGGCATACCTACGGCGCAGAAGAAGCGCTGCAGTTCGATGTCCAGCAGGGCGCCGCCGCCTACGAAGAAGCGCATGCGGCCGCCGAAGTTCTCGCGCACCTTGGAGAAGACCAGTTTGTCGAAGAGGGAAACCAGGGGTTTTCTCCAGAAAGTGCCGTTGGAGCCGGCATTGTAGTATTCCTTGTTGTATTTGATGGCGTTGTTAAGGGCGAAATAGAACAACTTCTCCGTGAAACCGCCTTTCTTCTTGATGGCACCCTCGATGTTCTTTTTGAAGTTGCGGGCCAGGGCCGGGACGGAAAGCATGACGTGCGGACGGACCTCCGAGATGGCGATGGGTACGTTGCGCAGCGTTGCCAGGGCATTCTTGCCGATGGGAACAAAGGCGATGGATCCACCGTAAATCATCATGGTGTACATGCCGGCCACATGGGCGAAGCAGTGGTCCAGGGGAAGGATGATGAGCATGACCTCGCCTTCGTTGACGCTGATGACAGAGTTGCCCTGCTCTACGTTGGCCGTATAGTTGCGGTGGGTAAGGAGGATGCCTTTAGGGTCGGCCGTGGTGCCGGAGGTATAGGAAATATTGGCATAATCATCCGGGCCGATGGAACGGAAACGGGCCTCGAACTGCGAGCGGTGGGCTTTCAGGAATTCGTCACCCATCTTCTGGATTTCGCTGATGCGCATTTCCTTGGGCTCAAGGGAGGTGTAGTCGAAGGCGGTATCGTCAAAGACAATCACTTTTTCCACGGCGGGGCATTCCGGCAGGATGGCGCGGATCTTGGGCAGGTGATTGCCGGACACCAGGATCCACTTGGCTTCCGAATGGTTGATACGGAAAACAAGGTCTTTGCCTTCTCCCAGGTTCACCGACAGGGGAACGTCCGTCGCACCGGCGTACATGGCACCCAGCTCGGCGAGGATCCACATGGCGCGGCTTTCCGACAAAAGGGCGATGCGGTCTCCTTTCTTGACGCCCAGGGACATGAGGCCGGCACCGATGCGGTAGGCTTCCTCACGGGTCTGGCCCTGGGTGATTTCTTTCCACTTGCCATTTACCTTCTCGCGGAGGTATACGAAGTTTTCATATTTGCGAGAGTACTTCTCTACGAAGTCGATGATGGTGATTCTTTCTGCCATAGAAGTATAGGTTATTCGGTAGGGAAGAGGCCGTACAGTTCCGCGTCGATTTTGTCGGTGATGAGCTGGAAGTCTTCCGGCTTGTTCTCGAATTTGATGTTGTCCACGTCTATGATGAGCAGCCGGGCCTTGTAATCCTTGATCCAGTCCTCATAGCGCTGGTTAAGGCCGGTGATGTAGTCGATACGGATGGAACGCTCGTACTCACGGCCGCGCTTCTGGATTTGGGAAATGAGGTTGGGGATGCTGGAACGCAGGTAGATCAGGAGATCCGGCGGGTTCACCAGGGACATCATGAGGTCGAACAGGTCGCTGTAGTTCTCGAAGTCACGCGTGGACATCAGGCCCATGGCATGGAGATTGGGCGCAAAGATGCGGGCGTCCTCGTAGATGGTGCGGTCCTGGATAATCACTTCCTTGTGCTTGGAAATTTCCACCACGTCCTGGAAGCGTTTGTTCAGGAAGTAAACCTGGAGGTTGAACGACCAGCGTTCCATGTCCTCATAGAAGTCGGCCAGGTAGGGGTTGAAATCTACCGATTCAAACTTGGGCGTCCAGCCGTAGTGGGCTGCCAGCATTTTGGTGAGCGTGGTTTTTCCACTGCCGATATTACCTGCAATTGCTATATGCATAATATGATGTATTTGTTTATTTCACGGGAGAAGGTTAAAACAGGCCGAACAATTCTGCGTCTATGCGGTCCGTAATGGTGGCAAAGTCCTCCGGCCGGCCCAGGAAGTCCAGATTGTCGGCATCGACAATAATCAGTTTGCCTTTGTAGCCGGCGATCCACTTTTCGTACCGCTCGTTGAGGCCGCTCAGATAGTCGATGGAGATGCTTTGCTCGTAATCCCGGCCGCGTTTCTGGATTTGGTATACCAGGTGCTCGATGCCGGAACGGAGGTAAATCATGAGGTCCGGTTCCTTCACCACCTCCATCATCACGTTGTAGGTGTCCATGTAGGTGTTGTAGTCCCGTTCCGTCAGGTTGCCTTGCGCGTAGTTGTTGGCCACGAAGATGTTCACGCCTTCCATGAGGGTGCGGTCCTGGATGATGACCTCCTTGGACTTGGCGATTTCCAGGACGTCGTGCAGGCGCTGCTGCAGGAAGTACATTTCCAGGGCGAAGGACCAGCGCTTGATGTCCGCGTAATAGTCCGCCAGGTACGGATTATAGGTGACCGACTCGAACTTGGGCGTCCAGCCGTAATGGCGGGCCAGAAGGGTAGTGAGGGTGGTTTTCCCACTGCCGATATTTCCTGCGATTCCAATGTGCATACGTGCGGCGCTTTATTCTACAAAGTTGGTAAAATTATCGTAAATTTGCAATGCCAATTGAAAGCCGATTATGTTACATTCCAGAATATTTACCTTCAACCCGCTGGGAACCAATTGTGTGGTACTTTGGACCGGTGGCCAGCATGCCTGTACGGTGGTGGATCCCGGCATGTCTTCGCAGGACGGGATGGATCAGCTGCAAAGCTTCTTCCAAAGTCATGGGCTCACGCCGGATGCCATCCTGCTCACGCACGGCCATTTCGACCATTTCTGGGGCGTCGCCAAGCTCCTGGCCGTGTACGATGTGCCCGTATATCTGCATCCGTTGGATATCGACACCATGAACAACGTCACGGGCAGTGCGCATGCCACGTCGTCCTTCTCCTTCCTCCAGCACGACTTTAAAACGGTGGACATTGCCGATGGCGACGTGATTACCACGGCCGGCACCGCCTGGAAGGTGATCCATACGCCCGGTCACTCGCGCGGGGGCGTGTGCTATTATTCGGAAGAGAACAGTCTCCTGCTCAGCGGAGATACGCTGTTTGCCGGCAGCATCGGCCGTACAGACCTTTACGGGGGCGATTATGATGACCTCATGACCTCCATTAAGGAGCGCTTGCTGAACCTGCCCGGGGAAACGGATGTGATTCCCGGACACGGCCAGCCCACTTCCATCGCCCGGGAAGGCATGTACAATCCCTTTCTGGAGCCCTTCAACGAACCGTTACAGGACGTGGAATGAACATTCTCTGGCTGGACACCATCGACTCTACCAACTCCGAGGCGCTGCGGCGTCTGGAGGAGCTGCCGTCCCTTACCGTCCTTGCCGCCCGGGAGCAAACCGCCGGCAGGGGACAGCGGGGCAATACCTGGTTCACGGAGCCGGGGAAAAACCTCACCTTTTCCATCGTATTGAAGTTCGGGGAAGGGGAACTGCATGCCTCGCAGGTGCACTGGCTCAATTACCTCATTTCCGTCGTGGTGGCGGATTTCCTGCAAAGCCACGGTATCTGGTGCAAAGTCAAATGGCCCAATGACGTGTATGTGGGGAAGAACAAAATCTGCGGCATCCTCATCGAGAACAGCCTGAAAGGGGAGTGGGTGCATGCGGCGGTTGTCGGCGTAGGGCTGAACGTCAATCAGCGGGCGTTTCCCCAGCTGGCCAATGCCACTTCCCTGTGGTGCTGCCTGGGAGAAGAGTTTTCCCTGGAGGAGTGTCTGGAGCAGCTGATGGCCGCATTCGAGGACAGGCTGCCGGATTTATTGGATGCCAAAGCGCGTGGAGGGCTGTTTTCCAATTATTCCAGCCACCTGTTCAACAAGGACGTGCAGGCACACTATCACGACTACCTTACGGAGCGTGAGTACGTTGGTGTCATTCAGGGTGTAGAGCCCGACGGCCGCCTGTGCATCCAAGACCTGGAGACCCCTGGCAAGCCGTATCGTTATTACCGATTCAAAGAAGTCGGCTATATCTTATAGATTAAATGAGCTCGTCGCGCTCGCGCACGTCCTTGAGGCGAAGCTGGACGGTGGAAGAACCGCGGTAGAAGTTTTCCACGATGGAATAACAAATGTCGATGGGGTTGCCGGCCTTGATGTACTCGTAATTATCGGCCATGTTAAAGCCGATGGCGGCAATCTGGCGGTACGGCTGGCTTTCCTGCATCAAATCCAACTTGAGGTGCACACCGCCTGCGCCTACCTTGCGGCCGTTGCCGGCATCGTACACGTCCTCCGTGAGGAAAACCGGATTGCTGTTGCCGGGGCCGAAGGGCTGGAACTGCTTGAGGATACGCGTGAATTTGGGCGTAATCTGGGAGAAGTCCAGTTTGGCGTCGATTTCCACAACGGGCGTAAGTTTCTCGCGCGTAATATTGCCCTCCACAAACTTGTCCATCCGGCGGCAGAATTCCTCCAGACGCTCTTCCTTCATGGTGAGGCCGGCCGCGTACATGTGCCCGCCGAAGTTCTCCAGCAGGTCTGCGCAGCTTTCGATGGACGAATACAGGTCGAATCCCTGCACGCTGCGGGCGCTGCCGGTGACAAAACCGTTGCTCTTGGTGAGCACTACGGTGGGCTTGTAATAGGCCTCTACCAGGCGGGACGCCACAATGCCCACCACACCCTTGTTCCAGGTGGGATTATAGACGATGGTCACGTTTTCCGTTGCCAGGGCCAGGCCGTTCTGCACCATCTCCAGTGCTTCCTGGGTGATTTCCCGGTCGATGGACTTGCGCTCGTTGTTGTTGTCGTTAATTTGCTCGCCGATGCGGATCGCCGTGCGGTCATCCGTGGCCGTGAGCAGTTCCACCGCCAGCCGGCCGCTTTCCATTCGGCCCGCCGCATTGATACGCGGACCAATTTTGAAGACGATATCGTCAATGCCGATATGGCCGGGCTCCAGCTTGGCCAGGTTGATCATGGCCAGCAGGCCCTTGCGGGGATTCTCGTTCAGGCGTTTGAGGCCGAAATGTGCCAGGATGCGGTTTTCGCCGGTCATGGACACCAGGTCCGATGCGATGGATACCACCTGCAAATCCAGGAGCGGTTCCAGCAGGGAGAATTCCAGACCATATTTCTGCACATAGCCCTGGGCTAGTTTGAAGCCCACGCCGCAACCGCAAAGGTCGTCGAAGGGATAATGGCAGTCCTCCCGCTTGGGGTCCAGGATGGCCACAGCGCCGGGCAGTTCTTCCTCCGGGAGGTGATGGTCGCAAATAATGACCTCGATGCCCTTAGTACGGGCATATTCCACCTTGTCGATGGCCTTGATGCCGCAGTCCAGCGTGATGACCAGGCCGATTCCGTTGTCCGAGGCCCAGTCCAGCGCCTTGTACGACAGGCCGTAGCCTTCGTCGTAGCGGTCCGGAATGTAGAACTGGACTTTGGAAGTGAAGTGCTTGATAAAGGAGTACACCTGCGCTACGGCGGTGGTGCCGTCTACGTCGTAGTCGCCATAGACCAGAATTTTTTCACCGGAAGTGATAGCCGCATGCAGGCGTTCCACCGCTTTGTCCATGTCCGTCATGAGGAAAGGATCATGAAGGTCCTCCAGGCGGGGGCGGAAGAAGGTACGGGCCTGGTCAAACGTAGACACGCCGCGCTGGATAAGCAGCGCCGCGAGCACCCGGTCGATTCCGAGTTCCGTAGCGAGTTGCTCAACGCGTTCCGGCGCCGGCGCCTCTTTCACGGTCCATTGTCTGTCTACAGAGCCCATAGTCGTACAAAGTTAGCTAATCTGTCGCATTTTTGCAAATACGCGCAAAGATGCGTACCTTTGTTCATAACCATCATTTGCGCGTATGCTCATCGCTTTAACAGGCTTCATGGCCTCTGGGAAAACCTCGGTAGGGCGGCTCCTGGCCGACTCCCTGGGCTGTCCGTTCCTGGACCTGGACGAGGTTATCGTCAAGAAAGCAGGCCGTTCCATTCCCGCCATTTTTGCCTCCGAGGGGGAGGAAGGTTTCCGCCGCCTGGAGAAGCAGGCACTGGAGCAAACGGTGAGCAGGTACGCAGAAAACACGGCCGTCCTGGCCCTCGGCGGCGGCACGGTCACAGTGCCCGGTGCCATCCGGCTCCTGCAGGAAAAAACCACCTGCATCTATCTGCAAGCCTCGTTGGAAAGCATTCAGGAACGGCTTTCTGCCGATACCACCGCCCGCCCCCTGGCCGATGAGCATCTGGCGGAACGCTTTGCCGCGCGCGAACCGCTTTATGCAGAAGCCGCCCATGTTACCATGAACACGGACGGCCTTACTTCGGAGCAAATCGCGGACGAAATCATTATCGATTGCCTGTAACTCTTAGAACAGCGTAGGTTCCCAATCGTCGAAGTCTACGGCTCCCTGGTCTGTGGCAGGCGCATCTTTCAGGAGATCCGCTGCCTGGCCGGTTTGCTCGATGGGTTCTGCGGGAACCTCTTCCGGCTGGAAATCCATGTCGATGGCCTCTTCTTCCAAGCCTTCCGCCACGATGGGGGCCTCAGGCTCCAGGTCATCCTCCGGCTTGTGAAGCGGCTCGCCGAATTCCACCATCTTGAGGTCCATATTGGAGCACTTCTTACCTTTTGCCGTAAGGCCTTTCTTGGCGATAAATTCTTCTACGTCAACGGTTTCCGGCTCACGATGCTTGAACTTGCCGCCAAAGGTGAGCACCATCTGCGGGTGCAGGTCCGAGGAAATATCCACCAGGCGGGAACCCCGGCTCTCGGAGATGAACAGCACGGGGGTGTTATTGCTTTCCGTAAAGCTGAAGCGCTTGACATAGAACGCTTTGGCGGAATTGTCCCAATACAGGACGGAGTAAATGCGGGCAGGGTCGAATTTCTCTACACGGACTACGTCTCCCTGGTACTTGTTCACCAGGTCGTACGAGGTGGTGTAATAGGAGCCGTCGGCAAAGACAGCCAGTACGCGGTCCTCTCCGGAGAACTTGCCCAGCAGTTCGCCGCGGCCTTCCTCGTTGAGGCGCTGGATGTCCGGATCCCACCAGATGTCCTTGCCTTCCAGGGTGGTGATTCCCTTGGATTTGAGCTGGATTTTGGCGATGGCGTTCTTGGTCACCAGGTTACCGCGGGAGCCGCGTCCCTTGATGGCCAGGGAGCTGAAGTCCCACTCCATGCTGGTTTTCTTGAGGCCCTTCTTGGGACGGAACTGGATGCGCACGGTTTCCGCCTCTCCGTTGTGGTTCACGGTGAACCAGAGGATGCGGGTGCCATCGGCCCCGGGCGTAATGTCATAGTCCTTGTCACGCGTGACGGAGGTAATGGCAAAACGCTTGGCATAATGGGCCGGACCCTTGCCGTCGCGGTAAATCACATTGTAGATGGTGCGCTCGTCGCCGCGGTTGAACACGCCGGCGTATAGCAGGTCTTTCCAGAAGAAGGCTTTGTCCGCCACCTTGGTGACACGGAATTTGCCGTCTTTGGCGATGACGATAATCTCGCTCAGGTCCGAGCAGTCGCACACGTATTCACCCTCGTCCCGGCGCAGGCCGATGCCCACGAAACCTTCCTCCAGGTTGGCGTACAGCTTGGCGTTGTTGGACACTACCTTGGTGACGGTGATGTTCTCCAGCGAGGAGATTTCCGTCAGGCGCGGCCACTGGGCGCCATATTTGGCCTTGAGGTTCTTGAACCAGTCGATGGTGAACTCCGTCAAATGGTCCAGGTGGTCCTGCACTTCCTTCATCTGGTCCTCCAGGGCGTAGATTTTCTCGTCCAGGGCTTTGGTATCGAACTTGGAAATCTTGCGCACCGGTTTTTCCACCAGCTTCAGGATGTCTTCCATCACGATTTCACGATGGAGCAGGTCCTCGTAGTTCTTCATCTGGGACAGGATGTCGTCCAGCTGCTCTTCCCAGCTCATCTGGTTCTGTTCCAGCACCTTATAGATGCGGTTCTCGAAGAAGATGCGCTCCATGGAAGTGTAGTGCCAGTCATCTTCCAGCTCGGCAAGTTTGTACTCCAGCTGGGCCTTGAGAATGTCCCGCGTGTGATAGGTGTCGTATTCCAGGATTTCGTTCACGGTGAGGAACACCGGCTTGTTGTCCCGGATCACGCAGGCGTTGGGCGCAATCTTGGTCTCGCACTCGGTGAAGGCGTACAGCGCGTCGATGGTCTTGTCCGGAGAAACATCGGCAGGAAGGTGGATGATGATTTCCACCTTGTCGGTGGTCATATCGTCAATCTTCTTGATGTTGATTTTCTTCTTGTCCTTGGCCTTGAGGATGCTGTCGATGATGGCGTGCGAGGTTTTTCCGTAGGGAATCTCCGTGATGGTGATGGTGCTCTTGTCCACCTTGTTGATGCGGGCCCGTACTTTCACCATGCCGCCACGCTTGCCCTGGTTGTATTTAGAGCAGTCCGCGATGCCACCGGTAGGGAAGTCCGGGAGAATCTCGTAGGGCTTGCCTTTCAGGATGGCGATGGAGGCGTCGATGAGTTCGTTGAAGTTGTGGGGCAGGATCTTGGAGCTGAGACCGGCGGCAATGCCTTCCGTACCCTGGGCCAGCAGCAGCGGGAAACGCACGGGCAGTTCCGTGGGCTCCTGGTTACGGCCGTCGTAAGAGGTCATCCAGGGCGTTACCTTTTTATCGAAAACCACTTCCTTGGCAAACTTGGAAAGGCGGGCTTCGATGTAACGCGGGGCGGCGTTGGAGTCGCCGGTGAGGATGTTACCCCAGTTACCCTGGCAGTCGATCAGGAGGCCTTTCTGGCCCAGCGTGACCAGGGCGCCCAGGATGGAGGCATCACCGTGCGGATGGTACTGCATGGCCTGGCCCACGATGTTGGCCACCTTGGTGTAGCGGCCATCGTCCATTTGGGCCATGGTGTGCAATACGCGGCGCTGAACCGGTTTGAAACCGTCCACGATGTGCGGCACGGCGCGGTCCAGGATGGTGTAAGACGCATAGTCCAGGTACCATTCCTTGAACATGCCGGACAGCTTGTACTTGCTGGAATCGCTGCCCAGCAGTTTCTCAAATTTGCCCGACGCAGCAGCGTCTTCTCCCAGTTCCTCGTCGTCCTCTTCCGGGGAGGGCTTGATGTCGTCCCAATCTTCTGCCATAAAAACTTATGTTTGTCATACCGAGGCCCGGAGGGCCGAGTGTATCTCTAATACTCGTATCCGAAGCGGCGGAGTTCCTTGCGGCTCTCGCGCCAGTCGGGGTCCACTTTTACAAAGGTACTCAAAAATACCTTCTTTTGGAAGAAGTCTTCCATTTCCAGGCGGGCTTCCGTGCCCACTTTCTTGAGCATTTTACCGCCCTTGCCGATGATGATCCCTTTCTGGGAATCCCGCATCACGTAAATGACGGCGGAAATCTCATAGCGGTCTTCTCCCTCGTGGAAGGCTTCGATGGCCACCTCGCAGGAGTAGGGGATTTCCTCGCTGTAGTTGAGGAAAATCTTCTCCCGCAGGATTTCGGAAGCGAAGAAACGAAGGTTCTTGTCCGTGAACTGGTCTTTGTCGAACCAGGCCGGTGCTTCCGGCAGGCGGCTGCTCACGGCTTCCAGGATGCTGTCCAGGTTGAATTTCTCCTGGGCCGATGCCGGGATAATCTCCGCGGCCGGCAACTGTTCCTTCCACCAGCCCATGAGTTCCACCACCTTGTCCTGCGTGGAGAGGTCGATCTTGTTGATGACCACTACCACCGGGCAGCCCACCTTGCGCAGTTTCTCAATATAGGCGTCGTTCTTGTCCCCTTTTTCCACCACGTCCGTCACGTACAGGATGATGTCGGCATCGCCAATGGCCGTGTCCACAAAGTTCAACATGCTTTGCTGCAGGCGGTAATTGGGCTTGAGGATACCGGGCGTATCCGAGTACACGATCTGGAAATCCTCGCCGCTCACGATACCCATGATGCGGTGACGGGTGGTCTGTGCCTTGGCGGTGACGATGGAAAGTTTCTCACCCACCAGGGCGTTCATAAGGGTGCTTTTCCCCACGTTGGGGTTGCCGATGATATTGACAAAACCTGCTCTGTGTGCCATAGGCTATACGTAAGCTCCCATTTTAAGGATGTTCACTTCTCCTTCCGTGAGGTAACGCCAGTCGCTCTTCTTGAGGCCTTTCTTGGTGAGGCCGGCGAAGTAAACGCGGTCCAGGGCGCGGACTTCGTAGCCCAGAGACTCGAAGATGCGGCGGACGATGCGGTTTTTCCCGGAGTGGATCTCGATGCCCAGCTGGCGGTGGTCGTGAGCGTCGATGAATTCCAGTTCATCGGCGGCAACCACACCGTCGCTCAGCTCGATGCCAGCGAGAATCTTCTGCTGGTCCTCTTCCTTGAGGGGAGCGTCCAGTACTACCTGGTAAATCTTCTTCTTGTTGTAGGAGGGGTGGGTGAGGTGCTCGGCCATCTCTCCGTCGTTGGTGAACATGAGCACGCCGGTGGTGTTCTTGTCCAGCCGGCCCACGGGGAATACGCGGGTAGGGCAGCCCTTCAGCAGCTCCATTACGGTCTTCTCTGCGTGAGGGTCGCTGGCGGTGGTGACATAGCCCTTAGGCTTGTTCATCACGATGTACACTTTCTCTTCGCCTTTGAGGCGTTCTCCGTTGAAGCGGATATCGTCCTTGAGGACATTCACCTTGGTGCCCAGTTCGGTGACTACCACGCCGTTCACGGTAACCACACCGCTCTGGATGAGGGTGTCGGCCTCGCGACGGGAGCATACGCCGGAATTGGCGATGAATTTGTTCAGGCGCACTACTTCCTGGATTTCCGTCTTTACGGTGTCGTCGTCGCTGTAGCGGCCGTTCACCTGGGGCTTGCGGCTGAGCATGGCGCTCATGCCGGCATCGGCCTCGCTGTGCTTGTTGAATGGTTTGCGGCCGGCGGGTTTGGAACCGCCGAAGTTGGGCTTCCCGTAACCGCTGCGGCCAGCGGGCTTGCTGCCGTAAGGCTTACGGTCCCCGTAGCTTTTACGCTCGCCGTAGGACTTGTGCTCGCCATAGGATTTGTGTTCGCCGTTACCACGGTGCTCACCGTTGGGCTTGTGTTCGCCAAAGGTCCGGTGCTCTCCGTAAGCTTTGCGCTCTCCGAAGGGTTTGCGGTCGCCGTCTGCACGACGGGGACGATTGGAACGGTCCTGGGAGTACCGGCGGGCAGGCCGCTCTTCAGAATCGAAGCTGCGGCTGGTGCTGTAATCCACTTTTTCTGCGTGGCCTTCTGAAGGCCTTCTCGCTATACGCGTGCGCGTATGCTTTTTGTTTTCTTCCATAAGATAAATACACTACTCGACTCACGTCGATTACTTGAGTTTGAAAATATAAGTGATGGTGCCGCTCTGCAGGGCCGGGGCATGGGCGTCCATGTTGAAATGGGCTTTCATGGCGGCGTTACGCGCGGCGTTCCATAGAGTTTTGTCTGTTACTGTGGTGCCTTCTGCACCGGGGATGGCTTCCGTGACGTTGCCGTACTGGTCCACTTTCACCTGCACTACCACGATGCCTTCCATCTGGGAGGCGTAGGTGGGGCGGGGAAGTGAGCCCACTACGTTACGTCCTTTCACGTGGGCGTTGGCGCTGCCTTCCGTCTTGCCCTCCCGGGTGTTGCCGTCCGGCTGGCCGGCCTTGAACCCTTCCGAGGCTTCTGCTGCACTGTGCGGGGTGGTGGCGCTGTTGTCCTTCTGGCTCATGCCGGGGAACGAGGCGCGCGGATCCAGCTTGGGCTCTTCCACCTTGGGCGTGGGAACTTCCACGTCTCCGTGGGTGTCCGGCTTGGTGGCGGGTGTCACGTTGGGCCGGTCGTTTACGGTGGGGGCCTCCGCCTTCTGGACCAGTTCCACGTCTTTGGTCAGATCCACTTCCTCTGCCTGAGGCTGGCGCCCAATCCGGGTTTGGATGGGTTTGACCTCCGGTACCTCTTCTTCGAATTCAATCAGCAGGGAAGTGCGCTCCGGCGGCGGGGGATCCAGATAGGTGAGTCCGCTGGTGAAAAGCACCACCAGCGCGGCGGCATGAATGCCCAGCGTAGCCAGGATACCGGTTACGTTGGCGTTCTTTTCGCGTTTTTCGCGGGTGCGCTGGTAAGGATGCATACTTACTCGGGTTGGGTTGCCAGAATCACTTTATAGTGGTTCCGTTTGGCGATGTTCATCATTTGGACAACCTCTCCTACAGGAACCGTCTGGTCACTGAAAATGGAGAAGGTGGGATCTTCTTCCTGCGAGAGCAGGTAAATGAGTTCCTCTTCCACCTGGTCGTAGGGGATAGGGTCCTGTGCACCGTTTACGTGGTAGGTGTAGGTCTCGTTTCCCCAGTCCTTGATGCTCACGCTCACCGTAGCCTTGGCGTTCACCTGGCCCGTGCTCTTGGGGAGCAGGAGCTTGAGCGCGTTGGGGTTGATGAGGGTGGAGGTCACCAGGAAGAAGATCAGCAGCAGGAACACGATATCCGTCATGCTGGATACCGCGAACTGCGCATCTACTTTGGTGTTTCTCTTGAGTGCCATAGGTTATTCGGCCTTTTCTTCGTTGATGGTAATGTCGATGAACTCCATGGTGGAGCTTTCCATCTTGTACACCAGGTCGCCGATCTTGGAGGTGAGCCAGTTGTAGCCGAAGTAGGCGATGATACCTACGATAAGACCGCCCACGGTGGTGAGCATGGCCGTGTAGATACCGCCGCTGAGGAGGGTGATGTCAATGTTGTTGCCGGCCTTGGACATGTTGAAGAAGGCCTGTACCATGCCCATCACGGTGCCCAGGAAACCGATCATGGGGGCGCCGCCGGCGATGGTGGCCAGGAGCGGAAGACCCTTCTCCAGACGGGCTACTTCCACGTTGCCGATGTTCTCGATGGCGCTCTGGATGTCCGCGGTGGGACGGCCCTGACGGCGGATACCGGTTTCGATCATGCGGGCCACCGGGTTGTCGTATTTCTGGCAAAGGGTGATGGCGCTCTTGGTTTTGCCGTCTCCCATGTAGTCGCGGATGTCCTGCATGAAATGCGGGTCAATCTTGGAGGCGTTGTTGATCACCCACCATTTGCGGCCAATCAGGTAGATGGCCAGAATGCTCAGGGCCAGGAGAACCCACATGAGGGGGCCGCCCATGTTGAACATGGACCAGAGGCTTTCGCTCATAACGGTGGGCTGGATGGGGGCCACCGCTTCCGGGGCCTGTGCAACGGTGTCTACGGCTGCATCCAGCACGTCTGTTTGAAGAAGAGGGAATAACATACTATACTAAAAATTAACTAATTATCACTTCAACTTGCAAATATACAAAAAAAGCCTTTCTCAGGCAAGTACATCCCCGGAAGAAAATGCTTAACTTTGCACCTATGAAAGTAGGGTTATTTATCGACACCTGGTATCCCATGGTGGATGGTGTCATCAAGGTGGTGGACAACTATGCCCGCCGGCTCGTAAAGTATTGCGATGTGGTTGTTTTTTGCCCGGACACAGGCCAGGCAAACAAGGAGGTCCCTTATCAGGTGGAGCAGTGCTCCAGCTTTCCGTTCCTAACCAACGACTATTCTGTTCCGCTGTCGGCGCTGGACCCGGTTTTTGATGCCAAGCTCCTCCGGAGCGGTATAGACCTGGTGCATATCCATTCCCCGTTTACCATGGGCATGACGGGGCTGGCCTATGCCAAGGTGCATGGCTTGCCGGTGGTGGCCACCCTGCACAGCCAGTATCGGCAGGATTTTGAGCAGAATCTGCATTTCAAGCTGAGTACCCACATTGCCATGGACGGCATTATGCGCGTGTTTAACGCCTGTGACGAATGCTGGGCCGTCAATGGCGGCATCCAGGAACTCTACCAGCGGGAATATGGCCTCACCGCCCCCTGCAAGGTACGGCTCAATGCTACGGATCATGTCCCGGTGCCGGACCCGGCCGCCGCAGCTGGCGAGGTGAATGAACGGTACGGTATCCCGGCCGATGCCACCGTTTTCCTCTTTGTGGGCCGCATCAATTTTATCAAGAATATCGACTTTACCGTCCGTGCTCTGGCGCGGGCTAAGGTGCTGGGCCTGAGGAATTTCCGCATGCTGTTTGCGGGGAAAGGGCAGGATGAGGAAAAACTCGCTGCTCTGGTTCAGGAACTGGGCCTCACGGAAGAAGTGGTGATGTGCGGCCTCACGGACAAGCCCATGCTGGAAAAGTTGTACTCCCGCGCCTCGCTCTTCCTGTTCCCGTCCCTGTACGATGCCAATTCGCTGGTGCAGATAGAAGCCGCCTGCCAGGGCACGCCCACCGTTTTCCTGGAGGGCGCCCGCACCGCCGCCACCGTCACGCCCGGCGTCAACGGCTACGTGAGCCCGGCCTCAGAGGACGCCTACGCCCACACCATCCTGGATATCCTTGCCGATAAGAATGGCTACGCCCGCGTCTGTGCAGCCGCCCGCCGGGAACTTTACCTCACCTGGGACGATGTCGTTCGCGATGTCCATACCGACTATCTCCGCCTGTGTGCTCACTCCTGAGCCTCGTCACTCCTGAGCCTGTCCTGCCCGGCCCAGCTTTCTCGTCCTGCCCGGCTTTGCCTTCTCGTCCTGCCCGACCCCGACCGGGCTTCTCTTGTCATACCGAGGGCACAGCCCGAGTGTATCTCCTGCCTTGCGGGTCTGCTGTCTGGCGCAGGTCAGTGGGGTCAGCGGCGCCGGTCAGTGAGGTCAACGGTGCAGGTCAGTTTTTACGGTGGGGTCCTGCACCGCTAAAACGCCCAGAATGGCGATTCCTGGCGCAAGTCAGTAGGCTATAATCGGACCTGCTCCGCTCACCCCTCTGACCTGCACCGCTCCCTGCACGAGCCCCACGCGCATTCCCGTTTCCGCCAATTCGCTCCGGCGCTCACCCTTCCCCTCCCATTCCTGTCCTATCCTTATCCTTTAGCATGCTTTCCTCCCCACGGACCTTTAGGATGCGCACTATCCGCTGGTCTGTAAGTGGCTCACAGTCAGCATGTTACGGGAAATCCTCGGCGCAAATGGAGCCGAGGATTTGTAGGAAGATGTTGATTCACAGGTGCTTAGCGACCAGGGGCAATGTTTACTAAATCACCTCGATCTCCCCGGCGGCAATCCAGCCCTGGCGACCATCGGCAATCTCAATCTGGGAATAGCCGGAAACGTTGTCCAGGATGCGCACGCGGGTGCCTTCGTGGAGGATGAAGAGGTCCTTGGCGCTGTCGGCCGAAGGAGAACTCTTCACGCTGGAAACCGGGCGCATCACAATAGCCATGTCCTGGCGTTCGGCTTCGGTCTTCTGCCACTGGGCAAAGTCCCAGCCCAGGAAGGCGAGGATGAAGGTGACGATGGCTGCGAAGAAGCCCAGCCGGCGCTGTCCTGAGGTGCGTCCCAGCAGGAACAGCAGCACCAGGCCTACGGTAGCGGCAAAGAAAAGCACGCTGAGCCAGGCCCAGGTGTCCGAGGGCAGCAGGTAGCACATGGCGTGGCCCCACTGTTCGAAGAAAATCTCCGGTACCTCGTCAATCTTGTCCTGTGTCTGCGCCTTGGCAAACTCGAGGTTGTAACGCACATCGGCATCGGAGGGGTCCAGCCGCAGGGCGCGCTCGTACCAGAGGATGGCCGGGGCGATCTCGCCCGTCTTGAAGTAAGCGTTACCCAGGTTGTAGTACAACTCACGGGACATCAGGCCCGTGGCACGGACGTCTTCCCAGTCCTGCACGGCCTGGTCGTAATTACCGTTGGTGTAGGCCTGGATACCCGCGTTCCACAGGGAGTCGGGATAACTGGTTTGCGCCTGTGCGGCGAAAGGAAGGCCGACCAGCAGCAAAAGTGCCAATACATGGGCCTTTATGGGTGTTTTCTTCATGGATGCGTCGATGGCGGTAATCAGTTTCACGGCCTGCTCATAGTGGGCGTTCATGGCCTCGTGTCCGGCGTCGGGGGAGTAGCGGGCTTCCTCGCAGGCGGCGAGCAGGTCCACAAACTCGGTGGTCGTAGCCTCCGGTACGCTGCCGGAAAGGAGTGCCGCACGGATGTTCTCCTGGTTCTGTTCGGCCATGTCCATGGCCAGTTTGTCGCCGATAAAGCCTACCAGCGAACGGTGCAGCTCCTCATAGAAGGCCGTATACAGGTCTTTCTGCAGGAACTCACGGGCGGTGGAAAGGCGTTTGAGCGCCATACGGGTGGCTTTGCGGTTGCGCGTTCCCACCACGTCGGCCCGGCGGGCGGCGGCTTTGCGGAAGCCCAGCCAGCACCCTGCGCCGGCCAGCAGGAGGAATAACAGACTGAACCACCAGCCCTTGGAGTACACCGCAAAGCCTCCGGGCTCTGTCAGGTGCGTCTTGGTGCGGATGAAGCGGATATCCTCTCCCAGGTTCTTTACGCCCTTGCGGTCCACCACCAGGGTATTTCCCTGATTGGCAGCCGTGGCGCCGGAGGCAGCCGAACGGGCTACTTTCAGCGGCAGGGCAGGAGTGGAGACGGTCTCGTATTTGCGCTGCTTCACGTCATAGAAGCTGTAGTGGAGCGGGCCTACGGTAAAGTCCCCGTGACTGCGCGGGATAAACGGATATTCAAAGGTCTTGCTGCCCGTGGTGCCGCTCTTGTCGGTGTTCACGGTGGTCTTTACGTCGTACACCTCGAAGTCCGGCGGGAAGTTCACCTTGGGGGCCTCCAGCAGGGCGATGTTACCCTTACCGGAAACGGTGACCAGGAGCGATGCGGCGTCGTGCGTCTTCAGGGAATCCTTGCTCAGGCTGGCCTTGACGCTGAAATCACCCACGCCACCGCCGAAAGAAGCCGGAGCCCCGGCAGGCAGGCCCTGCACATGGAGGGTGGCGGCCTTGGTGGATACCCGCTGGCGGGTGGTCACGTAATCGTTCCCGAAGAAATCGTCAAAGATGGAACCGGAACCGGTGCGGCGGCGCTGTACGTTGACCAGGCAAACGATTTCTGCCGGGTCGATAGGCTGGTCGCCGGCCTTCTGCGGAATGAGCACCCATCGGCGCAGGACGGCGGAATTGTACATGGTGCCGTCCACCTGTTCCCGCTGGAACTCAATGTTGGACGGGGTCTCTACCTCCTGGCTCCAGAAGCCCTTGAAAGCAGGGAATTTGGCGTTCTCGAAGCCCACCAGGTTGGCCCGATGGTAGATTTTGAGGGTGGCGGTGACGGGTTCGCCCACCACCACCGAACTGCGGCTCAGCGTCAGCCGCATGAAGATGTCGCTTTCCCCGCGGGCGGTCTGGGCCTGTTGCTGCGAGCCTTGGGACTGTCCCTGTGCCGGTTGGGCCTGTTGCCCGGAGGCGGCCGCTCCGCTGGCTACCACCTGGATGGTCACGGGATGGGACTGCACCTGCGTACCTTTCACTTTGGCCGTGGCCGGACGGATGGTGAGGTTGCCGGTCTTGCGGGCCTGCAGGATGTAGGTATAGGAGGTCTGGGAGGAGCGGGTGGTTTTCCCGTTGATCATCTGGATGCTGGTGGAGGAGCCTTTCTGCGGCCCCCACACTACGGTGAAATCGTCCCCGGCTTCCCACTGGAAATCCGAGGGCGAATGCTCTCCTTCCACCACGAACACTACGTTGAAGCGTTCGTCCTGTTCTACGATGTTGTGTACTTCTACCCGTATGCTGGGCTGTGCCCATGCGGTGAGCACGGCGAGCAAAGCGGGAATTATTGCGAAAAGTCGTTTCATACTACCAATTCTTTTCCTTCTGGCGGGACTTCAGGGCCTGGGCCTTCTTCTCATCCACCTTTTCCTGGGTCTGTTTCTCTTTATCCTGGATGGCCTGGAGCAACTGCTGGGCCTGCTGGGGACTCAGCTGTTGCTGCTGGTCCTGCTGCTGTTGCTGTTGTTGTTGTTGTTGCTGATTCTGCTGATCCTGGTTCTGGTTTTGGTCCTGATTTTGGTCCTGATTCTGATCCTGATTCTGATCCTGATTCTGATCGTTGTTCTGGTCCTGATTCTGATTCTGGTCCTGGTTCTGATCGTTATTCTGGTCGTTGTTCTGGTTCTGGTCCTGGTTCTGCTGCTGTTCCATCAGCTTGTTGCGGGCGTAGATGTAATTCTCCTTCGCCTCCAGGTCCTCCGGACGCAGGCGCAGGCTCTCCTTGAACATGTTCACGGCCGTCTGCCAGTCCTGCTGGGCCACGGCGACATCGCCCCTGTTGAAATAATAATCGGCAGCGAATTTTTCCTTGTCGGCGGTGAGCTGAACGGCGTCCAGTTTTTTGGCGGCCTCGTCCAGGTTTTCCTGTCGATACAGGTTGTTGGCCAGGTTATAGTGAGCGGCTACGGACGCGGTGTCCAGCATCAGCGCCTTGCGGTAGCTGATATCGGCCGCGGCATAGTCTTTTTTCTTGAACTGCCGGTTCCCTTTTCGCAGGTCTGCCTTTTGACCGAAAACGGCCACCGAACAGCACAGCGCCAGGATTATGCACAAAAACTTCCTCATACCTCAAACAGTTTGCGGCGGGGTTTACGCTCGCCGATAAGCATCTGAATGACAAACAGCAGCAGGGCCACGCCGAAGAAGTACATGTACTGCTCGTCGTACTCCTCGAACACCACGCTGCCAAATTCTTCGTCCTCCATCCGGCGGATGTCCTGGATGATGGGATTCAGGCCGAATTCCTCGCCTCCCGCATGGATGTAGGCACCGCCGCCGGCCTTGGCCACGTCGCGGAGCATCTGCTCGTTGAGCTTGGTGACCACGATTTCGCCGTCCTTGTCCCGCAGCAGACCGCCGTCCATGGGGATGGGCTGGCCTTCGGCAGAACCTACGCCGATGGTATAGACCTTGATCCCAACTTCCGACGCCTGCCGGGCAGCCCCGACGGCATCGTCCTCGTGGTTCTCACCGTCGGAGATGACCACGATGACGCGGCTCTTTTCGCTCTGCGCGCTAAAACTCTTGATACAGAGACGGATAGCGTCTCCAATAGCCGTTCCCTGCACGGGAATGGACTCCGTGTCGATACTGCTCAGGAACATCTTGGCGCTCACGTAGTCGGTGGTTACCGGCAGTTGCACAAAGGACGTTCCGGCAAAGATGACCAGGCCGATACGGTCTTCCTGCAGACGGTCCGTCAGGCGGGAAATGGCCAGTTTGGCGCGCTCCAGGCGGTTGGGGGAGTAGTCCTCCGCAAGCATGGAATTGGACACGTCCAGCGCCACGATAATCTCTGCTCCTTTGGTCTTGCGCTCCGCCAGGCGGGCGCCGGTACGCGGCCGGGCCAGACCCACGACAAAGAAGGCAAAACCCAGGCAGAACAGGCCCATGCGCACCCAGCCCTTGCTGCGGGAACGGGAAGGCATCAGCGCTTCCACCAGGGCAGGGTCTCCCAGGGCTTTCACGCGTCTTCCGCGCAGGTAGCGCAGCACCGCATATCCCAGCAGGAATACCGGAATGAGCAGCAGCAAATAAAGATATTGATGGTCGGCAAAGATGAGCATTACGGTAACCTCCTCATGATGGCGAGCAGCAGTACCTCCAAAAGCAGGCACAGCAGGGCTGCCAGCGCGTAATTCTTAAACAAATCTTTGTAAACGGGGAAGGAATCCACCGAGGTGCGGGTCTTTTCCATCTGGCCGATTTCGGCGTAAATCTCCGCCAGCTTGGTATTGTCGGTGGCGCGGAAGTAGCGTCCGCCGGTGCCATCGGCAATGCCCTGCAGCAGGGCTTCGTCAATCTCTACCGGGATGTTCTGCAGTTCGATGCCCCAGGGCGTCTGCACGGGGTAGGGAGCGGTGCCATTGGCGCCTACGCCGATGGTATAAACCCTTATGCCATAGGTTTTTGCAATCTCAGTAGCCATGGAAGGGTCAATCTCGCCCATGTTGTTCACACCGTCGGTCAGGAGAATGACCACGCGGCTCTTGGCGTCGGAATCTTTCATGCGCGCAACCGCAGTGGCCAGGCCATTGCCGATAGCCGTTCCGTCCTCGATGAGGTCCGTCTGCACTTCCTTCATCAGGTTGATGAGCGTGGCGCGGTCCGTGGTCAGGGGGCACTGGGTGTAGCTTTCACCGGCAAATACCGCGATGCCCATGCGGTCGCTGGGACGCTGCGCGATGAACTCGATGGCAATGTCCTTGGCGGCGCTCAGGCGGTCCGGCGTAAAGTCGCGGGCCAGCATACTGGTACTCACGTCCATGGCGAACATGATGTC
This sequence comes from uncultured Bacteroidales bacterium, assembly GCA_946415475.1. Lineage (GTDB taxonomy): Bacteria > Bacteroidota > Bacteroidia > Bacteroidales > UBA932 > Cryptobacteroides. Next base: position 22,500 of record CAMKSQ010000025.1, read on the forward strand.
GATGCCCTCCGTATCCACCCTTTCCACCTGCGTGGAAGAGCGCGGCCGGGCGATGGCGACGATGATCAGGCTCAGCGCAGCGATGCGCAGGAGGAAGGGAACGTGGCGGAGCACCTCGAAAATGGAGTGTCCGCCTGCGGTCCAGGCATCCAGCTTGGATACCCGCAGGTGCACTTTCCGGTTCTTCCATTCCAGATAAAGGTATCGGAGCACCAGCAGCACCGGGATGGCCAGCAGGCCCAGGAGGTATGGATACTCGAAATACATGCTATGCCTCCTTCTTTTCGTCATTGCCGGCCTGACCGGCGATCTCCTGCTGATAAGTGGCTGTCACAAAGCCGATTGCCTGCGGCAGCACCTGAGCGTTTTCTTCCTGCGTGGCGGTGTACTTGGCGAATTTCACAAAGTCCGCGCGTTCGAAGAGCGCCTTCATTTCCTCGTACAACTCCGGCGGGATGTCGCTGCCTTTAAGATCGGCAAAAATCTCTGCCGTGGTCATTTCCATGGCGCTGACCCCATAACGGGACACGATGTATTCGCGAAGGGCATCGGTGACACCGGAATAGAAGAGTTTTTGCTGGTCCGCTTTCCAGAATTTATCGCCCCTGTAGCGGTCCAGCTTGCGCAGCGCCTTGATATGGGCCGGCTCCGCCTCTTCCTTCTCCCGTACGGCTCTCCTTCTGTGGATGAGCCATTGGATGAGCAGGTAGATGAGGCCGATGACCACCAGTGCGCCCAGCACCCAGGGAGCCACCTCCTTGAAGGTGTAGGGGAATTTCACCTGGTCTTTGATGTCGTGGGCCTGGAAGGTTTCCATGTCCATCGGCAATTCTTTTACCTCAAGCGGCTCTGCGGGTGCCTTAAAGATTAAGGTGTCGCCATCGACCAGTACCGGAATGTCCGGCAACTCGTAAGTGCCGCCCCACCAGGTGGTGAGGATGCGGGAGGCCTTGATGGTGTACAGGCCCGTTTTCTTTACTTTTACGGAATCCAGCTGCCAGTCTCCCACAAATTCGATGGGACTGTCTTTTTCCGTCTTGATTTCCGGGAGGGCGATGGGCGTGCCTTCCGCTATGTCCTTGAGTTCGATGCCATAGCGGAACTGGTCGGCCACCAGCACGGAATCCCGTTTTTGCAGCGGTTCCAGAATAACTTCTCCGGCTTCCTTGCGGAGACCTTCCGCTCCGGCGACGAGGGAAAGCAGGAGAAGGGGTATGATGAGTCTTGTTTTCATCTTCTGTGGAATAATGCCATGAGGCTGCGCACGTAATCTTCGTTGGTGCTCACGTCCACATGGTCTACCTGGTATTTGAGCAACAGGCGGTCTGCCGTGTTGGTGGCGGTGCGGAACCAGTTTTCATAGGCGGCCCGGACGCTGCGCGAACTGGTGTTGATCCAGCGTGAGGCACCGGTTTCCGCATCTTTGGCGTGCACGAGGCCTACGTTGGGGATGCGTTTTTCCAGCGGGTCGCTTACGCGGATCACGGAGACGTCGTGGCGGTTGACGGCCACTTTCAGGGCATCTTCGTAGCGCGGAGTGCCATCGACCCGGGTATCCAGCATGTCGCTGAGTACAAAGGCGGTGCACTTTTTCTTGATGGCGTTGGTCAGGTAGCGCAGGGCTTCGCCGATGTCGGTGCCGTCGTGCCGGGGCTCGTATTCCAGCATTTCGCGGATGATGTGCAGGAAATGCGTGCGACCCTTTGCCGGCGGAATGAATTTTTCCACGCGGTCGCTGAACAGGATGCAGCCCACTTTGTCGTTGTTGAGGATGGCGCTGAAGGAGAGCGTGGCGGCGATTTCCGCGATTTGCTCGCGTTTGGTCTTGCTTTGCGTGCCGAACAGACCGCTGCGGGAAATGTCTACCAGCAGCACCACGGTGAGTTCTCGTTCCTCCTCGAACACCTTCACGTACGGAGCGCTCATGCGGGCCGTGACGTTCCAGTCCATGTTGCGGACATCGTCCCCATACTGATATTCGCGCACCTCGCTGAAGGCCATACCGCGTCCCTTGAACGCAGAATGGTACTCACCGGCAAAAATCTGGTGACTCAGCGCTTTGGTCCGGATCTCGATCTTGCGGACTTTCTTTATTAACTCTTCTGGTGTCATTACGGAACGATCACCGCGTTGATAATCTTCTCGATAATCTGCTCGGGCGTAACATTCTCTGCCTCAGCTTCATAGGTAAGGCCGATACGGTGGCGCAGCACCTCGTTGCATACGGCGCGGACATCTTCCGGGATTACGTAGCCGCGGCGTTTGATGAAGGCATAGGCCTTGGACGCCATGGCCAGGGAGATGCTGGCACGCGGGGAACCGCCGTAGGAAATGAAGCTGTCCAGTTCCTTCAGGCCATATTCGCCGGGCGTACGGGTAGCATTGACGATATCCACGATGTAGCGCTCGATTTTCTCGTCCATGTAAACGTCTTTCACCACCTCGCGGGCGCGGAGGATGTCCTCCGGCTTCACGACGGCCTGGGCCTTGGGGAAGGTGCCGGCGTTGTTCATGCGGATAATCTGGCGTTCCTCGTCCTTCTTAGGATAGGAGACCACCACCTTGAGCATGAAACGGTCCACCTGGGCTTCCGGCAGGGGATAGGTGCCTTCCTGCTCGATGGGGTTCTGGGTAGCCATCACCAGGAACGGTTCCGGCAGTTTGTAAGTGTTTTCGCCGATTGTAACCTGATGCTCCTGCATGGCTTCCAGCAGGGCGCTTTGCACTTTTGCCGGGGAACGGTTGATTTCATCGGCCAGGATAAAGTTGGCGAAGATGGGGCCTTTGTGGACCTCGAAGCTTTCGTTCTTCTGGGAGTAGATGAGCGTACCCACGACGTCTGCCGGAAGCAGGTCCGGGGTAAACTGGATGCGGCTGAATTTGGCATCCACGGCTTTGGACAGGGTATTGATGGCCAGGGTTTTGGCCAAGCCCGGTACGCCTTCCAGCAGGATGTGGCCGCCGCTGAGCAGGCCGATGAGCAGGTTGTCCACCAGGTGTTTCTGTCCTACAATCACTTTGCCCATCTCCAGGGTGAGCAGGTCCACGAAGGAACTCTCTTTTTGGATACGTTCGTTTAGTTCACGGATGTTAACGGATTCCATATATTTTACTAATTTTGCATATGCGTTATTCTTTGTGCCTATCATACGACGGTTCGGCATTTTGCGGCTGGCAAATCCAGCCTTCCTCGCCGTCTGTCCAGGCGTGCCTGGAGGGCGTGTTGGCCCGCTTGCTGGGGCGGCCGGTTCCCGTTACCGGGGCGGGCCGTACAGATACCGGCGTTCATGCAGTTGGCTATATTGCCCACTTCGATTACGACGGAATCCTTCCCTTCGAGGCATCCGATTTTAACTACAAATTAAATGCCATGCTGCCCCGCGAAGTGGTGGTTCATTCGGTGTCAGTTGTCCCGGACGATTTCCACGCGCGGTTCAGCGCCCGTCGGCGGGAATATACCTACTTCATTCACAGGCAGAAAGACCCTTTTTTACGCAATACCTCCTGGCTCTGCGGCTATCCCTCGCTGGATTTTGACGCCATGAACGCCGCCTGTCAGTTCCTTCTGGGTACGCACGATTTTTCCTGCTTCGAAAAAACCGGCGGCGACAACAAAACCTCCATCTGCACCGTCTTCGACGCCTTCTGGGCGC
>CAMKSQ010000026.1 GCA_946415475.1 uncultured Bacteroidales bacterium
CGTCTCCGGGCCCATGCCCTCAAGCGTAGCGGAGAAGGGGATTTTCCGCCGCGGCGCCTCCGTTTCCGGCTGGTTTATTTCCTTGGCACAGGCGCCCATTACCAGGGCCAGTGCGGCTATGCTCAATAATCTAAGTGCTTTCATGGTCTTCATTTTTTCAGGGGTTTAACATGAAAACTAAGCCGTCAGCGGATCTCCGCCGGGGGTAAACGGTGAGAGAGGATCCAAGGTGCTCTCGCAGATGACCCCTTCCGTTTGAACGTGCACCACTTCCGTTGTGGGGCTCTTGTAAAAAAGGTTCGTTTTGCTATTCATAGCTGTTATGCATTAATGATGATCGTTCCTTTGCTGGCATCCATGGTAATGTGGTCGCCGTTTTTCAGGTGTTTGGTAGCACCTTTCACATTGACGATGGCGGGAAGACCGTATTCGCGGGCCACCACCGCACCGTGGGAGAGGGAAGAGCCAATCTCCGTAATGAGGCCGTTGACCACGGAATAGTACGGCGTCCAGCCGATGTCCGTAAATTTGGCCACCATGATTTCGCCTTTTTGCAAGCGGTTGGCATCGTCGGCGGAATTGACGATGCGGACGATGCCTTCGCACACGCCGTTGGAAACGGGCACGCCCTTCAGCACACCGTCGCTCGCTTCCAGGTCGAAGCGATCCGCAACGGGCTTGCCGATGTACGTATCGTCAAACGCCAGGTCTTTCTGAATCTCGTAAGCCTTGCGCCGCCGTCCAGCCAGCGGAACCAGCGAAGCATCTCCTTCGATGAGCCGGCCTATCTCCTTGTGCGTGAGGAAGTAAATGAGGTCCGTATCCGGCAGCACCTTGGCATCGACCAACAGCTCCGCCAGGCGGGCATATTGTGTTTTGAACAGGTCGATAATCTTGATGAGGCAGGACTTGGTGTATTCGCGGTCCACCACCGCCTGCCGGGAACGTTTGGCAAAGGTGATGCACGCTTTCTTGAGGAGGGGATTACCCACAAACGCGAATTCCTTCTCCCAATCCGGCTCCGCCTCCCGGGCCACCAGGCTCCGCGGGGCTTTGATGATGCTGGAAAGGTAGTTCATCAGCGCGCGTTCATCGTCCCGCCAGGGTTTGCTGCGCATCTCCGCCTCTTTGATGCAGCGGTGGCCGTGTCGGGCCAGGAAGTCCCGGTACTGAGCAAGGATGGCCGGATGGCCGTTGATGCAGGCGAGGAGCTCGTCGGGGCCCCCATTCACCGCTTCCGGCGCATGCTCCTTGATCAGGACTGCGAGGGCCTGCAGACGCTCCAGGATATCGGCACTCTCAATGCCCGGAATGTCGCTTAAAAGCTGCGACAGGAAGGACTGGTACTGCTGCTTGTCCGGGAAATACGGGTCCACCAGCTGGTACAGCGTACTGGAGGCACTGCCGGAATAGGACGACGAGGCATAATGGTAGATAAGGCTCTTGTCCAGGAGCGCCAGGTTTTTGTCGATGCTCGCGTAAAGCTTCTGATAATCAGTCGTATCGGAAAAATGGACGCGTGTGAGGAGTTTGTCGAATTTGCGCTGGGCGCGATGCCCGGAAAAGACGTAATTGAGGAAGCGGACGGAGTTGATGCCCCGCACCAGGTCGTTCGCGTACGGCGCCTCTACGGGCGGATAGTCGTGGTACTCGCCCATGATGGAGAGGTTCATGGACTGGGGATTGGCAATGCCCACCCGCGCGTGCATGTTGTACAGCAGGTTCATGTCAAAGAACAGGTGCCCGGAGATGGACGATATGAGCCGGAGGGGAGCTTCCTCGTAGGCCGATTTGTACACGCCGGCCTTTGCGAGCATATAGCGCATGCCATAGTCGATGGCTTTCACGGAAGTGGAGAGGGTGAGGGGCGTCACGGCGCCGGGCATCATTTCGCCCACGTTGCGCTTGGTGAACAGGTGACCGCTCAGGTCCTCGTCCCGGTCAAATTCCTCTATGTCAATAATTTCCGTAGTGATGGGACGCATTTGCAGGAGGTACAGCGTGCCGCCGCAGAGGGCCCATTCCAGGTCCTTTTCCTCACCAAAGCAGGCCCGGACTTTCTTGCCGGTCTGGTAGAGTTCCCGGACCTCTTCTTCCGAGAGTAAATCGTCCCCGCAGGGCCTGTAACACTTGCGGGATATTTCATAACGATGGGCGCTGACTTGCCCGGAAACCAGGTTCTCTCCCTGGCCCTGCACGGCCTCGATGAGAAGGCAATGGCCGGCCGTGGGGGAGGCGGTGAACAGCACCCCCGCCTTTTCGCTGTCGATCATGGCCTGGACCACCACGTTCATGGCGCCTTTTTCCAGGCCGAAGCGCTGGGCATAGTTTTTCACACGCTCCGCGTCCAGAGAATCCACGCACCTTTGGATGCCCTCCAGCAGATGGGCACGGTCCACGAACAGGCAGGTTTCGTATTGGCCGGCGTTGGAGGCAAGGGCACCGTCCTCGTTGGAGGCCGATGAGCGCACGGAAACCTGCTTCACCTTTAACGCGTCAAACGCTTCATAGACAGCATTTTGATCAATCGTGTCGATATCCGTAATGACGAAGCCTTGCGGAACGGTGAACCCGTTTCTTATCAGTAAATCCAGCCCGGAGGCTTTCCCTCCAACCCTTGCATAGACTGCTTCAGGAAGTTTTCCCAGTTCGTAAATGGTCATCTATCGTTTAATCTCGGTTAAGTTGCGTTGATTGAAATACCTTTTGCCGTCCCGGTTAAAGCCAATCTCCAGGATGCCCCGGCAGGTTTTTCCGTCGATGGTAAACTCAGCGATGTTCTCGTGCAGGATATACTGCCCATCCTGGAAATGGTAAGTGACGCCTGCCAATACCTTGGCTTGTACGGGGATGCTGCGCCGGTTATCCAGGAGTACGTTCAGCGATAATTCATCAGGAATGGTTCCGTTGGCCACCAGCTGGAGGTCCAGGTCGGCCTGCAGCATGTAGTGCTGCCCGGCCTCGTCCCGGTAGTTGCCCACTTCCAGCACGCTCAGGGCAGGGTAGGAGACCAGGGAGTAGTTGAACTGTGCAGGAGCGGAAACCGCCATGAGCCACAGGTGATTGTTCATATAGTTCCAGTCTCTCTTTCCGAAGGAATGGTCCCGCACGCAGGGGAGGCTGAATTCCACGGCTTTCCCGTTCAGGGTGAAACTCCCTTCCAGGATACCTTCCTGCTCATAGTGGCACTGGCCGCTGATGGTCTGGAGCTCTGCGAAAAAGGCCTTGCTCCATTTTTCGTTGGCCATGCCCGTCGCCATGCGCGCTGCAGGCATATTGCTGGTAAAGTCGATGGGTGCCTGGCGGGCCACAAAGGTGCCCTGGAAGCAAATCTGGTCGTTCTCATTCAGGATGCCCTCGTACGAAACGGTCCACTTGCCGTCCTTGTTCTCCACCCGGAGCGGGGAGGCACCGGCCGGGAACACTTCCTGCTGGAGGGAGTAGAGTTTTCCGTCTACATATACCACAAACCAGGTTTCATCCTGATTAATCCGCTTGCCCAGCCGGGCGAAGAAAGACAGGTGCTCGTTATGGGCAGAAAAATAATAGGAGTTGTTGACCATCGGGTCATTCACTCCGTCCAGGGTATACTGTTCGGCGGCGGCAAAGTCAAAAGGATGTTCCAGGTTCCTCTTGGCGATGGCATGGCCCATTATTTTCTTCTTCAGGGAGAAAAACATCTTTTTAAAAATCAAATTTCACAAAGTTAAGAAAAATAGTACGGAATTTTGCGTATTTTTGCACTGCTTTTACAGAAGTTTTGGACGATGGATAACAAGAAACTTACCCCCATGAAGTTCCTGCCGGATGTGCAGGAAATGCCCTGGGGTACAATAGAATATAAATTGGCCGACCTGGGCTTCGTGGACTCTATGGCCTGCGAAGGCTGGCTCAAAGGAAATACCCTCAGCGATATCATGCAGACCTATCTGGAGCGCGTGGTAGGGGAAAGCGCCTTTGAGTGGTACGGAACGCAGTTCCCGGTGCTGGTAAAACGCCTCACCGTTAAAGGCCGCAGTTCGCTGCACGTGAATCCTGACGATGAAACCGCCGAGCAGCGTTACGACGCTTTCGGAAAAACGGCCCTCTGGTATGTGGAGGCCACCGGTCCCAACGCCCGCCTGTACCTGGGTTTCAAGCGCCCCGTGAGCGCGGAGGAATTCTATAAGGCCTGCATGGAAGGCCGGGTGGAACCGCTCCTGAACAGCGTGACGCCCAAGGTGGGGGAACGCTATCTCATCGAGCCGGGCATGGTGCATGCCGCCAAGGATGTCACCCTGCTGGAAATAGCGGAGGCTTCGGAACTCTGGTTCCGCCTGCACGACTGGGGCCATACGGAGCGCGAGCTTCACCTGGAAGAGGCCTTCGACCTTATCGACCTGAAAGGAAAAATCCATGCGCATGAGGCGGATGCCGTTGCTACTGAGCAGTTTACGGTGAATACCATCCCGCTGACGGACGCGCTCAAGAGCCATCGGGACCTGGACGATACCTTCCTGCTGTACATTTGCGTAAAGGGCGCTGCCGTCCTTCAGGCCGATGGTGCCAATTATAACCTCAAGGCCGGAGAGCTGGTCCTGGTGCCTGCCGAGGTGCAGGATTTCTTCCTCTTGCCGGCGGAAAAAGACACGCAGCTGCTGGAGGTCCGCATGGATCCCCGCGCCGAGAATGACCTTGTTTCAGAACCCGTGGAAGAATAATGGCCGACGTTCGCATAGACAAATTCCTCTGGGCCATCCGGGCCTTTAAGACGCGCAACGAGGCGGCCGAAGCCTGCAAAGGCGGCAAGGTGAAGATCGGGCAGGTGAACGCCAAGCCCTCTAAGCTGGTACAGCCCGGGGACGTGCTTCGTGTCCGCAAAGGCGCCGTTACCTATGTCTATAAAGTGCTGCAGCCCATCGAACAGCGCGTGGGCGCCAAACTCGTGCCCAATTTTGCGGAAAACCTGACCCCGCAGGAAGAACTGGATAAACTGCGCGCTCCGGTGGAGACCTTCTTCCTGTCCCGCGACCGCGGTGCCGGACGTCCTACCAAGAAAGACCGCCGGGAGATAGAACAAATCTGGGACGCCATTGACTTCAATGACATCCCAGACGATGTAGCTCACCAGTTTGGCCTTACGGACGAGGACCTGGAATCACTCTGATTACCAGATTTTCCAAAATATAAAATACGAATACACCCAGTACGGCCAGGCTCCAGTTGAGCCGGAAAATGGCTGTGCAAGTTATTATTAGGACGATGGCGCACAGGAAGACGATGCGCTTGGCGTCCAGGAGTTTGTGCCCCTTGGCCACCTTCATGCCGAACATGGGGATTTCGCTCACGAGAAGCAGCCCCAGCACCACAGCCACGGCCGGGAGGAACCAGGGGGATCCCACCAGCGTGTCCAGCATAGGGTTATTCAGGGAAAAATAGCACAGGGAACCGCAGATGATGGCGGCGGTAGGCGTGGCCACGCCAATGAAATCCGAGGTTTGGCGCTCATCCACGTTGAACTTGGCCAGCCTGAGTGCGCTCATTACCGCCAGGAACACCGGAATCACTTCCGTCCAACTGTCCACGCCCTTCAGCTGCATGGTGCCGATCAGGATAACTGAAGGCAGGACGCCAAAACTCACCATATCTGCCAGGGAGTCCAACTCCTTGCCCATAGGGGAGTAGGCGTTCAGCAAGCGGGCGGCCAAACCGTCGCAAAAGTCGAAGACGGAGGCGGCCAGCATGCAAATAAAGGCGTAATCCGGGTGGCCCTGCAAAGCAAACACCACTCCTATGGTGCCCGAGAGGGCATTCATAGAAGTGATGCTGTTAGGAATATAGTTCTTGAGCTTCATTACTTAAGGCCCAGTTTTTTAAGGATTTCCTTGGGAACGGCTTTCTTGTTCACCAGGATGTTGAGGGTTTTACCCTTGCAGAACTGCTCGCTCATGTACCAGATGCCCTTGTACTCGCCGGTTTCTCCCCAGGAGTTCTTGATGAGGTAGTACTTGGTGCCGTTCTGGTCCTTGGCAATACCGTAAAGGTGCATGCCGTGGTCATCGGTGGAAGTCTTCTCATCGAACCACAGCTGGCGGTTCTCCTGGTTCACCTCGATTTCCTTGACGGCCACTTTCTCTGCGGGTTTGTCCTCTGCCTTGCCAACCCAGCGCTCCTGGTCCGAGCCGCTGGTGGCCTTGGCTTCCGTGTCCACCAGGATGGCCAGGCCGTTGCGGGTGAAGCCGGCCTCGGAAACGTCGCCGCCCCAGGCTACGGTGTAACCATTATTGATGGCATTGTCGATAATGGCCATGAATTCATCCAGCGGAACGTTCCAGGACGGGGTCCAGCGCCAGTTGTCTTCCACCTCGATGGCGAAGGAGGTGTAGAACGGATGGTGCGTGAAGGAGGTGAAGCCGATATAATCGTCCAGGTTGAGGCCCTGGGCGTCCCGATAGCTTTCCGGGGAATAGGTTACGCCATTGACGGTGAAGGTTTCCGGAATCTGGCCCATGTAGGCGTCCAGGATGCCTTCCAGGCCTTTGGGCCACACGGCGGTGAGTTTGCGGTTGGGGTTCTTGATTACGGCATCTACATAGCCTTTGAGCACGGCGTCCAGCTCTCCCTGCACGGGAAGGTCATAGCCATACTGCAGGCCGGAATAGGATACCTGGTCGATGATGCCGTATTCCTTGATTACGTCCAGCACGTCGCCGAAATCCGAACCGGCGGCGAAGTTGAGCTTGCCGTTCAGACGCACGAACTTTTGTGCGCGGTCTGCATAGGCCTTACGGATTACGAACATCTCCGAGAAGTCCGGATACAGGGCCGGATCCTTGATGCCCTTGGCCTTGATGGCCTCCGACTCCAGGAAGGAGAGGGTGCTGAAGCACCAGCAGGTGCCGCTGCGGTATTGGTTCTTGATGGGGGTGATGGGGAGTTCCTTGACGGTGGTAAACTGGTAGTCTGCCGGTTTTACCGGGGCGGCCGGACGCTGCTGGGCGCTGGCACTGAAGATGGCCAGGGCGGCGAGGGCTGCGGAAACAATGTACTTTTTCATGCGCAAATCAATTTGATTACCTACAAAATTAAAGATTATATATTAATTTTGCAACCGTGAAAACCATTCTTTATATCCATGGGATGGGTGGCGGCGGAGACAGCCGCATTCCCAATCACCTGCGTACCCATATGGATGCGTCCCAGGTGCGCGTTATCATCCGCACCTATGACTTCGACCCGGAAACCGGCCGTGCCCAAATCGCCTCCTGGGTGGAGGAGGAAAAGCCGGATCTGATTATCGGTGAGTCCCTTGGGGCCATCCAGGCACTCCGTATCCAGGGCCTTCCGCACCTCTTCGTATCGCCTTCGCTGGGCGCTCCGGAGAACCTGTACAGAGGAGCTGGCATTGCCCGTTTTGCTTTGGGTCGATGGTACCTGCATCACCGTTTTCCGGTGAAGGAAGGGGACCGGCAGGAGCTCAAATTTACCCGCGAAGTGCTGCTCAAATACAAGGCGCATGGGGAAGCCGCCATCGCCAGCATCGAACCGGGCGGCTATTATTATGCCTTTTTCGGCAAGAACGACCACTACAAGGCCTCCGGCGTGGTCCGGGTGGACCTGTGGGAAAAGTACTTTGGCAAAACCACTTATACGGAATATGACGGCACCCATTTCATGGAGCCCGAATATATCGACAGCCTGCTCATCCCCAAAATCCAGGAAATCCTGGGATTGCATAAGTAGCCGGAATTGATTATTTTTGCATTTTTAGGAAACACTATGAAAAGAATCATCATACTGGGACTCGCTGCGCTGGTTGCACTTACCTCGTGCAAGCCTCGTACGGTCGTACTCAAGTCCAGCCTTCCGCTGGTCGCCTCCATTGCGGCAGACTCCACCGGAACGGGTCGTGTGGTGGCCCAGGCCGGCAAGTTTGGGGCAGAAGGTTCCATCGCCATTATCGGACAGCCGGAGGAGGTCCTTCCGCTTGCGCGCCGTTTCCAGACAACCGATGCCGTGGACAACGTGGACGGCCGTTCCGTACGGGACTCCCTGCCGGACTTCGCAGGGGAGCGTTTCGACGTTATCCTGGATGTCTTTAATGAGTCGTATGCACACTTCATCCCGGAAGGAACGGATGTCTTTGAGTCGGCGGACAGCCTGCGTGAGGCCGCCGTCCGCAATGCCGTTTTCGCCTGGGATACCACCAGTGTCCGGTCTGTGTCCGATACTGAACAAACACTTGAGAAAACACGGTCTAAAATACTGATTTTCACATCTTCTATGCAAGGGAAATTTGGTATTTCCGACGTGGATACCCTGCAGCAGATGTGTGGCGGAAGGAGCATTTTGCTCTCTCCTACGGACATTCTGCTGGAGCAGGCCTATGCCTCCGGCGCCCGCAACATCGCGGTATGGACAGGGCGGGCCACCCGCAGGAGCAATGCCTGGCAGTCCGTCTTTGAAGGGAAGGGCTGGGAGGATGCCAAACTGGCCGTCCTCACGCCTGAATCGGCCCTGGATATCCGTACGGAATTCCGCAACCTGCTGCGCCAGTACCGTTCGACGGGCCGGACGATGGATGCCCTCATCGTGGACAGTTACAACTTCGACCTTACTTATCTGGAGTCGGAACTCGCCCTGATCCGCCGGGAGGGGACGGAGGAGGACAGCTCCTTTAACAAAATGCTGTCCAAGGACTTCCATATCCTGGACCCGCAGCCGGCCCTCATACGTACCACCTACGAACTGCTGCGCTCGCAGCGGCTCTTCACGCATCGGATCGCCCGCCCGGCCCTGCACTTTTTCGAAACCGTGGAATCGGAATCCGGACTTCCGGTCCTGGTGGAAGTGACTCCTACTTACGTACAGGAAACCTATGTACAAAATCTCCGTTAGCCCAGAAGAAATAGGAGCCTTGGAGCTGGCGTCTTTTCCCGGAACCATCGAGGTCATCGACACGGACGGGGAGGCCTTCCACCGTGCCCTGCGCTACCTGAAACGGCAGCGGGTGCTGGGCTTTGACACGGAGACCCGTCCCACTTTCACGCCGGAACAGCACGCCAACGGAACTGCGCTCCTGCAACTCTCCGGAAGCGGCAAGGCCTTCCTTTTCCGGCTGCAGACGCTGGGCTTGCCCCGTCCGCTGGCTTCCATTCTGGCCAATCCGTCCATCATCAAGGTGGGCGCCGCCACTTTGGACGATGTCAGAGGCCTGCAGAAACTCACCAAATTCGTCCCTAAGGGCTTTGTGGACCTGCAGAATATAGTTTGGGAATATGGCATCCGCGACAAGAGCGTGAAGAAAATGACGGCCATCATTCTGGGCGTGAAAATCTCCAAGGCCCAGCAGCTTTCCAACTGGGAGGCTGAGCACCTGAGTGAATCGCAGCAGCGCTATGCCGCTACGGACGCCTGGGTGTGCCGGGAGATGTACCTGAAGCTGATGCATTCCCAGAAGCATCCCCTCACGCCCGAACAACTCCATCCTGAAAGATACCAAGACAATGGATAAAATCATCCTCAAACCCCGCCGGGAGGAATCCCTGCTGCGCTATCATCCCTGGGTGTTCTCCGGGGCCATCGCCCAAGTCGTGGGCCATCCCGCAGAGGGGGACCTCGTGAGCGTATGCTCCTCCGACGGCAAACTGCTTGCCTGCGGACACTACCAGATCGGCTCCATCGCCGTGCGCATCCTCAGCTTCGACGAAGACCCCACGCAGCCGGATTTCTGGGAGCGGATGCTGTTCAGAGCTTATCAGCTCCGGGAAGCCTATGGCCTGGCGCAGAATGCCAAGACCAATTGCTACCGCCTGGTGCACGGGGAAGGGGACGGCCTTCCGGGCCTTATCATAGACTATTACGACGGCGTATGCGTGCTCCAAGCCCATTCGGTGGGCATGTTCCGCGCCAAGAACGCCATTTGCGAAGCGCTCAAAACCGTGTACGGAGAGCGTCTGAAGGCCGTTTACGACAAGAGTTCCGGCACCGCGCCCTTCAAGGCCGGCCTGGACCTGGTGGACGGCTACCTTTGGAAGGCACCCGGTTTGGAGGCCGATGAACAGGCCGTCCTGGAAAACGGCAACCAGTTCCTCGTGAACTGGCAGGAAGGCCAGAAGACCGGTTTCTTCCTGGACCAGCGGGAGAACCGCGCTGCGGTGGGACGCCTGGCCGGCGGCCGCCGTGTGCTCAACCTCTTCTGCTACACGGGTGGCTTCTCCATCTACGCCCTTGCCGGCGGCGCCGTGCATGTGGACTCGGTAGACAGCTCCCAGCGGGCCATGGACATGGTGGACCGCAACGTGGCGCTCAACGGCTTCACGGCCGAGCAGCACACTTCTTATTGTGCCGATGCCATCGACTTCGTCAAGAATATTCCCGACGGTGCGTATGACCTCATCATCGTGGATCCGCCGGCATTCGCCAAGCACCGTGGGGCGCTCAAAAATGCCCTCAGGGCCTATCAGCGCCTGAATGCGGCTGCCATCGCCAAGGTGGCGCCGGGCGGCTTCGTGTTCACCTTCAGCTGCTCGCAGGTGGTGGACAAGGAGGCCTTCGCCCTGGCCGTGTTCTCCGCCGCCGCAGAGACGGGGCGCAGCGTCCGCATCCTGGACCGCCTGAACCAGCCCGCGGACCACTCCGTGAACATTTATCATCCGGAAGGAGAATATCTGAAGGGATTGCTTCTGTATGTCGAATAACGACTACATGTTTCCCACTTCCGTCAAGGAGGTGCAGGCGCTGGGCTGGGATTATATCGACATTATCCTGTTCAGCGGCGACGCCTTCATCGACCATCCGTCGTTCGGCACGGCGGTCATCGCGCGCTGGCTCCAGAAATGGGGCTACCGGGTGGCGGTGATTCCGCAGCCCAACTGGCGGGACGATTTACGCGATTTCCGCAAACTGGGCGCTCCCAGGCTCTATTTCGGTCTCAATGCCGGCGCCATGGATTCCATGGTGAACCATTACACGGCCTCCAAGCGCCTGCGTCACGACGACGCATATACGCCGGACGGCAAGGCCGGCGCCCGACCGGACTACGCCGTTACGGTGTACACCCAAATCCTCAAGAAACTGTACCCGGAAATCCCGGTGATTATCGGCGGTATCGAAGCCTCACTCCGCCGCCTGACGCATTACGACTACTGGAAAGACTGCCTGATGCCCTCGGTCCTATACACTTCTGGGGCCGATTACCTCTGCTACGGCATGGGCGAACGCCCCATGCTGGAGCTCACCAAGGGCATCGAGAAAGGCTGGCCCCGCCACCGGATGCAGCAAATCCCTCAAATTGCTTTCTATGTTAATGGGAAGCTTCCGGAGGGGGTATCTATTCCGGAATCGTCGCTGCGCGACCCCTCCCATAACGAAAAGCGCCGTCTGACGACGAGCGCCTGTGGGCCCCTCCCTCTTACACGGCCGAGGGTGGCCATGGATTCCGGAACAGATACCCCCTCCGGAAAGCTTCTGCTGCATAGTTTCGAAGAATGTTGTAAGGACAAGCGGGCCTTTGCGGAGAATTTCCACTGGATCGAGACCCATGCGAACATGATGCATCCGGACACCATCCTGGAGCCGGTAGGGAAGGGGTATGTTCAGATCAATCCGCCATTCCCGCCGGCCACCACCGAGGAAATGGACTCCTTCTGGGACCTGCCGTTCACCAAGCTGCCGCATCCGCGGTACAAGGGCAAACGCATCCCGGCCTACGACATGATCAAGTTCTCCGTGAACACCCACCGCGGGTGCTTCGGCGGCTGTAATTTCTGCACCATCGCCGCGCACCAGGGCAAGTTCATATCGTCCCGAAGCGAACAATCCATCCTCAAGGAGGTTAAGGCGCTGAACGACCTGCCCGACTTTGCCGGTAACATCTCTGATGTGGGTGCACCTACGGCCAACATGTACGGCATGCACGGGAAAAACCTGGAGCTGTGCGACAAATGCAAGCGGCGCAGCTGCCTGTTCCCCAAGCGCTGCCCCAACCTCGATTGCGACCACACCCGCCTCATGGAGCTGTACAAGCGTATCGACAATACCAAAGGCATCCGGCACAGCTATATCGGCAGCGGCATCCGTTACGACCTTTTCCTGACGGAGGACGGTTTTGTCGATACCAGCTCCAAGCCTTACCTGCAGACGCTGGTGCTGGACCATACGTCCGGCCGTCTTAAAGTGGCCCCGGAGCATACCGAAGACCATGTGCTGCAGAAAATGGCCAAGCCCAGCTTCCGTCTTTTTGAGCGGCTGCGCAAGGAATTCGACAAGGTGAACCGCGAAGCCGGCACCCATGTGGGGCTTGTACCGTATTTTATCTCCTCGCACCCCGGCTGCACCATGAAAGACATGGAGCACCTGGCGTCACACCCGGCCCTGAAGGGAATTTGGATGGACCAGGTACAGGATTTTACGCCCACGCCCATGACCACCTCGTCCGTGATGTTCTACACAGGACTGGACCCGAGAGACATGACTCCGGTGTTTACAGAGCGTGATCCGGAGAAAAAACAGCGGCAAAAATCGTTTTTCTTCAAAAATTCTTCGAAAAAAACACAAAAGCCCTTGCAGAGTTCAAAACAAAGTCCTAATATTGCAGCACGAAAACCTAAGCACAAGTAAACAGATATGGCAGACAGCAAGAAAAGACATGTGGTGAGTTATGAGAAGATGTCCGGGCATCCGGACCTGGCCGCTGCATTCGCAGAAAAGTACCCGAAAGGCTTTAGCGATTACCTGAACGATCTTATCAAGTATCCCAAGCCGGACGGCACTTCTTTTTATGCAGTAACCATCGAGACGGCCGATGCCATCTATCTGGTGAAAATCAACGTGAAAACGGATGACCTGGAAGATGTGGCCCGTTGGCTGGAAGGGGAAGAAGATGCGGAGAACGAGGCCGTAGCCGGTGGCAGCGCCGATGCTTCGGACGCCGCAGGGGAAACCCTCCCGGACGACAACATCGCCCAGTACTCCAACGGCGCAGACGAAGATTAACAGCCATGGCAAACCGTGGTGGCATAAAATGGATATGGGGCCCCGTCAGGGGCCTTTTGCATGAGATGCCGGAAACCACGGCCCTCCTGATCCTTTCTATCGTAACCGGTATCCTGTGCGGCCTGGCCGCCGTGGGGCTCAAACTGGCTATCCATGGCATTCAGGGTTGGGTGGAGCAACTGGTTCCGGGCAGCCGCTGGCCCTATCTGGTGTTCCCGGGCGTGGGTATGCTGCTGAGCCTGCTCATCGTCCGGTATATCATTCGAGACAACATCGGCCATGGCGTTACCAAGGTGCTGCAGGCCGTTTCCAAGAACGAATCCAAAATCAAGAAGCACAACTGCTGGAGTTCGCTGGTTACCAGTGCGCTTACCATCGGCTTTGGCGGTTCCGTGGGTGCTGAGGCGCCCATCGTATATACCGGTGCAGCCATCGGCTCCAATCTGGGTCGATATTGCGGCATGTCCTACCGCGGCATGACGCTCCTGTTGGGGTGCGGTGCGGCTGGTGCGGTGGCGGGTATCTTCAACGCTCCGCTTGCCGGTGTCCTGTTCACGCTGGAAATCCTGCTGTTCAACCTGTCCATGAGCGGTATCCTGCCGCTGCTGCTCAGTTCCATATCGGCCACGCTGGTAAGCTACATTTGCCTTGGACGCGAGAGTGCCTTTGCCGCTACCGTGATTCCGTTCAAGATGGGGAATGTGCCGTTCTACGTGCTCCTGGGCATCTTCTGCGGCCTGGGTTCGCTGTATTTCCTCCGCACCACGCTGGAGATGGAAGACCGGCTGGGCAAACTCAAGAATCCCTACGTGCGCTGGGCCATTTCCGCCGTGACGCTGGGTGTCCTCATCTTCCTGTTCCCGCCGCTGTACGGGGAGGGCTATGATTTCCTGTCGCCCCTGCTCAATGGTAAGATGGTGGACTTTGGCGGCGGAACCCCGCTGAATTACTTCCTGAGCTGGCACTGGGCCGTGCCCCTGTTTTTCCTGCTGGTCATGCTGCTCAAGGTATTCTCCATGACCTTCACCAATGCCGGTGGTGGCGTGGGCGGTACTTTCGGTCCTACGCTGTTCATGGGCGCCATCGCAGGCTTTGTGCTGGCTACCACGGTGAACCTGATTCATCCGGGCCTGGTTCCGGTTTCCAATTTTGTGCTGGTGGGTATGGCCGGACTCATGGCCGGTGTCATGCAGGCGCCGCTCACTGCCATCTTCTTAATCGCCGAGATTTCAGGCGGTTATGAGCTCCTTGTGCCGCTCATCCTCACCTCGGCCATCGCTTACGGCGTAACGCGCATCTTCGAGAAATATTCCATCTATACCAAGCGTATTGCAGCCAGCGGGGAACTCCTCACGCACGACTCCGACCAGGCGGTGCTTACGCTCCTGAAGACAGACGCGTTGCTGGAAACGGACTTCCTGCCCATCCGCATCGACGCTACGCTACGCGAACTGGTGGAGGCAGTATCGACCTCCAACCGCCATCTGTTCCCGGTGGTGGATTCCCGCGGCCGTTTCCAGGGCTATGTGACCCTTTCCGATATCCGCAAGGAAATGTTCAGCCAGGAACTGTACGATAAACGCCACGTTTACAATTACATGCGCACGGCGCCGGAGTATGTGTACGTGGACGAACCCATGGAGTCGGTCATGCGCAAATTCGAAAAATCCGGCGCGTGGAACTTGCCGGTTGTGGATAGGGACCGTACGTATTTGGGCTTCCTGTCCAAGTCCAAGATTTTCAGCGCCTACCGCGAGGAGCTGAAAGACTTCTCCCAGGATTAATTGCCGGTGAGGGCGCGGAAATCCTGCACCGTCTCGCGAATCACTTTGACGTAATACCGGATAAAGAGGTAGAACGGCTTCAGGAGCCGCGGCGCACGTTCGTACAGCAGATAGGGCCCAAAGCAAAGAATAGCCAGCGGCAGCAGTTCAATCAGAAAGAGAATATTGACGATAGTCCACCACCAGGAGGGGGCTTGGGTTTGCGCTTGTGCCATGATTCGTTGGATGTATATTGCAAAATTAAGCAAAAAATAGTACATTTGAAAATATGAAAGAACTATACATCAAGCATATCGCCAAGTTGCTGGGTATTCAGTCCTGGCAGGTGGAAAACTGCGTGGAACTGTTCGCAGACGGGTGCACCATTCCCTTCATCAGCCGTTACCGCAAGGAGCGCACCGGCGGCCTCACGGACGTAGAAGTGGCGGAGGTAAAACATTGGGCCGATGTCTTTGAGGAGATGGAAAAGCGGAAAGCCTCCATCCTCAAAACCATTGCGGAGCAGGATAAACTCACGGCAGACCTTCAGAAAAAGATAGAGAACTGCGTCAGCAGCAGCGACCTGGAAGATTTGTACCTCCCGTACAGGCCCAAGCGGAAAACCCGCGCCACCATTGCCGTGGCCAAGGGCCTGGAACCCCTTGCGGACCTTCTGTGGAGCGGCAAATCGCAGGATCCTAAGGCGGATGCCCGCAAGTTTGTGAAAGGGGAGGTGAAGGATACGGAAGAGGCCCTGCAGGGCGCCCGCGACATCGTGGCGGAACGCCTGAGCGAGACCGCTGTCATCCGTGAGAACCTGCGGGGCATTTACCGCACCCGTCGCGTGGCTTCCAAGGTCACCAAGGCAGGGGAGAGCAGCCCGGATGCCGCCAAGTACCGCAGCTATTTCAACTTCTCCATGCCCATCGGCAAAATACCCGCCCACAACCTGCTGGCTATGCTGCGTGCCCAGGAGGAAGGCTTCGTGCGTGTGGAAATCGACGCGGACGGGGAAAAGTGCGCCAACAAGATGTATTACGATTTTTGCCAGGAGCACGGCTATCCCCAGCGAGAAACCGGCCTGCAGGTGCGTGAGGCCGTGGATGATGCCTGGAAGCGCCTGCTGGACCCTTCCATCACCGGAGAGGTGCTGCGGGAGGCCAAGGAAAAGGCCGATATCGCTTCCATCCAGGTGTTCGGAGAGAACCTGCGTCAGCTGCTGCTGGCACCGCCGGTAGGGCAGAAGCGAGTGATGGCTATCGACCCGGGCTTCCGTACCGGTTGCAAGGTGGTCTGTCTGGATGCACAGGGGAATCTGCTGCACCACGACGTCATTTTCCCGCACCCGCCCGTGGCCAAGAAAATCCAGGCCATTACCACGGTGGCGGACTTGGTGGAAAAGTATGATATTGAGGTCATTGCCATCGGCTCAGGAACGGCCGGTCGCGAGACGGAGGCTTTTGTCCGGATGGTGGGGCTGCCGGAAAGCGTGCGCATTTTCTCCGTGAGCGAGGATGGCGCTTCCGTCTATTCCGCCTCTGAAGTAGGACGGGAGGAATTCCCGGAATACGACGTTACCGTCCGTGGTGCGGTCTCTATCGGCCGTCGTTTGATGGATCCGCTGGCGGAGCTGGTGAAAATCGACCCTAAGTCGCTGGGCATCGGCCAGTATCAGCACGATGTGGACCAGGGGCTCCTCAAGGAAAAGCTGGACAATACGGTAGAGAGCTGCGTAAATAGTGTGGGCGTATCCGTGAATACCGCCAGTCCGTATTTGCTGCAATATGTGGCCGGCATCGGCCCTGCGCTGTCCAAAGCCATTGTGGCGTATCGGAGCCAGAACGGCAATTTCACCAGCCGGGAGGAACTCAAGAAGGTACCGCGCCTGGGCGCCAAGGCTTTCGAGCAGTGCGCCGGCTTCCTCCGCATCCCCGGAGCGGCCAATCCGCTGGACAATTCGGCCGTTCATCCGGAGGCCTACCATATTGTCGATAAAATGGCCCGCAACCTGCATGTGAGCACCCGTGAGCTGGTGGGGAATGCGGCGCTGTGCAAGCAAATCAAGGCCCAGGATTACGTGGAGAAGGAATTTGGCCTGCCCACCATCAACGACATCATCCTGGAGCTCCAAAAGCCGGGACGGGACCCTCGTGAAGCCGCGCAGGAATTCTCCTTTGCGGACGATATCCACGACATCGACGATCTTAAAGTGGGCATGGAACTGCCGGGCCTGGTCACCAACCTGACCGCCTTTGGTGCGTTTGTCGATATCGGCCTGCATGAAAACGGCCTCATCCATGCCTCGCAGATGGGGCAGAAGGGGATGGCCGTGCCTTCCCAGGTCCTCAAACTGCACCAGCAAATAAAAGTCCAGGTCCTTTCTGTGGACCCGGACCGTAAACGGATAGGATTAAGGCTTATTTCCGGCCGCGGATAGAGCGGAAACGGAGCCCCATCACGCCCCAGAAAGCCTCGCCAAAGATACCTCCGCTCATCTTGGAGGTGCCTTTTTGGCGGTTGGTAAAGACGATGGGCACTTCCTTTAACTTGAATCCCAGTTTCCAGGCCGTGTACTTCATTTCGATCTGGAAGCCGTATCCTTTCATCCGGATGGCATTTAAGTCGATGGTTTCCAGTACCTTGCGACTGTAGCAAACGAAGCCGGCGGTGGTGTCGTAGATTTTCATGCGCAGCACGGTGCGCACGTAACCGGAAGCAAAATAGGAGATGAGGATGCGGCTGATGGGCCAGTCCACCACGCTCACGCCGTTGCAGTAGCGGGAGCCGACGCTCAGGTCTGCGCCCTCCTGACAAGCCTTGTACAGGCGCAGAAGGTCCGCCGGATTGTGGGAGAAATCGGCATCCATCTCAAAAACATAGTCATAACCGTGCTCCAGAGCCCATGCGAAGCCCGTAAGGTAGGCGGTCCCCAGTCCCAGTTTTCCGCTGCGTTCCAACAGATGCAGCGTCTCGGGGAATTGCTCCTGCATGCCTTTTACCAGGGAGGCGGTGCCGTCCGGGGAACCATCGTCAATGACCAGTATATGGAACTGGCCTTCCAGGTTGAATACGGCTTTGACGATGTCCTCGATGTTTTCCCTTTCGTTGTAGGTGGGGATGATGACTAATTTTTTGTCCATTTGTTATTTCTTCAAGTGTGTAGAGTTCAGTTTATGGAAGGTGACGGCTTCCTGCTTGCCGTTGCGTATTACGGAATAGCCGGTGAGGAGGTGGGTGTAGTAACTCCGGTCGATTTTCTCTACCGCGTTGATTCTCAGCTGCCCGTACTCCATGTGGTATCCTTCTACGCAAAGTCCGGTGGGAAGGAAAGCCTGCATGCAGGTGTCCAGGCGGCGGAGGACGTCTTCTTTTTCCGCCTCCCGGATATCGTCTTCCAGCACCACGTGAGCAACTATCGGACCATTATCCGTTGCCAGCCGGCAAACCAGGGCATCTTTTACGGCAGGGTCCTCCCGCAATTGGTTGGCGATGTCAAAAAGATACACCTTTTCGCCGCCGTGAGCCACTACGTGCTGGGCCATGCGGCCGTAGATAAAGAGTTTGCCGCTGGAGTCCAGTTGTCCCAAGTCCTGGGTGCACAGCCAGCCGTTTTGTATTCTGGCCCGGTTGAGTTCCGGATTGTCATAGCCGCAGGTGAGGGTGGGGGTCTTTATCCAGACCTCGCCGCGCTCCTCGTAGTCCAGTTCCTGGCCGTTCTCGTCAAAAATACCTACCGTGACGCCAGGGAAGGGGTATCCTACGCATACGACCGGGCGGGAATAGTCTTTGTCGAAGCCCGTGGGCTCATAGTCTACCGTGGAAACGGAGAAAATTTCGGTAAGCCCGTAGCCCGAGGTAAGGGCCACTGGACTGCCGCAGGCTTCCAGTACCTCGTTGATGTGCCGCAGCGCTTCCGGCGTGCAGCCTTCGCCGCCCATGACCGGGAATCGGAGGAAACTCAGGTCCGGACGCTTGCCTTGCTGGATGAGCTTATCGACCTGTTCAATTACTTTTATCCAGTACCCTCCGGTAGCCACAGCAATCTGCGGACGGATGGTGAGGACGTTTTTGGCGAAAAGTTGGGCCGATAGCCTCGGATCCAGATATACGGTCATGCCGCGGTATAGCGGCGCCATCACCAGCGTAAAGAAACCGGTGCATACAAAAGGCGGCACGGGGCAGTAGGAGCTGGTCCCTTCGCGGAAGGGGCTCCCTTTCAGGTTGAAGGCCAGCGCATTCCGGCACATGGCAATCATGGCCTTGTCGGTCATGCCGATCTGGTTCGCATAGCCATTGCCGGACGTCCCGGACGAGCAGAAAAGGTAAGCCGGTTTTTCCGTTTCTCCCGTTGCCTCCAGCGGACCGTCGTATTGTCCGAACTGCCGGATAGCGGCGTCGGCTGTCAGGTATTTGGCTTTGAATCGCAACCCGAATCGTTTGACGCCGTTTACGGGCGATGCGAGTAGTTTAAGCGGATAGCCCATGGAGCTTGTGGCCGAGAGAATGACCACGTGTTCGAACTGCCCTCGCTCCAACGTTTTCCGTATGAGTTTTTCCATCCCGTCGAACACGAAGGCGACGCGGCTCCGGCCCACCATGGAGTCCAGGTCTTCCGGTTTCACCATCAGGTTGGGCAAGTTGGCCGTTACCCCTACCATGTCCGCCGCAAACATGATGTAGATGAATTCCGGCAGGGCGGGGCCGTAAATCAGCAGT
Source organism: uncultured Bacteroidales bacterium (assembly GCA_946415475.1). Taxonomy (GTDB): domain Bacteria; phylum Bacteroidota; class Bacteroidia; order Bacteroidales; family UBA932; genus Cryptobacteroides. The sequence goes on from CAMKSQ010000026.1 coordinate 19,455, forward strand.
TCGTCTCCTTCTTGCAGCCCCATGCCTTTGATGACGCGGCCCCAAAGGTGCACCTGTTCCACAAATGTCTTGCGGCTGATCCGGCGCCCGAAATACACCAGGGCGTCGTGGCGGTTTTCATCGGAAAGAATGCCGTCCTCCAGGAATTTCCATAAGGTCTTCTGAGGGAAATCCTTGTTCAGGATTTCCTCATATCCGCTGGGGTAGAATTGCTTCCAGCGCATTTCCTCAGAAGGACGGCGTTTGTTTTGCTGTTCAATCATAGTTTAGTTTACCGGCCTGTAAAGCAGCGTCATGTCTTCGGGGTCTTTTGCGCAGGCCATATTGATGGACATGACAAAGGAGGTGTAATAGTGAATGCCCAAGTTGCTGTTAATCAGCTTGCCTTCTACGGCGGGAACGGACAGCAGATGTACCTGGGGATTTTGTCCGTTGGTGCTAATGTCTTTGTACAGCTTCTCTACACTATCGTATGGAACCAGGTCATCCTCCGGAGAATGGGCCATATAAACAGGGAGCTTGGGCTCCCAGGCAAAGTAGTTGTTGTGCTTTGCCAGGCAGGAAAACCAGGCACGTGTTTTGGGACTGTTCTCATCCAGCTTTCCGTCGGGCGTGAGCATGTCGGCGGCAAAAAACTGGCCAAGTGTAGTGATTTCCTGAACCTTATCCCAATCCGGCAAGTCATCCAGGTGCATGCTGGCAGCTTTCAGGTAAGATACCTCCCTTCCGTCTTTCAGTTGCACCTTCTTCTCAACGAGCCATGGGGCAAAAAAATCATCGGGCTCATAACCGCCCAGCTGTGTACGGGAGTAGGGGTAGAAATAAGCTGCGATGAATGCAACTATGGACGGGAATTGTTCCGGGTGAGGAATGATTCGGCTGAGGATGTAGCTGGGAAAAGCCACCGTCCCTTCCCCGGCAAAGGTGGATTTGAGCCTGAGTGCATCTTTGAACCACTGGGGGGCCTCCAGCTCGTACCATTTGGCAAACACCAGGGTGGCATTGGCGCCCTGAGAACTGCCCCAGTTGGTACTATACCCATCCGGCGCCAGGGTAACACCGTGCTGCCGCATTACTTCCAGGGCTGCAACGGTGCAGTCTGCCAGTTGACGGGCCGTACCAGCGGCAGACTCCGAGGCATCGCTTTCTACCCCGTGCGTGATGCCCCATACCTGCAGGTCCGGCTCAATGACGGCAGAGTCCCACAGCACTTTGAGCGGCATGAACATCAAATTTTCGGAGGGCGCGCAGTCCGGGGACAGGAGTGCCTGGTGAAAATGGAGCGAGAGGGATTGTACCTGATGGGCGATACCGTCCTCTATGCTTCTGGGAAAGGTGACCCGCCCCGACAGGACCTGCTCACGGCCATCGGCAGTAAGACTGCGATAGGAGAACGTGTAACTCTGGATTTCCCAGCAGCGTTTGTCCAGCAGGCTCGTGCCACACTCTTTGGCAAATTGGCGGTCCAGTGCAGGGAGGTGCGACAAAACCTTGGCCTTCATGAGCGCTTGGGCCCAGGGAAGCACTCCGGGCACCATCTCTTCCAGCAAAGCGGTCATGGAAGGGGCACCCAATGCCTCTGCAAACTCATTGGGCGCATAGTGACTCTCGGTGAGGGTACTCACCAGGGCCTTCTCCGAAAGCTCAGCTTGCTTCTCCTCGCTACCCGGGTCCGGGGTGAGACGGTTGTTATTGCAGCCTACCAGGAGGGCGGCGAATAGCGGGAAGAATACGATGCGTTTCATTCCTGTCCAATTTCTTTTAACATTTCTGCTACCGCAGCCTCCAGTTGGAGGTCGCGGCCGCCCAGGGTGGCTTCCGGCGTGTTGTACACCAGGATGTCCGGCTCTAGCTGGAAGTTCTCAATATAGCGCTGGTCCTTGGTGCCCCAGTTGCCCACCTGCGGGATACCGAACACGAGCAGGGCGTTCACCTGGGTTTCCCACCACACGGCGGTCATGGTGCCGGGTACGGGGGCGCCAATCAGTTTTCCAAGACCCAGGGAACGGTAGGCATACGGGAAACCGGAGGCGTCCGAGTAGTTGTCCTCTCCCATGACAACGCAGCTGGGTTTGGTCCATTTGTTAAACGGCTCATGGCCAATGTATTGGCCGCGCGGAGTAAAGGTGCAGTACTCCTTGCCGCCCAGGAAGGTGACCAGGTCGTCGTGCAGCCAGCCGCCGCCGTTGTGGCGCGTGTCCACGATGAGGGCGTCGCAGTTGCGATACTTGCCCAGGGCCTTGTGGTACAGTTCCCGGTAGCTGGGGGAGTCCATGCCTTCAATATGCACATAGCCCACACGGCCGCCGGAGAGGCGTTCTACCATTTCCTCACGCTGGCGTACCCAGCGGCGATACAGCAGGGTGGCATCCGAGGAACTGGGCGTGACGATATAAGTCTTTTCCTTGCCGCCGGTCTTGACCGTAATCACAGTCTTTTTCCCGTTGCGCTCGTACAGGTATTTCATCCAGTCATCACCGGCTTTCACGGGATTGCCCTCGATGGAGGTGATGAGGTCGCCGGCTTTGATGGAAGCGTCCGTGAGGGAGAGCACGCCGCCGGGCAGCACCTCGGCAATGCGCAGACCGTCACCCTTGTAGGTCATATCGTACACCACACCCAGGTGACCCAGACTGCGGGTGGAAGTGGAACGATAGCGGGCACCGGTGTGGGAACCGTTCAACTCGCCCAGCATTTCCGACAGCAGGTCCTGGAAGTCATAGTAGTTGTTGATGTAGGGGAGGAACTGCACGTAGTTGTCGTGGTAGTACTGCCAGTCAACTCCGTGCAAATCGGCAACATAGAATTTCTCCTTCACCTGCTTCCAGCAGTGCTCGAAGATATAGGCCCGTTCCTCCTGGGGCTTGAACTCATATTCGCCGGAGAAGCTCACGGGCTTGTCCTTGCCGGTGGCCAGGTCCAGCTTGATCAGGTTGCCGCCCCGGCCGATGAACAGCGACTTGCCGTCCGGCGAGGGATAGAAGCCGCCCATTACGTTCTTCTTGATAACGGTGATATCGCCCTTCTCAATCTTAAGTTCGCAAAGGTCGAAGCTCTTTTCCAGTTGCTGGGTAAAATACAGCTTTTCGCCGTCCGGGGTAAGGTAATGGTCGCCAATCCTGTTGGAGAAGCGGGTGATCCGGCGGATACGGTCCTCGCGGTTGGCCAAATCCAGCTCCAGTTTCTCCACCTTTTGCTTCAGGCTGTCTTTTTCGGCTTTTTTCTCCGCTTTTTCTGCGGCTTTTTCGCCCATCAGCAGCTTGTCGATTTCCTTGGCTTCCTTGCCCTTGCCAAAATCGACATAGGCCTTGCCGTCAAAGAACATGATGTAGATGTCGCCGTCTGCGCCCCAGCTGCCATGGCTGCGGTAGCCGTTTTTGTCGCTTTCCCAGGTCATGGCCTTGCCGCCCAGCGCCCAGCGGAAGTTGCCATCCGCATATCCGCTTTGGGTGAGGTTGGTGATGGCGTCGGTCTCTACTTCCACCAGGGCGATGTCGGGGTTGTTCCAACCGCCATCGGCAGCCCAGTTGCACAGGATATAACGGCTGTCCGGGCTCCAGGCAAACTGCTGGTCGCCGTCCCTGTAGGAGTAATTGACGTTTTTGTGGAGGCTCTTGGGGGTGCCGCCCTTGGTGGACAGGACCACCAGTTCCGTGCGGTCGCGCAGATAGGCCAGCCATTTTCCGTCCGGGGAAACCTGCATCTGGAAGGAGGTTTCACCTTCCGGGCTCACGCGTTCTTCCTTGAACTGCACGGCGTAGGTGAAGAGTTTGTCTTCCTTATTGGCCAGGACGCTCTTGTAGATGCTCCAGCAGCCGTTACGCTCCGAGGCGTAGTACAGCTCGCGGCCGTCTTTGGAGAAGCAGACGTCCCGCTCCTGCTCCGGCGTGTTGGTGATGCGGCGGGTGGTGTTGAACTCCACTGAGGTGACGAAGACATCGCCCCGCATAACTATAGCCACTTCTTTTCCGTCCGGTGATACGGCCAGGGACGATGCGCTCTTGAGGGTGAGGGGATTGATGTCTTTCTGGTCCTCGTCGCGGGAGAGGGTGATATTCACTTTGCCGCCCTTGAGGGTGTACAGGTCACCATTGTAGGAGTAGGCAACCGTGCCGTCCTTTGCCACGGACAGGAATCGGACCGGATTCTTGTCGTAGAAGGTGAGCTGGATCTGCTGTTCCGGATGCGAGACGCTGCTGCAGAATACGTTGGATGTTTTGCCGTCCTGCTCGCTCAGGAAGTAGAAGGTGTCGCCATCGGCCCCGAAAACGGGGTTGCGGTCCTCGCCTTTATAAGTGGAAAGCTTGGTGAACTTGGCTTTTGCGTCGATGGTGCCGACCTGCGCGGGCTTGCACAGCCAGATGTCGCGCGTGACGGAGGAGGTGTGGTGCTTGCGGAGCGGGTCCTCGTAGCCCTTCCAGTCTTCGTACAGGATGTCGCCTTTGTCATTGACGCTCATGGCCGACAGAGTGAGTGAGGTCACCAGTTCCGGCACCTTGCCTTCCAGATTGGTCTTGTACAGGGCAGGCTCGCCGGGGAAGCCGTCGAAGCCGGGGCTCATGAGGTTGGAGTCCTGCCAGCTGAAGTAGACGGTGCCGTCGGCCGTTACGGCCAGCGGGGTCTCGTTGCCGGGCAGGGTGGTGAGGCGCTTGGGAACGCCGCCCTCTTTCCCGCTGATATACAGGTCTTTACTGCCTTCCCGCCAGCTGGAGAATACTATCTTTTTGCCGTCCGCCGTCCAGAAAGGATCGCTTTCATAGGCCCGGTTGGACGTGATTTGACGTGCCTCACCGCCGCTTGTGGGAACGGTGAAAATGTCGCCTTTGTAGCTGAATGCCAGCGTTTTACCATCCGGCGAGATGGCGTTGCGACGAATCCAGGTAGGGGTTTCCTGAGCTTGGGCTGACATGGCGAGCGCAAGACAGGCAATAAAGGGGAGAACAAATCTTTTCATAATTAACAAAGATAATGTTTATTTGCCGATTTCCACGATTTTTTTGAGCCAAAGTGCATCGGTGGCGTCAAAGGTTGCATATTCCGTGCTGTCGATGTCCAGGACGGCGGTCACGGTGCCATTCTCGCACACGGGAACCACGATTTCCGATTTGGACAGGCTGCTGCAGGCGATGTGTCCCGGGAATTCTTCCACGTCCGGGACCACCAGCGTGCGGTTTTCCTTCCATGCACTGCCGCAAACGCCTTTCCCGTAGCCGATGCGCATGCAGGCAGACGGGCCCTGGAACGGTCCCAGCACCAGTTGCTGTCCCTGAACGCGGTAGTAGCCGGTCCAGAAGAAGTGCATCCGCTCATGGATGAGCGCGGCGGTCTGGGCCATGCGGGTGATGGGGTCCGGCTCATCGGCCAGAATCAATTTGATGTCCTGGTAAAGCCTTACATAGCGGAAGGCCTTGAAGGGGAGGTGGCAGTAGCCGTCCGGATTTTTGTCCAGATAATCCTGGTGGCGTTCCTCCGCCGGGAAGAAGTTCTTCAGCGGCTCCAGTTCCACCACCAGCGGTACGCCCACCTGTGCTTCCTCGCGCGCGTATATAGTTTGGATGTGTGCGCGCTCTGCCGGATCCGTATAATAAATGCCCGTGCGGTAGCGCGTGCCTTCGTCATGTCCCTGACGGTTTAGGGTAAGCGGGTCGATGATGCAGAAAAACAGGCTGGTGAGTTCCTCCAGGCTGATTCTTGCGGGGTTGTAGGTAACCTTCACCGTTTCCGCAAAGCCGGTGGCGTCCGTGTAAACTTCCTCATATTTAGGGTTTTGCGTATTTCCGTTGGCATAGCCGCAAACGACCTCCTTGACGCCGTCCACCTGTTTGAAGAAATGCTGCGTGCCCCAAAAGCACCCCCCGGCAAAGAAAATGTCTTTAGTCATATACTTTTATTTACTCTACAAAGATAGCATATTATATTTGAATGTGTTATAATAACTTTGGTCCTGCCCGGATATCTTTTTTTGAAAAAAAGTCAAAAAAAATTTGCCAATTCAAAAAAAGGTCGTACCTTTGCATTCCCGCTTCACGAGTGAGCGGGATTTTTTACGAACGATCATTGAAAAGACTGAAAGGAAGTACAAGCAAGTACCGGAAGTTGTAACATAC
>CAMKSQ010000027.1 GCA_946415475.1 uncultured Bacteroidales bacterium
GGGTCTCAAAGGATGCTTAAAGCACAGGGTGAGGCCTTGGAGGTGGTTCAGGACGGGGTAGGCGTGCTTTAACAGGGTCTCAAAGGATGCTTAAAGCACAGGGTGAGGCCTTGGAGGTGGTTCAGGACGAGGTAGGCGTGCTTTAACAGGGCGATGTTCCGCCTGAAGGTCCAGGGCATGGACCTTCGCGCGAAAAAACGCCGGGAAAAGTGTCCCGAAGGTCCAGCAGATGGACCTTCGCGGAAGGAGATGCCCGATCTGGTCGGGCATGACGGGAAGGAGATCCCGGATCAAGTCCGGGAGGAGGAGGGTCAAGTCCGGGATGAGGAGGGTCAAGTCCGGGATGAGGAGGGTCAAGTCCGGGATGAGGAGGGGGATTAAGTCCGGGAGGAGGAGAGGCGCTTCCAGAGCCACTGTTCCAGGGGGCCGGGGAGGAGGGCGATGAGCGGGGGCAGCCAGAGGTTCATGGCGGAGGGGCTCACCACGCGGCGGCGGCGGAACATGGCCCGGAGCGCGCGGCGCACCAGCCAGGCCGGCGTATGGATCACGCGGGTCCGTACCCCCAGCTCCAGCAGCGAGGGCTTTAGCCTGTACAGCGGTGTGGCAATGGCCGCCGGGCACACCGTGGTCACCCCTACCCCGTACGGGCGGAGCTCATAGGAGAGCGAACGTCCAAAACTCCGGAGGTAGGCCTTTGTGGCCGAATAAATGGTAATCCCGGGTGCGGGAATGCGCGCCGCCATGGAGGACACAATGAGGATGTACCCGCTCCCCCGCTGTTTCATGGCCTCCCCAAACAGGATGCTCAAGCGGGTGATGGTAGCCACATGCAGGTTCAGCATAGCCTGCACACGCCCCAAATCGGCCCTGGTCAATTCTTTAAAGAAAAACATGCCGGCGTTGTTAATCAACACATCGGGCAGCAAACTTCGCTCCTGGCACCAGGCAAAAAGCGCATCAGCCGCAGTAGGCAAGGCCAAATCCTGATAATGTCCCGACACCTGCACGGGAAAGGCTTCCGAAAGCTCTGCCACAGCGCTAGCCAGCTCCTCCTCCCGGTTGCTCACCAGAAGCAAATCGTATCCCTTCCCAGCCAGTTGCCTGGCGTACTCCAGCCCCATGCCGGAGCTGCCACCGGTAATTAACGCGACCATCGTTTCTCCGCTTTTTCAATCTCCTTCTGCAGGGCAGGCGGCAGCTGACCGGCGCAATGGTTGCAACGCATTTCCAGCGTGTACATGCGCCCGATGCAGTAATTGGAGTGCTTGCACTCGCTGCGCTCCACTTCCCCGCTATGCAATTTGTTCACAAAATCCGTATCCCGTACCAGCGCCCGGGCCATCTGCAAGGCAGAGAAGCCCGCCGCCAGCACTTCCTCCATGCCCGCGCGGGAAACCATGCCACCCACGTAAATCAGCGGCAAAGAAACCGCCGCCCGGAAGGCCTTGGCATCGTCAAAGAAATAAGCATCCTTGTACGGAACCGTCGGAATCATGATGCGGCCGAACCAGCGCACCATCGCCTTGAGCCACCAGAATTTGCGCCAGTCCATGTAATGCGCCAAGGTCCGCAAAGGCATGGCGCCGCGCATCACCGTCATGGGCGCCTTGCTCACAAAGCCTGCCGAAAGCACAATGGCGTGCACCCCCAGCCGTTCCAGCTCGCGGGCCACCTCCAGGCACTCCTCCCGCTGCATGCCGCTCCGGAAGCCGTCGTACATGTTCATCTTCACCACCACGCCCATATCGTCACGGGCCGCCTCCATCACGCGACGGATCACCCGCCGCATCAGGCGCATGCGGTTCTCCAGGCTTCCGCCATATTCATCGTGTCGATGGTTGGTATAAGGCGACAAAAACTGGCTGATGAGGTACCCGTGCCCCGCATGGATCTCCACGCAGTCGAACCCGGCCTGCCGTGCCAAATCGACCGCATGGCCAAAATCTTCCACCAACGTGTCGATTTCATCCTTCCGCAACCCTCGGACAAAGGTGGGCGAATAGAGGTTGAAGCCGGAAGAAGCCCCTACCGGCGTGCAGCCGCAGGTGGCGCGGTGCGTCATGTTGCCGCAGTGCCCCAGCTGGATGGAGGCTTTAGCCCCCTGCGCATGGATGGCGTCGGTGATGTCCTTCAGCGCCGGGACAATCTCTTCCCGCATCCACAACTGGCCGTCGAAGGACAGACCGCTCCGGTTCACGGAAGCATAGGCCAGCGTAGTCATGCCCACGCCGCCGCGGGATACGGCCACGTGGTAGTCTTTCAAGTCTTGTGAAGGTTTGTTCCCATACGCCATGTTCTCAAACGCGGCCGAGCGGATGATGCGGTTGCGCAGCGTCACGGGGCCAATCTTCACCGGCGTAAAAATAGGAGAGTCGATAGGAGACATTCAGTTTAAAAAATAAAAGGAATGATGCGTTTGGTGGTGCGAGGGTCCAGCTGGTCCGGAAATTCCTGTCGATACCCGTCGTAAATGCGCGCAGCCCGCGGTGCCAGGTTGGCGAAGGTCCACAGGGCAAAGACGGCACCAGACAAAGACCAGGTAAGGATGGCAAAGCCGGTCCACTCCAGGAGTTCCCCGAAGTAATTGGCACTGGTCACCCAGCGGAACATGCCTCCCTGGGGCAGGTAATGGGCGGTGTCGCCCGGCTTCCGCAAGTTACGGATGATGCTGTCCGAATGAATATTGACGATCATCCCCAAAAAGAACAGGGTGGTGCCCGTCAGGAACGGGATACTGGTGAGCCAATCGGCGCTATAATAATTCTCCGGCGAAACGTAGAACAGCCAGCCGCCCTGCATGTACGCGTTGAGCGTGTTGAACAGCACCGCCGTGGCGATGATGCTCAGCGGCATCTTGCTGCGCCCGCGCATAAGCCAGGGAAAGACGAAGGCCCGGTGGAAGTAGTGCAACTGGAACAGCAGCAGGAACACCAGGCGGACGCCGTCGGCCCTGCGGTCGGAAAACCACCAGAGCAGCAGCATGGCCACAAACACCGGCGCTTCCATAAGCATCCATCCCAGCCGGTTGTCGATGGCCGGTCCCCATTTGGGTCGATAAAACCTGCCATAACCGGCGTCCACGAAAAAGAGGGAAATAAACACCACGACGGCCATCACGGTCATCACGATGAGGACAATGTTAAAGGTTTGCGGTGAAAACATCTATTGAGCCAATTGCAGTTTGATAAGGGCGCGCTTGAGGTCACGCCCGTAGGCATAGGCGCCCACGTCCAGGCTGTCCAGGAGGTAGAGGTCCTCCCCCTTGAACAGGGTCTTCTGGGCCAGGGCCTGAATCTGGGCCTCCCGGTCCAGTGACTCCTTGGGAATGACCAGGTGGCAGGGAATCACGTAAGCAACGGGGTTCAGCGCCACCGCATGGGCGACGGCCCGCACCCCTTGCGGATTGTCCACCAGTTCCGCCAGCTCCGTGTAGCTGTACAGCCTCCGGGGCAGCTCAAAGAGCGTTTTCCATACCTTGAGCTGGAAGGGCGTACCAAAGAGCCGTAGGTCCTCCCAACTCAGGAAGGCGGCGAATTCCACCAGTTCTTCCGTGCTGATTTTACGTGTGCCCACGGAGGCCGTTTCCTCCGCCGGCAGTCCGGCCAGTTCCGCGCCGATATGGGGAAGATGGCGGTAGTCGGTCGCAATGGATGCGACCTTCCCGTCAATTTCCGTCACGATCCATTGGGTATCCATATATTACTTGAGATAAGGTTTCAACAGTTCCCAGGGAACATCGGCCGAAAGGGCGCCAAAGGCGTACGGGGCAATGTCGTAGGGTTGGAAAATCCAGCCGATGCCCTTTTCGTCCGGGGAGAAGTTTCCGTTGGGCACCACATTGTCCCACCAGATGCTCTCCAGGGCATCCTGGTCGTCGGCCAGGGCCTCGCGCAAGCACTGCCGCATAAGTTCGCTTACCGGCTCCTGATAGCCCTCCTGGAACAGGTCCTGCTCCGTAATGAGGGCGCCTGTCTTGGGATTGAACACCAGGTAGGTAATGGTGTACATGCCATGCGCTCCCCCGCGGAAGGAGGAATAGGTGATGACGTAGCACTTGTTCTTGTTCCAATCGGCCGAAAAATTACCTTTGATTTCATCGCCCCAGGTGAGCAAACCGGCCGGGAGTTCCGAACTGCTGTTTTCCGTGAGGTATTCGTCGATGAGGTTTTCGCGGTAGCGGATGGCCGATTCTTCCACCGTGCCGGGGGCGTCTTCCAGGCCGAAGGCCGTGGTGAGCAGCATGTCGTTGATTTGCTTGCACGCCTCCTTGGGCAGGCCGCCGGTCACATACTCCAGCGAGATGGAGTAGAAAAGCGTATCGACCCCATTTTCCTTGAGCGGCATGGCCATTTCCTCCTCGTACGTGGCTGTCTGGAAAGAGGAGCAGCCGACGGCCAGCAGGAGCACCGAGGCCCAAATCACATACTTTTTCATAGACTTAGTCGTTATTCAGTTCCGTTACGTCGATGGACCGCTCCCGCTTGTCCCCTATCAGGTAACGGGAATAATGGTCCGCCATTTTCCAGAAGAAGTAGTCGTTCATGTCGCCGAAGCCGTGGCGCTGGCCGGGCAGGATCACAAACTCGAAGCGCTTGTTGGCCCGGATGAGGGCATCCACCACACGGATGGTGTTGGCGGGGTTCACGTTGTTGTCCTTGTCGCCGGTGACCAGCATCAGGTGGCCCTTCAGGCGGGAGGCCAGTTCCTGGTTGGTATCGATCCGATAAACAAAAGTGGTATCGCCCTTGGCCACCTTCTCCTGGATGCCATGGTGCTGCTCGCTCCACCAGCGGTTATAAATGCTGTTGTCGTGGTTGCCGGCGCAGGAGACGGCCGCCTTGAAGAAGTCGTTGTACTTGAGGATGGCTGCCGTGGACATGAATCCGCCGCCGGAATGGCCGTGGATGCCCACACGTTTAAGGTCGATATACTTGTGCCGGGCTGCCAGCTGCTGGATGGCGTATTTCTGGTCCTCCAGGCCATAGTCACGCAGGTTGCCGTAGCCGTAGTTGTGGTACCACTTGGAACGGTTGGGATGGCCGCCGCGGTTGCCCACGGTAATGACGATCATGCCCAGCTGGGCCAGCTGGTCCGTGCGCAGGTTGAAGCGCCAGGAGATGTCGTTGGCCTCCACCTGCGGGCCGGGATAGACGTAATCGGCAATGGCGTACACCTTGGTGGAGTCGAAGTCGAAGGGCTTGTGCATCTCGCCCCACAAGTCCGTGATGCCATCGGCCGCCTTTACCTTGAAGCGTTCCGGGAAGCGGTAACCAGCGGCGAAAAGGCGGGAGAAGTCGGCCTCCGCGAGCGGGGTGCGCTTGCCCGTGGCCGTATTCACCAGCATGACGGCGGGTTTATAATCGACACGGGAGTAGTTGGCTACCAGGTACTTGCCGTTATCCGAGGCGGTTGCCAGTACGTCCATATCGTCCATGTCCAGCTGCGCCATGGCGCCACCGGCGAGCGGAACGCGGTAGTTGTGCATCTGGTAAGGGTTTTCATCGGCCTTGACGCCGCAGGCGCTCACTACCAGGTAGGTGGGCGTGGAACCCAGGACGTCCTCCACGTGGAAGGCGCCTTCCGTGAGATTGCGCTTGAGGGTGCCGTCTGCTCCGTAGAGATAGAGGTTGGCCCAGCCGGCGCGTTCACTCCACCATACAAAGTCTCCGTTGGGGAGGAGGTGCGGGTTGCGGTTTTCCACGTAGGTGTTCATGCGCTCCGCCACCAGCGTGCGGGTGCTGTCCTTGCCCACTTCCACCTTGCACAGATCCAGGCGCTTGAGGTCCCGGCTGCGGCGCAGGAGGAAGAAATGGTCGTTCCCGCCCAGCCACTTTTCGCTATAGAACTCCGCGGCGCGGTCCTTGGCCGTGACAGGGGCGTCCAGGACTTCTCCGTCCTGGTCCTTGAAGGCATTCCACTTCACTTCCTGCTGGTTTCCCTGCAGGTCCATGATAAGGAGCTTACCCTGCGGGCCGGGCTCTCCGGGCATCTGATAGTGGTAGGCTTCCAGCTCCGGACGGGGCTTGGCCAGGGAGTTGATTACCCAGAATTCCTTCACGGGGCTCATGTCCCAGCGGATGAGGGCGAAGTGCCGGCCGTCCGGGGCCCAGTGCAGGCGGGCGAAGTTGCGGGCGGTGGAGTCTGCCTCCATATCGCCACTATAATTGTCCTCCAGGTAGGAGAGGTTCTTGCTGCCGTCCTTGGTGAGGGCGCGCTCCACCAGGGTGCTGTCCTTGGGGTCTTTGGCGGCCTTTTTCAGGTTCTCCTTGTCCATCACCCACAGGTTGTAGTTCTTCACGTACACACCCATGCTGCCGTTCGGGCTCACATTGGCCCAGGAAGGATATTCGTCCTCGTGCTCTTCCGTGTCCCAGGTGAGCTCCTTAGTGGCGATGTCATAGTAGAAGCGGTACTCCACGAACTTGTCCGTGGTGTTGCCCAGGCTGTCCAGCTTGGGGGTTTTGGAGGTGAGGTCCCACTGGAAGCGCTTATCCTCCTTGAGCTCCAGGTGCAGGTTCAGGTGCTGGGCATCGTAGGGGTCACGGGTTACCTCCGTGAGCTGCCGGGCCAGCTTGGGGAGGTCGAAAATCTCGCTCTTGTGGCCCGTGGCGGCATCCACCAGGTAATAGTTGATGCCCTCCGACGTTTTCCAGCTGTACCAGAATTTATCGCTCTCCGCAAACCAGTTGGGGCGGATACGGGTGCTGTACACCATGCTGCGCAGCGACTTGGTGGAGAAACGGGCGGCTTGCTCGTAATTGGCCTTTTGCACTTTGTGCGGCTCCTGCGGCTTTTGTTGTGCCTGAAGCGTCAGGCAAAGCCCCAGAGCCAAGGGGATAAGGAAGCACTTCATACGCTTAAAATCAATATTCTGCTAAAGTTACGAAAAAATTGTCATATTGCATGCATTTTCCGAATAATCCATATCTTTGTATCCGTATGAAAAAGCCGAAACTTCCTCTCGTAGTCAAAGTCCTGATTGCCATAGCCTTTGGCGTGGGGCTCGGGCATTTTATGCCGGGCTGGGCGGTCCGGGCGACCAACACGTTCACAGGTCTTTTTGACCAGTTGCTCCAGTTCTTCATTCCCCTGATCATCATCGGTCTGGTGACTCCGGCCATCGCCCACGTCGGGCAGGGCGCCGGGAAGATGCTCCTGTGGACAGTCGGTCTTGCCTATGGATTCACGGTGCTTTCGGGGCTCTTCGCCTATCTTTTCAGCATAGAGCTTTTCCCGCGGATGCTGGACACGTCTTCACTGAACGCACTGGGAGCGGCAGGAAAGGAATTCCTTCCCTATTTCTCCATCAGCATTCCCCCGCTTATGGATGTAATGACCGCGCTTGTGCTCTCTTTCCTGCTCGGGCTCGGGATTGCATTTTCGGACTCCGGGAAACTTCAGGGAGGATTCGAGGAGCTGAAGGGAATCATCGTCAGAAGCATTGAAAAGCTAATCATTCCCCTGTTGCCTTTTTATATTTTCGGCCTCTTCCTGAACATGACCGCCGCCGGAAAAGTGGGCCCGGTGCTGGGCTCGCTGCTGGCGGTCGTCGCCGTCATCTTTGCCATGACGCTGGTGCTGCTGCTTATCCAGTATAGCATCGCCGGAGTTGTGGCGCGGCGCAATCCTTTCAAGATGCTGGCGGGCATGCTGCCGGCGTATATGACGGCGCTGGGTACAGCCTCTTCGGCGGCCACCATTCCCGTGACGCTCAAATGCGCCATACGCAACGGGGTCGATGAAGGCGTCGCCGGCTTCACCGTCCCGCTCTGTGCAACCATTCATCTTTCCGGAAGCACGCTGAAGATCACCTCTTGCGCCATCGCCCTGATGATGATGCTGGGCATGCCTTTCGACTTCCCCACCATTCTCGGCTTCATCCTGATGCTGGGCGTGACCATGGTCGCCGCTCCCGGCGTCCCCGGCGGAGCCATTATGGCAGCCCTCGGCATCCTTGGAAGCATGCTTGGCTTCGACGCCAACCAGCAGGGGCTGATGATTAGCCTCTACATTGCCATGGACAGTTTCGGCACCGCCTGCAACGTAACCGGCGACGGCGCCATCGCCCTTATCATCAACAGAATTACCCCCTCTTCCACTCGCTGGGCGTGAGGCCGGTCTGGGCCTTGAAGTTGCGGAGGAAGGTGGTCTCGTTGGGGAAGCCGGACTCTTCGGCCACCATGTGCAGCGGCATGTCCGGATGTTCGCGCATGACCTGCTGGGCATAGCGGATGCGGTAGCCGTTGAGGAAGGAGGGGAAGTTCATGCCGGTGGTGCCGTTCACCATGGCCGATATATAAGTGGTATTGGTGCCAAGCTGGGCGGCAACATCAGAGAGACGGGCGTCCTTGCGGCGGAAATACTCTTCCTTTTCCATCAGCGCAGTCAGGCGGGTCATCAGGTCCTCCGGGGCGGCCGAGGGGCTTTCTTCTTCGGCCATCGGGGCCGATTTTTTCCGCGCAAGAAGCAGTACGGCACCCAGCGCCAGCACGGCCGTCAGCACAAACGGCCACCAGGGCATTCCGGCCTGGCGGAACGTTTCTCCGGGGAAGAGGATGCACACTACCGGCGTGGGGTCGTAATAGGAATGGCCGCCTGCGCCTCCCGCCAGGAAGATGCGTCCGTCCGGCAGAAGGAGGCCTTCGGGCATGGGAATGGGATTCTCCACCGGGTCATTGCCCTGCACGCCGGCTTTCAGGCCTTCAATGGGCTGCGTGTAGTGCATTTTTACCGGGGCTTTTCCTCCGCGAAGCGCCGCTCCGTAGCCCAGTTCCAACAGGAACAGGTGTTCGCCGGAATCGGCTCCCAGGAGCCATGCAATGCCTTTTTCTTTGTCTGTATAGAAAATGTCGTTATACAGGATGGGGCCCCAGGGACTTTCCTGGGGAATGGGATGCTCCAGTTCCAGCAGGGAGAATTCTTCTCCGGAGACCAGCAAGGCGGAAAGGACCCCGCCCGGTCCGATGGCCGGAATCAGGTAGGAGTAGTTCCCCAGTTCAAACTGGGTCATCCGGATGCCGCCGTCGGAGGAGACCGTGGGCCGCCATTGCTCCAGCAGCGGGACGGTGAAGGAATCTCCGTCCAGGCGGTCTATGAGAATGGGGGCCAGCTTATTTCCGTAGTTGTCCCACACGGAAAACACCATCACATTATCCGGCCCCGAGCGCAGGATATAGGGGAAACTGCGTGGTTGGGACACCTCTTTTACCTTTTGAAAACCGTTTTCCGGTGTGTAGACTTCCATCTGGTCCGGGGCGTACCAGTTTCCGGTGATGAGCACCCGTCCTCCGTCCAGTTCCAAGGCCGTTGCGTGGGTGCGCTTGTTGTCCAGGATGGGAAGGTGGGAGAAGCTGTGCGAGGCAGGGTCGTAGAGCTCGGTGCCCCAGCTTTGGCCGATTCCGAAGTCTCCGGCATAGCCGCCGCCCACCAGGATTTTCCCGCTGCTCAGGACCAGGCCGAATCCGTCGTCGTGTATATAATAAGGTTCGGCCAGGTGCCACTTGCCTCCCTTGAAATATTCTGCAGTCTTGGTGGGGACGAATCCCGTGGTGTGCCCGCCGATGGCGATGACCTCTTCGTTAACATAACAAAGCGAGTGGGACATGCGGGGGATGTTCATATCCGGCAGCCGCTCGAAGGGCATTTCCAGGAAAGGGACACCGTTCAACTCAACCGGGGCCGCAAGGGGCCGCTCCTGCGGGCTGCAGGAGAAGAGGCACAGGGTTGTCAAACAGAATAGAAAGACTGCTTTTTTCATTTATAAAATGCTGGGCGTCCCAAATTTACACCGCTATTTAAGCATTTTATTTTACATTTCATAAAAACCAAACATACAATTCCTTTAAAGTGCTGTTTTTCTATTGTTTGAATGCGGGCAATCTGCCATCTTTGTTTACAACAAAGGCGTAAAATTATGAAAGCAAAGCATTTTTTACTGGTTGCGCTGGCTTTGATGGCCGGCTGCACAAAGCCCGATAATGGCGGAGCCGATCCCAAGCCAGTAGATCCGGACCCCCAAGTTGATCCCCAGCCCGAACCCGAGCCGGAACCTGAACCCGAGCCGGAAATCGATTATACGGCCTATTTCCAGAAGAATTACTGGGACCGTACGGACCGCGAAAAACTGGGCCTCAACGGACCGGTAAAAACGTGGAAATACACCAAATCGGAGCATACCGTGTACGAATATGACCAGGAGGGGCACCTTCTTACGGAACGGGTCTATTTTTCCGCGGACGAAACCCAACAACGCGGCGTGAGAAAGCACACCTATGACAGCCAGGGTCACAGAATCAAAACGGTTGAATACAGCGGAGACGAACAATACGTTTACGAGGAGATTACCTTCGAATACAACAATCCCGGAAAGATTGTTCCTACCACAGGTGATTTCACGGAAAACGACTGGGCGCTTTTTCAGTCACTCATAGAGGCAAAATACTCCCTGCTCCTTACCAACTATTATTCCGGCTTGCGGGACCAGGAAGCCACCTTCATCAAGGATTTGTCGGCCATGACCATCAAGACGCCCGAAACAATCAGTTATGGTGAGGAGGTTTACAGCTACAAGTTTGTGTTTGGGGCCGATGGAAACCTGACCACAACATGGTCCTGGAAACACCCTTCCGGCAAAGACAACGCAACGCAGGCCTGGATTTATACTACCGATGAAGAAAGCTGGACCTGGACCTACAGCGGCAATTATCCCGCCACATCCAGCAAGGGCATCAGTAACCTTACCTGGCAGGATAACGGTATGCCCGCCACCATGACGCAGACGCTTCCTCCTAGGGCCGATTATCCCGATGAAGATCCTCGGGTGACCACCTTTGTCTGGCTGGAGAACCCACGCGCGCTTCGCATGAAGACTATGAAAGTGGAAAGTGGGTGGCACAGTGCCTTAACCATTATGCTTTGGGAAGATGAGTTGAATGACCAGTACGAACTGAAAACCATCACCAGTCAAATCTGGAATGGCAGTCTGCAGGACGACAACCATCCTTTCTCCAGCTACAAGTACGACTCCTACGGCAACTGGACCAAACGGTCCATGCTTGTGAACCCTATGACCGGAACCCCGTATGATGACAACATGGCACGCGCCATCACCTACTTCGAATAATAACGACGCATAATATGAAAACAAGATATTTTTTACTGGCAGCGCTCGCAATTCTGGCCGGATGTACAAAGCCCGGAGATGATAACAAATATCCCAAGCCCGTTGACCCTTCCCAGGATGTGGCCGTGACGGGCATCACCGTTTCGCCGGGGAGCGCACAGCTCGCCGTGGGCGGAACGGTTACACTTACGGCAACGGTTATGCCCGACAATGCTACAGATAAAACGGTTACCTGGAGTTCATCGAACAGCGCCGTTGCCACTGTGGCCGGCGGCCTTGTAACGGGCGTTGCCGCAGGATCGGCCACCATCACGGCCAAAGCCGGCGACAAAACCGCCACCTGCGCCATTACCGTAACCGGCTCCGAGCCGCCGGCCGAGGACTATACGGCCTACTATAAAAAGAATTACTGGGACCGTACGGACCGCGAACAAATGGGCTTCAACGGGCCGGTAAAGACGGTGAAGAAGCCCAATACCAATCCGTACTATGAGCTGGAATTTGACCGGGAGGGTCATCTCCTTTTCGAGCGCGAAATGAAAACGAACGGGGAACTGGTGGGACAGTATGCACATACCTACGACGAAGCAGGGCATCGTGTCAAGACCGTCTTTTCAAGAAGCGGGGGCGTGTACCATGTCTATGAGTACGAGTACGGAAACGGCAATAAGATTGTACCCGTGGGCGCCTACTTTACCTGGGGGCAGGATTTGGTGGATGTGCACCTGGACGTGCCCAGTCATACCGGTTTCTATGGCCTGTCCCCCATCAAAGGCTTGTCCTGCTACCGCTTCTGGCAAGGAGACAAGGAGGATTTACGGGAAGAGGCTACTTTTACTTTCTCGGAGGATGGCATGACCATCGAATATCCTTTCCTGATGGAAGGTATCAACCGCGATTACGTCGGAGAAACCCGTTGGATTTATGAAGGTGTTTATCCCGTTTCGGGAGAAACGGTTTACACGTCCGGGCCCCTTGCCGGAACCGTTATAGCCACTTGCTCCATTATCTGGCGTGACAACGGTATGCCGGCCAGCGACGAGTATAAAAGACTTGTCGATGACAGAGGCCCTGAAAAAGGCTATACGGTTGCTAATACCACATGGTTCGATAATCCTCGTTACCTGGCCGTACAGATGATCCGCACGTATTATACGGATCCCACGGTCTCCGAAACCGTCAAAGTACACAACTATGCGTACGACGACAAGTACGAGCGAACGCTTGATGCCTGGGAAGGCAGCACCGGGAAAACCTATAAGGACTACCAGTACGACAAATACGGAAACTGGATCCAACGTACCGAAGATTATACCAGGTCCCGCGAGATTACCTACTTTGACGAGTAGCCTCGGCCCCGAAAGCGCCGCCGGTGAGCCACTGAGGGCCGTCGATGGTGGAAAACTCTCCAAGTTTACCGCTTATACCCCGCAAGGGAAGCGATGATGGGAGCAATTTGGGCGTTGTCCTTCACGGGAATAAAGGCTTCGGAACCAGCGCCGGTTACATATAAGCCCACGGGAGAGCCGGAGTGGGAGCCGTAGCTGAAGCGGTAGCCGGCAGCACGGTCCAGTACCTCGAAGGCGTCGTACACCAACTGGGGATTCACAGAATACAGATTGACTACACCCTGGGTTTTGTTGCCGCCTTTGCCGAAAGTCTTTTCATAGGTATCTTTCAGTTTGGCTTCATCGGTCTGGCTCACCTCAACGGTATCCCAAAGGCCCAGATACTCCTTGGCGAATGCCTTCACATCCTCCCAGGAAGGTGTTTTGTAAGGTTTATCCTCCGGGAAGAAAGCTTCCCCAAAGCGCTTTGCCACCCCCACGATAGACAGTTTTTGACCGGCCAGCAGTTCCGGATGAATCTCATATCGGCCCGCCCCCAGCATAAGACCGCCGGTCTCGTGGTCGGCCGTGACCAGAATGAGGGTTTCCTTGGGATGCCGGGTCAGAAATTCCAAGGCAAGGTCAATGGAATTGGCCATGTCTGTGAGCTCCTGGAAGCACGCGGCGGCGTCATTAGAATGGCCGGCATAGTCAATTTTCCCGCCTTCTACCATCATGAAGAAGCCCTTTTTGCCGAAGTTACGCTCCATATACTCAATTCCAGCCTGCACAAAATCCGACAAACGGGTGTCCCCTTCCTGCCAGTCTATGGCATAAGGCAAGTCTTGCTCTTCCTTGCCGCTCAGGCACAGCACACGGCCCGAAGCTTGAGCAACGGCCTGGAAGTCCGGTCCCCTGAAGATAGATATCCCGTTATCGGCCGCCATCTGTTCAAATTCGGCCGGAGTACGCTGTGACCGACGGTTCATAATGAAGCCAGCGCCTGCGGCAAAGTCCACGGAGGAGTTGACATACTGGGTGGAAATGTCTTCATAATTCTGCCGACGGGTGGTATGGGCGACGAAACAGCCCGGCGTGGCGTGGTTGATGCCCACGGAGGTGATGACCGCCGTGCCAAATCCGGACGCCTTGGCCCATTCTGTGAGGCTGGAGACCGCGACGGTATCCATATCTACACCGATGGCGCCGTTATACGTCTTGACGCCTGTGGCCAAGGCAGTACCGCCAGCGGCGGAATCCGTCACCAGGGAATTGCCAGACACCGTGGTAATGAAATTGCGCACCGGGAAATGTGCAAAATTGATGGTCTCAGGTCCATTACCGGTAGCCTTGTTATACTGCTCGGTACCCATGACCTGGTTGATACCCATGCCGTCACCGATAAAATAAAACACATACTTAACTCGGGGCTGGGAAGTGCAGGAGATGGCTACCAGTGCCACCAAGAGGAGTTGGAAGAATCGTTTCATATACATGTAAATAATTGGCAGATAAAGATACGAAATATTTTGTACATGGGCAGTACGAAGACGGTCCTAACTAACGATTCCTATAAATCTAACTATCATTTCCTTAAATCTTGCGCAGGGCTCTTGTGCGCAAGAAGGCGTTGTGCTACCTTGCAGTAACATTAAACGCGATAACCATGAAAAAAGCCCTGTTTATCTCGCTGTGCGCCCTGCTACTTGCGGGCACCGGCTGTAAGAAAAATGTGGAACCCGAGCCGCAAAAGGTGGCCGTAACCGGCGTCTCCTTGAAGCCTAACACCCTGTCGCTGAAGGTTGGTAAGGCCGAAGCGCTCTCCGCAGTCGTCATTCCGGCCAACGCCGACAATAAGACCGTAAGCTGGAGCACGTCCGACAATTCCGTAGCCACCGTGGCCGATGGCCTGGTGACCGCCGTGAAGGAAGGCTCCGCCACCATCACTGTCACCACAATCGATGGCGGCAAAACCGCCACGTGCGCCGTAACCGTGAGTATCGATGTTGTTCCCGTGACAGGAATCACCATCGATCAAGGCGCCACCGCAGAAGTAGAGGAGGGCAAGACCATCACGCTCACCGCAACGGTCCAGCCCGATAACGCCACGGACAAGACCGTGACTTGGGCCAGCGCCCACGAGTCTGTTGCCACTGTGGTCGATGGCGTGGTAACGGGCATTGCCCCCGGCCAAGCCATTATCTCCGCCAAGGCGGGAGACAAGACTGCCACCTGCACCGTAACGGTAACTCGCTCGGCCGTGGCTTACGAAGCCGTCGACCTGGGCCTCAGCGTCAAATGGGCCAACAAGAACCTCGGCGCCGAGTTCCCGGAGAATACCGGTAACCTCTATGCCTGGGGCGAAACAGAGCCCAATAAAGCTTCTTTCGATTGGGATACCTACCAATGGGGCAACAGTGAGACCAGCCTGACCAAATACAATCACCTTTCTGACCGGGGAGTGGTAGACAATAAACTTCTTTTGGAAGCCGACGACGATGTGGCTTCTACGACGCTCCAGGGAGAATGGCGTATGCCCACCCATCCGGAGATGGAAGAGTTGTATGCAACCAACTGGAATCCGGACTACCAATGGGAAATGAAATCAGGTGGATGGAAGGTCACGTATCTGGTAAACAATAACAGCATCTTCATTCCCTTTTCGGAAATGTGGACTTCTTCCCTGCATTACGGAAATTCTTCCCTCGCGTGGATTTTCCGAATTGACGACGTGAATTATTATGGCAGCTGGGGTATGGGTCAGCGGAAGCGTCACCTCGGACTGTCCGTACGTCCCGTCAGCGGTCCTCGACCGGAACCGGCAGACGGAAAGCTCATGAAAGAAGTAACCGCCGAGGATTTGGGGAAGGTGATTGGCTCGGACGGGAAGGTGTATCCTTCCACAATGTCTGCCGTTGCATCCGGCGCAGTAGCCACTGCCGTTATCGTCTATGTGGGTAGTGAAACAGCCGAAGGCGGCTTTGCGCACGGACTGGCCATGTCCATGAGAGATGCCGCCAGAAGCGGTGGCCTTACATTCAAATGGAAAACTGTGGCCGGGAACTATGACAACCCCCAGCGCAGCAGTGACCTTCATACGCTTCTGGGATACAAAGAATCCGGATACGCCCTCACAAAAGACCGGGGAGAATCACCTTGGGAGGCTTTCGCCGCTGCAAAGAACAATACCATTTATGATTGCTACGGCATAAGTGCCACGGCTCCTGAAGGCACCTCGGGCTGGTTCCTGCCCTCTATGTACCAGTGGCAGCAGGCCATCCACGCCATGACCGGAAAAACAGAGGAGTTGAGTCTGTACGAAGCGAACCCCAACTATGTCAATGACTATTTCAACGCCAAAATAGCCGATTCTGAAGCCTTCCTTACCAAGAACTGCTATGCTTCCAGTTCTGAGTTTGACGATACCTACAACTGGCACTTCGACTTTAAAGATGGCATTGCCCGGCGTAACGCTAAGTATTGTGATTACTACGTACGCGCCTTCCTGGCATTCTACGGTGAGATCCTGCATCCCACAGCTGTGAAACTGAATAAGACCGAGGCCTCACGCTATGCAGGAGGTGTTGTTGACCTGAAAGCCAATGTAATTCCTGCCGGAGCTACCAACAAAGACGTAACCTGGAGCAGTTCCAACGAAGGTGTGGCCACCGTGGACGCCAATGGCCGGGTTACCGTTTTGGCCGCGGGTGAGGCCACCATTACGGTTACTACCGTGGACGGAGGTTTAACGGACCAGTGCAAGCTCACTGTGAACCCTATCCCTAACGGAGCTGTCTTTTCGGCAGACGCTTTCAACAGTTCTACGGACGAAGAGCCCCTGCTGATCCTGCAACAGGATTTGAGCAATTCCACCGTCTATATCAGGAAAGCCAGCGGAACCATCGATTTCAACGGACATACTGTCAAGTATTTATACATGCAGAACAATAATCCGGACAAGGTCGTCGGCCTCTGTAATGGCATCATCAGCGGCCGGCTGGACGGCGATGCCGGCTGGTACAGATATACGGGCCAGACCTTCCACGGAAAGGTGATGATGGAGGATATGGAAGTGTACAAGGAATTCTACACCGACGGCCATGTATATACCCTCAACAGCGGTTATTATGAAACCGTCTGCACATTCAGGGTGGGCGACGCCCTGGGTGACGTGTACATCTACGGAGGGTCCTTCGGCAAACTGTTCGACGTCAACCCCGATGCCGGCAGCAGCCAGGGTGACATCTTCCTGTTCGGCGGCAAATTTGCCATCGACCCGCGCACGTACACGAATGCAGGAACCACCAATCCCCGCGGAAATACCCGTTTCATCATAGGCGAGGGATATTCCGTGAAGGAAAACACCGAAGAAGACAAAGACGAGTTCCCTTACATCGTTTCCAAAGACTAAGATAATTCGTAACTTAATTTAGTCATCGCCCGGCAAATTTGCAAGGATTTGGTCCGCAAGTGCATGGAATTCTCGGGCCTTTTCATTACATTTGTACAAATTGGCCACACCATGTCCAAGCCGGGCGGTATATTCTCTTTTTTCTGCTCCTTATACAGGGACGGTTTCCGCAACATGACCTGGGGCAAGCCGCTGATTTGGCTGATTATCCTTAAGCTCATCATCCTTTTTGCCATCCTCCGCGTCTTTTTCTTCAAGCCGGCCATGCGCGGGCTGTCCGATGAACAAAAGAGCGAGAAGGTTGGCAATGTCCTCACACAGACCCATTCCAAAGACACACTTGAACTAAAAAACCACTAAGCTATGGACGTCGTTATCTGGTCGCGAATCCAATTCGCGATGACTGCCGCCTACCATTGGCTCTTTGTCCCGCTCACCCTGGGCCTGGCCCTGGTGATGGCGGTCATGGAAACCCTTTATGTGGTGAAGAAAGACCCGTTCTGGAAAAAGACCGCCCAGTTCTGGATCAAGCTCTTTGCCATCAATTTCGCCGTGGGCATTGCCACCGGCATTATCCTGGAATTTGAGTTCGGCACCAACTGGAGCAATTATTCCTGGTTCGTGGGCGACATGTTCGGCGCCCCGCTGGCCATCGAAGGCATCCTGGCCTTCTTCATGGAAGCCACCTTCTTTGCCGTCATGTTCTTCGGCTGGGAGAAAGTGAGTCCGCGGTTCCACCTGGCCTCCACCTGGCTCACCGGCATCGGCGCCACCATATCGGCCTATTGGATCCTGGTGGCCAACGGCTGGATGCAGAACCCCGTGGGCACCACCTTCAACCCGGATACCGTGCGCAGCGAGATGGCATCGGCCGCCGCCTTCTGGGAGGTCGTCACCAATCCCGTCGCCGTGAGCAAATTCTGCCACTCCGTCACCAGCGGCTGGGTCACCGGCGGCATCTTCGTGGTGGGCGTCAGCGCCTGGTATCTGCTCAAAAATCGACACAGTGAATTTGCCCGCAAGAGCATGCTCATCGGTGCTATTGTCGGGCTGGTGGGCTCCGGCGCGGTGATGCTGTCGGGCGACTCCTCCGGCGTGCATGCGGCCGAGTTCCAACCCATGAAGCTGGCGGCGGCCGAAGGGCTGGAGGATGGTGGCAACGGCGCCGCCTTCACCATCGTCCCGGGCATCAAGATTCCCAAGATGCTGTCCATCCTGGCAACGCACGATATCGACGGTTTTGTGCCCGGCATCAACGACATCCTGAAAGGTTACACCGACGACGAGGGCAACGTCATTCCTTCCGTGGAAGAGAAAATGCGGATGGGTCGATTGGCGCTGGATGCCCTGGCGGTTTATCGCAGCACGGATGATCCGGAGCAGAAGGCCCATGCCAAGGAAGTCCTGGACGCCAATGTGCAGTACATGGGCTACGGCCATCTGGATAAACCCGAAGACGTGATTCCGCCTGTGGGCATCGTATTCTGGTCTTTCCGTCTCATGATTGGATTGGGCATGCTCGTCGCTTTGGTGCTGCTCCTGGTCCTCTATGGCCTGTGGAAGAACAAACTGGACCAGTGGAAGTGGCTCCTTTGGGCCGCCATCGCCTGCATCCCGATGGCCTATATCGCCGGCCAGTGCGGCTGGATTGTGGCCGAGGTGGGCCGACAGCCCTGGACCATCCAGGGACTGTTGCCGGTCAATGTGGCCATCTCAAGCCTGAGCGCGGCCGCCGTCAAGACCACCTTCTTCGTGTTCCTGGGCATCTTCGCCATGTTCCTGATTATCGAGATCCGCATCCTGATCGGCGCAATCCGCAAAGGTCCCGAACTTGAACCCCAAAACAACTAGGCTATGACTTACGAATTCTTACAGAACTATTGGTGGGTCCTGATTGCCCTTCTGGGCGGTCTGCTGGTGGCCCTGATGTTTGTACAGGGGGCCAATCTGCACCTGGGCAACCGCAGTTTGAGCGATACGCAGAAGCGGATGATCCTCAACTCTACCGGCCGCAAGTGGGAGCTCACTTTTACCACGCTGGTCACCTTTGGCGGGGCCTTCTTCGCCTCCTTCCCGCTCTTCTACAGCACCAGCTTCGGTGGAGCCTACTGGGTATGGGTCCTGTTGCTCATCACCTTCGTGTTCCAGGCCGTGGCCTACGAGTTCCAGAACAAGAAGGGCAACCTTTTGGGCGTAAAGGGCTTCCGCATCGCCCTGATGGCGAATGGCCTGCTGGCTCCGTTCCTGGTGGGCACGGCCGTGGGAACCTTCTTCACGGGCTCCGACTTCACGGTGAACAAAGTGGCCATTACAGACCCCTCGTCCCCGGTCATCAGCACCTGGGGCAATAACTGGCACGGCCTGGAGGCCCTTGGACAGTACCACGCCGTGCTGCTGGGCTGCACGATTATGTTCCTGGCCGCCATCCTTGGGGCACTTTATGTCTTAAATAATGTCGATGACGATGGCATCCAGGCCCAGATGCGCCGCAGCATCAAGATTGCCATCGGCCCGTTCCTGCTCTTTTTCCTGAGTTGGACGGCCATCCTGCTGTGCAAGGAAGGCTATGCCGTCTCTCCGGACGGAGCCGTTACCCTGGAGCCGTTCAAGTATTGGCACAACCTGCTGGACATGCCGGCGGTGCTGTGCATGCTTCTGGTGGGTGTGGTGCTGGTGCTGTTCAGCATCTACCTGGGCGCTTTCAGCAAGTCCCGCAAAGGCATCTGGTATGCCATGCCCGGCACGGTGCTGGTGGTGATGAGCGTCTTCTTCCTGGCGGGCTTCAACGGCACGGCCTACTATCCGTCCTGCACGGACCTCCAGAGCTCCCTCTACCTGGACAACAGCTGTTCCAGCTACTTCACGTTAAAGGTGATGTCCGGCGTCTCGCTCCTGATTCCCTTTGTGCTGGCCTACATTGCCTATGCCTGGCACCAGATGGACAAAAAGAAGATTACGGCCCAGGAGATAGAGGGCACGATTCACAAATACTGACAAGCTTCCCGGATAAGCAGTATCTTTGTATCCGTATGAAAAAGCCGAAACTTCCTCTCGTAGTCAAAGTCCTGATTGCCATAGCCTTTGGCGTGGGGCTCGGGCATTTTATGCCGGGCTGGGCGGTCCGGGCGACCAACACGTTCACAGGTCTTTTTGACCAGTTGCTCCAGTTCTTCATTCCCCTGATCATCATCGGTCTGGTGACTCCGGCCATCGCCCACGTCGGGCAGGGCGCCGGGAAGATGCTCCTGTGGACAGTCGGTCTTGCCTATGGATTCACGGTGCTTTCGGGGCTCTTCGCCTATCTTTTCAGCATAGAGCTTTTCCCGCGGATGCTGGACACGTCTTCACTGAACGCACTGGGAGCGGCAGGAAAGGAATTCCTTCCCTATTTCTCCATCAGCATTCCCCCGCTTATGGATGTAATGACCGCGCTTGTGCTCTCTTTCCTGCTCGGGCTCGGGATTGCATTTTCGGACTCCGGGAAACTTCAGGGAGGATTCGAGGAGCTGAAGGGAATCATCGTCAGAAGCATTGAAAAGCTAATCATTCCCCTGTTGCCTTTTTATATTTTCGGCCTCTTCCTGAACATGACCGCCGCCGGAAAAGTGGGCCCGGTGCTGGGCTCGCTGCTGGCGGTCGTCGCCGTCATCTTTGCCATGACGCTGGTGCTGCTGCTTATCCAGTATAGCATCGCCGGAGTTGTGGCGCGGCGCAATCCTTTCAAGATGCTGGCGGGCATGCTGCCGGCGTATATGACGGCGCTGGGTACAGCCTCTTCGGCGGCCACCATTCCCGTGACGCTCAAATGCGCCATACGCAACGGGGTCGATGAAGGCGTCGCCGGCTTCACCGTCCCGCTCTGTGCAACCATTCATCTTTCCGGAAGCACGCTGAAGATCACCTCTTGCGCCATCGCCCTGATGATGATGCTGGGCATGCCTTTCGACTTCCCCACCATTCTCGGCTTCATCCTGATGCTGGGCGTGACCATGGTCGCCGCTCCCGGCGTCCCCGGCGGAGCCATTATGGCAGCCCTCGGCATCCTTGGAAGCATGCTTGGCTTCGACGCCAACCAGCAGGGGCTGATGATTAGCCTCTACATTGCCATGGACAGTTTCGGCACCGCCTGCAACGTAACCGGCGACGGCGCCATCGCCCTTATCATCAACAGAATTGCCGCCAGGAACATTATTGTACGGCCTTGAGACAGCGATATAACAAAATATACATATAATTTTGAGACAGCGATATAACAAAATATACATATAATTTGTATATTAGCGCAGAATAATACGCTTCCAAAAATGAATAAGTTCTCTGTTTCCCTGCTGTTTCTGGCCCTGATTTCCTGTACGGCACAGCCTCCTGTGCTGGAGATTGCCGGAGGTAAGATCCAGGGCGTCCTCACGGAATCGTCCCAAGTGATGGTCTATAAAGGCATTCCCTATGCCGCTCCGCCGGTGGGCGAATTGCGCTGGCAGGCGCCACAGCCGGTTCCGGCCTGGGAGGGCGTCAAAGTATGCGATACCTTCGGCCCTATTTGCCCGCAGTTCGGGAACAAGCCCGGCACCTTTTACGGTGAAGAATTCTATTGGGAAGGGACGCCGGAAGAGAACGAAGACTGCCTGTACCTGAATGTATGGGCTCCGGCTAAAACGGTAGGTAAGCCCGACGCCAAACTGCCGGTGGCCATGTGGATTCATGGCGGGGCCTATATGAACGGCTACGGCTATGAGGTAACCATGGACGGCGACGCCTGGGCCCGCCGGGGCGTGATTCTGGTCACCATCAACTATCGGCTGGGAACCTTCGGTTTCCTGTCCCATCCGGAACTCACGGCCGAGCAGGGACAGTCCGGCAACTACGGAACCATGGACCAGATTGCCGCCCTGCAGTGGGTTCACGACAACATCTCGGCTTTTGGCGGCGATCCTTCCAAAATAACCGTCTTTGGCCAAAGCGCCGGCGCCATGAGCGTCAAGACACTGCTGGTCTCTCCCCTGTCACGGGAGCTTATGGCCGGAGCCATCATCCAGAGCGGCGGCGGGTTATCGACCCGTGGTCTTACGCCGGAAGCTACGCAGGAGCAGGCCGATGCCATGGGTAAAGCCCTGATGGACGCCGCAGGGCTCACCAACCTGGCCGAAATGCGTGCGGCGCCATCGTCCCAGATTCTGGGCGCGCTCAAAGGGATGCTCACCCCGCATCTGGACGGGAAAGTGCTCACCGAAGGCTTCGAGAAGGCATTTTTGGACGGAAGCATCGCCCCTGTTCCCATCATGATTGGCTACAACAAGGACGATATGGGCATGCTGGGCGGTGCGCCCGTTGACCACTTCTGCGCGCTTCGCGACTCCCTGGGCTTCCCGGTCTATGAATACGAGTTCCTGCGCGACCTGCCCACCGACGAAGCCCATCCGGCCTCCAACGCCGGCGCCTTCCATTCGGCCGAACTCTGGTACGTCTTCGGCACGCTCAAAAACAGCTGGCGCCCCTTCACCGAGGCCGATTACCAGCTCTCCGAAGAAATGCTGGACGCCTGGACCAACTTCTGCAAAGACGCCTACCCCGGCTGGCCCGCCTACAAGCACCTCCAGCCCTATAAAAAGGATTTTAATACCCGGGAACCATAAACCTACTCGTTAGAGCCGCTCATCCTTGTTTTAGGCCGATTTTAAGGACGAGACCCCGTTTGGAGCCCTCTCGTCCTTATTTTAGCCCATTTTTAAGGACGAGGACTGGGCAGAGGAAGGGATACCCTCCTCTGTCCTGAAGGTCCAGGGCGTGGACCTTCGCGTGAAAAAATGCCGGGAAAATTGTACGGAAGGTCCATGGTTTGGACCTTCGCGCAAAGAGATGCCCGGTCGGGGCCGGGCATGGCGGGGATGGGCCTGCACGGCCGCCCCCTCGGGGGGCAGGGGTCGCTACGTTCGAGTCTCCGCAATATTGTTCCAAATAACCGCATTTTTCATAAGTGGCGGGTCAATGATTCTGACGAACTTTGCATAGCTCCGAAGTACCTTTCCGAAATCAGCAAGTCCATCACGGGCAATTCGGCCAACTGGTGGATCAACCGGTTCACCGTCCTTGATATTTCCCGCCAGTTGAGAGATAGGAGCCTCAGTTTCGTGGACATTTCCGAAATGTTCAACTTCTCCTCTCCGGCTTATTTCAGCCGTTACGTCCAACGGTACCTGGGCGAGTCTCCTTCCGAGTATCGGGGGTAGATCACAGGAGACTGGTGGATATGACAACAACTTTTTTCATCAGATCTGGCTGTTGGCTTTAATCAGGTCTGCCAAGCTCACGTTCGGATTGCGGTAGCGCGCGTTCCGGTTCGGCTCCTCCGGCTCCGGAGGGGTCGGGATGATGGAGATGGCCTTCTGCGGGCAGTTGTGGACGCAGGCCAGGCAGTTTTCGCACTCCCCTTCGGCGACGGAATGGCCGTCGACCACCTTCCAGGAGCCGTGCGGGCAGACCGACGTGCAAACGCCGCAGCCGATGCAGGCGTCCGTAGCGAAGACGATTTTCTCTGAACGGGTGACCGTCGGCCGCGTGCGGTCACGTCCGGAGGAACGGTAATACCCTTCGCAGATCATCCTGTCCATCTCGGTGACCGGCAGGATGTAATTTTCGCGCTTGTCGATGGCCGCGAGAACGGCGGCGATCTTCTCGGGAATCAGCTGATTCTTCGGGTCCGCCTTCTCCCTCTCCGCATCAAAATACGGCAGGTAGGTATCGACCATCTGGATCGTATTGATGTAATTCATCTGGAAACCGTTCTCCTTGGCCAGGTTGTCCACGAATTCCGGGAAGATTGTGCTGTGGGCACCATAAGTGCCGACGGTGAAGAAATAATCGGCCTTGAACGTGGAACGGGCGATGAAGTCCTGCACGATTGCCGGCGGGATGAAGCAGTAGACCGGGCAGACGAAGCCGATTTCTTCCGCCTCATAAACAGGATTCTCATTGTGGATTTCCTGCGAGATGCTCAGCAGGGTGCCCTCTTCTCCTGCAATCTGGCGTGAAACATAAAGGCTGTTGCCGGTGGCGGAGAAGTAGAAGATCAGGCGTTTGATCTTCTTTTCATTCTTGGTGTTTCCGCAGGCGGGAAGGGTAGGCATGCAGGTCGCAAGCATGCCGAGGCCCAGCACCTTGAGGGCCTTTCTCCGATTGATGGGGCGATTGATTTCCATACTGGCTAGATTTTTTACAAAAATAGCGTGTTCTGTCGGGAATGAGGTAACACATTTTTGCCCATTATTAACCAATTTCGCAGATAATCATTATATTTGTCCAACTTGCAGAGACTTATACGTATGAAAAAGGTTTTACGCATAACCAATCCGAATGACTATGCGGCTTATGTCAACGCTCCCCCGCTTCATCCGCTTGTATGCATCCTCCGTTATGAAGAACTGGGGCTCTTCCGCCGGAGCCTGAACCTGTACAGCGTGTATGGACTGTTCATCCAGGACGAGTTTGTCAAGGGCATTTCCTATGGAATGAAAACCTACGAAACCCACGGTCCTTCCATCATTGCGGTGGCACCGGGGCAGATTGGAGGCGTGGAAGACAACGGAGAACTGATATCCCGAAAGGGATGGGTTCTCCTTTGGTCTCCGGAATTGACTCAAGGGACCGTCTGGGAGAAAAAGATGGAAGAATACGGTTTCTTTTCCTACTTCTCCAGCAACTCGCTGGAGATGACACCTGCGGAATGGGACCGGATCTCCCTGCTGATCGGTCAGATGCGTAACGAACTGCAGGACCATGATGACAGCCCTGCCCTACGGGGTGTACTCCAAGGCTATCTCCATGTGATCCTCGAGTATTGCAACCGCATCTATCTGCGACAGACCTCGTTCGGTGACAAAGATTCATCCGACATGCTCAAGCGCTTCAATCAACTGCTCCTCGACTATTATGCGGAGAACAAGCAGTCGGGCCTAGGGGTCCCATCCGTCCAATATTGCGCGTCAGAACTGGCGTATTCTCCCCGCTATCTGGGCGACATGATCCACAAGGCAACAGGTGGTACGGCCATCGGCTACATCCATTCTTTCGTGGTTGAAAGGGGGAAAAGCCTCCTGATGCATGGGCACAATGTCAGCGAAACGGCCCATTTGCTGGGCTTCGGATACACGCACCACTTCAACCGGATCTTCAAGAAAGTCACAGGCCTCACCCCTTCGGAATTCCTGGCGAAATAGACGTTCACGTGTCCAAAGAACACGGAGTTTCTCGCAGGGAACAAAAATGGCTGTTATTGTAAAAAAGAAATATGCCCTACAGCGCACTGTAAGGCATATTTTCATGACGGGGAGCGGAAAACGAGACTCGAGCCCGCTGACGCGGGCAGTGGGCCCTGCGGGCCCCTCGCGAAGTCCACGTTACCCCCTCGCCGCTCCGCGGCGGTCCCCTCGGGGGACTGGGGCCGCTACGTTCGAGGTCTCGTATCAAACAAAAACGCCAACCACAAGGGCTGGCGTTTTGTTTGAGCGGAAAACGAGACTCGAACTCGCGACCCCGA
>CAMKSQ010000028.1 GCA_946415475.1 uncultured Bacteroidales bacterium
GTAAAAATGCGATTCTTAGAGGCTTCGAAAAACGGATCCTTTTTCAGCGGCCTCTTTTAGGACGCCAACCATTGACAGGAAATCGGGCCCTGACACAACTCTAATGCCATATTAACGTAAAAGGTTGGTTACTCAAAAACCAACCTTTTGCATTTGTGTGACCAACCTTTTGCGGTCGCGTTACCAACCTTTTGCGGCTGGGAGGGATACGCCTAGAACGGGAGATCGTCCGAGGGTTCCGGTGAAGGGAGAGGGCCCTGGTAGGCGGGGTTCACGGGCTGGACTGCCGGAGCAGCGGGCTGGGCACCGTACTGCGGCTGAGCGGCCGGACCGGGCTGGGGCTGATAGGCAGGCTGACCACCCTGGGCATAGCCTCCCTGATAGCCACCCTGGGCAGGAGCCGGGGCGGCAGCGCCTTCTCCTTCCGGACGTTTGCCCAGCAACTGCAGCGTATCGGCCACCACCTCCGTGGTGTAGCGCTTGTTGCCGGTCTGGTCCGTCCACTGGCGGGTGCGGAGTTTACCTTCGATATAAATCTGGGAGCCTTTGCGTACGAATTTTTCCGCTACGTCGGCATTGTTGCGCCAAAGCACAACCGTGTGCCATTCGGTGTTTTCCCGCTGCTCTCCGTTGCGGTCTCTGTAGCGTTCCGTGGTGGCCAGACGCACGGTGGCCACTTTGACATTGTTTCCGGGATTCTGTGGATTGTTCTCAAGGTAACGTACTTCCGGGTCGCTTCCAACGTTACCGATTAGCATGACTTTGTTCAGTGACATAATACAATAAATTAAAGGGTTACGCGCGGGCATCCTGCTCCACTACGCACCTGCAAGTTACGAAATATTTTTGGGATATTTTACAGGGCCCGCAACATTTCCTGCACATCGGGTTCCTCTCCGGTGAAGAGACGATACCCCGCCACGGCCTGCCCCAGCATCCAGCGCCTTCCACTCACGTATAAGCGGCAATCGACAGTCGTCAATTGAGGAATGCGGTACTCTGCCTCCAGCACTACGGCGCCGGAAAACGGCAAGCCTGCCGGAACCGGAGCCCGCCCGGGGAGCGTATAGATAATGAGGTCCGGATGCAGGCGGGAAGCTTCCTCGAACGAGACCGCCGGACAACCCAGCGCCCGCGCTTTTTCCAGCGACCGGCCGCATACCGTCACCTGGCATCCCAAGGCCCGCGCCGCATATACGGCAGCCCGCGCCGCACCGCCGTTCCCCACCACAAGGGCATCGGCAAAGGACAGACCCGTTTCCCGCAGCGCCACTAAAACGCCATCTACATCTGTATTATACCCTGCGTACCCTCCGTCGCGGGGAATAACCAGATTCACCGCACCGGTAGCCTGCGCTTGCTGGTCCAGAAAATCGACCTTGGCAAAGGCGTCCTGTTTGAACGGTGCCGTAACATTGATGCCATCGTACTGATGCACAAATACTTCCCAGGCATCGGCAAAACTTTCACGGTCCACCAGGTCATAGGTGTATCGACCCTGATAAGCGGCCTTGATGAGGACGGGACTCAGCGAACCGGCCACCGGATGGCCTATAAGGGCGAATTTTTTCATTTGCGGCGGATAAAGGATTCGTGGATATAGGAAGCCAGGCCGCAGAGCGCTTGCGTAAGCACCTGCGACTCATGGTTGAGCGTGGCGAAAATCATTCCCGTGCCCACGGGTATGTTCCAAATGCTGAGCATGGCCCCGCACACCAGGCCGTGATAGGCCCCGAAGCCGCCCGGCACGGGTACCACAGAACTGATGCTGCCGGCAATCATCAGGAAGAAGGCATCGGCCAGGGTAAGGTGGGAAAAGGCCTCGATATCCTGCAGCGCCCACACAATACAGGCGCTCATGAGCCAGTAAATGAGCCAGATAAGGGCTGTGTACACAAA
This sequence comes from uncultured Bacteroidales bacterium, assembly GCA_946415475.1. Lineage (GTDB taxonomy): Bacteria > Bacteroidota > Bacteroidia > Bacteroidales > UBA932 > Cryptobacteroides. The sequence continues at coordinate 1,900 of CAMKSQ010000028.1, forward strand.
AAACAGCCATACGCGCTTCATATGCATGAACGAGCTGAGCCCGCTGCCGATACCCGCAATGAATCCCCAGACTTTTCCCCATAGGCCACCCTTTTCACGGAAGGAGTAGCAGAGCCAGAGGAACGCGCCGATAAACACGATTACGCCGCCCAGCGCCCACCAGAGGGCGTTGCTGCTGCCCAGACCGGCCACGCTCTCCACAAGATAGGCGCCGAATGTTTCCCACATGAGCACCACCAGCGCGGCGGCCATGCCGATGGTAACCAGGCCGTCCCACACGCGCTCAATCAGGAGGGTGCCCAGCGCTTTGTCCAGCGTTAGCAGCCGCCTGCCTTCCTTGTCCAGGGCAGAATGCCCCACCACATAGCCCAGTCGGGCCACCTCTCCGGCACGCGGAATGGCCAGGTTCACCGCCATGCAAATGTTATAGGCGTTGAACGTGGTGATGCGGGAAGTGGAAGGGTCGAAGGGCAACAGGAGCATGCACCAGCGGTTGCCGCGCACATAGAACACCAGCGCCCCCAGGAGCATGGACAGGATCACGTATTCCCACCTGCACTGCTTCATGGCCAGCATAAACTGCTCCCAGTCGATGCTGCGGAGGCAGAAGTACACCAGCACCACCGCCACCGCCACCCAGAAGAGGGATTGCAGGATATTTTTCGTTTTCTTATCCATCGGCATACAAAGATACGGAAAAAATGACTATTTTTGTAAGTAACCTGTGACGAATATGAAATCCATCCTTGGCATTGGCAATGCCCTTACAGACATCCTGGCCGTCCTCCCGGACGACACCCTCCTGAAAAAGTACCATCTCCCGCTAGGCAGCATGCAGCACGTGGACATGGAAACCGGCGACCGCATCTGGGACGCCCTCAAGGACTATGGTGTCAAGTACGTTCCCGGTGGCTCGGCGGCCAACACCATCACCTGTACGGCTATCTTCGGCATGCCTTCCGGCTTCCTGGGAAAAATCGGCAATGACGATTTAGGCAACCTCTTCAAGAGTACGATGGAGCAGTATGGCGTGCGTGCCCAGATGCTCTATAGCCAGAAGTCCAGCGGCCGGTGCATGGTGTTCATCACGGGTGCCAACGCGGAGCGCACCTTTGCCGACTACATGGGTGCCACGCTGGAACTGGGGCCGGAAGACCTTTCGCTGGAGCAGTTCCAAGGCTACGACTATTTCCATATCGAGGGCTATCTGGTGCAGAACCAGGAGCTTATCTCCAAGGCGGCCCGGCTGGCCAAGCAGGCCGGGTGCACCATCTCCATCGACATGGCCTCCTATAATGTGGTGGAGTCCAACGACGCCTTCTTCCACAACCTGGTGGAGAATTATGTCGATATCGTCTTTGCCAATGAGTCAGAGGCTAAGGCCTTCACCAAGAAAGATCCGCGTTCGGCCATCGACGAGCTCGCTCGTGTGTGCGATATCGCCGTGGTGAAAGTGGGTAAGGCCGGGTCGATGGTCAAGTCCGGAGACGAATACCATTTCATCGAGCCCTGGCCGGCCAATCCCATCGACGCAACCGGTGCCGGAGATACCTATGCGGCAGGTTTCCTCTACGCCCATTCGCTGGGTATGCCGCTGCGCGTGTGTGGGGAAGTCGGCTCCATCATTGCCGCCAAAGTGGTGGAGGTGATTGGCACCAAAATTGACATCCCCCGCTGGCGGGACGCCAAAGAGGAAATCCGTGCACTCATCGCCGCCAACCAATGAAAAAGTACCTGCTTATCTTTTTGATATCCATGGTGCCGCTCATCGAACTGCGCGGCGCCATTCCCGTTGCCGTGGGCATGGGGCTTCCCATCGTCCCGTCCATTATCATTTCGGTGGTGGGGAATATGTTGCCCGTGCCGTTCATCTTCCTGTTTGCCCGCCGCATCCTGGAATGGGGCAAGGACAAAAAGGTGATCGGCGGTTTCTTTACCTGGTGCCTGGAAAAAGGAGAAAAGGGCGGTCGCAAACTGGAAGCCAAGGCAGGACGCGGGCTCTACTGGGCCCTGCTGCTGTTCGTGGGCATTCCGCTGCCCGGCACCGGCGCCTGGACCGGCACCCTGGCCGCCAGCATCCTGAACATGGATTTTAAGAAAAGCGTCCTTTACGTCCTGCTGGGCGTACTCCTGGCCGGCGCCATCATGCTCGCCGCCTCCCTGGGCGTCTTCGGCGCCATCAATCTGGTGAAATAAATATTGGAAACTATCCTTGCCGCTGGCGAACGGCCTCGAAGAGGAGGATGGCAGCGCTCACGGAAACGTTGAGGCTGTCCAGCCGGCCCAGCATGGGAATGCGGATGTGGGCGGTGGCCGCCTTGCGCCACAGGGGAGTGAGGCCGGTGGATTCCGTGCCCATCACCAGCGCCGTTCCGCGCTTCATGTCCACATCGTAATACAACGAAGAATCCTGCAGCTGGGCGGTAAGAATCTGAATCCCACGCGCTTGCAGGAACGCAATGGCTTCTTCTGACGATACGGCTACGGTGGGAACGGTAAACACAGCGCCGATAGAAGCCCGAATCAAGTTAGGGTTGTACAAGTCCGTGAGCGGGTCGCAGATGAGCACGGCATCGGCCTTGGCGGCATCCGCACTCCGCAGCACCGCGCCCAGGTTGCCCGGCTTCTCCACCGATTCCAGCACCATGATGAGCGGATTCTCCGGCAGCTGCAAATCGCTAAGCCTCAGCTCCTTATACTCCACCTCTGCAATAATGCCTTCAGTACTCTCCCGGTACGCTACCTTCCGGTAAAGCTGCTCCGGAATCTCGATAACAAGAGGAGATACACTCGCTTCGCTCGGTATGACAGGGACATCGGCGTGCGTGGGGTGACGAAGGAAGGACGGCGCAGGAATTTGGTTTTTCGGGCACCGTCCCGAAAAATAAATTCCTGCAGAGTCAAGGGCCGATGTCCCTGTGATCTCCGGACAAACGAACAGCGTACGCAGCGTGTACCCTGCCTCCAGGCAGTGCGCCAGCTCCCGCACACCTTCCACCACAAAAAGACCCTGCTCCCGCCGCGCCTTGGATTTTTCCTGCAGCAGAAGCAGATTTCTCAGCTTAGGGTTTTGAGCCGATGTGATGGTCTCTACCCGCATTACACAGTAGGGACGTCAGCGTCGTTCGGGGCCACGGCCCACAGGACGATATACACCCAGAAGCCCAGGGAGCAACCCACGATAAGGGCTACCAGGAACAGGACGCGCACCAGCGTGACGTCAATGTCAAAATAATTGGCCAGGCCGGCGCACACACCGGCGAGCCTCTTGTTCTGCTTGTCTAAGGTAAATACTTTTGCCATAGTTCGTTAAAATTTTTCGGGTCTCATCATGGGGAAGAACAGCACATCCTGAATGCTTTCTGCACCGGTCATGAACATGGTAAGGCGGTCGATGCCGATGCCGATGCCGCTGGTGGGCGGCATGCCGTATTCCAGTGCACGCACAAAGTCATAGTCGATGTACATGGCTTCATCGTCCCCCTTGCTCTTGAGGGCGGCCTGCTCCTCGAAGCGCTCCAGCTGGTCCACCGGGTCGTTGAGTTCCGAATAGGCGTTGGCCAGTTCCTTGCCGTTGACAAAGAGCTCGAAGCGCTCGGTAAGGGTGTCGTCGTAACGGCAGCGTTTGGTCAGGGGAGACATCTCCACGGGATAGTCGATAAGGAAAGTGGGCTGCACCAGATTCTTCTCCACATATTCACCCACGATGGCGTCGATCAGCTTGCCCACGCCCATCTCCGGCGATACTTCCACGTTGAGCTTTTTGCAAACCTCCCGCAGCTGGGCCTCGTCCATGCCCTTCACATCTACGCCGGCGTATTCCTTGATGGCATCCAGGATGCGCAGACGGCGGAAAGGACCCTCGAAGGAAACCTCATTGCCGCCAATCACCTTTTTAACGCCGCCGGTGGCCTCCGCCACACGCTGCAGCATCTTCTCCGTGAATTCCATCATCCAGAGATAGTCCTTATAGGCGATGTACATCTCTACGCATGTGAATTCCGGGTTGTGGGTTTTGTCCATGCCCTCGTTGCGGAAGTTCTTGGCAAATTCATATACGCCGGAGAAACCGCCCACAATCAGGCGCTTGAGGTACAGCTCATTGGCGATACGCATGTACATGTCCACGTCCAGGGCGTTGTGGTGCGTGATGAACGGACGGGCCGTCGCACCGCCCGGAATAGGCTGAAGGATAGGCGTTTCCACCTCCAGGCAGCCGGCCTCGTTGAAGCACTGGCGCATGGTGTTGATGATGAGCGTGCGCTTGATGAACGTCTCCTTCACGGAAGGGTTCACCACCAGGTCCACATAGCGCTGGCGATAGCGGAGCTCCGGATCCTCGAAGCTGTCGTGCACGGTGCCATCGGCGTCTGTTTTGACGATGGGCAGCACACGGAGGGACTTGGAAAGGACCGTGAGTTCCTTGGCGTGGACGCTCAGCTGGCCGGTCTGGGTGAAGAAGGCAAAGCCTTTGATGCCCACAAAGTCACCGATATCCAGCAGTTTCTTGAAAACGGTGTTATACAGGGTTTTGTCCTCACCGGGGCAAATCTCGTCCCGTTTCACATATACCTGGATGCGTCCGGCATGGTCCTGCAGCTCCATGAAGGAGGCGGCGCCCATGATACGGCGACTCATGATGCGGCCGGCGAGGCACACATCCTGAAAATTGCCTTCCTCCGGTTTGAAGCCGGCGGCGATTTCCGTGGTGGTTGTATTGACCGGATACTGCGGTGCGGGGTAGGGATTGATGCCCAGCTCACGAAGTTTGGTCAGCGATTCTCTGCGTCCGAGCTCCTGCTCGTTCAGTTCATAATATGCCATAATGATAGAATTTGCACTTAAATGCACAAAGATAAGAAAAAAACACGAAAAAACCCGGCCTTTGCAGGGCCGGGTAGACAGAATCGCTCAATACCAATCAGAGGGAATGGCTATCCTCTGTTACTCCGCAGCTTGCCGAAGTATTGGGAGAACTTGACGATGAAGGCGCTGGCCTCTCCGCTTACGGGCTTCCACACATCTTCTGAGAAGTCGAAGAATTCGGAGGCGGGAACATCGGCCGATCCGTCATACAGGTGAACGCCGGCAACGAGATTCCAGCCCGATACGAGGTCCTTCTCCACGATGATGCACAGGCTGGCCTGGATGGTGGGATTGTTGTCAAAGTAAAGGTCTGCCTTCAGGTTCTTGGTGATGGTTTCAGCTGCTTTCTTGGCCTCGTCCTCGGTTTCATACTTAGTGCTGACCCCCAGCAGTTTCTCCACTTTAGCATCGGCCCTGAGGATGGCGGTGCCGCCCAGGACGGACACATTGCCGATAACCTCCTTGGGGATGTAGTTGATGGAATAATCCTCGAGGGCTTTGACTCTTTCGACGAACAGGTCCAATTTCGCCTGCCCCTCAATGGCCAGAACGCTCTTGCCGGCGTGGGAGAGACGCATGGCGCCCTTGCCTTCGTCATCGGTGATGTACAGGTCGTTCAGGTTAAGCTCGTAATCCGGAATCTGGATGGTGGCGCTGCCCCTGATGATATCGCCCTCGTCCAGCATGCCGTTTCCGTTCTTGTCTTCCACCGTGGGAGTGACGACGACATCCAGGAACAGTTTTCCGTTTTCAGTTACGCGGACAGCTGCCTTGGTGGGGATCACGGCTTTCACAAGCCGGATTTCCGTACCTTCCTCGATGCCCTCATACTCGCGCTCGGTGATGATGATGCCATCCGCATTTTCACCTTCGCTTTCCAGCTGGGCCTTATAGGTCTTGCCGTTATACACATAGGTGATGTTGAACTGATTGTCGCTCTTGGTGTACTTGAAAGCGTTATCCACGACCGTGACATCGCCTTTAATCAGGGAAAGCTTGATAAGGGTGGTGATGATGGTCTTCTGATCTTTGGTCTCGGTGCTTACCATGACTTTCTGCAAGTCATCGCCGAATTCACCCAGGTTGCCGCCTTCTACCTCCTTGATGGCATCGACCAACCCCGTGGTGGTCTCGGCCCAGTTTTCCCAGTATTTAGGGTCCACTTCCTTAAGGGCGTCTACGGCCGTGTCGGCCAGTTTTTGTTTGATTTCCGTGCCCGACATGGGTTTGGCGGGCTCAACATCCTGTTTGTTACAGGATACAGCTGCGAAGGCAAGGATGCCTGCGCAAAGGATTAAATAAAGTTTTTTCATGTTTATAAATGATTGATAATTTACTACTAACTTTAAAGATGCAAAGATAGACCATTTTGTTGCATTTCCCAAAATTTCATCCCCCAGATTTTGCCACTGGTCCGGAAAAAGGGGATACTCCTTGTGTTTGCGCCAAAATTTGCGTATTATTGTGTGATTAATGTATAAACTAATAACTCTAACCATATGAAACGCATTCTCTTTGTCATTTGCGCAGTGCTGGCTCTGGCCTCTTGCGCTCCCAAAGTACAGTATCATCCGGATTGGACTTACAACTCCGTGGTCTATGAAGTGAATATCCGCCAGTTCTCGGAGGAGGGAACCTTCAAGGGCGTAGAGGCCCAGCTGCCCCGTCTCAAGGACCTGGGCGTGGACGTTCTCTGGCTCATGCCCATGTACGAAGTTGGCGTAGAGGGCCGCAAGGGTACTCTGGGCTCCTATTATGCCATTTCGGACTATAAGAAAGTGAACCCTGAGTTCGGCACCATGGAAGATTTCCAGGACCTGCTGGATGCCGCCCATGGCCTGGGCTTCAAAGTCATCCTGGACTGGGTGGCCAACCAGACCGCTCCGGACCATGTGTGGATGAAGGAAAAACCGGCCGAATTCTATGAGAGAGATGCAGAGGGTAATGCCATCTGGGAGTATGACTGGACGGACACCCGCAGCCTCAACTACGAGAACCAGGAAGTCTGGTGGGCCCAGGACGACGCCATGCGTTTCTGGCTGGAAAAGGGCGTGGACGGCTTCCGCTGCGATGCCGCCGGTGAAGTGCCTGCCGCCTTCTGGTACGGCATCCTGCCCGGTATCAACAAAGACTATCCGGACGCTTATCTCCTGGCCGAAGCCGAGCGCGACAACCTGGCAGACCCGCTGGTCACCTTCGACGCCAACTATGCCTGGGAACTGCACCACCTGCTCAATGGCCTGGCCCAGGGCAGCAAGACGGTCGATGACCTCAAGGCTTACGTAGCCCGCGATGCCGCCCGTTTCCCCAAGGAAGCGTTCCGCCTCACCTTTACCTCCAACCACGACGAAAACTCCTGGGCCGGTACCGAGTTTGAGCGCGAAGGCAAGGCTGCCGATGCTTGCGCCGTGCTCTGCTTCACCCTTCCCGGCTCCCAGCCGCTTATCTATACGGGTCAGGAAATCGGCCTGGACCGTCGTCTGGAATTCTTCGAGAAAGATCCCATCACGGACTGGGCTCCCAACAAGTACACCACCTTCTGGAAAACGCTGATTAACCTCAAGCACAACAATCCGGCCCTGGACGCCGGTGAAAAAGGCGGCGATATCGTCTGGTGGGAAGCACCGGAAGGATGGGTAGCGTTCCATCGTGAGGTAAAAGACGACATGGTGATTGTTTTGGCCAACTTCGGTATTCCCGTAAAGCAGGATGCCGCTGAGGAAAAGGCCGATGCCAACGACAACCGTCCGCAGGGCGACAAAGTGGCCGTTCCTTTCCTGAACCTGGAAGCCGCTCCTGTCACCATGACGCTCAACCTCCTGGGTGAGTACAAGAATGTGTTTACCGGAGAGGTTATCGCTCCTCCCTACGACATTACCCTCGCCCCTGGTGATTACATGGTCTTAACCAAACTTAACAAATGAAAAAGCTTATTCTGATGGCAGCTGTCGCTCTTACCGCCGCCTGCTCGGCCCCTCAGTCCCTGAATCCTGCCGATGTGGAGGAAGCGACATCGCAAGTGACCCGTGTAGAACCGCTCAGCTGGTGGACGGGCATGAAGACAGATTTGCAGCTCCTTATCCAGGGACCGGACATCGCCTCGTATGAGGTGTCCATCCCCGGCAACGGGCTCAAGGTGAAAAAAATCCATAAGGCGGACAGTCCCAATTTCCTGTTCGTAGACGTGGAGGTGTGTGCAAAGGCCCCGGCGGATACCTATTATCTGGTATTCTCCAAGGACGGACAGTCGTTCAAGTATCCCTATATCATCCGCGAACGGGAAAAGGGGAGTGCCGAGCGTGAGAGCTACACGACGGCCGATATGATTTACCTCATCATGCCCGACCGCTTTGCATCGGCCTTCCAGGACAATGACACGGCTTGGCAGGGTGGGGAATACCAGGATGGTTCCGCCCGTCCCTGGGCCGTTCCCACCACGACGGACGACGTGGACCGGCAGGACCCGGTGGCCCGCCACGGCGGTGACATCCAGGGCATGATCAACCACCTGGACTACCTGTCCGACCTGGGCGTCACGGCCATTTGGTGCACGCCGCTGCTGCTGGATAACCAGCCGGTGGAGAGCTACCACGGCTACGCCTGCGCGGACTATTATCATATCGACCCGCGTTTTGGCGATAACGAGCACTACAAGACTTTTGTGGAGAAGGCACACGAGAAAGGCCTGAAGGTGATTATGGACATCGTCACCAACCACTGCGGCACTGCACACTGGTGGATGGAAGACGCTCCCTTCAAGGACTGGTATCATGTGAACAAGCCCTATATGCAGATGAACGCCCTGTTCTCCGTGTATATGGATCCCAACGCCGCCCAATGCGACCGCGACCGTCAGGAGAGCGGCTGGTTCGTGCCCTCCATGCCGGACATGAACCTGGATAACCCCTATGTGCTCAAGTATTTCCAGCAGTGGGCCGTTTGGTGGGTAGAATACGCCGGTCTGGACGGTCTGCGCGTCGACACCTATCCGTACAATGAGCCGGATCCCATGTCCAAGTGGTGCAAGGCGGTTACGGACGAATATCCTAATTTGAATATTGTCGGTGAGTGCTGGGATTACAACATCCCGCAGGTGGCCTACTGGCAGAAGGACAATCCCAACAAGAACGGCTTCAATTCCAACCTGCCGTCCATCATGGACTTCCCGCTGGAGCACGCCATCCATACCGCCCTCTGTGAGGAGAAAGTGTATTGGGACGAAGGCATGACCCGCATTTACACGGTGCTGGCACAGGACTTTGTGTATCAGGACCTTTCAAACATGCTCATCTTCTTTGCCAACCACGACCACGCCCGCAGCGGAGACACCTGGGGCGCCGACCCGCAGAAGATGAAACTGGCCATTACCCTGCTGGCAACCCTACGCGGTATCCCGCAACTGTATTATGGTGACGAAATGATGTTCCTGGAGCGCAAGGACTGTCCTTCCCACGACGGTGCCAAGCGTATCGACTTCCCGGGCGGCTGGGAAGGGGACAACTGCGACCTCTTCACCGCCATCGGCCGTGCCAGTGCTCCGGAACTGTATGAGCATGCCGCGGACCTGCACGACTATACCCGTACGCTGTTCCGCTGGCGCAAGGGCTGCAAGGCTGTCCAGGAGGGCAAAACCCTGCATTTCCTGTCCCGCCACAACGAGGGCGCCCGCAACATCACGGACAACAGCTATTCCTATTTCCGCTATACGGATAAGGATGCAGTCTTCGTGTACATCAACAACAACACGGAACCCCGCACCCTGGACTGGGATCACTACAGCGAGTTCGTGAGTGGCCCGGTGACCGGAACGGATATCCTGACCGGCGAGCCCATTACGCTTAAGAACGGCGTTTCCATCGCCCCCAGGAGTGCTTTAATTGTAGAATTTACCCGATAGTTGTCATTCTGAACGAAGTGAAGAATCTTAATATGAAACAATCCATTTCATTGATTTTGTCAGGCATTCTGGCGCTTGCCGCCTGCTCCGCTCCCCAGGTGAAACCCCTGGACCGCAATCCGCTCCAGAGCCCGGACGGCGCGCTTGAACTCCGCGCAGACGTAGTGGACGGAGTGCCCATGTACTCCCTCAAGCGTGGCCAGACGGACGTCATCCTGCCTTCGCGCCTGGGCTTCGACCTGGTAGGGGACACGGACCTTAAAGACGGTTTCAAACTGGACGATGTGAGCTACGGTTCCTTCAACGAGGTCTGGAACCCTGTCTGGGGCGAGGAAGAGAGCATCCGCAACCGCTACAACGAGATGATCCTCAAACTCTCCCGTGAGGACGGCGTCAAGATGAACGTCCGCTTCCGCCTGTACAACGACGGCGTGGGTTTCCGTTACGAATTCCCCATGGACAACAAACTTACCTATTTCAAGGTGGCCGATGAACTGACGGAGTTCGCCCTCACCGGAGACCACACCGCCTGGTGGATCAGCGGCGACTACGACACGCAGGAGTACAATTATAATAAATCCCGCCTGTCGGAAATCCGTGGCATCAACAGCGACGACCGTCCCTACAATGCCTCGCAGTCCTATATCGGCCCCACCGCCGTACAGACCGCCCTGCAGATGAAGACGGACGATGGCCTGTACATCAACATCCACGAGGCTCGCGTGCTGGACTATTCCACCACCAGCCTTGTCCTTGACGATAAGAAAATGGTCTTCCGCACGGCCCTTACGCCGGATGCCCAGGGTATCAAAGCCCGCCTCCAGGCTCCTTGCGTAACCCCTTGGCGTACGGTGCAGGTATGCGAAAAGGCCACCGACGTGCTGGCTTCCCGCCTGATCCTGAACCTGAACGACCCTTGCGCCCTGGAAGACGTGAGCTGGATCCACCCGGTGAAGTACATGGGCGTCTGGTGGGAGATGATTACCGGCAAGTCGCACTGGTCCTACACCTCCGATTTCCCTTCCGTGAAGCTGGGTGAGACGGATTACTCCAAGGCCAAGCCGCATGGCCGCCACGGTGCCAACAACGAGAACGTGCGGAAGTATATCGACTTTGCCGCTGCCAACGGCTTCGACGCCCTGCTCATCGAGGGTTGGAACGAAGGCTGGGAAGACTGGTTCGGTTGCCAGAAGGAGTTCGTGTTCGACTTTATCACTCCGTATCCGGACTTCGACCTGCCGGCGCTGAACGAATATGCCCACAGCAAGGGCATGCGCCTGATCATGCACCATGAGAGCTCCTCATCTACCGTCAATTACGAGCGTTGGATGGAGCAGGCCTACACCCTCATGAACCAGTATGGCTACGATGCCGTGAAGAGCGGTTATGTGGGTGATATCATCCCGTTCGGGGAGCATCACTACAGCCAGCCGCTGATTACCCATTATCATCGTGCTGTGACGGAGGCCGCTAAGCACCACATTATGGTGAACGCGCACGAGGCTGTGCGTCCCACCGGTCTGTGCCGCACCTGGCCCAACATGATTGGCAACGAAAGTGCCATGGGTACGGAGTTCCGCTCGGCCATCAATCCGGGACATACCTGCATCCTGCCGTTCACGCGCCAGCAGGGCGGTCCCATGGATTACACCCCCGGTATCTTTGAGCAGGACATGTCCATTACCGCTCCCGGCGAGACCGGCAAGATGCGCCACACCATCGGCAATCAGCTGGGCCTGTATGTAACCTTCTACAGCCCGCTGCAGATGGCTGCGGACCTGCCGGAGAACTACGCCCGCTTCATGGACGCCTTCCAGTTCATCAAGGATGTGGCGGTGGACTGGGACAAGAGCCTGTATCTGGAGGCGGAGCCCGGCGAGTATATCGTCACGGCCCGTCATCCCAAACTGTCAACGCTTAATTCCGGCCGTCTGACCGGCACCTCCGGCGCATATGACTTCGTATATGCCGGCGGGCATCCGCACGACGTTTGGTTTGTGGGCGGTGTTTGTGGCGAAAACAGTCATGAAACCACCTTCAAGCTGGATTTCCTGAAGCCCGGCGTTACCTATGAAGCCACGCTATATGCCGATGCTCCGGATGCCGACTATGAGCGCAATCCGCAGGCCTATACCATTACGCACAGCACGGTGACATCGGCCGATGTCCTTACTGTCCGCATGGCCCGCTCCGGCGGCTTCGGCTTGTCCTTAAGAGAAAAATAATGGAAACACTGACTATCACCTGCATCAACGACGGAAAAGATTATGAACTTCCCGTAGGGGAAAAGCTCTCGGTCATTGCCCCCAAAACGGTTGTGGACCCTAAAACCGGGAAGGAATATCCCGTGCTGGCGGCCCTGGTGGACCATCAGCTCAAGCAACTGGACTTTCAGTTGTTCTTTCCGCACAGTGTAGAGTTCATCGGCTATAATCACCCGGAAGGACGGCGGACCTACATCCGTTCGCTCTGCTTCCTGGCCCAGCGCGCCGCGCGCAACCTCTTCCCGGAAAAGGTCTTCAAGATCAATCACTCCTTGCCCAGCGGCTTGTATTGCAAGCTGCGCGCAGAGCACATTGCCGATGAAGATATCAGGCGCCTGAAGGACGAGATGCGCCGCCTGGTCGCCCTGGACCTGCCGTTCACCAAAAAGAAACTGCGCACGGATGAGGCTACCAAGCTGTTCCGTGCACAGAACCAGAAGCTGAAAGCCGCCTTGCAGGAATCCCTGGGCACGTATTTTTGCTCCGTGTATTACATGGATGGTGTTGCCGATAATTTCTATGGCGCGCTGGTACCTTCCACGGGCTATCTGAAGGTGTTCGACCTCATGCCTTTCCACCACGGATTCTGTCTGCAATATCCGTCCGATGAGGATATTACCCGTCCCATCGTCCGTCAGAAACAAATGAAACTGACAACGACGCTGAAGGAATATGGCTATTGGTGCAAGGCAACGGGTGTGGTGAGCGTAGGTGCTCTAAATGAGCGCCTGATGAACGGGGGAGCGGTGAACCTGATCAACCTTTGCGAAGCCCGGCAGGAGCGGGGCTATGCGGACCTGGCCGATAAGATTTACAGCGCGCGTGACCGCGTGAAGATTGTCTTCCTGGCCGGCCCGTCGTCCAGCGGAAAAACATCGTCCTCATTGCGCCTGGCTCAGCAATGCATGGTGCGTGAGATGAACCCGAAGGTGATAGAACTGGACAATTATTTCGTGTCGAGAGAGCGTACCCCGCGTGACGAAGACGGCAATTACGACTACGAGGCCCTGGAGGCGATGGATCTGGAACTCCTTGGCAATCAGCTGAATACCTTGCTAGCTGGTGGAGAAGTGGAGTTGCCGCGCTTCGACTTCAAGCAGGGGAGACCTTTCTTCGAGGGCAAGAAAATGCACTTGGAGGAAAACGACATCCTCATCATGGAAGGTATCCATGCCCTGGATCCGGGCATGGTGCCCTCGGTGGATCAGAGCCGCATTTTCCGCATCTATGCATCGGCCCTTACTTCCTTGAAGCTGGACGAGAACTGCTGCATTTCCACCACGGACAACCGCCTGTTGCGCCGTATGGTACGCGACAACCGCGTGCGGGGCATCAGTCCGGAAGATACCATCATCCGCTGGCCTTCCGTCCGCAGGGGAGAGAACAAGCACATTTTCCGCTTCCAGGAGAACGCCGACGCCCAGTTCAACACGGCCCTGCTGTATGAACTGCCGATGCTCCGCTACTATGCCGAGCCGCTCCTGCGCCGCATCGTCCCGTCCTCCCCGGCCTACGCCGAAGCCGTGCGCCTGCTGCACTTCCTCTCTTACATCCTGCCCCTGCAGCCCGCCGAGATAGCCGCCATTCCGCCCACCTCCATCCTCCGCGAATTCATCGGCGGCCAAACGCTGTAAAAGGTTGGTCATACAAATGCAAAAGGTTGGTTTTTGAGTAACCAACCTTTTGCACTATTATTGAGGTAGAGTAGTGTCTAATGGCGATTATCTGTCAAAGGTTGGCGGCCTAAAAACCAACCTTTGACAAATGAGGCACCAACCTTTTGCACTAAACCGCGGAGGAAGTAGGGACACCCCATTCCGTACGGAGGCGATCCATCAGGTGCATGATGTAGAGTGTTTCCGCGTGAGGCATCTGCACGGGTTCCAATTGGCCGGCAGAGATGGCATCGGCACTGGCTTGGAACTGGTATTCAAAGCCAGTTATCTGTTTAGGAACCGGGATTTCGCGTTCGACAATATGGCGTTTTCTACAGATACGCAGGCAGGTGGGATTAATGAGATCGTCAAAGACCAGAAAGCCCGTGGTGCCCGTAATGACGCCTTCGTTGTTTCCCTCCGAAAATGCAGACGATTGAACTGTCGACAGTGTGCCGTCTTCGTGGATAAATGTGATTACCTCAGAGGCATCTACGCCGGTGGCTGCACGGATGCAGGAAGTAGTCAGGTCGCGGATGGGACTGTCGCAGTACATGCGCACGAAGTTGAGGAGATATACCCCCAGGTCCAATAGTGCACCACCACCCAGAGAGGGCTGCAGAACGCGCTCCTTTTCCGAAACATTATAGGCTAACGTTGCGGTTAGCATAACCGGTTTGCCAATTACTCCGGAAGCAATCACTTGCCTGGCCATGTCGCGAACGGGCATGTATCGCGGCCAGATAGCCTCCGCAATGAACACGTTTTTCTCGCGGGCAAGGGCCAGAATGGCGGCAGCCTCGACGGCGTTCATCATGAACGATTTCTCCACCAGGCATGGTTTCCCGGCAAGAATCGCATCTCGGGCGTTCTCAAAATGACAGGAATGGGGCGTTGCAATGTATACAAGGTCGATGTCCGGGTCCTGGAGGAGCTCCGCATAGGACCCATAGGCCCGTGTTATACCAAAACGGGCGGCAAAGTCCTGTGCTTTTTTCTGAGACCGGGAGCCGATGGCCAGGCACGACATGCCTTCCATCTCTGCAAGTGTGCGGGCTGCTTTTTCTGCAATATGCCCAGCGCCGATAATTCCTACATTCATCATGAACAAATGTAATGTTTTTCACGGAAAAATCGGTAGAAACAGTAAAAAAACACCTAAATTTGCCTTTACTATGGCAAAGAATGAGGCTCATTAAAATTGAACGATGAAAAAGGTTCTTCGCATACTTCCTACCCTCTGTCCAGTCCTGAAGGCCTTCGGGAAAACAAGATTACTCTCTCCAGGAGAAAGCCAGACACTGACACTGAAGACCTATTGATCACAATACACTTATGCAACAGAAACTGATTGACCTTTCTACACAATACGTTCAAGCCGGAAGCGCCATCCTGGACGCTATCCGTGACATCATCAAGGATGCCGGAGGATTCATCAACGCATCGAACAACAAGCTGGAGAAATCGGACATGAAAGCCTTGGTGTTCGACAGTAAAACGGGATATTCCGAGACTTTCCCCATCAGGGGGCTGCGCGTCAACGAAATATCCTGTTCTACCAGACCATCCTGTCCATAACCAGGAATATTGACGAATACCTCGGTAACGCATCGTTATCACATTGAGTTTCACATGGTTATGAAAAAAGGTGTTAAGATATCCCTCATTGTCATAGCGGTGATACTGGCCATTCTTGCCGGTTTCGTATGGTTCCTTCGTCCCAAGAAGAGCATCCCGGAGGTTAGTACAGGAACACTGGAAAGGTATCCTGACTTCGAATCGGAATACATCGCAAAAAGAAACGTATCTATTTGGTTACCTGATAATTATAGCAATGGAGATTCCTGTATAGTCATTTATATGCACGATGGTCAGATGCTTTTTGATGCAGATGCCACCTGGAACCACAAGGAATGGAGCGTGGACGAGGTATTGGGGCAAATGACAGCAGCAGGGGAGTTACCGCCATGCATCGTCGTGGCCATCGATAACACAAAAGACAGGCTGGATGAGTACTTTCCGCAAAAGGTTAGTGAATTCGTTCCGGAAGAAGTCCGAGCTAAGAACAACATGGAGCCCCAAGGAGACGCATATCTTCGGTTTGTCGTCCATGAGTTAAAACCCTTCGTCGATGCACACTATAGAACGTATACAGACCAGAAGCACACCTTTATAGCCGGATCCAGCATGGGCGGCCTTATTTCTCTCTATGCGCTGTGCGAATACCCGGAGGTCTTTTCCGGTGCCGTCTGTATGTCATCGCATCTTTCCATGGCCTATCTTCCTATGGGAAAACAGAACGAAGCCTGGGCGGAAGGATTCCAGAAGTATCTCATGGACAGATTACCGTCACAGGAAGGACATCGCGTCTATATGGACCACGGCACAAAACTGCTGGATGCCGACTATGGCCCTTACCAAGCGTGCGTAGATTCAATTTTCCAGGCAAAAGGTTGGGACGATAACCATTACCTGAGCCTTGTCTATGAAGGCCACACCCATGATGAAATCTGTTGGGGATTGCGGTTGAAGCCTTCTTTAGAGTTTGTGGTGCCTCATTTGTCAAAGGTTGGTTTTTAGGCCGCCAACCATTGACAGACAATCGCCATTAGACACTACTCTACCTCAATACTAGTGCAAAAGGTTGGTTACTCAAAAACCAACCTTTTGCATTTGTATGACCAACCTTTTACGCAACAAGGAAAAGCAGGCATGCAATTTGTCATAAGTCGAAATGGCTTAATCATTTAACGCCCGCCAGTATGACTCGGATGTGTCTAATACTTGTTCCCGTTGGCCTGCTGTTGTCCAGTAGGATATCCCTGGCGCAGGATGTAGATTCCCTTAGCTCGAAGGAACGGGTATTGTTGCAGGAGAACAGGAAGTATATCCAGATGGCCCAGCGCGACAATGTTATCTCTAGCGAGCAGGCCGACAGTCTCCGGAGCATCTCCATCGAAACGGCCGAAAATCCCCTCCAGACAGGGATAGACCGCCTCTTCCAGGTGCGGGATTTCATCGACCATCGGTATGAAGAGCATCTGCGTGCAGTGAACGAACCCGTCCTGGAGGAACACTATTTCTCAGCGAATAGAATGCTGCCCAGCAAGCTGGGAATGCCGGAAGGCTATGTGAGTCCCGAAGAGCGGGAGGCGAAAAGGCAAGAACTGGCCATGGCGCAATTTGCCAAGTCCCTGGCCCTTGAGTTCGAGCGGGAAAAACTCCCGGCCTGGCAGGAATGGTGCATCAAGCATCTTCCTTTCTTCTTCGGCAGCCGCGCCTGGTACCAGGGAAAAACCACCTTTATCAATGGCCACGAAGTCCTCGTACCGGGAGGAAACAGACAACCTACAGCACGTCCTTCAGGAAGGGACCGGTAACAGAATGGGGGTCCAGGGCTAACTCTTCCGGAGTGCCCTGGGCCACTATTTTTCCGCCCAGGCGGCCGCCGGAAGGGCCCATGTCAAAGAGGTAGTCCATGGATTTGAGCACATCCAGGTTGTGCTCGATGACGATGACCGTATTGCCGGCATCGACCAGGCGCTGGAGCACGCCCAGCAACACGTTGATGTCCTCGAAGTGGAGGCCGGTGGTGGGCTCGTCCAGGATATACAGGGTTTTGCCGGTGGAAGGGCGGGACAGTTCCGCGGCCAGCTTCATGCGCTGGCTTTCTCCGCCGGAAAGGGTTACGGCACTCTGCCCCAAGTGGATATATCCCAGGCCGACATCGACAAGGGCCTTTAACTTGGCAGCGATGCGGGGGACGGGCTTGAAGAACTCGTAGGCCTCGCTGATGGGCATTTCCAGCACGTCGTTGATGTTCTTGCCCTTGTATTTTACCGCCAGGGTATCTTCCTTGTAGCGTTTGCCGCCGCAAACTTCGCAGGCCACATGCACGGACGGCAGGAAATTCATTTCGATGACCTTGATGCCGGCGCCTTTGCACTCCTCACAGCGACCGCCGGGCACGTTGAAGGAGAACACGCCGGCCTTGTAGCCGCGCACTTTGGCGTCCGGCGTCTCTTCAAATAGCTGCCGAATATCGTTGAAAACGGCCGTGAAGGTGGCCGGATTGGAACGGGGCGTGCGGCCAATCGGGCTTTGGTCGATCTCGATCAGCTTGTCGATATGCTCAACCCCCTCGATGGACTGATACGGCAGCGGACGCTCCTTGGAACGGTAGAACTTTTGCTTGAGGATGGGCATGAGCGTTTCGTTCACCAGCGAACTCTTGCCGGAGCCGGACAAACCCGCCACGCCGATGAGGCAGCCCAGCGGGAAACTGACATCGACATTTTTCAGGTTGTTGCCCGTGGCGCCTTTGAGCGTGAGGAACAGTCCGTTGCCTTTGCGGCGCAGGCCGGGAACGGGAATGGAACGCTTCCCGAGCAGATAATCCAGCGTCACAGACGGGCCAATCACCGCATGTGAAGCGGTATCGGCATCCATCTTCTTTCCTTTCAGTAGCGTTTGCAGCGGGGCGTTCAGGCACACATGTCCGCCGTTTTCACCGGCGCCGGGTCCAACGTCCACCAGCCAGTCGGCGCTGAGCATGGTTTCGGCGTCGTGCTCCACCACCATCACCGAGTTGCCCTCGTCCCGCAACGCTTTGAGCGAAGCAATGAGCTTGCGGTTGTCCTTTTGATGCAGGCCGATGGAAGGTTCATCCAGAATATACAGCACGTTCACCAGCTTGGAGCCGATCTGCGTAGCCAGGCGGATGCGCTGACTTTCGCCGCCGGAAAGTGAACCGGTGGGACGGTCCAGCGACAGGTAGTCCAGGCCCACGTCCAGCATGAACTGGACGCGCTCACGAAGTTCCTTTAAGATATCCCGCGAGACGTTTTTCTCCCGCTGGTTGAAGCCCTCAGGAATGGCATCCAGCCACTTCCGGAGCTCCGTCATCTCCATGGCCGCCACTTCCGGGATGGTTTTGCCATCGACCCGGAAGCAAAGGGCGTCGGCATTCAGGCGCGTGCCGTTACAGACGGGACACGTGACCGTATCTTCAATATTGTCGATGACCCCGCCCCAGCTTTCCATCTCGCTCAGGTTGCCTTCGCCCACGCGCAAAAGGTCCTCCGAGCCAAAGACGAGCAGGCTCACGACCTCGTCCGGGAGAGCGTCGATAGGATCGTACAGGCTGAAATTGTATTTACGGGCGATGGCCCGGATGATGTCGAATTTACGGTTTTCCCGCACCTTCCCCAGCGGCACAATGCCGCCGTCCGCCACGGATTTGCTGCGGTCCGGGATAATAGTGTCTATGTTGACATCGACAATGGTTCCCAGGCCCTTGCAATGGGGGCAATAGCCCTGCGGCGAGTTGAAGGAGAAGCTGTGCGGCTGCGGCTCCTGCAGGGAGAGGCCGCTCTCCGGATCTACAAGATGCTTGGAGAAGTGGGCAAGGCTGTTGGTTTCCTGGTCCAGGATGGCCACGGAGCCTTTTCCCAGGTTCAGTGCACGGGCCACGGATTCCCTCACACGGCGGTCATCCCCGGCAGTCGGTTTGAGCCGGTCTACCACCAGTTCGATGAAGTGGGGCTTGTATCGGTCCAGCGCAGTAACGCCTTGCAGTTCAAGGATTTCTCCGTCTATGCGCACTTCCGTATAGCCGCGCTTGCGCATCTGGTCGAAGAGCTCCCGGTAGTGACCTTTGCGGCCCCGGATAACCGGAGCCAGGAGGTAACATTTGCGCCCACTGTACTGGCTCATGATAAGGTCCACGATCTGGGCATCCGTATAGCGGACCATTTCTTTGCCGCTCTCCGGGGAATAGGCCCGGGAGCCTTTGGCATACAGCAGGCGCAGGAAGTCGTAGATTTCCGTGATGGTACCCACCGTGGAACGGGGATTGTTGCCGGTGGTTTTCTGTTCGATGGCAATGATGGGGCTCAGCCCGGTAATCTCCTCTACCTCAGGCTTTTCCAGAATACCCATAAAGTGCTTGGCATAGGTGGACAGGGTATCCATGTAGCGGCGCTGGCCTTCCGCGTAAATGGTGTCGAACGCCAGCGAGCTTTTTCCGGAACCGCTCAGGCCGGTCACCACCACGAATTCCCCTCTGGGAATATCTACATTCATGTTCTGGAGGTTGTTGGCCCGTGCGCCCCGCACCTGTATGTACTCTTTCTTTGCCATAGCTTACAAAGATACGAAGAATTTGCCGAACCTTACGAAAAAGCATAAAATATCCTAATGCCCGTTCCTATTCTACTGAATGGTCCCGGACAAATTTCTTACCTTTGTATTCCGTATGCTGCTAAGTGCGCTCATATCCCTCCTTCTTGCTTCACCTATCGACACGGTGCTTACTCCATCGTACGCTACGGCGGCCAAGGAGGAATTGCCTGCCGGCGCTCCTGTGACGACAGTATCGTCCACGCAATTGCAGCAGTACGGCGTATATAATCCCAAAGCATTGCCGGCGCTGGTTCCGGGCATTCACCTGCCGGACTATGGCTCCTCGATGACCTCCTCCATCTATGTCCGTGGCTTCGGTTCGCGCATGGAAAACCCGGTCGTAGGCCTGTATATGGACGATTTCCCCATCCTGGACAAGAACAGCTATGACCTGGATTATCTGGACATCGCCTCCATCCGTTTTTTGCACGGACCGCAAGGTACCGCGTACGGCCGCAACGCCCTGTTCGGGGTGATTTCCGTGCGCTCGCAGGCGCCCGATGGGGAAACGAAGTTACGCGCCCAACTGGAGT
Organism: uncultured Bacteroidales bacterium; assembly: GCA_946415475.1. Lineage (GTDB taxonomy): Bacteria > Bacteroidota > Bacteroidia > Bacteroidales > UBA932 > Cryptobacteroides. Next base: position 22,298 of record CAMKSQ010000028.1, read on the forward strand.
ATGGCCTGGCCCATCACGTGCGGGCGCAGGTCTCCTGGCACCTGGGCGAGCATGCCTTCAGCCTGGGCTACAGGCATTCCAGGGGCTGGTTCAAGAACGAGTACAAGGACACCTGGGCCGATCCTTACAACGGTGGACAGCTCCGTTGGCGCTGGGACCGTGCGCTGTCGGACAGGTGGCAGATAACCAATCTCCTGCAGGCGGGCATCTCGGCCGAAGGCGGTTTTGCCTACGGCCTTTGGAAAGACGGCGTACAGCATCCGGTAAGCTACAATGACGAAGGCAGTTACCGTCGCGTCACGGTCCTGGAAGGCTTTAAACCGCACTACCAGGGAGAGAAGGTACAGGTCGATGGGATTGCCTCGCTCCAGTTCCTGGCAGACCGCATGCGCATGGACCAGGACTACACGCCCCGCAATATCTTCACCCTGCAGCAGTCGCAGCTGAGCCCCGCCCATACGCTGGAGGTCATCGCCCGTCCTACCCGGAAATTCGCGCACTGGAAGCCCACGAGCGGCGCTTTTGCCTTTCTCAAGTACAACCGCATGGAGGCGCCGGTCCTGTTCAAGCGCGAAGGCATCCAAAGCCTTATTCTGGACAATGCCAACAAGGGTATCCCGGAGGATATCGGCACGCTGGATATTCCCGACAACGATTTTCTCATCAGCAGCAACTTTGACATCCTCACCTGGAATGTGGCTCTTTACCATGAGTCGCACTTCCCGGTAGGCGGCTGGCAATTCACCGCCGGCCTCAGGCTGGACTATGAAGGCGCAAAGATGCTCTATGACTGCACGGCTTCCCTCCATTACCAGCTTATCGGCATGATGAGCTCGGTTCGACCTTATACCGACCATTATTGCGGTACCCTTTCCCATGGCGTCCCGGTACTTCTCCCCAAGCTCGCTGTCGAATACAACGGGTTCTCCAATACCAGGATATATACATCGGCCACCAAAGGGTACCGCGCGGGCGGTTTTAACACGCAGATATTCTCCGACATCCTCCAAAACCGTCTCATGAACGGCATGATGGACGATTTGGGCGTGCACTTCGACAACGAAAGGGTCTCCATCGGCGCCGACAGGACGGAGTACAAGCCGGAAGAAGCCTGGAACTTCGAGCTGGGCGCCAGTTTCCACAAAGGAGGTTTCCGTGCCGATGTCAACGCGTTCTACATCACGGCACTCCGCCAGCAACTTACGGTATTTCCTCCCGGCATGTCCACCGGCCGCATGATGACCAATGCCGGTAAAAGCCGCAGTTACGGGGTGGAGGCCCAGGTCAGTTACAACAAGGGAGGCTTTGCCGCCCACGCCGCCTGGGGCTGGAACAACGCCCGCTTCACGGAATATACCGACGGAACCGTCAGTTACGCCGGGAACCGCATTCCCTACAGTCCGGAGCATACCCTTTTTGCCGCCTTGGGCTACAACTGGAGCAAGGTGAGCCTGCAAGCCCACATGCGCGGCATCGGCCCTATCGCATGGAACGAGCAAAATACGCTGGTGGAACCCTTTTATGTAACGCTGGGTGCCAGGGCCAGTGTGGAACTGGGGCGCGTGCTCCTGTATCTGGAAGGCGAGAACCTTACTAATACGCGTTACAAGGCCTTCTATTTTAAATCCATGGGGAATGAGTTTTTCCAGCTTGGAAAACCGATTAGCCTGCAATTAGGAATTCAAATCCGCATCATATGAAAAAGTTGATTTATCTGATAAGCCTTCTTGGCCTGCTCGCATGCAACAAGAACAGCGTTCCCATCGACTATACCGTGGGGCTTCATTATAAGGGATCCTTATGGGTGGAATACAATGGTGAGAACTACGAGAACAAGGATATCGAGGTGGGCTTCACCCTCTCCGAGGATGGAAAGACGGCCGAAATCCGGCTGAACCGCATCCGCTTTGTGCCTCAGATGCCCGTCACCGTGGATACGGTTCTTCCCGTGACGGTCCAGGGCACCGGCAATACGTACACTTTCTCCGCACACAATGTCTATCCCCATTCACCGGCCGGTGTGGAGCAGCAAAAGTATTTGATCAATAACCTGAGCGGCATGGCGACCGGAAGCATGCTCAACTTCTCCCTCTTCTTCGGGGACTATCCCACCCGCTTCACCGGTTCCCGGCAGTAGTGGTCCCGCCACAGAGGAAGTAGGAACACCCCATCCCGTACGGAGGAGTAGTGGAAAACCACTATTTTTTGTACCTTTCCTCTATAAATCCAATCTTCGCACAGCACAGACGTTTCCAGCGAGATATAC
>CAMKSQ010000029.1 GCA_946415475.1 uncultured Bacteroidales bacterium
CATATTACTGGATGTCAATACTGTTAAGGATTCCCAATTTGCCTCGGTCGATAAGGTCCAGGATCAGTTCCCCGAAAAGGGTATTCTGCCACGCGAACCACGGACGGGTAAAACGGGAGGCGTCATCCTTGTGGAAGCTTTCGTGGATGAACCCGGTTCCTGCATCCGTATCCAACAAGGTCTCGATACACCATTTGATCTCGGCATCATCGGTTGCAGTAAACGCTTTCATCATGATGCTCATGGGCCAGACCATATCATATCCGATATGGGGTCCCCCGATCCCTTCACCCGCTTTCCCTTTGAAAAAGAAGGGATTATCTTCGCTCCAGACAAATTTCCGGGTGTTCCGGTAAATCTTGTCCCGGGGCGATACGTCCCCCAGGTAGGCCATTGCCAGCAGCGATGGGACGTTGGCGTCATCCATCAAGAAACGGTTTCCGAACCCGTCCACCTCGAAGGCATAAATCTTTCCATACTTCGGGTGTTTATAAACGGCATATTTTTGTAGCGCAGCCTCCACTTCCGTCGCCAGAGAGCGGCAGTCCCCGGCCAGTTCCTTCTCCCCGTTGACCGTTTCAAGAATCTCCGCCATCTTTCGTAAAGAACTTACTGCAAAGAAGTTGGAAGGAACCAGAAACTCAAAGGTAGTGGCATCGTCCGAAGGACGGAAAGCCGATGCAATGAGCCCTACCGGACTCACCGGGTTTCCCCAGCCATCGCAGGCCTTGGTATCCAACTGGCGTTCGGTCCGGCGCTGAAAGTGATAGGGCCCCTTCCCCTCCTTTCGCTGCTGCGTGCGGAGGGTTGTATAGATGTTCCGGGCCGCCTGCAGCCAGGTATCATCGAAAACGGACGCATCACCGCTTATCTTCCAATACTCATAAGCAAGACGGACAGGGTAGCACATGGAATCAATCTCCCACTTGCGCTCGTGAACATAGGGGTTCATGTCCGTCAGGTCGCTCATCCATTCCCCTCCGGTCGGTCCGTCGTTGAAAGCGTTGGCATACGGGTCAATGTTGATAAGACTGAACTGGCAGCGGATGACCCCTTCCAGCAGTTTCCTCAGCGCCGGGTCGTCCCGCATCAGGGAGAGGTAAGGCCAGACCTGGGCTCCGGAATCCCGGAGCCACATGGCGTGGATGTCTCCGGTATAGACAAAGGTCCGGGGCGTACCGTTTTCATCTTCGCTATAATGGACCGTGGTATCCAGCGTGTTGGGGAAACAGTTCCGGAACATCCAGCGAAGCTTTGCATTCGACAAAAGGGCTTCTACCTCCACGATTCTGGCCTCGACGGCCTCAGAGGTGAATAGCCGGTCCTTCGCGGCGGGCCTCCGATCCTGATAAGGTTGGGCCGAAGCGAGAATGGCCACGGTCATAAAAGACAGGCAGAGTAAACTGTTTTTCATCATTTTTCTTTATCGGCTTAAGGAATACGGGCGGTCTTCCGGCCGGGTCCCGCGGAGGAAGGACGGCTTGTCTGAAAGGGTAAAGCGGAGCTTGGCGCCGTGGAGGAGGTCGTCATGCCGGATATAATTGTGCTGCCAGACCCGTCCGTTGAGGCGGAGTTTCTCTACATACACTTTCTCCTCAGCGTTTCCGGGCGCTTCAATATGGACATCGCCTCCGGGGAGGTGCAGGACAGCCTTCTCAAAGAGCGGAGACCCCAGCGCATATTCTCCGCTGCCCGGGCATACCGGATAGAACCCCAGGGCCGAGAAAACATACCAGGCCGATGTCTGGCCATTATCTTCGTCGCCGCAGTAGCCGTCGGCCCAGGGACCGTAGAATTTCCCCATCACTTCCCGCACACGCGCCTGCGTCTTCCACGGCTGGGAGCACCAGTCGTACAGGTACAGCATGTGCTGGATGGGTTGGTTCCCATGGGCATAGTTTCCCATGCCCATCACCGTCATCTCAATGATTTCATGGATCGGACGGCCATAGTAGCTGTCATCGTATTTGGGCGGCATCTGGAATACCGTATCCAGTTGGGCCGCAAAAGTTTCCGGCCCGCCCATCAGGCCGATAAGGCCTTCAACGTCGTGGAACACGCTCCATGTGTAGTGCAACGAGTTCCCTTCCGTGAAGTCTCCGCCCCATTTCAAGGGAGAGAAGGGCCTGGAGAAACGGCCGTCGGCCTTCCGGCCGTTCATGAGCCTGAATTCCGAATCATACAGATTCCGGTAATTCAGCGCAGCATGCCGGTAAGGGGCGAGTTCCTCCTCCGTCTTGCCCAGGGCCTGGCCCAACTGCCAGATACACCAGTCGTCATAGGCGTATTCCAGTGTGCGTGCCGCACTTTCGTTGATCCCTACATCGCAGGGCACGTAACCCAGGGAATCGTAGTATTGCCAGCCCAGACGACCGGAAGAGGAAACCCTCGGATGCACCGCATGCGCCCCATGGGTAACCGCTTCCCAGAGCTCATCGATATCCTGGCAAGGGATTCCCTTCAGGAAAGCATCGGCGACCACGGAGGCACTGTTGTTCCCCACCATGCACCCCCGGTGTCCCGGCGACGCCCATTCCGGCAGAAAACCGCTCTCCCGGAAATCGTTTACAAGTCCTGCCTGCACCCGGGCCGATGTTTCCGGATACACCAGGTTCAACAGCGGGAAAAGGCTGCGGAAGGTGTCCCAGAAGCCGGTATCCGTGAAGAAATAGCCTTTTTCGATGCGGCCGTTATGCGGACTGTAATGCACGCGTTCTCCCGCTTCGTTGATTTCGGACAGGTCGCGTGGAAACAGCAGGCAACGGTACAGGCAGCTGTAGAATGTGCGCAAGTTGTCCAGATTCCCGTCCGTCACCTCGATTCGGCCCAGCAGGGCATTCCACTCATCGCGGGCTGCGTTCCGCACGACCTCGAAGCCTCCTGTCACCTCCAAGAGGTTCCGTTCGGCCTGCTCCGCCGAAATGAACGACGAGGCCACCTGCAGGTTCACCTGCTGACCCCGAACGGTCCTGAAGCCGACAAGAGCCACATCCTCCCGGGCCGGGCAGGCTTCGAAAGGCGTATCGGAACGGACAATGAACCAGTTGCGGAAGCCGTCGGCTACTCCGCCGTGGTTGTGGACGGTATAGCCCCTGATCGTGTACGCATCAACCAGGGATACCTTCCCGCCCTCGAAAGCATCCACGACCAGGTAGGACTGCCCTTCGGGATAGGTAAGCCGGAAGGCCGCGGCATGGGACGTTGGGGTAAGTTCCGCCGTAACGTCATGGTCAGCCAGATACACACTATAGTAATAAGGGGTTGCAACTTCTGCCTTGTGGGAAAACCAGCTGGCTCGCGCGTCCTGGTCATATACAGGACCGGTTGTCACCGGCATGAGGGAGAAAGCGCCATAGTCGTTGATCCAGGGGCTGGGTTGATGTGTCTGCTTGAGCCCACGGATATGCGTTGCATCATAACGGTAGGTCCAGCCGTCTCCGTTCGAGCCAGTCTGCGGCGTCCAGAAATCGGCGCCCCATGGCACGGCAACCGCCGGATAGGTATTGCCGGTGGAGAGTTCGTAAGTGGAGGCTGTCCCTACCAGGGTGTTGACATAAGACACCGGATCCGGACGCTCTGGCCTGGCCACGGCGGAAACCGTTGCCAGCCAAGTCAGGAACAGCACCCCGTAAATCTTTATTGTACGCTTGCTCATTTCGTTTCCAAGAGTTTGATGAAATAGCCTCCCACCACACTCCGGGCCTTGAATCCCCGGTAATTGGGCTTGTCGGTGAACACCCAGTCGGACATGGGAACACGGTCCATGGTTTCATTCTCAAAACGCCAGACCGGTTCGATGAAGGATTCGAAGGTGGCCTTGTCGGAAGCCATGGTGGCGGTCCACATAATCCAGTCCAACTTGGTATAGGTCTCCCGGTTGTCCAGTGGAAGCCCGTATTCGTTGAAGCGGGACGGATAGTAGGCGATCTCCTTCCGAGCGACACTGTCCGGGAAGATGTCCAGTCCCAACAGCTTGTCCCAGACCAGATTGTATTTCTGGCTCCAGGTTCCTTCCTTGTCGAAAGTAAGCCGGTAGTGGTCGCCGTCGTCGGCCATCTCCACCCATCGGGAGGCCATCTCGCGGGCGGCTGCCGTATATTCATCGGCAATGGCCTGCCTGCCCAGCAGCCCGGCCATGTATCCATAGGAGGCAACGCCCAGGATGGCCTTGATGGAAAGGTTGGTATTATGCGCAAAATGGCCGGCAAAGTCATCCGTACAAAGCTGGTTTTCCGGATCGAGTCCAAACTGGCGAAGGTAATCGGCCCAGACCGTGAGGGTTTCCCAATGTCTCTCCGCATAGTCGGCATTCCCCTCGAACTTGCAGACCGCCGCGGTGAGAATGATCATGTTGCCACCCTCCTCCACCGGCATGTCGCCGCCGTACGTCTGCCCGTTGGCCATGGGATAGGTGCCCACATCGTGCGCGGGGAAAGGCTTCGTCCAGCGTCCGCTTTCCGCGTAATAGTAGATGTGGTTCATCAAGTATTCCGCAAACTTGGGATTATAGTAAAGGAACAGCGGAGCCGACGGATAGGTGATGTCCACCGTGCCGATGGACCCGTTGGAATTGTTCTCCTTGGAAAGCCAGAGAATCGCTCCGTCCGGGGCCTGCACCAGCTTGTGGGCGTGGATGGACTGGCGGTACGCGAGGGCGCACAGCTCGGCATATTTCCGGCCGCCGGCTTTTTCGCAGTCGGCCATCAGGCGGCGGTCGAAGTCGTCGCAGCGCCGGAGGAGTTCCGCATAATCCGCTTCCGCCGCCGCGAACATGTCCTGGATGGTCTTGTCCCCGCTGCGGTTCCAATAGGGCCGGAGGTTCTCCCCGAAATACTGGATGGAATACAGGTCGTCGTAGCCGATGAGGACATGATCCTCCTGTCCGACATCCACCTTTCTCACGAGGGCCATCCGGCCGGCAAGGTTCTCTCCGGAAGTGGCGGAGAAGGGGATACCGCCGAGGAACGCCTCACGAAGCGCCAGGCCGGTTCCGGTTCCCACCTGACCGTCCTTTGCGTGGAGATAGAAGTAGCCCCAGTCAATCCGGAGGTCGTCCCCGCGCTTGGCCAGGACCTGCTGTGCCTGGCTGCCGCACTTCAGCCAGACGCCCTGCCCGTCGGTGTAGGCTTCGCTGCGGGAAGGCTGTCCCGCCTGGTCGGTCGCCCAGCGGGGGGAGGCTTCCAGGTACAGCTGGACGTCGTGCTTCCCGCCATCCCGGGATACTACCTTGTAGCTGATATAGTTCACCGGGCGGGAGATGAGATCCAGGTCGTCCAGGAAGAGCGGGGCGGTGAAACTGAGTTCCAGCTCCACGGGGCCGCAGCGGAAGCCATAATGCGTCCGGGTAGCCTGGACGTCGGCATAGAGCTGCTCCGCGGCCTGCTCAAGGGCCGTATGGGGCTCGTTCTGAAGCATCAGCCCCATGTCCAGATAAGCCAGTCCGCCGGTGTCCGTGCAGGTGGCGGCAATCAGGTTCTTTCCCTCCCGGAGCACCCCGTCGGGAACAGGAGTAAAGGCATTCGTATGGCACTCGTGCCCCGTATTGAGCACCTCCACGCCGTTGATGTAGAAAACGGCGTCGTCATCGTTGCTGTAGGCGAGATACACCCGCTTGCCGCTGAGATCCTCGGATACCTCCACTTCCCGGCGCACCCATACCTTTTCAGTCTGCCAGGGCGTAAGGGAAGTCAGGTAGCCCGGGGTTCCAAAGGCGGCAGGGCCCTCGTTCCAGCCGGACGGCCGGTAGGATTCGGCGAACCAGTCGCCCTTGGGCTCGGAGAAGGTGTAAGCACCCCGCCAGGGCGTTTCCGCCGCCAGAGGGGCCAACGGACTCAGCTCCACTTCCTCCATGCCGAGGAAACGGTACACTTCGCCGTCCACCTTCAAGGCACCGATGAGCGGGAATTCCGCCCCGGTCCAATGCTTCACCGGCCCGTCGTACAGGTGGTCGTACATGCTCCAGGCACTGGTGTACGGGTCGATGGATACAAGCGGATAGGCCGGAGCGCGCAGGGCGTTGCGCTGCACCGTCTGCGTCTGGCACGCAGTCAGGGTGAACGCAAGGATAAGGATCAGTCTGAATTGTTTCATTACCATTGGATTTCTACGGTTACACCATCGGGGAGGTTGTCGTGACGAAGGAGGCAGGTCTTGCTGGAGGGATCCCATTCGAAATCGGATGTAATGTCGTTCACCAACACTTTCACCGGTTTTGAAGGTAAAAGGATGCGCGTAACATTGACGGTCTCCACCGGACTCTTGCATACATACGAGAAACCATGTCCGGTCCTCTTGACATCGTAAGCGCGACTGGCCGCAGCCAGGATGGCCGGCGCCTTGGGTGCCTTGGACACATCATAGAGGAAGCGCTGGGTCCCGGGACGCACGGAAAGCGACGTGTAAACGGGAAGATCGGCATCGTACAGGTCGATGAAGCATCCGTCCAGCCGATAGGGCTCGTCGCTCACCCCTTCGTCCACCACCGCCACCAGCTTATAGGCGTCGCGGTCCAGGACAAAGTGGTTCTTCTCCTCGATGGGGCCGTAAGCGGCCGTAACGGCTTCCAACAGCAGGGTGTCCCCTCTCTCCTTCAGGACGAATTCTTTGGGATCATGCCGGAGGATGCGGACGCTGCCCTTGCCATAGCGGTACGTTCCCTCCATGGCTCCTGCTTCGATTCCCATCTGGGCGAAGAGATGGTCCGAAGGGGCGGCATAGTGGTTGTCTCCGGTATTCCACCACTCGTTCACCTTCTGGAAAGGATCCTGGTCGGTGGCGCAATAGATCAGATGTCCGCCATTCTTCACCCAGCCGGCCAGATAGGAATGAGCCTCAGGGTCGAGGGGTTTCATGTTGGAATAGGTCATCAGGAGCACCTTCACGCCTTCCAGGGTTTTGGGATAGGAAAGGTTCTCGATGTGGGATATCTCCACGGGGACACCGTGCTTGAGGAGCGGCATGGCTAGCCCGTAGAAATTGGAAAGCTGCGGGTCGTCATAGCCTTCATGGACCGGGAAACGCTGGAACATAAGGGAGTTCCCCATCAAAACGGAGATGCCCTTGGACCCGCTGAGCTTGCTCTGGGAGACGGGCACGTCATGGGCGGCGTTGATCATCACCTGCATCATGGACGAATAGTCCTTGGGGATGCGCGTGCGTTCCTCGGAATCGGCGCTGGTGCGATAGAACCCCCGGTAGATCCGTTCCGGCCACGGCATAATCTCAAAGTCGGAGATTTGAGGGTATAGGAGCTGGGCCGTAAAGGTGGCCTGGTAGTTGCGCTTGTAGTCGGCCCAGTCACGGGGCCAGTCCTCGATAGGGTCCGTGAGGAACCATACGCGACGGCCGGTCGGGGCCGTCATGGAAGCCATGCAGCCGTATTCCAGGTAAGCGGTCTCGAATACACGCTCCTTGTACACGCCGTTGTAATAATCCGGCTCGCGGGAGGTCCCGGTCCAGACCTGGGCGATATATCCGTCCACGCAGGGCAGCGAAGCCAGGGAGGCCTCGGGCGAAACAATCTGCCACTGGGCATAGTTCAGCAGCGAGTGGGTGGGGACGTAGCACTTGATGTCGCGGCCCAGGCTCCGGCCATAGTCCTTGGCAAAGGTAAAGGCTTCATCCAACGCCCGGTAATACAGGTGATACTTCAGTTTGGATGACAGGTATGTCGCTTCCGGAGATTCGTCCTGGGGACGCCACTCCGTACCGTAATAATCTTTCCATTCCCGCTTGAAAGCATCGCTGTAACCGCTGCGCGCCCAGAATTCCGGTTCTTCCAGGAAGATGGCATCGACGCCGGCATCGATGACCCGCTTGATATGCCTCTCCTTGAAATAGGAGAGATAGTTCTCCGTGGGGACGATATAAGGGACCATCCGGCCGTGCCAGATCGTGTCTCCGCTCATCTGGACCTGTCCTTCGTCCAGGTGCCACTTTCCATCCCATTCACCGGTAAAATAGTCCTGGTATTCCCCCCAGGCGATACCGGTCATGAACTGAGTGGTGTACCCCCTTTCCTTCCAGGAGGCGAGCCGGTCCTCGAGGGACAGGCCGCGCCCGTTCCGGTCAGAGGGATTGCCGCCTACGCCGTATACCATGACGGCATCGGCCCGGTTGTCGATATGTTCGCTCCAGGCCCGGGAGGTCTGGAAAGTAGTTTTGTCCGCAGGATGCTGGGGTCCACGGGGAGCACAGGCTACGGCCAGAACGAAACCGGCCAGGCATACAATCGTGTACTTGTTCATTCTGTAAAGATAATAAAAAGGGAGGATGAAATCTGGTAACTCCATCCTCCCTCCTCCCAAAATCAACCAACTAACCAACCATTTATATTATGGGAGATAAACCTCGATGGGCTCGGAATAGTTCCAGCGGCGGTTCCCCTCCGTGGCGTAATTGATGCGCGCGGCGGCCCGCACGTACACCTTGCGGCCGGAAGGAATGGCCCCCTTGGAAGAGATGCTCACCTCGGTACCGAGCAGATCCTCGAAGGATGCGCCCGCATATTCGATCGAAGAAGACCAGCGGTCGTCCCGCGCACGATAGCCCACGGAAGAGGAATAACTGACGAAAAGCTGGATGTCGGTGACATTCAGGAAATCATCGGAGTAGTTTCCCATCGGCTCCACCTTGGAGCGGAAATCCTCCTTGGACACGCCGCGGGTGACTTTCACGTTCGCCGTAATCTTTCCGCCGGCGGCCTGGGGAATTCCTACCAGTTCCACATGCAGGAAAGGCTCGACGATGAAGTTCACTTCGGTCTGGCCCTTGACATGCGCATTCTTGGACTCGTCGGAGAGCAGGGTTCCGTCCTGCGTAGAGCGGACCAGCGGAATGAACGGTCCGTCAATGCGGATGTTGTAGTCGCCTTCGAACACTTTCGTGTTGTTGAAGGTTCCGTCCGGACGGCAGTAGAAATCCAGAGGCGTCACGTTCCCTTCCCAGGAAGTCTCGGTGAGACGGACGCGGATGCCTTCGGAACCCTGGTCGGTGAGAACCGGATTGCCGGCAGCGTCGGTCACCTTGCCGAAGAGGGTCTCGGCAGGAGCGTCATAGTTGTCGAGCTCGAACAGGGAGCAGGAAGCGGCGCAAATGGCCGCCGATGCGACAAGAAGAAGGTTTGTTATCTTTTTCATATCTGATTATCTGTTAGGCTGCTGGTCGATGACGCTGCTCTTGGACACCTGGTCGGAAGGAATGGCGAAGTAGTAGTCGACCGTGTTATAGTCATAATTCTTGTTGAGGTTGCATTCGTAGCGCGCATCCAGAAAGTACTTGCCCGTAGAGGTGGAGTAGAACGGATACAAGCCGCGGAAGTGGAACCGGGTTCCGTCGGAGAAGGCGCTGTGGTCGCGGACCTCCCCCCAGAAACCGTCACGGTTCTGCTCATCGATGACCCTCCAGCGGCGGATATCCCACTTGGACTTGTGCTCGAAGGCGAGCTCCTTGCGGCGCTCGCGACGCACGAGGTTGCGGCTTTCGACGGAAGCGGTGAGCGATCCCGCGAGCGGATCGGCACCGGCCCGGTCCCGGATATCGGCGATGGCTTCGGTCGCCACGGAGAGGACGTTCGTACCGTCCACGCTGGTCTCTCCCACAAGGGCTAGCTCCACACCCGCTTCGGCGGCGGCCAGCAGGACATCGGCATAGCGCATCAGGATGAAAGGCTGATCGGACTTTCCTTCACCGATATCGTCAGCCCCCATGTCAGGATTCAGGTACTTGCGCAGGTGGAAACCGGTGGTGGTGGCTTCGTTGTCGTCGGCGAAAGGTCCGCAGCTGCCGCTCCGGGTCATCTGGGCGTCATTGTCGAACTCGTTGTCGGTACGACGGGTTCCGCATTTGATCTTGTCATTGCCATAGGCGGCATACTTGACACCGGCATCACCGTATGCATAGTGGCCCAGCGGCTTGATGGTAGTCTCGCCGCCCTTGTAGATGCCCATGCGAGTTTCGATGGTCTCCCCGCGGAACTTGTCCATCGGGAGGATCACGTAGGCACGCAGGCGGGGCTCGGCGCTTGCGAAGATGTCATACGGGGAATCGAAGAGGATGTAGTTGCCGGTGGTATGATCGGCGCCGTCGGTCACGCGGAGGGTGCCGTCGGCATACCGCGGCAGGCCGTCGAAGAGTTCCACGAAGTCCAGGGTCGGGCTGGTGCCGCCAGAAAGCGGAAGGTGCCACAGGCAGGGCGAGGAATAAGAATCCAGTCCATGCGTAAGTGTGGGATAGGAGTAGTAGCGCACCCAGATATTCTCGGAACTCGTATCGTCCCGCCACATATCCACCATGTTCTGGTATTTGTCCTTGTTGGCACGGTACAGGGAGTACTTCCCGCTCTGGATCACCTCGTTCGCGGCCTTGAAAGCCTCCTCGAAATAGCGCTTGGAAGCCGCGGCGGCCGAAGAGGCGTCGAAGCCCATGACACGGACGCCGGTCTTCTCGCCGGTCCCGCTCAGGCGGCCCTGGACAGTCTCGTTGTACTTGGCTACGCAGCCGGCATAGTTCATCGCTTCGGCCTTCACGGCAAGGGCGGTATATTTGTTGGCATACCCCTTGGCGCTGGGCGTCACGGGAAGATATTTCGCTGCTTCGTCGAAGTCACGGGCAATTTGGTCCCAGGTCTCTTCCTCGCTGGCGCGAGGGACTTCCATCGTCTCGGGGTTCTCGCGGTCGTATTCGATGGTCTTCGTCACGAGGGGAATACCACCGAACCGGCGGGCCATCGCATAGAAAGTGAAGGCACGCACGAAATAGCCCTGTCCGAGGGCTTCGTTGGCCACTTCCACCCCCAGGGCCTCCTCGTACGAGGGAGCCGTTTCAATGATGTGGTTCGCATCGTGGATGATGGAGAAGGCGGGAGACCAGAACGTGGTCCGCTCCCTGGTGAAGGAGCTGGCGCAGTCACGGTTCACGGCCTCTCCGGTCCCTTCCATGCCGAAGGATCCCAGCCAGGAGTTGTATTCCACACCCCATTCGGCCAGATACTTGAAATCCTCGATCGGGAGATAGCTGTACATTCTGGCCATATAGACCTGCAGGCTCGACGCAGACGAGAAGATGTCGTCATCGGAAACCTTGTCCTTGGTGGGAAGGTTCATCTGCTCGCAGGACACGGCTGCAAGGAGCGCAGCCAGAATCATATATTTGAATGACTTTCTCATAATGCTTTCAATGAATTAGAAGGAAAGGTTGACACCGAGCGTATAGGTCTTGTTCAGCGGATACAGACGGTCGTAGCTGCTGGAGGGATGCTCCGGATCGCTATACTTCATGTGGCTGAACGTCAGAGGATTGTAAGCATTGGCAAAAATCCTGAGGGAGAAGTTCCTTGCGGAGTTGATCTTCGGAAGGGTGTAACCCAGTTCGACGGTCTTCAGGCGGAGATAGTCGGTGCTGATCCGGTTGAAGGAGGAGTTGTCCCTCGGGGAATGTCCGGTCAGGGCGTAGTAGCCACCGCTCCAGGCGAGACTCTGGTCGTACGGGTCGGTCCAACCGTCGACAGTCGGATGCCAGCGGTCCAGATACTGGGTGAGGACACCGCCCGCACCGGCATTGACGCCCCAGATGGCACGGAGGGACTCGGTGTACTGCACCGACCCCAGTGCGGAACCTTGGAAGAGCATGCTGAAGTCAAAGTTGCGCCACTCCATGTCGAAACTCAGGGAGTAGTTCATCCAAGGGGTCTGGTCGTAGGCATACGGGTGCTCGTCCAGGCCGTTGATCTCGCCGTCCCCGTTCCAGTCCAGGTACTTGTAGTCGCCAGGAAGCACGTCCCGTTCGGTAAAGACCGTCTGGCCATAATCCCAGATGTCCTCCCAGGAGTTGAAGCGGCCGGCGCCTTCGTAGCCGAACTGGACGCCCTGGTATCGGTTGTTCAGGTTGTCGTTGCGCCAGCGGTCATACTGGCTGCCGTAGTTGCCCTTGGTGACGGAGGTGCCGTACTTCTCGCGGGTGATGGTCATCATGCCCGTGAGACCGTACCGAACCTCCCCGACCTTATTGCGGTGGGAGAGTTCCACCTCCAGGCCGAAATTCCGCTTGGACTCGAGGTTCATCACCGGGGCGGAGGCGCCCACGACGGTCGGAAGTGTGTTGGAATCCTGGGCAAGGATACCGGTCAGCTGACGGTTGAAGTAGTCCACCGTAACACCCAGCAGGCCGTTCCAGGCCTCGAAGTCCACACCCACGTTGAAAGTATGGATGGTACCCCAGGAGTAGTTCACGTTCGGAAGCGGCTGGGGAGAGACCATGTACACGAAGGAATCGTTGAGGAGGTAACCAGGGACATGGCCGTTGTACCAGCCGTTGGTGGAAGTCTGGCCACCCTCGTAGGTATAGCCGGTCATCCAGCCGTAACCGGTGGCTATGCCCTCGTCACCCATGGTAGCGTAGCTGGCACGCAGTTTAAACTGGTTGATGAAATTCAGCGCGGCGCTGTCCTTGAACCAGGGCTCCTGAGAGACACGCCAACCGGCGGACACCGACGGGAAGAAGGCCCACTGGTGTCCCTGGGCGAAGTAGGAAGAACCGTCGTAACGGAACTGGCCTTCGAGGAGGTACCGTTCGTCGTAATTGTAGTTCAGACGACCGATGACCGCTTCGTGGGCGACATCGGCATAGCCGCCGCCGATGTTGTACGCTTCCTTGTCTCCGGACTTGGAGGTCAGGTACGGCGTGCTGAACAGGAGGTTGGTGCCGGCCGAGGTCGTTTCTGAGGTGAAGCGCTGGGCCTCCCAACCGATGAGTCCGCCCAGGTTGTGCTTGCCGAAATCACGGTTATAGTTCAGGATGGCCTGCCAGAGGTGCTGGTTGCGCTGTCCGTGTTCCTTGATGAGCTGGCTCGGGGAGCTCTCGGAATAAGTGATGCGGTTGTAGGTACCGTCTCCGTTGGCCCCGTACAGGTTGTACTCCTTCTTGAAGTTGGTGTTGGTGTCGAAGCGGACATCATAGCTGTACAACACCTTCGCAGAGAGTCCCTTCAGGCCGGAGGCCAGGGTGCCGAAATCGTAGGTCAGGGAAGCCTGGCTCTGGAGCTGCTTCTTGTTGTACTTCTTGTAACCGGAAATGTCGGATGTCATTTCGGCGATGGTATTCTCGTTGAGGTCCATGCCCACATAGCTCAGGAGGGTTCCCTCCGGGTCGGCATAGGCGGGATACACGGAACCCTGGCGCCACCAGTTGCGGATCAGCCAGTCGGACTCGGTCTGCGGCTTGTTCTGCTGGTCCACCACGCCGGCGACGCTGGCGTCGAGCTTTAGGCCCTTCACCACCTCGGCGGCGATGTTTGCGCGAACATTGTACTTGTCATAGTTGAGGTCTCCGCTCTTGAAGAAACCTTCCTGATAGCTGTATCCCATGGAGACATAGTACTGGTATTTCTCAGTACCGCCCGAAACGGAGACATCGTGGGCCGTCTGCGGGGCCACCCGCTGGATGACGAGGTCGTTCCAGTCGGTCGCCTTCCGGGTGCCGCTGGTGAACTCGCTGATGAACTCGTCGGAGAATACGGCGGCGCCGCCCGAGATGTTGTTATAGGCCTTCTCGTTATAAATCTTCATGGCATCCACCACATCCGCAAGTTCCGGGAGACCGGACGGGGTCTGGAAGGTGAAGGATCCGTTGTAGGTTACCTTCGACGTCTCCGCCGCACCCTTCTTGGTGGTCACGAGCAGAACACCGTTACCACCACGCATACCGTAGATGGCTGCCGCACCGTCCTTCAGCACGGAAACATTTTCAATATCGTTGGCATTCAACCGGTTGAAGTCCTCGATGGTACGGGGGACACCGTCAATGACAACCAGCATGCTGCCGTAGCCGCGGATATCGATGTTAGAAGAGTAGGAGCCCGGCTCGGCGCTGGTCTGCCAGACACGCAGGCCGGGAACACGGCCGGTGAGCATGTTCTGGGGGTTCTCCGACTTGGTCTTGATAAGTTCGTCGGATCCGATGCCGGCGATAGCGCCGGTGACGGAACCTTTCTTCTGGGTACCGTAGCCCACCACGACGACACTCTCAAGGAAGGTGTTGTCGGTCGCGAGGACCACGTTGATGACAGTGCGTCCATTGACGGGCTCCACGACAGTCGTCAGGCCCACTGAGGAAAACTCCAAGGAAGCATTGGACGGAACGGTGATGGAATAACGCCCGTCCAGATCAGTAGGAACGCCGGTGGTGGTCCCGGCAACCAAGACGCTGGCGCCGATGACGGGTTCCGCGGAATCGTCCACGACCGTACCCGTCACCGTTATCGTCCGCTGGGCGAAGGCAAGGACCGGCATCAGGGCGAGGAGGCCCGTCATGCAGGTCTTTGCAATACGCGAAATCATGTTACGATAAGTGTGCATAGATTAGTATTGGTTTGTATAAATTTTACTTGTTCAGGTACCGGGACATCACGGCATATTCGGCCGCGAAGGCGAACACGAACATCCCTTCCACGTTGTTGCGGCTCCGGTCGGTGTTCCAACCCACCAGGAGACTCGGAGGGAGCATGTTCTCGTTCAGGTAATTGTCCCAGGCGTAGTCCAGGTTCTTCTGAAACGAGTCGATGGGGGCGGAAGCGGCGCCGTCAAAGGGGAACGCATCCACGTAACCACGCAGGAGCACCCCGTTGAACCAGTTGTTGAACCCGTCGATAGCATAGGAATAGTAGCCGGCTTTCTGCTGGCCCAACTTGGCGAAAGCGCGGAAGCTGTCTACATCAAGTGCCTGAAGGTCCTCCAGATAGGTATTGTCCCCCGTCACCCGGTACAGGTCAGCCGCTCCCGAGAGCATCGTTCCGCTGTTGTAGGAGATGGCGGGGCCGTTGAAGTCGTTCAGGTCGGCCGGGCGGCGATACCGCTCGCCGTCCACGGTCTCATACTGGATGTCGCCACCGATGGAGGGGCCGTTCAGATTGTCGGCATACACGCGGGAGCCGTCCTTCATCATCAGGTTGTCCTTCTGGAAGGCATACACCTTCCGGGCGAACATCAGATAATAGTCGGACTTGGGCATCTGCTCCGCCTTGCGGGTATGACCGTCGGAAAGGTCGATGTAGCGCCAGGTAGCCTGGTCGCCCTTTCCCTGGTAGGCTTCGCTCAGCCACACCAGCGGACTCACCATGGGGCCGTTGCTGCAGGAATGCTTGGAATAGTAGCCGGGCCCCCAGGGGATGCCGCCGCGCTCCTTTCCACCCTTCACCGTGCAGTCCCAGCCGTCCAGGACATACTCCGTCAGGTATTCCGCCTTCCGGAGATACTCCGCCTTTCCGGTCAGGTGATACGCCTCGATGAGTTCACGGACGAGCCACTGCTGATCGTCATAGACATTGTCCCTGCCTCCGACGGATGCGCTTCCTTTGGATTTTCCCCGGTTCACCCCGTATACCGTCCAGTTGCGGGTCTGGGTGAAGGACGTCAGCGAGAAAGTTCCGCTGTAATAATCCAGCCGGTCCACCAGCTTGTCCAGCAACTGGACATACCGGTCGTGGTGAGCGGTGTACAGGGTGGCGTTGCCCTTGGCCTTATCGATATCCAGGCCCTTCAGGACGGCGTTCACCGCCTCGATGGCGCTGGTATACATCCAGACCGAGCCGTATTCGTTATTCTGGTGGGTGCCGTTGTAAGGATTGTAGTAGCGGTACATCGCAAATCCGTCCGCCTCGTTGAAGTAATTCTTCATAGCGGCGTCCGTGAGTGTGATGGCACGCTCGAGGTTCCGGGCCGCGGTAGCGACTTCCTCCTGCTTATCCCCTCCGGGGGTATCCCCGCCGCCATTCGCGGGGTTGTCCTTCTTGCAGGAAGGAAGAACCCCGCAGGCGACAAGGCCCGTCAAAATCAATAAGCATCCAAAGACTCTTTTCATCGGAAGGAATGATTAGTCAAGCGTAACGTCGTAGATCACGAGCTTCTGCTCACCATCGCGAGTCTCGCCCTTGTGGACGCCGATGCACAGGACGATGTCCTTGCCGGAGAACTCGCTCAGGTCATAACGGAAGGTGGCATACTTGTCGGGACTGCCCTTGGAGCCGTCCTCGTGGATGAACTTCCAGCAGCCGTTGTCAACGGCTTCCGCGGACACGGCATTGTTCTCGTACGGGGCAAGGGCCTTGGCGGTGCCGTCCAAGGTAATGGCGGTCACGCGGAAGACGGTCGGATCCGTGGAGGAGAAGTTGCGCACGCGGAAAGCGATATGGTCGTTGGCGTCAGAAATGCTGAACTTCGAGAACCAGAAGGACTCCGGCAGCTCATAGTCGGGGTCCACACCGCCGCGGGTCTTGATCGTGAAGCCTTCGCCCACGAACGGCTCGGTATCCTTGTTCACATACATGAAGCCCCACTGGGAAGCGATGTGGTTCTCGCACTCATACATCCAGGCTTTGTACTGCGGGCCCCAGTTGTCGCGGCCCCACACCTGGACACCGTCGGGCGTATAGGCGGTGAAATGGCGGTTCGGGTTGGGCATCATGGAACCGAGCTGCTCCAGCGTAAGATGCCAGCCGGGCAGGGCAGGGACCTCGGTACCGGTCAGGTGGTCGTCACCCTTTACATATTCGGGCGCGAAGGTGATATGCTTGAGCGGCACCTGGACCCAGTAGTCGCCAGTCGCCCAGCGGTAGGTACCGATGGCAATGGCGATGCGCTTGCCCACATAGGCGGAGAGGTCATACTGGAAGTTCAGGTAATCTCCGCTGGAGAAGCCGTCGGTGTACTCTTTCAGCGCCGTCTCCGGGAGACGGATGGCTTCGGGATCGTCGGAAGTCATGTCCACGACTACCACGCCGAAGTGCGCGGGACCCTGGTGGGTGCGGGCGTTCACGGTGAGATACTTGTTGGAATCGGTGATGTCCTTGATACCATAGATGTAGGTGTCCTGGAAGACCTGGTCCACGGGGTTGTTCTCCTTGTCGGAGTCATCGTTCCGGATCCGGAGGGCCATGCCTTCGCCCTGGTTTTCGATGTTGCCTTCCTGTTTCCACTGCGCGGACATGAAGGTGCAGGACCAGTCGGTCAGGCCGCCGCCGCCCCAGCCGCCGCGGTATTCGTCCATAAACAGGAACGGTGCCTGCTGCTGGAGGTCATCGAGGGACTTGCCGCGGAAGAGCTCCTTGCCGCCCATGCCGATGTCACCGAGATCCACCTTGTGGTTTACGAAGTCATCCTTGCCAATCTGCCGGATGATGGTCATCGCACCGGTCTTGCGGAGGGTGAGCGTATAATCTTGGATGGTCAGGTCGGTGAAGGAGAACACGCCGTCTGCACCGGTCACCAGCTCCTTGGAACCGATGGAGGCCGTGACGCCTGCAAACGGGACGTTGCCGTGGCTGGCATCCAGCACGCGGCCGGTAATCACGGCGTCCGCCACTTCAAGGACCGGGTTCAACGTGACTTTCCCGCCGGTGAAATGGCTGGCGGGTACGGTCATCGCCACGGTTGCGTAGCCTGTTTTCGTGAACTTCGCTACGACTGTTTTCTTAATCTTTACATCCAAGGAGTACGTACCGTCGGAGGATGTGGTCGTCGACGCGTCAGACCCTTCCACCGTGACGGAGACAGCGGCAATCCGGTCACCCCCCGTGTCGGTTACGACACCGGAGATGGTTCCCGACCCCCAGTCTTCCTGCGCCGCCTCTTCATTGTCGGTGCAGGAGGGCAGCATTGCGGCGCCCGCCATGGCGAGGGCTGCAACGGCAAAAGCCTTGAGAAGAGATTTGGATTTGTTCATTGTTTTAGGATGAATGATAATTGGTTTTATTGAATGGTTGACAGATATTTCCGAGTCTGTTCCGGGCGGTAAGCCATCCGAACACGCCAGATCAGTTCCTGGGCGGATACGGCCTGGAAACGGTCCGGCAACTGCTCCAGGCAGGAAGCGGCCGCATCGGAGGACCGGTTTCCGGCGAAATCGCTCCATGCATGGACGCTGCACAGGGAGAAGGATGCCGCTCCGGAAGGCTCACGCTCTTTCATCTTGTCGGAGACTTCCTTCGGATTGCCGCCCCCGACGGATGTCGGCAGTCCTTTCCACAGGGCATACCGGGCGGTAATGACCGGGATGTCATAGCCCTGGGAATTGGTGCACCAGCGGATCTCCCCGTCTCCTCCGGTATAGGGGGAATACTGGATGACGACGATCCCTTCCAGCTGGTCGTTGGCATCTACGAAGGCCTGGTACGCTTCCATCGCCTCCTGGCTCAAGGCCCGCCAGGCGATGAGCTGCAGTACCTTGATTCGGTGCTGGCGCATGTGCACCCCCGTCCGCGCGGCAATCACTGCGAGGGAAGCGGCGCGGCGGGAGGTCTTCTGCGCGTAGGTATCGGCATAGAAATACCCTCCGCCGAAGGTCTCCATCAGGGTATTGTCGTCTCCGCAAAGGTTCACGAGGTAGGAGTAACGGTCAGGAGAGAGCTCGGCGAGCGCCTGAGCGCCCAGGGTATAGCTCATCCGCACGTCATGGCGGGAGGGAAGGGCATAGAAGTCCTTCTCGAAGCCGTCTCCCATGACCCACTGGTAGTTATCTCCGTCGGTGAGGACGAAGGAAATGAAATTCTTCTTGAGATGATAGTCTATTGTACGGGGATGGATGACCGGGGCGAGAGACATGGACTGGCGTTCCCGGGCGCCGGCGCTGGTAAGGGAGTGGTTGTAACTCCAGTCGGCGGCCAGCATCAGGTGCCCGTACCGGGAGATTTTTCCCACGAACTCGTCTTCCCCGAAAGGTCCACCCTCCCAGCCGAGGACGGGGGAATCGGGCTGAAGCCAGGCCAGGACTTCATCCATCAATCCGTTGTTCATGCCACCCTCCACGCTGTCCCGTTCGCGGCACAGGTTCAACACGAATAAGTGGTGGCAGATGGAAAAGTTGCGGAGTTCCGCCGTGTTCACGGGCATGAGGACCAGGGCGTCGTTCCGGCACGCATCCCTGAATTCCTCCCAGGCGTCCCGGGTAGTCTTCCTACGTGCATCGTAACGCATCGTGTAACCGGCCTCGATGAAACGCTCCTCCAGGGAGACATCCACGATGACTGCCTGGAACACATGGGCAGCCACCGAGGCGACGACCGAGCTCTCCGGGTTGGAGGCTACATCGCAAAGGACGTACCCGCCGGAAAAGAGATCCTTCACCTGGACCGGGGCTCCGTCAAAGGGGCCGTATTCGTTGAAGCAGAGTTCGAACGCCGTCTGGCGTCCCACCTCCCTGCCCAGGAAAGCCCTGGCACGGTTGTAGGAATCCGAGTTGACGTCCAGCCAGACCGCCACATCCGACCGGCCTTCCTGGAAGGCGCCGTTCACGAGGCCTGACACGGATTCGCAAAGCAGCTGGTAGGGCAGGCCGCCGTCAAACATGTCCACGCAAACCCAATAACGCTCGGGAATGCGGGAGTCCTCGGGCATGAAAAACTGTCCTTCATCTCCAATAGGATCGTGGATATCCGTGTACACGACAGCATCGGCCTTGGAGGGAGGAACCAACTCGTCTGTTCCGTTTTCCTTTGTACAAGTAACGCAAGCCGTCAGTAAACTGGCGGACACAAGCAGGTGGACTATTCTGTAAACCGGACGGATCATGGTTATCGTTTCGTGTTGACTGCAAATATAGCGGGAGACTGTTAAGAATAGGGTTAATTAACCATTATTTAAAAAATATTTTGGGTTAACCATTGAAAAATAATACCTTTGTCCGCCATGAAGATAAAAGCCATTCTTGTTATCCTTGCGTTCATCTCATGCTGGACGGCTGTCGGGCAGGGACTCCATTTCCGCGGTTCCGAATATCCCATAGAAGAACGCACAAGCATGAATATTCCCCTGCGAAAAGCATTTGCCGACTCATTGGTGATTCGTTTCGACATCGCTTTTTCCCGGGAAAGGGACAATGGATACATTTTCAGGATAGGACGCATTCCCGATGAAAACAATATCGGGGGAATTTGCCTTTTCATGGACAGCATGGGAGAAGAGTACCAATTCAGGGTCATTTGGGAAGGGCATCGTTTCATATCCGACATGTCTATCTCCAGATCAGACGTGGTTGAAGGCGAATGGCTGCCCGTTCGATTCGTTTTGACGCCGAAAAAGGACAGCGTTTATTTGCAGATCGGTCGGCATGGCGTGGGCGGTACTATGGACTTGCAAGGAACGGTAAACAGCATTCTTTGCCTGGGTAAGAATGAATACCGGATCGATGTACCGAGTTTCGACATGCGTAACCTGTCCGTCAAGATGGACCAGAAAGTGGCCGCATTCCCTTTGGAGGAAGACTCCGGCAATACGGCATCCAGTTCCCTGCCCGGGTACAAGGCAAAAATAAGCAACCCTGAGTGGCTGAACCGTGACAGGCTCCGATGGAAGAAGCGCTTCAGCCAAAGCAGCGCGCAGTTCCTGACCTGTGGCTATGACGATTCGCGGCACGAAATCTACCTGATTTCGCGAGATTCGCTGCATCGGATCCCTCTTGGAAAGGGGATGGAATTCCACGAAAAGACTTCGACCCCGAATCCCCTTCATACCTTCCTCGGAGCCAGTTTTCCGCAGGACGGCGGATACTACTGTTACGAAGCCTATTATGGCGACGAAGTCCCGCTGGAGTATCCCACACTGGCATTTCTGGATTCCAGCCTCACTTGGAACATCTTGTCTTCCGGACAATTCCCGACCCAACTCCATCACCATAATCTCATTTCGGACACGCTTAGGCACCGCCACTACCTGTACGGCGGTTTCGGCAACCGTCTCTACAACGGTCGTTTTTATTGCCTGGATGATTCCGGGCATTGGCATCCTGCGCCCGAACTCACCGGGGACGAAGTTTGGCCCCGCTACTTCGCTTCGGCAGGATGGGACTCGGTCTACGACAAGATTTACTTGTTCGGCGGAATGGGGAATCAAAGCGGAGATCATATCGTGGGCCGTCAATATCTATACGATTTCTTTGTCATTGACCCGGAAACCTTTGAGGCAGAAAAAGTCTGGACACTTCCCAAACAGAAGATAAACAAAGTGCCGGTAAGGAATATGGTCCTCCCCGGGGACTCGTATTTCTATACGCTCATGTATCCGGAGAGCTATACCGAAACTGAACTGCAGTTATACCGGTTCTCCCTGCAAGACGGGCAGATGTCCCTGTACGCCGATGCCATTCCCATGAATTCCGACCGGATTCTTACCAATGCGAATCTCTACTATGACACGCAGTTGCAGATACTCATCGCCCTTTTGGAAGAATCCACGAATGACATCGATTCAAGAGTAACGGTCTATACGCTGTCTTTCCCCCCCTTGAAACGGAACCTCTCCACAGTGACCCGGGAACGGATTCGGAAGGGGACGGTGCTTCTATTCGCTCTCCTCCTTGTGGGGATGACGCTCTATCTGATAAAACGGAAGAACCGGCATTCCCGGAGGCTCAAAGCCAGTATTCCAGTCGCTGCGCTTCAGCCTTTGAAACCTGTTGCCAATTCCCTCTCCCTATTCGGTGTTTTTGCCGCTTATGATGCAGAAGGGAACGAAATCTCGGCCGAATTTCCGGAAAAAATACGCCAACTTCTGCTTCTGATCCTTCTGGGAATGAAAGACGGGGTCAGTTCCAAAAACCTGAGGTCGCTGCTCTGGCCGGACAAGGATGAAATGCATGCCAAAAACCTTCGGGGCGTAACCATGAATAAACTCCGGAAGGCGCTTTCCCTGATGGATGGGGTCTCGATCGAGTTTAAAGACGGTCATTTCATCCTTCAGTACCGGGAACCTTTCAGTTGTGATTATCTGAGATTCCAGCAAATACTGCAGAGCGAACAACCCGACATGGATACACTCATCCGTCTGCTTTCCCGCGGGAAATTCCTTCTGGGCGAGACAGATCCGATGTTTGATTACATGAAAGACAGCTTCGACAGGCAAGTACAACCGGTCATGCAAAGGGAAATGAAGCGCAGGGTGGGCATGAAGGAATACAACAATGCCATTCTGTGTGCCGATATCCTTTTCCTGGTAGACCCCCTGGACGATGAAGCCCTCGCCGGCAAGATCCGGGCGCTCCAACTCCTGGGGCACGAGGACGATGCCCGCACATGCTACCAGCAGTTCATTTCCAGGCACAAGCGTGAATATGCAGAGGAATACGGTACCGCCTACGACAGCCTTTCCATATAAGCCAACCGTAAGCGAGGGTTTTACCTGGCATAGCCGACCGGATTGTTCAGCAGCGGAGTCTGCGTCTCGTCCAGACGAAGCAGTTCCTTGATGGCCTGGGTATCCATCGACATCCTGGGACGGGTGACAAGACCTGTACCTGCACAGAATAGGTTGATGTTCTCTGAAACGATGCCGGCATCCACGCCCATCACGACCTTCGAACGCTCGTCGCTTCCGCCGAATTTCTTCTCATCGGCGACCATCAGCAGAATGACCGGGGCCGTCTTGACCCAGCCCTGACGGCCGGCGACGAGATCCCTGTGGTCTCCCTGGACAACCGGACGCAGGC
>CAMKSQ010000030.1 GCA_946415475.1 uncultured Bacteroidales bacterium
GTATATCTCGCTGGAAACGTCTGTGCTGTGCGAAGATTGGATTTATAGAGGAAAGATACAAAAAATCCCGGGCACTTAGGTCCGGGATTGCATTCTTGAAGAAGCGAAACTTACTACTTGAGGGCGTCTTTCACAGCGTTGGCTGCATCGTCAACGGCCTTAACGGTAGCATCGACGGTAGCGTCCTTCACATCCTTGGCGGCTTTCTCAACGGCTTCCTTCACGGTTTTGCTGGAATCGCAGCAAGCCTTCTCGCAAGCGGCATCCTCGCACTTCTCGGTGCACTCTTTTTCGCAAGCTTCTTCGGCTTTCTTGTTGTTGTTGCACTGGCAACTTACAGCGGCGACCATCATGGCCACAACGGCTGCAGACATAAATACTTTTTTCATAGCGCTAATTTAATAACTAACCAACAAATTTAGTTTCAAGGCGCAAAGGTACGGCATAATTCTGATAATCCAAAAGGTTTTTTAAAAATTTTACCAATTAGAATTTGAACGTATAACCCAATCCTAAGCTTACTCTGAACAGGTTGGAATAGGCGGCGCTAAATAGTTTTTTACCGTTTTTACTGGTATCAAGCTCATATTCGGACAGATAGTCCAGCAGCAGGTAGGGAGAAAGCGAATGGTGTTTGCCCAGATTCAAATCCACGCCAAGCTCTCCACGGTAGCGGTCGTTGTACACGTGGGTGTAGCCAGCCGGCGTATAATCATAGTAGGTAGTTACGCCATCTTTCTTGGTCTGCTGGGAGCCCGACGTGCTGCCCCAGGCACCGTTCAGCTGGGTCCGGAGCTCAAAGAAGGCGAAAGGCTCCACCACTTTCCAGCCTTTATACCTTACCCCCAGTCGGCTGCGCAGGGCCACCTCGTTGCGGGGGGCCTGGTAAATATTCATGCCGGAATCTCCGTTATGGGTGAGCTGCACCCGTTCGCGCAGGGAGAGATGGAAATAACCCAGGCGCAGGATGCCGGCAACGCTGGCATGAAACCGGTGCTTGGGTGCCCAGAAACCGTAGTATTTGGTAGTGCTTTCGTCTTCCAGTTCAATCTCCTTGCCGTTTTTCCAGGGATTGATAAGCGTATAGCCAGCCCCGAGTTTCAAGAACTGGGCGGGCTTGTAGGACAGGGTCACGTTGGTGCGCAGGCTGCCCAGGGCGGAGAAATTGTCATTGCTGCGGATTTCCTCCCCGACGGAAAGGTGGAGGCCCTTGACAATCTTATAATCCACCTCTGCCGAAGCACGTCCGGCAAAGCTGGCGCTCTGTGCCTGGGCCGCAACGGCCACCAGCACCGCTATCGTCGATAAAAGGATCTTTTTCATCAGGCAACGTAATCTTTGGCCCGGGTCACCATGTTCACGGAATTGGTTTCCCCCTTGGGCAGGTTATAATACACTTTGATAAATGCGGCGTCCTTCAGGAAGTCCACATGGCCGATTTCCACGTTTTCCACCTTCACGCCCAGGCGCTTCTCCAGGTCTGCAACAAGTTCGCTCCGCTTTTCCGGGACGATAAGCTCGATACGGTCGTACAGCACCAGCTTGGTGGTGGTGTGCTTGACCAGGCTTTCGCTCTCCAGCACGGCTACCAGCAGGATAATCAGCGCATTCACCAGCGCCATCACGCCCACGCTACCCCAGTTGATGACATAATGCGGCGCCGTAGCCACATCCACCAGCTGGTACACCGGCGCAAGGCCGTTGGCGGCGGCCAGGGCGATAATCACAAAAAGGTAGGTCATCTCCCGGATGGGCACCGTTTCCGTACGGTAACGGATGACGCCGAAGATGGCGAACAGGCCCAGGGTGAGCCCCACGCCCACTTCCACATTGCCCATAATATAGAGCAGGATGAGCATGGCCGATGAAAACACCATGAAGGTAAAGTAGTAGTCCCGGCGCCGGCTCTTCTTGTAATAGAAGCAGTGCACCAGCACCCAGCATACCAGCAGGTTCAGGGCAAAACGGATGCCCAGTTCCGCCACTTTCTGGCTCACCGTCATCATGGCGTCGGTGATGGTCTGTACGTCCAGCAGCATATCGTCGCCGGCATCCAGGTCTCCGAAGGAGGCCAAATCGTCCTGGACAAAACGAAAAAGAGGGTCGATAATCATATAGTAACTAATTTATTTCCAATGGTTTTTTCAATGCACCGCACCTTCTCTTTAAAGCGGCCGCTCTTGGCGCCGGGGTCCGTGAGGGTGACGGCGATGCAGTATTTGCTGACGCGGACCGGCTTTACGCGGAGGTCCAGCAGGATGTTTTTCATCTGACTGTCCGCCCGGCCGTCCTGCTTCAATTCGATAATCACCGCATTCTGCAGGGAAGTTTCTTTCCCGGTACGGAAGTTCTTGAAGTTCAGCAGCGTGTCGATGGTGAGCCGTTCGGTCTTGGCCGGATTCACCAGCGTAATGCGATGGAAACGCGTTTCCAGCACGGGGGAGAGGTCCGGTGCGGTGAACCAGGAATGGTCGGCCAGGTAGGTGCAGGCCGCGTCATCGGCACGAAAATCCATCAGCTCCGCGGTGGGAATGTGCATGCGCTTTTTCTTGGTGCGGCCCTTGTTGTTCTTCCGCTTGATTTCCAGGAAGGTATCCCCGGAGTTCACATAGCTGCGCGTCCGTACTTTCTGCCTGACCAGCCGCCGGTTGTGGTGGTCGTAGAACATCCGCAGCCCGTCCGTGTCGTAATAGACCGAGTCATAGGGGCTTATGCGCATGCCTTCCGTCACCAGCACCCGGTACCCCGCTGCGCCTGCCGCCGCCAAAATCCTCAGCAGGCTGGCTTCGTCGGTGAGGTACTTGGAATCGATCCGGTTCATGAGCTTGATGCCCTCCATCTCCTCCAGGGTGATGGGTCCCAGCGACTCCAGCGGCTTCTCAAAGGACAGATGTTTACTCTCCGGCATCTTGTGCGAGATATTCGTAATGCTTGACGCTCAACAGTTTACCCTTCGCATTATAGGTATACTGCACCTTCTTTTTCCCGAACTCGTTCCATTCGAAGGTCTTGTAGGTCTGGAGCTTGTTGCGGCCGTCGTACACCAGTTCGCGCGACACCCTTCCGTCCGGACCGTACTCGAAGCGCTTGCGCCACTTCTGGCCGTCGGAGCCGTATTCGGCCTCTTCGATCTTCTTGCCTTCCGCAGAGAAGGTGGTAATATGGTCCAGAACCTTGTTGCCCCCCTTAGGGTCGGAATTCCATTCCTTGATAACCAGGTTCTTCTTGTTCATTTTGGGCGGCTCCTGGGCGCCTGCCGCCGGAAGGAGCAGCAGGGCCGATGCCACAAAGAGGATAAGTCGTTTCATAACAACTGCAAAGATAATCAATTCCTGCTTACCAAGGACGACCACCGCCACCGCCGGGACCGCCACCGCCGGGACCACCACCGCCAGGACCGCCGCCACCGGTATAAGTGCTCAGGCTGACGGAACTGCCGCCGGAGATGTTGGAACTGGCCCAGACGCCGTTGCAATAGGTGGTTCCACTCACGCTCACGTCCTTGTAGCCGCTGCTCAGGGACGGGGCCGATACGGCAAAACTGGACAGGTTGGAGGGCGCCTTGAAGGCCGCAATGAACGAACTGCCGTCATACAGGGCATTCCAGGCGTTGGCGCTTCCGCTCATGCTATATACACTTTGCGAGGCGGAATAACCGCTTTCCAGACCGCCGTAGGCCACCACGGTCGCCCCGTTGTTGATATACAGCTTGTATCCGCTTTCGGTATTGGCGTCCAGCGCCACCTCCGGGCTGCCCTTGGTGCAGACGGCAAAGACATAGCCGCCGGAAAGTTTCATGTCGCCATTCGCGTCAATAGCATCGTTGCCCGTGGAGTGGCCATAGACATAACCGCCGGTGATGTTCATCTCGCCCTGGCAGTTGATGGCATCGTCCGCCGAAGAATAAGCGTACAGGCTGCCGCCGGTGATGGTGAGTTGGCCTTTGACCTCGACGGTTTCGCTCTTGGATGCGTTGGTGACGATGTCGCCGCCGCTTATCACCAGGTTGCCGCCATACACATAGTTGCGGCCGCTGCCTTCCTTGTAGCCAATCTTGATGGCCTTGGAGGACACGTCGTTGGACTCGCTGCCGGAGGTGGTGATGGTAAGGGTGCCGCCGCTGATATAGCTGTTGGCAAGGCTGCCGTTGGCAGTGTAGTAACTGTAGTTGCCCGCCCGGACGCCCTTGCCGCCTGCGCCGGTGTTGGTGATGGTCACCTGGCCGCCGGTCATGGCAAAGTAGTTGTCGGCCTTGATGCCGGCCGTGCCGGAGTACTCATTGTCGTCACTGTCGTAGGCCACGCCGCCGCTCACCGTGATGGTGGTGGTGCCGCCTTCTACCAGGACAAAGTCATCGGAAGTGATGCCCTTTTTCATGGGGGCCTTGGTGGTAATCTCCAGGGTGCCGTCACTCAGCCGGACGTAGTCGTTGGCCTTGATGCCGTGCCCGGCACTCGCACCTGCCGTAATGGAGACGTTGGCGCCGGTGAACAGGCGCACGTAATCGTCAGAGGCAATGCCGCTCTTACCCTGGGTGTTGTTGGCCGTAACGGTGAGCTTGTTGGTGCCGCTGGAAGGGCCGCTGAAGATGAGCTGGCCTTCGGAGAAGAACACGGCTTTCATGTCTTCGTCGCCGCTGGTGGTGTAGCTGGCGCTGGAACCATCGGCCAGGGAATTGCTGCCTTCAATATAGACAAAGGTGCGTTTGCCGCTTTGGTTGTCGATGGCAGCGCCGTCGGGGTTGGTGAGACTGAGGCCGCTCAGCCAGAGGGCCTGCTTTTTCTCGCTGTACAGCTTGAAGCGTCCGTTGGCAGAGGAACCGCTGAGCTTGTAGATTACATTCTCCGAACCGGAGTAGGTGATGGTTACATGGGCGCCGTCTGTTTGAACGTCCAGTAGGTCGTCAAGGGCTTCGTCACCGCTTACGGTGGCGCTACTGCCATCGTAGGTGATGCTTACCAGGTACGGGAAATTCTCTTGCGAAAAGGTGTCGTCCTCGTCGTCTTCTACCTCGGGCGTCTGGATCTCGGTGCCGGATGTGCTTCCGTTGCCGGAGTTGTTCTGGGTGCTGGGAGTGTTGTTCTCAATTTCCTGCTTGTTACAGCTGCCAAGCACCAAAACAGGCAGCAGCAGGCTCACTAAAACCTTCTTCATAGTACACGTCAGTTAAGGTTTACACTAATTTTGTGTAGCAGATTGGCAAAAACCTTGCCGAAACAAAAAAATCTGTGCTATATTTGCTAAAAGAATGATTATTAAGATGAAACGATTCCTGCTTTTTCTTGCGCTGATCACTCCGGCATGGGTGTATGCCCAAGTAGCACCGGCGCCGGTGCAGATTCCGGACAATACCGTTAATATCAAGGACTTTGGGGCCGTGGCGGACGGCAGTGCGCTCAATACCGTGGCGTTCGAAAAGGCCATATCGGCCCTGAACAAGCTGGGTGGCGGCCACCTGGTGGTGCCGGAGGGGCTGTACATGACGGGGCCCATCAGCCTTAAAGATTGTATCGACCTGCACCTGGAGCGCGGAGCGGTTATCCTGCTGTCGCCGGATAAGTTTGTTCATAAGGACAAGGACGGCAAAATCCGGCCTGGCATATCGGCCTCCAAGCGGCACGATGTGAGCATCTCGGGCGAGGGCATCATTGACGGAAACGGAGCCTGGTGGCGCCCGGTGAAGCGTTCCAAGGTGAGCGATGTGGAGTGGAAAGCCTTCCTCTCCAAAGGCGGCACGGTGAGTGAGGACGGCAGCCTTTGGTACCCGTCCGGGTTAAAGTCGTTTGACGATTTGGTGGCGGATCCCCGCAAGCAGGAGCGCCTGCGCACGCACCTGGTCCGTTTTACGGACTGCGAGCGGGTGAGCGTAACGGGCGTTACCATCCAGAATTCCCCCAAATTCCACCTGGTGCCCTCCCGTTGCCAGGACGTAACCCTTGAGGGTGTTACCGTGCGCTGTCCCTGGAATGCCCAGAACGGCGACGGCATCGACCTGATGAACTGTCAGCGGGTGGTGGTGCGCCACTGCACCGTAGATGTGGGGGACGACGGCATCTGCCTCAAGGCCGGCGCCGGGGAAAAGGGCGCTCAGGACGGCCCCTGCAAGGATATGCTCATCGAGGAAAATACCGTGTACCATGCCCACGGCGGCTTTGTGATTGGCTCCGAGTTCAGCGGCGGCATGGAGGATATCGTGGTGCGTCACAATGTGTTCTCCGGCACGGATACCGGCCTGCGCTTCAAGAGCGCTCCGGAGCGCGGGGGCGTAGTTAAGAACCTGAGAATCAGCGATATTGTGATGAACGATATTGTGGGGGAAGCCATTGTCTTTGAAACCAGCTACGCAGACCGTCCGGCCGGGTACGAGGACAACCAGGCGGCCACCACGCAGAATTTCCTGCCCAACTTCCAGGACATCGTCATCGAACGGGTGTATTGCTGGAATGCCTGCATTGGCATCCGCGCCAGCGGCACCCTGGAGATGATTCACGACATCCAGGTGAAAGATGCCGTGCTCTATGTCTGGGAGGCGCCCGTAAAAATAGACGTTCCCCAGATGATAGCCCTGGAGAACGTCCAAATTACCGTTTTCTAAAGATTATTTTCCAGCCAGGTGTTTCTCCCAGGCCCAGGCGGCCTTGAGGGTTTCTTCCACCGTGCGGGTGGCTTTCCATCCCATCTCGGTGTTGGCCAGTGTAGGGTCGGCCCAGATGGCTGTGACGTCGCCGGCGCGGCGCGGGGCGAACTTGTAGTTGAGTTTGACGCCGTTCACCTTTTCGAAGGCGTTCACCAGTTCCAGTACGCTCACCGGGCGTCCGGTGCCCACGTTGAAGGTCTCGCAGCCCTGCTTCATCTTGCCTTCCATCATGCGGGTAACGGCAAATACATGCGCCTTGGCCAAATCGACAATGTCGATATAGTCCCGCAGGCAGGTGCCGTCCGGGGTGGGGTAGTCGTTGCCGAAGATGCTCAGGCATTCCCGTTTGCCGATGGCCGTCTGCGTAATAAAGGGGACCAGGTTGTTGGGCACGCCACGGGGCAGTTCGCCGATGAGGGCGCTGGGATGTGCGCCGATGGGGTTGAAGTAGCGCAGCAGGATGCCCTTGATCTTTCCGTCCGAGGCTTTTACGGTGTCGCGCAGGATATCCTCGCACATGGTCTTGGTGTTGCCGTAAGGGGACGTAGCCGGCTTGCGCGGCGTGTTTTCGGTAACAGGCACTACATCCGGTTCTCCATAGACCGTGGCCGATGAAGAGAACAGTACGTTGCAGCCGCCTTTTTCCTGGGCGACCTCCAGCACGTTGAGGAAGCTGGTGAGGTTGTTCTTATAGTATTTCAGCGGCTCTGCAACCGACTCACCCACAGCCTTATAGGCGGCGAAGTGGATAACGGCGTCGATGGGGTATTTGGCGAAGAGGGCCTTTACGGCGGCCAGGTCGCAGAAGTCCATCACCTCCAGCGGGAGGTCTTCCCGGCCGGTGATTTTTTTGACGCCTTCGTAGCAGGTGCGGTCGCAATTGGAGAAATTATCGGCCACCACTACGTCGTAGCCGGCTTCGATGAGTTCTACCGTTACATGGCTGCCGATGAACCCGGCGCCACCCGATACCAGAACAGTCTTTTTCATAGCACTATTGGTTTTCTTGTTTCTGAGTCTTCCTTTGTTCTTTTTCCAGATATTTCATGAACCGTTGCCGCTCTTTCGCGGCTTGTTTGGCCAGTTTCTGGAGCGCCTTCAGTTTTTTGGCGCGCTGC
The DNA here is from genome assembly GCA_946415475.1 of uncultured Bacteroidales bacterium. Lineage (GTDB taxonomy): Bacteria > Bacteroidota > Bacteroidia > Bacteroidales > UBA932 > Cryptobacteroides. The sequence goes on from CAMKSQ010000030.1 coordinate 7,756, forward strand.
CTGTCCAGCTTCCGCTGCGCCTTGGCGGCCTGTTTCTCTGCGAAGATGCGGTCTTGTTCGGCCCATTTGGCCTCCCGCGCCGCCTGCTTAGCCGCCTTGGCTGCCTCCCGCTCGGCTTTCTCGCGGGCTTTAGCCTCGGCCTTCAGTTCCTTCTCCGTCTTTTGCGGCTGTTCCACTTCGGCCGGCTTGGCGGCCAGGGAATCCGCCGGGGCGGCGGTTGACAGACTGTCCACGGGCGGGACGGGCACCGCCGGGACGTTCAAACTGTCTTTGGCGGCCATTGCCAGAGAGTCCTTAGGAACAGCCAGTGTGTCCGGCAGGGCAAGCCGGGTGGTGTCTCCCTTTGCCCGGGCCAGGGAATCCTGTTCCCGCTGGCGGGCACGGTCCCGGACCACTTGCAGCGAATCACGGATGGCGATATCGCGGTAAATCTTGTTGATATGGCCGGGGAAGTAGTCTTCCGTCTGTTTGAATTCTGTATGGGGCCGGGCCAGGTAAGCCGTCCGTTCACTCCGACGCGGGGTTAACGAGGTGACATCCAGCGGCGAAGCCGGACGGCGTTCCGGGTCCCAGCGGAATCCCTTGAGGGTTTTGTCCTCCTCCGGCATCTGCACGGTGGGATAACCGTCGTTCTTGGGATTGTCGTAATAGTAAATGCGTTCTATTTCACCATCATTGAAGGTGGCGTAAATCATCTTGGATTCCACCTTGTTCACCGTGGCCAGGGCGCCTTTTTCTTCCAGGTAGAAGATGGTGGATGCACCGCCCAGGGCATCAAAGCGGGTGAGGGCGGTGGTGGAGTCGAAATAGGCCACCATCTCCGTGCCGCGGATCTGGTCGTAACTGTTCGGGTCCTCCTGAATGGTGATGAAGGCGTTGGCCAGCAGGTGGGCCTTTTCCATCTGCTTGTTCTTGATGACCATGTAAATGCTGTCGGCCGCATATTGCCGGTTGCCCTCATTGTAGAAAATAGGAGTCTGGTACAGGCGTACCAGGGAGTCCAGATCCGTATAGATGAGGGAGTCGGCGGACATCTGCATGTCGCGGCGGAACATGCGGACATGCTTGGAGCCCCAGAGGAAATTCACCTTGGTGGTGTCTTTGGGAGGGGGAAGCGTGTCTGCGGGAGCCTGAATGGCGGTGGTGTCGACAGGTGCTACAGGTTGGATAATCGCCGTTGTATCCGCCAGGGCAGAATGGGCTAGGGTGTCCGCCATGGCCGGCGGGGTCAAACTGTCCCCGGGCGCTTTCGGCGGAGCCAACGTGTCTGCCGGAGGCATGGCAGGTTTGTCTGCCGGTTTGTCCTTGGGTTTATCTGCGGGCTTTCCGCCGGCCTTCTGGCCTTGTCCCGGCGGAGGCGGCGGAAGGTTCGGGTTGGTCATGGCGGCTTCCTCCGCTGCTTTCGCGGCAGCGGCTGCCGCAGCTTCGGCGGCTTTTCTCCGGTACTCCATCACCGGGTCTCCGGAAATGTCCGAAAGGCGCTTCTGGGCATCTTTCTCCCATTCCTCCGGGATGTCACACTTGCGGATGCCCCGCAGGAGCAGCAAATCACTACCCAGATAAAGGGTGTCCCGTTTGCCTTTTTCCTCGCTGATGCTCATGATGGCGGGCTCCCGCGTCATGCGGATCTGGGAAAGGCTGTCAGTGTACTGGAGCTTTCCGGCCAGCGCAAACACGTTGCGTGTGGTATCCATGAGCTCCGCATGGCCCAGCAGGTCGACATCGTTGCGGGTCCTGTAATAATATAAGGAGTCCGACCAGGTCTCCTGGTCCTGCGTGAGCACGTGCACGTTGCGGCGGAAGAAGAAGAGTTCCCGGCCGCGGTCGTACCAGCCGTCGTTGGCGCTCAGCATCTTATCGTCCTGCCACATATCTGTGGCGAAGCCGAAGTAGGCGGTGGAAAGGTCGCTGCGGTACTCCAGGCGCGAGGTTTTCACAAAGGTGGTATCCAGGTACATGTTCACCTGGTCGTTGAACACGAACAGGTGGGCCTTGGAGTCGTAGGTGCCGTAGATGCTCTCGATGATTTGCCCGTCCTTGTCGCGCATGGCGCCGCCGTCCTGGAAGATGGCGACGGAATCCTTGGTGTTGTAGTCCAGGTAGCGGGTGCGGAGGGTATTGTTGTCTTTGTCTTCCAACTGCACCAGGGAGCCCCGGAAGCGGGCCATGTTGTCGTCCACCACGTATTGCAGGGTTTCACTGCTCAGCTGCGTCTGGTCCTGAATAATGCGCACGTGGCCCACCGCGTCGATAATGTTGGTATTGACGTTCCACAGGGCGGTGTCGCACAGCAGGTAAGTATCGTTGTGCAGGAAACGGGCGGGGCCGATCACCTTACGGTAGCTCTCACCCTCTTTCACTTCAATGAGCTGGGCGCTCTGGGCGCTGATCAGGTGCACTTTCCCATCGTCCTTCTTCTTCTCCTCCTGTGCATACAACGGGGCAACGGCCGCCAGGGCCGACAGCAAGCAGCAGACGGTATGAAGGAGCCTTCGGCGCACTATTTACGGGCATTCCACACCTCGCGGGTGAATTCACATTCGTGGAAGAGCGGGTCGATAATGATGTACGTATCCTTCACTTTCTTGGTCAGGAAGGCATCCACGGCTTCCTTCTGTTTATCCTCCTTCACCTTGTCCAGGATCTGGGTATAATCGTGCTCGAAGGTGGCCGTATGGGCCGGGACAATCTTGTCGACCTTGATGATCTTGTACACCAGGTTGCCGCTTCTGCCCTGCAGGTAGCCTTCGTTGTCCTGCGATTCCACGGGCTCGGAAATTTCGCCCACCTTGAGGTCCTTGATGGCAGCATAATCGGCCGGTTTCAGCTGGTCGATTTCGAAGTAGGCGGAACCGGTAGCGGGGTCTGCCATCTGGCCGCCGTTGGTACGGGTGGCCGGGTCCTCGGAGTAGAAGCGGGCTGCCATGACGAAGGGAATCTCATCCTCCAGGATTTTGCCGCGCAGGCTGTCCAGTTTGTGGAAAGCGTTCTCGCGGTCCTCGGCCGTATACTGCGGTTTGATGAGGATGTGGCGGGCGTTGAACATATCGCCCTTCTTTTCAATGACTTCGATAATGTGGAAGCCGTCCGGGGTTTCCACAATTTGGGAGATGGTGCCGGGGCGCAGGGCCATGGCGGCATCCGAGAAGGCAGGCCAGAAGATGGACTTGGAGGCCAGGCCCAGTTCACCGCCGCGACGGGCACTGCCGGGGTCTTCGGAGTAGATGCGGGCGAGGGTGGAGAACTTTTCTCCGTTCATGATGCGCTCCCGCAGGCTCAGGAGTTTCTCCTTCACGGCCATGGCCGCCTTTTCACGGTCCGGGTAAATGCAAATCTGGCTTAACTGATACTTCACGGGTACTACCGGGAGGTCTTCCGGGTCCGTGGCGTCCATGTACTGTTTTACGTCGTACGGCGTCACTTCCGGCATCTTGTTGGCGATCTCCATACGCTCCTGCTCCGTAAGGCTTTGCTCCTCAAGGGCTTTCTGCCATTCCTGACGCAGCTTGTAAAGCGGCTTGCCAAAGTATTTCTCCATTTCTTCGTCACCGCCCAGCTGGGTGCGGAACCAGTCGATGCGTTGAGTCAGGTTGCCCTGCACCATGTCGTTGTTTACGCTGAGGGAGTCGATGCGGGCCTGCATCAGGAAAATCTTGGCGTCCAGCATGTTCTCCAGCACCTCACAGCGAAGGTCACGGTCCGAGCCGGCGCCGCTGGCGCGCATTTGCTGCACCTCCGCCTCAACGTCCGACAGGAGGATGGTTTCTCCACCCACGACGGCGACGGTTTTGTCCACTACGCCCTTGTACTTTTGCGCACTGAGCGTAAAGCATACCAGCAAAGCTGCGGCTGACAGGAAGATATGTTTCATAATCAATAAATTACCAGTTTTTTGTTTTTGCGGGCATCCTGCAGGACATCCTGCTCCAGCTGGATTTCCAGTTCATGTTTGCGGCCGCTCAGGATGAGGTCGCGGATGTGGGGGGTGCAGTATTCCAGCGGGGCTGTACGGCCTTCCGGAACCATGTCCACCAGGCAGGCCAGGTGGAGGATTTTGTTCTCGTCCGTCCATTCCACGAACTGGCCTTTCAGGGAGGCCATCATTTTTCCGTAGTCCATGCCCAGGTCCTGGGCCAGGAGAAGGGCATCCTGCCAGGCATGGGCGGCATCGACGTATCGGATAGCGACGGTAGTTGACAGGTTGGCGGCTTCCGCGGCGCTCTGTGCATCGTCAGAGGAAATCAGCTTGCGCAGCGTGTTCAGGTTTTTGGAGCCGGCGGGGAGGGTGAGGTAACGCGCTTTTACGATGGGGCGCTCCAGGCGGAACTTGTCCAGGTTGGCGTTGTAATACTTGACGATTTCTTCGTCGGTGACCAGGGTGTCCAGCCGCTGCTCGATGTAACGCTGCTCATAGCGGTACTTGAGGAGGGTGCGTCGATAGTCTTCCAGTTCTTCCGACACGTCTTTCTCCACTTCCGAAAGCTGTTCTTCCGCCATGTCTACCAGGAGGAGGTCCTCCGCCCAGGCGTTGATGTACTGATGGGCCAGGTTGATGCTGTCTTCCCGCGATACGCCGGAGGGAATAAAGCTTTCCAGCTGCTCACGGTGCAGTTTGTGTGACCCGGCACGGGCCACGATTTCTCCGCGGAGCAGTTCGTTGGTGGTATCGACAATGGTGGTGGCCACTTTGCAGGAGGTGACCGCCATCAAAAGGACCGCTATGTACACGTACTTGCGCATATATCTTGCAAAGATACTAAATTTCTTCCATTAGCAACTTCAACAAGTGGGCCAAAACGGCTCGTACCTCCTTTGGGGAGGCCGTGGTGTGGTTGGTCATGATGGAAAGGGTGACTTGCGGCGTGCCGTCATCGGCAAGGATATAGCCGGAATAGCAGAGGACTCCGTCCATGGAACCGCTTTTGATGCGGATGGATTCGCGCCCGGCCTGGTTGGGCAGGAGGGTGCTCAGGGTGCCTTCTCCCGGGTGGGGAAGCGAGGTCAGGAAGGCGCTGAAAGCGGGGCTTTGCTGCATGGCCTGCAGGAAGCCCACCATCCACTCCGGCGACACGTAGTTCATGCGGGACAGGCCGCAGCCATCGACCTGGCGGATGCCGTCCGGGTCCACGCCCAGGTCGATAAGTGCCTGGCGCTGAGCCACCTGGCAACTGTCGGACAGGGCTATGCCGGTCTGTTTTTCACCCATGGCGCGGAACAGGGCTTCCGCGTAAAAGTTGTCGCTGCGCACGTTGGTGATGCGGGCGATGGCGCTTATCGGGGCCGATTCCGTCTGGCCCACCACCAGCGGCTCGCCGGCTTTCTCTTCGGCCACGAAGGAACTGTTGCGGATGTATCCGCTCCGGTCGATATCGGCATAACCGCCGGTAACCTCCCAGTCGGTCTCCTTCAGGTTCTTCCAGAAATAGAAGGCGCAGGTAAGGGCGCCAAACTTGTTGGCGAAATGCTCGGTCTTGGGCTTGCGGTCCGTGGCGAAGGAGCCGCGGAGTTCCGCATACGGGGCCAGGTCCGTGGTGTACAGGTACAGGCTGTTGCCCGTACCCGCTGGCCCGGTGATGCTGTAGTTCTGGAAATGCAGCCACGGGGTTTCCGGGTACGTCTGCTGCACCTGGGCGGGCTCTCCGGGCGCTGCGGCGCGCACGGCAAGGTCAATCGCGTTGGCATAGAAACTCAGCGCATTGGTCCCGGTTCCGTAATACGTGCCGATATCGTCAAAACCCCAGCTCTGGTGCTCCAAATTGCCCTCGTAGGCCCTTCCGTCGCCCACGATGCGGCCATGGATGGCGTTGATGCCGGCCTCTTTGAGCAGCGATTTCCATCGCCAGAAAAGTGCGCCGTTGTCTGTGGCGATGCTGTCCCGGGTACCCAGGGTAGGGTCTCCGTGGCCGATGATATATACGTCCCCTTCCAGCACACCGTCTTTGATTTCACCGGTGTAGCCCAGTTCCGTGCGGAAGCGTGCTTCCGGGCTAAGATAGTGGAGCGCCGTGCCGGTGGTGACCAGCTTGATGTTGGACGCCGGCACCATACGCTGGCTCTGGTTCAGGCTCGCCAGGGTGCGCCCGTCCCGGTGTACGGCCAACACGCCCCACACCGCATCCTTAAGGACGCCGCTATGGGACTGGCGGTTCACGTATTGCTGGGCCGGGTTCTGCGCGCCGGCATGTACGAGGACCAGGAGTCCCCAAAGGATGGCTGCGATTTTTTTCATCAGCGTAACTTGTATTCAGTCAGTTGCCCGTTTTCCCAGCGCATGTCCACGGTTTGTCCGGTGCGGGTACGGAGTCCTTTCACCCAGCCGTTGGGCCAGGCCTTGGGCAGGGCCGGGAGGGGAATTACACGGTCCGGCGTGGATTGCAGGAGCATTTCCACCACGCCGGCAGAGCCGCCGAAATTCCCGTCTATCTGGAACGGGGGATGGGCGTCCAGGAGATTGGGGTAGGTGCCGCCGCCCCGGCGGGCGTCAGCTCCGGTGTATTTATCCGGGCTCACATAGCGGAGCAGGCGGCGGTACATCTGGTAGGCTTTCTCCGCCTGGTGGAGGCGGGCGTACAGGTTCACGCGCCAGCCACAGCTCCAGCCAGTGGTTTCAAAGCCTTTGATTTCCAGGGTTTTGAGAGCGGCGTCGGCCAGGGGTGTTCCGGCTTCTATCTGGTGGCCGGGATATACGCCGATCAGATGGGACTGGTGACGGTGCCAGGGGGCGGGCTCTTCCCAGTCGTGGTACCATTCCTGCAGGGCGCCGTTCTTGCCCACATGGTAGCCACGCAGGCGGGGGAGGGTGGCATCGACCCGCTTTACAAAGACGGTGTCACCCAGCTCACGGGCGGCTGCAGCGGCATCGGTGAGGCATTCGCGGATGATGGCCAGGTCGGCCGTTACGCCGTATGCGCTGGCGCCCGTATAGCCGTCCGGCGTCCGGTAGATATTTTCCGGTGAGGTTCCGGGGGAGGTGATGAGTTCCCCGTTTTTCTCGATCAATACGCCCAGGCAGAACTGTGCCGCGCCTTTGAGCACCGGGTAGTCGCGCTCCAGGGCGGCCCGGTCCCGGGTGAAGAGCCAGTGCTCCCAGATATGGGTGCTCAGCCAGGCGCCTCCCATGTTCCAATTGGCCCAGGAAGGGTCTCCGCTTCCTTCTCCCACCGGGCAGGTCATGGCCCAGATGTCACTGTTATGCGCCTCGCACCAGCCTTCCTGCACCCCGTAATAGTTCCGGGCTGTCTGCTCTCCGTTTTTGGACAGGTTGTGCAGGAAACCCAGCAGGGAGGCGTGCATCTGGGGCAGGGCGGCGCTTTCCGCCATCCAGTAGTTCTCTTCCAGGTTGATGTTGGTGGTATAGTTGCTGCTCCACGGCGGGGTGAGGCTCTCGTTCCACAGCCCTTGCAAGTTGGCCGGGACGCCTTCCGTGCGGGAACTGGCGATGAGCAGGTATCGGCCATATTGGAAGTACAGGGCCTCCAGTTCCGGGTTGGCTTCCCCTTCCGCATAGCGCAGGAGCTGCCGGTCCGTGGGGAGCACACGGATGCTGTCCGGCGTGGCGCCCAGGTTCAGTTGTACGCGGTCGAAAAGGGCCTTGTAGTCCTTTGTGTGGGCTTTTTCAAGCTTGTTCCAGCCTTTGGCGGCTGCCTTTTGTGCCAGGTTCAGCGAAGCCTGCTTGTACTCCCGGCCTTCCAGCACGGGGTCTTTGTCGAAACCGTTAAAGCTGGTGCGGTTGGCCACTACGATGAGCGCCTCCCTGGGACCGTCGATCACCAGGGCATCGTCCTTGGCCTGCGCCTGCTCGCACAGGAGCGTGGTGCGGAAATGGATGCCGTGCGCATCGCTGTAGGTGTAGCCATCGACAAGGAGGGAATGGCCCTCCGCCAGCAGGGTATGCGGTTGCTGTGAGGACAGGCGGAGGGTGGCCCGGATGGGGGCTTCGCTGCGCAGGCGGAGCACGATGACGGAGTCAGGGGCGCTTACGAGGTATTGGCAGGAGAACGCTTTTCCGTTGCGTCGATAGGAGACAAGGGCCTGTGCCTGGCTGATGTCCAGTACACGCTGGTAGTCAGTTATTTGTGCATCATCCGGATAGGCGATTTCCAAGGAGCCCAGCGGCTGGTAGCTGTTGCTGTTCTTGCCCTGCAGGTTCCGTTGCAGCTGGTCTGCCCGCTGATAGTCTTCCTGTTCCAGTGCCTCGCGCACAACGGGTAGCCAGGCGGCGGGAGCGGCGGTATCCCGGAAGGGTTCGCCGGTCCATAAGGTAATGTCATTCAGGGAAATGCAGTCCTTCTCAGTGCCGCCATAGACAATGGCGCCCAATTGGCCGTTCCCCAGCAAAAGGGACTCTTCAAAAAAAGCCGCCGGCTCTCCGTAATGCAACGAGAGCGACGGCCGGGGGGTGCAGGCCAGGGCCAGCATGCCTCCCAGAAGAAGCAGCCTGTGGGCGTTCATGTTTACTTGGTGCCGAAGATGCGGTCGCCGGCGTCTCCCAAACCAGGGACAATATAGGCGTTCTCGTTCAGGCGCTCGTCCACTGCGGCAACATAGATATCCACGTCCGGATGCTCCTGCTGTACTTTGGCCACGCCATCCGGAGCGGCGACCAGGCACATCAGACGGATGTTCTTGCAGCCGCGCTCTTTGAGCATGGCAATGCCGTCGCAGGCGCTGCCGCCGGTTGCGAGCATCGGGTCCGTCAGGATAACCATGCGGTTTTCGATGTCCTTGGGCAGTTTGCAGAAGTAAACCACCGGTTTGTGGGTTTCTTCGTCACGGTAAAGGCCGATATGACCTACCTTGGCCACGGGCAGCAGGCTCAGGAGACCGTCCACCATGCCCATACCGGCGCGCAGGATGGGAACGATGGCCAGTTTGCGGCCGTTCACCATCTTGGCGGTCATGGGGCAGATGGGGGTCTCGATCTTCACATCCATGAGGGCGATGTCACGGGTGACCTCGTAACCCATCAGCATGGCAATTTCTTTCAGAAGTTCGCGGAAATCCTTGGAGCCGGTTTCCTTCATGCGCATGATCGTGAGCTTGTGCTGGACCATGGGGTGGTCGATAACGTGGAGTTGACTCATAAAGTATTATAGTTTGATGTCTTTCAGTTTGAGCCGGGCCTTGGCCTTGATTTCCGGGGTGATGGCCGTGGTTACGTAGGTGACGGCGGCCACCAGCGCGGCCCAGTCATCGGCCATGCCGGTGAAGGGGAAGAAATCCGGGATAAAGTCCAGCGGCAGGATAAAGTAACCCAGGGCACCGGCGATGATGGCCTTGTACCGTGCCGGCGTGTTCTCGTCAACAAAGGTGTAGTAGAGCACCAGGGCATAGTATAATACCTTGGAGCCTGCTTTACAGGCTATCCGGCGCAGTTTTTTCCAGAAATCCTTCTCGTTGAAGTTGTCCTTGTACTGCGTCAGTTCTTGCGCACTGAAGCTGTTTTCTTCCATAGTCCCGTATGATAACGCTTACTTCTTCTTCGGAAGTTGTACTTTGCCGCCCGGAAGCATGGTGTGAAGCATACCGTTGGTGAGGTTCTGGACCAGATAGGCCGGGTAAGGCGCCATGGGGTTGCGCTTGAAGCTGTATTCCACCACCTTGGGCTCTTTGCCGGGGGCGGAAGGATTGGCCTTGGGCAGGAGCAGGTTGGCCATGAAGGTGGCCAGACCGCTGTTCTGCGCCACAAACTTGACAGGGGCCGACTTGTCGCCCCAGGCCTTTGCGGACAGGTGGTCGTAGGTCATGCAGAAGGTGTCATGCATCCCTTCTTTGCTTCCTTTGAACGTGCAGTCTATCTGATGGAAATTGGCTTCCACGGTGGCGCCGAAGAGCGGGCGGGTGAACGCATCCAGTTTGGCGGCTTCCAGGTCGTGGATTTTCATCGTTCCCCAGGTGCTCTCGTGTTTGTCGTTCTTGGTATAGACGGAAAGGTTCAGGCGGCCGTGGTTCGGACGTCCGGTTTTCATGTTCAGCTCCATCACGTTGCCGGGCGCATTGCTCACGGAGTTGATGGTGATGAAGACATTGTTCATGGGGAAAGCGCCGCGGTTGACGTGCGTGGTTTCCCAAATGAAGGTAAAGGCATCCAGGTGTGCGTCGATATGCTTGATAGCCAGAGGCATCTCTACGGTATTGAGGCCTTCCTGCAGGGTGGCGTAGGGGACTGCCGGCGGGTAACGGTCGTCCTGAAGGATGGTGGCCTTTTTACCCACCATGTGGATGTCGCCAATCTCTACGTGTTTGTCTTTGATCATGCGGGGGATGTTGAGGGCGCTGGTGGCGACGCTGTCCAGCTGGACATCGTACCACATGGACGCTACCTTACCCATGCGCTCTGCCACCTGCTCCGGAGGAACGCAGTTGTACAGGTGGAGGGTCTGGGCCAGTACGGGACCGGCGTCGGCGGTTTCCAGGTGGCCGATCTGGCTGCGGGAAAGACCCATGGCATCCTTGTAGTCCAGGCTGTCCACGGACACGCAGTAGGTGCTGTCGTTGTAGCCAAAGATATTCTCCGCCAGGTTCAGGTCCAGTTCGTTAACGCAAACGTTGATTTTCTGTGCCGATACCCGGGTGGAATCCGCCTGGCTGCTCATGCCTACCTGTCCGTCTTCAATCTGTAATTTCTCAAGGAAAACTTTCTTCAGGAAAGACGCCTGGGCCGATGCGGTGTCCGGCTTCTCCTGGGTTTGCTCTTTCTGTGCCTTCAGAAGTATCTGGGCGACCGGTTTGCGGATGAGCAGGCCGTCTGCCTGAGCCTCACCTTTGAAGAGGCGGGACCAGTGCACGTGCTTGAGTTTGATGGCGTCCACGCTGGCCTCGATGTCCGGTCCGGCGTTGGTGGTGTCCCGCAGGGTGAAAGTCACATCCTTCAGCACTATATTGCCTGCAAGCAGGGAAAGATGGACATTGCCGATTTGAACCTCTGCGCCGGGGATGTTGCCCAGAGCCTTTTTTAACTGTTGCTTGGCCACCACATTGACGATGCCTCCGCAGAGGAAAAGTGCGGCCAGGATAGATACCGTCCAGATGAGAGCGGTTTTCTTGGATTTGTTAGTCGTTTGCATATCTGCCTATTTTGAACATGCGAAGATAATAAAAATTTCTGGCTTGGGATATAGGATATATGCGGAAAACTATATACCGAAGACGCTGGCGTGATGGCCTACTTCCTTATTTCTTTCCGCACATACCGCTCACCGGTGGCCTCTTTCACGGCTTCGATGAAGGCGGGGGAGTAGGCGGGTGAGGTGTGGCGGCCGGGGACGATTTCGCCGTCCTTGGAAGGACGCATAATCTGGTCGTTGTGTTTGACGATGAGGAGCTTGGCCAGTTTGTCCCAGCGCTTCATCATCTTGTCGGTGTAGCCGACGGTCTTGGCGGTGAGATAGTCCGTAAGCTCTCCGGCGGTAAGGCCGGCGGCGTGTTCCTCTACAGCTGCCTGGTCACTCTCATAGTAGTCTTCCAGTTCCTTCTGGGCCTCGCGTAAATCTCCTATCATTGCACTCCAGCGGGGATAGACCATATTGGCTACCCAGTTGCACATCCAGAAGGCGCTGTCAAAGGAGAATTCCGTAATATTGTTGTTCTCCCGGCGGAAGGGATCCGGAATGCGGTCGATGCCGCAGTACACGGGCACATAGGCTACCGTGGTGGCATCGTCCATATTGAAATAGGTAATGCCGCCCAGGGCGTCGGGCAGCCAGGAGCGCATGCGGCACACCATGGTCATGCCGCTCTGCTGGCAACCGATGGGGCGTTCGCGGAACATCTTGGTGCCGTCCGGAGCCTCGAAATTAACGGGCTGGTTGCGGTAGGGGGAGGCCCAGGGACCGGCGCTGGCATCGGCCGTCATATCCAGGGCGGTACCCTCGTAGTGGTCACGCATGTCGTTCTGGATGTCGCGGTAGCTCACGGGAGCGTTGGGCTTGATCCAGAGGGGAAGCTCGTCGTGCACGGAGAGGTCCCCGTTCAGGAAAGGCAGGTATTCATCCATCACCTCCGTATCATAGTGGTGTCGATAGAAGCTCCACACGCGGGCCTCGCAGTAGCGGATGGCGCCCCAGTCCAGCGGACCATAGGCTTCGCGGAAGCTGAAATCGGCGTCCGGCCCCTCGTAGTAGCCCATCTCGCGGGCGAAGGAGATGACATCGGCGCTGTACATAGTCTCGCCGTCCGGGGTAACGCAGAAGCCCAGCTTCTTATCGGCCTTCTTCGCCTGGGGGAACTGCCGGATGCGGCTGGAATTGGCGTAGGCGCTGATGCAGTCGTCGGGCACGCGGCGGGCCACCCATACCGCACCCTTACGGCCGGGACCCTTGCCGATGAGTTCCATGATCCAGGCCTCGTCCTTGTCACACACCGCGAAGGACTCGCCGGTTTCGTTGTAGCCGTACTCTTGAACCAGCTGATGCATCACGGCGATGGCCTCCCGGGCCGATGCCGACCGCTGCAAGGCCAGGTGCATCAGGGTGAAATAGCCCAGCCAGCCTTCGGGATTGCGAAGCTCCTTCCGGCCATTCCAGGTGGTTTCCACGATGGAAACCTGCTTTTCGTTCATCAGCCCCACTACGGAATAAGTGTAAGGTGCCTGCGCGATATAATGCACGGTGGAATTGGGGCCCCAGCCCCGGACGGCAATCTGCTCGCCGGGCTCGTGCTTCCCGGGTGCCGAATAGCTGAGCGGCGAAGCAAAGCCAAAACCGTCGCAGTTGTACGTGCAAATGACGCTTCCGTCCACGGAAGCCTTCTTTCCAACGATGAAGTTGGTGCAGGCATCTGCCTTTTCCATCCCGGAAATCAGGCAGGCCGCCGCAAGGGCCAGAGAGATAAGTCGTTTCATACCTACAAAGATATGCAAAAATGCGAAACTAATTAGCGTAAACAGTCGATGTGGGCGTTGGGGGCTTCCATGATGTTCCAGGAGAGGACGGCGCCGTCAAAGCCGTGGCTGATTACGGCTTTCAGGGATTCAGTCACATACTCCGGGGAAGTGGGGACCACGCCTTCCCGGTAATTGATCTCGATGCCGGGGTATTTGGCGCAGGAATAGGGCTCCATGGCCTCCAGTTGGGAGTGCAGGAAGTCCAGGTCCATCTGGAACTCGGGGTAACCTTTGGCTCCGGGAACGGCCTTCCGCAGCAACTCATACTCGAAGCCCATTCCGGCCGGAGCGAAGGTCTGACGATAGAGCATGGGCTTGATGAAATCGGCATGCCGGGCCAAAATCTCATAATCCTGCCCTACGAAGGGAGCCATGAAGGGGGCATAAAGGTCCATGCCGATTTCCAACCCGCGGCTGCGCAGGGCATCGGCAATGCCGGCCACGGCACTGCTCACAATGTGCCCCTTGACCTTGAAGTAGGTATTTACACCGTCATCCACGAAGGTGAAACCCTGGGCAGGCGTATAGCCGGTGACGGACAGGAATTCGTCCCCAAGCATTTCCCAGCCGGTTTTCATATAATTCAGGTCAAATCCCTCGGCCAGAAACTTTTGCGCGCACAGCGGACAGCCGCAGTTAAGTACGCCGCCCACGCCGCTCACGAAGGACTGGGTGCGGATACGGTCCAGGAACACGCCATCGAAACCGCAGTCGCTGAAGTGGTTGTCGTAGATGGCCACCACGTTGGCGGCATTCTGGGGATCCGAAGGGCAGTTGAAGCGGAATCCCTCGCCGGCCGCCAGGTCATAATTGGCGGGGATGTTGCCCCAGAGGTCCACAGCGGGGGAGTTCTCGCACATTTCCTCTGTTTCGGCAAAAACCGGCAGCCACAGGAGCATCTTGATGTCCTTCCCGTGCAGGTATTCACCTACTTGTCGATAAATCTCTTTATCCAGGCTCCAGCCGATGATGACCTTTTTCACCGGGATGAGCCGGCTCACGGTATCCAGCCGGCCGATAATCTGCTCAGCGGTATAATCCGGCGTATGCCAGCCGCCCAGCGACACCTGGACAATATACCCAGGTTCTTTCACCTTTTTGCTCTGGCACGCGACCAATGCCAGCATCCCCATCAGGATAATTACGACTTTTTTCATTTCAGTTCAGATTCTCTTACAAAGGTACATAAAAAAGAAATGACTCTTCTCATCGTCCTTGCGTGTGAGCCCGTCGGAGCATGCGTTTACTACATTGAGCACCTGTTTCATCACAGGTCCATACTGCTGTCATCGTCCCATTTGCTGGACCCTTCCTGAACAAGCAGGAAGAACACTGGGGTGTAGGACCAAAACCTTCTCAGGCCGCAAAAGGTTGGCGGCCTTTTTGTCAAAGGCTGGTTTTTACACTGCCAACCTTTGACATTGTATCCCCCACTCACACCGCTCAGATGCCATTTCCCTGCAAAAGGTTGGTCGCACAAAAACCAACCTTTTGCATACGTGTTGCCAACCTTTGACACCGCCGCCCAGAGGGTTGGATCTCCCACCCCATATAAACAAAAAGCCATCACAAGGGGTTGTGACGGGTATATAGAGAGTTTTGTCTGTGAGATTGATCGTAGTCAATCAAGACATATGTTTTGTTGGTGTGGTAGCGGGAGTGGGTCACGATCCCACGACCTCCGGATTATGAATCCGAC
>CAMKSQ010000031.1 GCA_946415475.1 uncultured Bacteroidales bacterium
GTAGCGGAGGCTGGACTCGAACCAACGACCTCCGGGTTATGAGCCCGACGAGCTACCGACTGCTCTACTCCGCGATGTGGAGTGCAAAGGTAGGGACTTTTTCCGGAAAAACCAAATTTTATTTCAGGAATTGCAGGATTTCCTGAAGCGCGGTGGTCTTAAATGCCTGCTGCTCACCGCTTTGCAGGTTTTTCAGATTTACGGTGCCGGCTTCCATTTCGGAGGAGCCGTTGATGGAGATGAACGGAATGCCTTTCCGCTCTGCGTACTCAAACTGCTTGCGGAGTTTCACTGCATCCGGGTACACTTCCACCGCCACGCCGGCGGCACGGAGGTCCCGGGCGATGGGCAGAATGTACTTCAGTTCATCGGCCCCCATCACGGCAAACAGGAGCGTGGTGGCCTGTGTCAACGCTGCCGGGAAGAGCTCCAGGCCCGTGAGAACGTCGTAGATGCGGTCAGCGCCGAAGGAAATGCCCACGCCGGAGAGGTCCGGAAGGCCGAAGATGCCGGTGAGGTTGTCGTATCGACCACCACCGCAAATGCTGCCGATTTCCCAATCCAGCGCCTTTACCTCGAAGATGGCGCCGGTGTAGTAATTGAGGCCGCGCGCGAGGGAAAGGTCCAGTTCCACGGGAGCCTTAATGCCTACAGCGTCGATGAGGCCGAAGAGTTCTTCCACCTCTGCCAGGCCCTTCAGACCCGTCTCCGAGCTGATACCGGAGGCGCTGCCGCCCTGGAACAACTGCTTCATGGCGGCGAGCTTATCGGCAAAACTGCCTTCCAGCGAAAGAATCTGTCCAATGACGTCGATGCCCTGGCCGGAAAGGCCCTTTTCCGCCATCTCTTCCTTCACCTTTTCCAGGCCGATTTTATCCAGCTTGTCGATGGCGACGGTGATGTCCACCACCTTGTCCGGAGCGCCGGCAATCTCCGCGAAGCCCGTGAGCACCTTGCGGTTGTTGATGTGGATGCCCACACGCACGCCCAGCTTCCCAAAAACATCGTCCACCATTTGCACCAGTTCCAGCTCATTTACCTGCGAGCGCGTGCCGATGACATCGACATCGCACTGGTAAAATTCGCGGTAGCGGCCCTTCTGGGGACGATCGGCCCGCCAGACCGGCTGGATCTGGAAGCGCTTGAACGGGAAGGAAATCTCGTTCTGGTGCTGCACGACGAAGCGGGCGAAAGGAACCGTCAGGTCATAGCGGAGACCTTTTTCCGGAGCCAGCGCCGCCTTTTCGCCGCTATTCTGGATGCGGAAAAGCAGTTTATCGCCTTCCTCACCGTATTTGCCCAGCAGGGTGGAGAGGTTCTCCATGGCCGGCGTTTCTATCTGCTGATAGCCGTATGCACGGAAAACGCTGCGGATGGTATCGAAAATATAATTGCGGCGGGCCATCTCGATTTGGCCGAAGTCTCGAGTGCCCTTGGGTATGGATGGTTTCTGAATCGACATCGTTTAAAATTTTTACAAAATTAAGAATTTTTCTGTATATTTGCATTCGCTTTGCGAGATTAGCTCAGTTGGTAGAGCGTTGGCTTCCCAAGCCGAAGGTCGCGAGTTCGAGCCTCGTATCTCGCTCAAAAAACCAGCCCCCGAAAAGGCTGGTTTTTGTGTTTTAACCGGAAATGATATGGCAAAGAAGGAAGAGGCGCAGGTCGGGAAAAAAGTGGGTGACCGGCGCCGCGAATCGGCCACTCATGCTTTCTAGTGGCGCCGGTCAGGGCACTTTCAGCAGACCTGCGCCATTCCAGCTGCTCACCTGCGCCAGGATGGCAGGATGAGGAGGAGATCCCGGATCAAGTCCGGGATGAGGATCAAGTCCGGGATGAGGATCAAGTCCGGGATGAGGATCAGGTCCGGGATGAGGATCAAGTCCGGGATGAGGATTTTCTCAGGATAATTGCTATCTTTGCAATTATTGCACAATCGATTATGTTCAAAAGTTACGTCCTTTCCATCGTGGGCATGCTGCTGGGAGTAGGTGCCCTGGTTTTCATCTATATCTACAGGGATAAGTTGGAGCCGGAAAACGCCAAATACAACTGCGTATTCAACTCGGCCACCCTTGAGAGCAAGATTATCGGCCTTAAACTGGACGATGTGTCGGAGAAGTATCTGGCGCCGGCGTCCGTAAAGACCGTCAAGAAAAAGGGCGGGAAAAAAGACATGCTTGCCCATTATGAGGATGTAAAGATATTCACCCGCGGGGAAAAGACGGTTGTGCGGGAAATGGACGTGACGTATCAAGACAGCGTCGCCACCGCCATTACCCTTGGAGAGCCCCATGCAACCAAGGATGCCAGCATTGCCAACTTCTCTCCCCTGGCGTTCACCCTTATCGATGCGGAAATCTTCACAAGAAGCAAGGAGACCGTAAACACCGAGAAGGCCCAGAAGTGGCAGGCGGTCCTTTTGATTCTCTGGCTCATCGTCATGGCCAATCTCCCCTTCTTCCTCACCTGGCCTCTGGCAACCTGGGCGGCCAAGAAGCTCGACACCCCCTGGGGCGCCCTGCTGATGATTCCGCTCTGGCTGGTCCTGTACTGGATTTATTTCGGCATTGCGTCTTACGCCATCGGGACGGCCATGCTGTTCGTGGTCCTGGGCATCATCTGGCTGCTGATTGCCATGAGAGCCTTCAGCAAGGCCACGCACCCGGTTCCGGAACCCACCTTCAGTCCTACCTACCAATCCGGCCGCAGCAATACCGCCAGCAGAAATACCATCAACCCCACCAGAAGGCAGCAGGATTACTACTGCCACATCCAAAATCTGGCAATGATATCGGCCGCTGCTTCCTTCGCAAAAAATGAATCGGAGACAAGGTACCAATTCATCGTCGATATAGCCATGCGGGAAGAACTCGAACTGGAGCGGTTCAAACAGGCCATCAACAGTCCCACCATCAAAGCCTGTCAGCCCTCGAATCCGGCCCTCAGGCAGGAATTCATCGACAATATTGCCAAAATCCTCCTTTGCGACACCACCTTCAGTACCATACAATTGGGCATAGCCAAGACGCTTACCATGGGCCTGGGGGTCTCCGATGACGATTTCCACGACCTCGTCAAAAGGATAGCATCCAACGTTTATCACCGGGAATTGAGCAGTTACAACATTCTGGAAGTGGAGATAAAGGAGGATTGACGCGGGGGCTTGTCTAATCGGGGAATAATGGGTATATTTGCAGTCCTAACCACATAGATATGAACAAATTCATTGAACTCAACCCCAACGAGGTGGTGTCGTTCCTGGAGAAAATGCCCCAGGACTTCACCCGCGAAGACATGCTGCACTTCATCTGCGAGAAGAACATCCGCATGATCGACTTCATGTATCCCGCAGAGGACGGCCGCGTAAAAACGCTCAACTTTACCATAAACAGCCTGGCCTATGCAGAGACCATCCTTACGGAAGGTGAACGCGTAGACGGTTCCAGCCTCTTCCCTTCTTTCATCGAGGCCGGCAACAGTGACCTTTACGTCATTCCCCGCTACAGGACCGCCTTTGTGGATCCGTTCAACCAGATTCCCACCCTGTGCTTCCTCTGCGGCTTCTTTGACAAGAACGGCGAGCCCTTCGACTGCGCCCCGCACGCCACGCTCATGCGCGCGGAAGCCGCCTTCGAAAAATCCACCGGCATGCAGTTCGAGGCCATGGGAGAACTGGAATACTACGTGATTTGTGACGAAGACAAACTGTTCCCCGCCACGGACCAGAAGGGCTATCATGAAAGTGAGCCTTTCGCCAAACTGAACGATTTCCGCCGCGAATGCATGGACCACGTGGCCAAAACCGGCGGCCAGATTAAATACGGCCACAGCGAAGTGGGCAACTTCACCCTGGACGGCAAGGTGTACGAGCAGAACGAGATAGAGTTCCTCCCCTGCCCGCTGGAAACCGCCGCAGACCAGCTTCTGCTGGCCAAATGGGTGATCCGCAACCTGGCCTACCGCTATGGGCTCGATGTCAGCTTCGCCCCTAAGATTACCACCGGCAAGGCCGGTTCCGGCATGCACATCCACATGCGCCTGATGAAGGATGGCAAGAACGCCACCCTGGGCAAAGACGGGAAACTCTCGGAAGAGGCACGCGCCGCCATCGCCGGTCTGATGACCCTGGCGCCGTCCATCACCGCCTTCGGCAACAAGAACCCTACCTCCTACTTCCGTCTGGTCCCGCACCAGGAGGCCCCGACCAACGTGTGTTGGGGAGACTGCAACCGCAGTGCCCTGGTCCGCGTCCCGCTGGGCTGGAGCGCCGGAACGGACATGTGCTCCAAGGCCAACCCCAAGGAAAAAGCCGCCGCGATGGACACCACCGCCAAGCAAACCTTCGAGATGCGCAGCCCGGATTGCAGTGCCGATATTTACCAGCTCATGGCCGGTTTGTGCGTCGCCACCCGTATCGGTCTGGAGATGCCGCGCGAAAAAGCGCTCAAGATTGCGGCCGATACCTACGTGGACATGGACATCCACAAGAGCGAGAATGCAGCCCGTCTGGCCACCCTTGCGCAGCTGCCTACCTGCTGTACAGAAAGTGCAAACTGCCTGGAAAAAGTCCGTGCCACCTACGAGGCCGCAGACGTCTTCCGTCCCCGCATGATCGATGGCATTATAAAGGCCCTACGGGCTCACAATGACACCCGACTGCACCGGGAAGCCCGGAACGATACCAAACTTATGAGAAGACTCGTGGAACAGTATTTCTACTGCGGTTAGGACTTTTACGGACTACACAACCCTAAAAAATTCACTGGCCCTCGCACTCACTGCGAAGGGCCAGTTACTTAACCTAAACTTAAACTATGAAAAACTTCGTTGCAAAAGTAAGAAAAAGAATTGATTATCACAACTTTTTGTGCCGAATTTTCGCGAATTTCAGCAAAAGGAGTTTTTCACCGTACTTTTCGAATAGGATTTTTGCTTTCAGATCCGGAATTTGGCCGGTGATTTCAAGGACTTTTCCTGCCCCAAAACGGTTATGTTCAATTTGGTCTCCGACCTTGAAGGAAGACATAGGTTCCGGGACGAAATCCGGGTCGATGAGCGGCGGGCGTTCCGGCTCCGTCGGACGGGAGGGGCTGGACACGACGGAACGAGATACCCGATCGGAGTCGGGCATGACGGAGCGTGAGGGACCGGGCATGACGGGACGAGAAGTCGCACCCGGCTTGACCGGCCATCTGTTGCGGCCGGCACCGGCAGACCAGCGGAAACCGCCTTCCGAACTTCCACCGCCGCCAAAGCGGGGACGCTCCTCCTCCATTGCTGAACCCGCCACCATCTCCTCCCGGCGGAGCGGATTGTCCACATACTGCGGCGCCAGTTCCTTGAGGAAGCGGCTGGGCGCGTTAGATTCATGCTTTCCGTTGCGCATACGCGTCTGGGCAAAGGAGATGGAAACCACCTGTTTAGCCCGTGTAAGCGCCACATAGAACAGACGGCGCTCCTCCTCCAGATCCGAGGGAGTGAGCATCCAGCCACCGGACGGAAACAGATTCTCCTCCATGCCGGCGACAAACACATACGGAAACTCCAGGCCCTTGGCGGTGTGCACCGTCATGAGCGCCACTTTATTGTTGGTCTCGTCCTCTGCCACATCCACATTGGAAAGGAGCGATACATTTTCCAGATAATCGGCCAGGGTGACGCGGGGCAGTTCCGCATCCGGCACCAGGGAGGCATCCTGGACCACGCCGTCTTCCACCAGCGAATTCCGGTAATCGCCATGCTGGTCTTCCACATAGCCCTTGACGCTGTTGAGCAGTTCCTCCACGTTGGAGAAGCGGGACTGGCCTTCCACGGAAGTATCGGCCTTATAAAACAGGTAAATGCCGCTTTCCGAGGCCAGGGACATGGCCACGTCGTAGGCGTCTCCCTGCGCAGCCTCTTCCGCAGCTTTGGCCATCAGGGTGCAGAAAGCCTGGATTTTTGTGATGGCGGCACCCTTGAGTCCAAAGGTCTCCAAATTGGGCAGCGACGCTGCCTGGAACAGGGATGTCCTGGCAGCCTGCGCAGCGGCCATAAGGGCGTTCATCGACGTATCGCCAATTCCTCTTGTTGGCTTATTGACGATGCGCTTAAACGACTCATCATCATTGAGATTCACCGCCAACTTAAAGTAAGCCATTAGGTCCTTAACCTCCGCCCGTTCAAAGAAGGAATTACCCGAATAAATCATGTACGGGATGTTGCGGCGGCGAAGCTGCTCTTCCAGCGCACGGGACTGTGAGTTGGTACGGTAAAGGATGGCGAAGTCCGAATACTCCGCATGTTCCATCCGCATGCGGGTGAGGATAGACGAGGCGATTTGCATGGCCTCCTCTTGCTCAGTGAACGAGCGCACCAGGTGGATGGGCTCCCCTTTTTCGCCCATGGAGACGCACTCCTTGGGGATGCGGCCCTCGTTGTGGGCGATAAGGGAATTGGCCGCGTTCACGATGGTTTGCGTGGAACGGTAGTTCCGCTCCAGGCGGAACACTTTAGTCCCCGGAAAATCCTCCCGGAACTTAAGGATGTTCCGGATTTGGGCACCGCGGAAGCCGTAAATGGACTGGGAATCATCCCCTACCACACATATATTCTTGTGACCGGCAGCCAGCTTTTTAAGGATGAAGTACTGGGCCAGGTTGGTATCCTGGTACTCGTCCACCAGGATGTGGCTGAAGCGGTTTGCAATGGCTTCCAGGGCCTCCGGGCTGCGCTTGAAAAGGATGTTCAGGTACAGGAGGATATCGTCAAAATCCATGACGCCGGACTGACGGCACTGCTCGCAGTAGCGGGCATAGATGCGGTAAATTTCCGGTGTCTTGCGGCGCTTGTCGTCTTCCCGGTAACCGCCCTCCCCGTTCATATAGGGCGTGGGCGTGACGAGGTCGTTCTTGGCCTTGGAGATACGCGAGAGCACGTCTTTGGGCTTGTACGTTTTATCGTCCAGTTCCAGCTGCTTGATGCAGGTTTTGACGGCGCTGATGGAGTCTGTGGTGTCGTAAATGGTGAAGGTGGGCGGAAAGCCGATAAGGGAAGCGTACTCCCGCAGGAAGCGGATGAAGATGGAGTGGAAGGTGCCCATCCAGATTCTCCGCGCCTGCCTTTCCCCTACCATAAGGGCGATACGGTCCTTCATCTCCCCCGCCGCCTTTTTGGTAAAGGTGAGCGCGAGAATCCGCTCGGCAGGAATCCCGTTTTCTATCAAATATGCAATTCTGGAAGTCAATACGCGGGTTTTCCCCGACCCTGCTCCCGCCACAATCAACACCGGCCCGTCAATGCACTCAACGGCCTTCTTCTGCTCCGGATTCAAATCCTTCAATACTTCGCTCATATCGGCCCTATTTTATAGGGCGAAATTACTAAATTTTTTGTAACTTCGCGCAGTATTTTTTGCAAATACACAAAACTGTATCAATAATGTCAAACAATCTCGCTTTGAAAAAGGGTCTGGACGTTCCCATTAAGGGAGCCGCCAAGCCCGAGGTCATCAAAACCGTGAGTCCGGACATTGTTGCCGTCAAGCCTACAGACATCCACGGCCTGGTTCCCAGGCTGCTGGTCAAGGAAGGCGATGCGGTAAAAGCCGGTTCTCCCGTGATGGCTGACAAACAGCGCCCGGAAATCCTCCTCACCTCGCCCGTCAGTGGCACCGTGCAGCAGATCGTCCGCGGCGAAAAGAGAAAATTGCTGGCAGTTCTGGTAAAGGCAGACGCTAAACAGGACTATGTGGACTTCGGCGCCAAGGCTCCGGCTTCGGCGGCAGAGACCAAGGATCTCCTCCTGAAGAGCGGCCTGTGGGTTTCCCTCATCCAGCGCCCCTACGGTGTAATGGCAAGCCCGGAACTCACCCCCAAGGCAATTTTCGTATCCTCCTTCAGCACGGCTCCGCTTGCCGCAGACAGCGAATTCGTTCTGGCCAATGCCCTCAAGGACATCCAGGCCGGTATCGACGCGCTTGCCAAGTTTGCACCCGTGCATGTGTCCGTGCGCAAGGGTTCCTGCTTCGCCCAGGTGAAGAACGCTACCCTGCACGAAGTCTCCGGTCCCCATCCGGCCGGCAACGTAGGTGTCCAGATCAGCCACATCGCCCCCATCCAGAAGGGTGAGACCGTGTGGACCATCTCCCTGCTGCTGCTTGCCGCCCTGGGTCATGTTGTGAACACCGGCAAGCTGGAACTCACCCGCAAAGTGGCCGTCACCGGTCCCAAGGCGGAGAAGACCGGCTATGTGGAGTGCCTCCCCGGCACGCCTGTCAAGGACATCACCTCCGTTGCAGAAGGTGTGCGCGTGGTGGGCGGCGACGCCCTCAGCGGCGAATGCCTGGGCGCAGACGGTTTCATCGGCCTTTTCGACAACCAGCTCACCCTCCTGAAAGAAGGTGTGGAACGTGAGTGGTTCGGTTGGGCCAAGGTTTTCCGTCCTTCCGTATTCAGCTCCTCCTGGTGCTACTTCTCCTGGCTCACGCCCAAAAAGAAGTACAACATGGACACCAACCTGCACGGCGGTCCCCGCGCCTTCGTGGAAACCAAATGCTTCGAGGATGTCACCCCTATGGACATCTTCCCCATCTACCTCATCAAGGCCTGCCTGGCAGGTGACATCGAAAAGATGGAAAAATTCGGCATCTACGAAGTGCTTCCGGAAGACCTCGCCCTGTGCGACTTTGTAGACCCTTCCAAGAACGAGATCCAGGCCATTATCCAAAAGGGTATCGACCTCATGATCAAAGAAATGGCATAAGACTATGGCAGAAGAGAAAAAACCCTGGTGGCATTCCACCTATGACGCTTTTGATACCTTCCTGCGTGTTCCGGGTACGGTAACCCGCAAGGGCGCCCACGTGCGCGACGGTATCGACCTCAAGCGTGTGATGATCATGGTTGTGGTCGCACTGGTTCCCGCTGCCTTGTTCGGCATGTACAACGTGGGTCTCCAGACTTCCACCGTCTACGGACTGGAGTGGGGCTTCTGGCAGATGTTCTTCTATGGACTGCTCCGGATGCTTCCCCTGTTCGTGGTTTCCTATGCAGTGGGTCTTGCCATTGAGTTTGCAAGTGCCCAGATTCGTGACGAAGAAGTGAACGAGGGTTACCTCGTCACCGGCTTCCTCATTCCCCTGATTGTTCCTGTGGACGTTCCCCTGTGGATGCTCGCCCTGGCCGTTGCATTCTCCGTGCTCTTCGTAAAAGAAGTGTTCGGCGGCACCGGCATGAACATCTGGAATCCGGCCCTGGTGGCGCGCGCCTTCCTGTTCTTCTCCTATCCTTCCAGCATGTCCGGCTCCAGCGTGTGGGTCTCCAAGACCTGGGTGCCCGCCCTCAAGGACGTAGATGCCATCAGCGCAGCTACTCCGCTGGCCATCGCCCATGACGGCGCCTTCGACGCCGCTACCGGTGCAGTAGGACAGTATTCCTTCATGGACATGGTCTGGGGCTTCATCCCCGGTTCCACCGGTGAAACCAGCGTGATCGCCATCCTGCTGGGTGGTATCCTCCTGGTTTGGAGCGGTGTCGCTTCCTGGAAGATCATGGTCAGCTCCGTGGCCGGCGGCCTCCTGGTAGGCTGGCTGGGCCAGTTGGCCGGTGCCACCGCCGTTCCCTGCTACTACCAGCTGGTGATGGGCGGTTTCCTGTTCGGCTCCATCTTCATGGCCACCGACCCTGTCACCGCCGCCCAGACCGAAACCGGCAAGTGGATCTACGGCTTCCTCGTAGGTGCCCTGGCCGTGGTTGTCCGTCTGTGGAACCCCGGTTACATGGAAGGCATGATGCTCGCCATCCTGCTCATGAACACCTTTGCTCCGCTCATCGACCACTGCGTGGTGTCCGTGCACACCAGCCGCAGGGCCAAGAAAGCTGTAAACGCCTAAAGGACTTGCGCTATGAATACAAATAATAATGTATATACCGTCATCTACACCACCGTTATCGTGGTGCTGGTAGCAGCGCTCCTTGCGTTTGTTTCCCAGAGCCTCAAGGCCAAGCAGGAGGCAAACGAGAAGGCCGATACCATCTCCCAGATGCTCACCGCCGCCGGTTATGCCACCAAGGCAGACCTGGAGAAGCTGGGCAACACGGCCGTCCTGGCCAAGTACGACGAGGAGATTGACGAAGCTTTCGTAATCGACCTGAACGGCAAGAAGCTCCGCGAACTGGAAGGCAACGATGTCTACAGTCCCAAGCAGCTCAAACGCCAGAATTACAACATCAAGGGCGGTCCCAACAAGACCGGTGAACCGGAAATTCCCGTGTTCATCTTCAAGAACGGCCGCACCGTGGTTCCCATCTATGGCGCCGGCCTGTGGGGTCCCATCTGGGGCTACATCTCCTTCAATCCGGACCATGCGACCATGGGTGGTGCCTACTTCGACCATGAGTCCGAGACCGCCGGTCTGGGTGCCAAGATCAAGGACGATCCTTCCTTCCAGGCCGAGTTCGTTGGCGAAAAGGCCCATTTTGCCGATGCCAACGTCATCGAGATCGTGAAGGGTGGTGCACCCAAGGATGCACAGGGCAAGTCCGTCGTTGACAACAAGATCGATGCTATCACCGGCGCCACCATGACCTCCAACGGTCTGGACGCCGCCATCGACACCTGGCTCGCCGCTTATGCGAAGTATTTCCTGGGATTAACTAAATGTGAATGTGAGGAGGACTAAGCCATGGATGCAAAACTGAAAGAAACCATTCTGAACCCCATTTTCAAGGGGAACCCCATTACCGTCCTGGTGCTGGGCATTTGCTCCTCCCTGGCGGTTACCGTAACGCTGAAAGGCGCTCTGGTCATGACCCTCTCCGTGATTGTGGTCTGCGGCATCTCCAGCCTCATCCTGTCACTGCTGCGCAATACCATTCCCGGCCGCGTACGTATCATCGTACAGCTGGTGGTGGTGGCCATGATGGTGATCCTGGTGGACCAGGTGCTCAAATCCTTTGAAGCCACCTACGCCATCGACAAGCAACTCTCCGTTTATATCGGCCTTATCATTACCAACTGTATCGTGATGGGCCGTATCGAAGCGTTCGCCCTGGGCAACAAGCCCTGGCCTTCCTTCCTGGACGGTGTTGCCAACGGTGCCGGTTACGGCCTTATCCTCCTTATCGTGGCCTTCTTCCGCGAGCTTCTGGGCAGCGGAACCCTCTTCGGCTTCGATGTCCTGAACCGCTTTGGTTATGTTCCCAATAACCTGGTTATCCTGCCGCCCTTCGCCCTCATCCTCCTGGGATGCATCGTGTGGGTGCAGCGCGGAATCCAGAAAGACCTGCAGGAAAAATAAAGTACATGCCCTATGGAATATCTTAGCTTATTCGTAAAGTCCATCTTTGTGGACAACATGATTTTCGCTTACTTCCTGGGAATGTGCTCGTTCCTGGCGGTATCGAAAAACGTGAAGACCGCTGCCGGCCTGGGCCTCGCAGTTATCTTCGTGCTCCTGGTTACGCTTCCTATCAACTATCTCCTGAACACCTACGTGCTGGCACCCGACGCCCTCATCGAAGGGGTGGACCTGAGCTTCCTCAGCTTCATCATCTTCATCGCCGTCATCGCCGCCATCGTGCAGATTGTGGAAATGGTGGTAGAGAAGTTCTCTCCCGAACTCTACTCCGCGCTGGGTATCTTCCTGCCGCTGATTGCCGTGAACTGCGCCATCCTGGGCGGTTCCCTGTTCATGCAGCAGAAAGACTTCCTGAACATTGGCGAGGCTGTGGTTTACTCCCTGGGTTCCGGCCTTGGCTGGTTCCTGGCCATCGTATCCCTGGCCGCCATCCGCGAGAAGATGACCTACTCCAACGTTCCGGCCGCCCTCAAGGGCCTGGGTATCACCTTTATCACCGTGGGTCTGATGGGTATCGCCTTCATGACCTTCATGGGCATTGCACTGTAGGAGGAAAGCATTATGGGTAATACAATTATCTACTCCATCATCGTCATTACAGTAGTGACCCTGATTCTGGTGGCCCTCCTCCTGTGGATCAAGACCGCCCTCACCCCCTCCGGTACCGTTAAGATCAACATCAACAACGGCACCAAGGAGTTGGACGTGACCCCCGGCGGCGACGTGATGCACACCCTGGCGGACCACGGTATCTTCCTCCCCTCCGCCTGCGGCGGTAAGGCCAACTGCGGTCAGTGCAAACTGCAGGTGCTGGAAGGCGGCGGCACCATCCTTCCTACGGAAACGGGCTTCTTCTCCCGCAAACAGATCAAGGAAGGCTGGCGTCTGGGCTGCCAGGTGAAGGTAAAGGACAACATCCAGATCGCCGTTCCGGAAAGCGCCCTGAGCGTGAAAAAGCTGGAATGCGAAGTTATCTCCAACGAGAACGTCGCTACCTTCATCAAGGAATTCACCGTCAAGCTCCCGGAAGGCGAGCATATTGACTTCAAGTCCGGTGAATACATCCAGATCGACATTCCCGAATATGAGGCCGACTTTGCCGATATGGGCGTGGCCGATATCTACAAGGGCGACTGGGAAAAGTACGGCATCACTTCCCTGAAGTTCAAGAATACCGTGCCCACCATCCGCGCTTACTCCATGGCCTCGTATCCTGCCGAGAAAGACCTCATCAAGCTGAACGTGCGTATCGCAACCCCTCCGTTCGACCGCACCCAGCCCAAGGGCGTATTCAAGTTCGTGCCCGGTGTTCCTCCGGGAATCGCCTCCACCTACGTTTTCTCCCGCAAGCCGGGCGACAAGGTGATGATTTCCGGTCCTTACGGTGAGTTCCTGCTCCCGAAGGATGACCCGGACAGCCAGGAATACGTATTCGTAGGCGGTGGCGCCGGTATGGCACCTCTCCGCAGCCACATCATGCACCTGTTCAAGACCCTCAAGACCAAGAAGGAAGTGCACTTCTTCTATGGCGCCCGCGCCCTGGTGGAAGCCTTCTACCTGGAGGACTTCGCGGAAATCGAGAAAGATTTCCCGAACTTCCACTTCCACCTGGCCCTGGACCGTCCGGACCCGGCAGCAGATGCAGCAGGCGTGAAGTACACCGCCGGTTTCGTGCACAACGTGATGAACGAGACCTACCTGAAGGACCACGAAGCCCCCGAGGATATCAAGTACTTCATGTGCGGCCCGCCCATGATGACCAAGTGCGTATGCGACCTCCTGGACAGCCTTGGCGTTGCCCCTGAGAGCATCCTCTTCGATAACTTCGGCGGTTAACAGGCCCTGAAAAATCGGTAGAAAAAGTTTTTTTTCAACCGATTCGCATACAGAAAAAGTGTTGTTTCACGAAAAAACATGTGAAACAACACTTTCTTTTTACCGATGCTTGGAAGTATGGTCCGGCCTGCTGTAGCTTTGCCGGTGACATAAAATGACACGTCACCATGACACGAAGCGAAAAAACAGGCCGGATTCTTCGACGACACTACTTTTCTTCTTTCCTGCGCCCTTCCGCGTGCTGCGCCTCTGCGGCAATGCTGGCTGCCTTCCTGCAGCTCCCGGCCTTTTTTGCTTCGTGTACCCGGCAAGCCTATACGCCTGACAAGGCGCCCGTATATACCACTATACAATGGACCAAAACGCCGGCTCCCGAGGCCGTGGACCTTTTCTTCTTTGAAACCCAGGGCAGCCAACTCCTGGATGCGTATCAGCAGGTTGTGCAGTTGGACGAGGAGACACCCGTGTACGGGATGAGCGCCCTGGGGAGCAAACACCTGGTAGCGCTCTCGGGAACGGCCGGGGAGACCGCCCGCTGGGCCGATATCCGCACGCTTGGGAACCTGCAGAAGCACGTTTTCTCGCTGGCGGAGGAATCGGCCCGGACTCCCCTTCTCTTTGGACAGGCGGAACTGGATGCAGGCGCCTCACGGCGATGCGTCCTGGACATGAACCCGCTGCTTACCGCCATCCGGCTACGCTCCGTCTCCTGCGACTTCCTGGGACGGCCGTATTTTGGCAAAACCTTCTATCTTACTGATATCTTTCTTACATACGCCGGTTCGGAATACCGGCCGCTGGAAGGAGGAGACGGAGAGCCGGTGTCGTGGGTAAATCCGGGCTACCTGGATACGGTGGCCCTGCGGGCGTTCAAAGAGCCCTCCATGCTGTGGCAGAAGGGTCCCGGAGAGGTGAGCTGGAGCCCGGTGTACACCCGGCAGACCTTTTACTGCTATCCCGGCAGCCGGACGCGCCTGGTGCTGGAAGCCCAGTACGACACCCTCACCTGCTACTACCCCATTCCCCTGCCCCAGCTGGTGGCCAACACCTGCCTGGAGATGGATGTCACCCTCACGCGGCTGGGGGCGTCGGACCCGGATTTCCCTACGGTCAGCGGGGCCGTTTCCCTTCACACCCAACAGATTCCCTGGGAGATGCGGGACCCTTCCATCGTCACTTATTGAGCCATGAAAAAATACCTTTTATACCTACTCTCAGTATTGTCAGTTCCGGTCGGATGCACGCGAACGGAGACGCCCACTATCTCTGTCTGCTTTTCCTTGTTACCCCCGGGAGGTCCCCTCACGCGTGCAAACGACCCGGACGAAGACCGGATTGCGGACTACAATCTGTTCATTTTCAACGCCTATGGGCTGCTGGAGGAGAAGGTGTATGTGTCGTCCCGGCAACTGGTAATGGAGGACGGCGTGGTCACTCATCATACGCGGCTCATGCAGAACGTGCCCTATACCATTCTGGCGGCGGCGAACCTGGGGTACGAACTCCCCTGCCGCACCCTGGCGGAAGCCAAGGCCTACCGCTACTTCATGGCCTATCCGGACGAGTTCACGCCAGGCGTTCCCATGGCCACCGTGCTGGACGGCGTCCAGGTGGGCGCGGACGGGCAGTTTCCCCTTCCCCTGAAACGGCTGATGGCCCGCGTGGACCTGCAGATAGACCGGACGGCCCTGGACCCGGACGTCCATTTTACCATACGAAGCGTGCAGATCGGCGGCTGCCCCTCTTCTGTCCAACTGTTCAAAGCAACAAGTAAAGCAGAGTCCCGGGAACACATCTTCCGGGAGGGTTATGTAAAGAGCTGGCGAGAAGTAGATGCCCTGAACAAGGACACCAGCGTGGGCATCAGCGGGATCTGCCGCTTCTATCTTCTGGAAAACTGTCAGGGGGACCTTTTGGAGAATGTCACCACCGACCGGGGAAAGGTATTCGACAACAGTCTTTACCAGGAGGTGTGCTCCTACATAGAGATCAAGGCCGATTACCGTTCCCCCCTCTGGAACAGCCGGAGCGACAGTTTCCTCATCTACCGCTTCTACCTGGGCGAGAACCTGAACAACTTTGACGTGCACCGGAACGCGTGCTACCAGGTAACCGTTCGGCCGGAGGGAGACGGCCTCAGGGAAGACAGCTGGCGGGTCGATAAAAGTGGCCTGGAGCCCGCTGGGAAGGCCTTTATCCTGCATCCGGCAGCCTACAACGAATGCGCCAGCGGCGAGGATTTCCATCTCTGGTGCGAAGTGCGGCCCGCCGGAACGCCCATGACCATCGACCCGCTGGCCTATGATACGGATCCGCGGGTGCGGGAAATCTTTGATTATACCCTCGACGCAGATGGTTACGGGCTCACCTTGCACACCAAGAAGGGCGGCTCGGCCGTGGTGTATTTCAAAGCCGGCCCTCCCGTGAACCGGGACACGCTGGCAATGGTGGTTGTGGACCCGTAATTGCGGGATTTTGCGTATCTTTGCAGAAATCTCGTAAAACATGGCAGAAAACCTAGCATCCTTTGAGCAGGAACTGCAAAGAAAGGCAGTAGAAATCGTGCACCACGCATGCCGCAGGGACATCCGGGAACACGGCTGCAAAACCTGTATCCTGGGCGTATTGCTCACCCCGGCTGGCCTGGAGATAGAGCAGTACATGCTGTCCTGGCTCACCCGGGCGTACAACGTCATTGCCGTCCGGCAGCCCGCGCCGGGAACCATGTTCGAGTATCCTGCGCTCCGTTATGCCCAGCTGTATGCGATCCAGAACAACGAGCCGGTGCTCTATCTTCATACCAAGGGAGCCGCCAACCCGTGCAGGACGCAGCGCCGGATCCTGAACCTGTGGAAAAACGAGTTCATCGACAGCAAGCCGGCCTATGAAAAGCACCTGGCGGAAGCCGATGTGCTGCTCCCCTTCTCCGGTCCGGAGCAATTCACGTGGCTGAACGGGTTTATCGCCACACCAAAGGCTTATGCGGCCATCCCGCCCATCGTCCTTTCCCAGGATCGCTATGTATACGAGGAACTGTTCAGAGGCTCAGACCTCCGCTTTTACTGCAACCGGCTGGATAACGTCAGCAGAACGGAGACGGTGGACACCCGCCCCCTGATGTACCACGAATGGAGGCAATGTCCGCCTTATTTCGTGGGGGCGCCTCTTCTGAAGAAGATCAAGCAATTAATCGGTAAAGAATAGAATGGGCTCCTTCAGGGGCCTGAAATGCCTGGGAGAAGTGTAGCCGGGCAGTGTAGCATGCCAGGCACGCATCTGCCGCAGCGCTTCTTCTTTGTTGTACCCCGTACCCGCGGGATGCACCACGCGGATGCGGTCATCCACCAGCACCAGCAGTTTGCGTACACGGGCAAAATGGCTGAGCGCCAGGTCCACGCCCCATCCCAGCCGGTTCAGGCTGCAGTCGATGGGACACACTTCCTGTAATAGATCCGTTCGCACCAGGTGGAACCAGCCTTCCTGGAAATTGGTGCAGCGCATTTTCCCGGTAAAATGGCAGCGGCTCTGCGGCAGCGAACGCCCTTTCCAGGCGGTAGAAGGCTGATACAGCCCCACATTCTTGCTATGGGCAATCTGCTCCATGGCATCCAGAAGCTTTGGCACATCCCGCTCCTTCAGTTGCAGGTCGCTCGTGACGATCATCACCCAGCCGTACTCTCCTTCCGTAGCCCTCCGGTAAGCCTCGTTCATGAGTCCGCTGTAATACACATTCTCCAGCGGGACAGCACAGGGATGCTGGCAACGGGGATTGCTGCCGCTGTCCAGAATCACGGTATCGAAGCGCCCGGACAGACGGTCCGCCCAGACCGATGCATTTGCATGGTCGTTATAGTCAAAAACACAGCAGAGGATACGGGAATTCATTTCTTTCTGAGGTAACGCAGGCGGGCCCAGGGGGTGCGTCTGTAGTTTAAGATGGGCTTGGACTGGTCTCCGCCAAAGGAATTCCGGCGTCCGACGGGCGTAGGAAAACGTTTGGGGCAGTCGCTGTATTTTTCACGCAGATACTCCAGGCTCTTCCAGAAACGCTCGCCGATGGTTCCGCCAGAATAATGCCGGCAGCGAATGGGCGCAATGAGCGAAGGAATGCCCTTTTGCCAGGCCGCCGCACAGAAATCCTCTACATAAAGGTCGAAGGTAAGCTGCGTGTCAAAACGCAGTCCCTTTTCCCGCAGCAGCGATGAATGGACGATAACGCACTGACAGTCAAACGTATCCGTATCGCCGCCTTTCCAGGTTCCGCGGTTGTCTTTGTGCCAGGAGCCGTCCTTTTTCCGCTGCTGGATGCTGCCGGAGATATGGATGAAATCCGTATGCTCGCACACCTCCATCTTGGCGCCGATCGGCCCCCAAAGGCAACTTTTGTCCAGGCGATCCAGGTTCAGCGGTTCCAGCGGCATCCAATCCTCGTGGCAGAACACCACCCACCCATCGTCAGTAAAAGTGTCGATAAACCGGTTGTAGCGCTCCGAGATTCCGAGGTTTTCGGTCCGATTGTCCAGCATCACTTTTTCTACGCCCGCGCAGCAAGGATTCTCGCCGATGCACTTGTTGTACATCGACAAATCCCTGACCACGGAAACCATATAAATTTTTTCGCTCATACGATGTTTTGGAAACGGTCGGGAATACGGACTACGATTTTAAGGCCCAGCATGCCGGGCTTATTCAAGGCATAGGGCGGACGGAAAATGGCTTGTGCCACGCGGGCCCAACGGGTCCAGCGGTCAAAGTTGCGGGCCTTGAGTTCCGTGACCAGACGGATGGCGCGGGAACGCTTTTTCATGTGCTTGCCCCAGCCTTGGGCCAGGCGGTCCTTGTCCTGGAAGCGGTCTTCCAGGCGTTTCATGTCGAAATAGCCAAAGTGGAATAGGTACAAGTCCTTGGCTATATGGAAGTTATGTCCTTTGATCCGATGGAAGCCACTTCCCCAGATAAGGGGCGCCGCCAGGATGGAAGGCTTGGTATAACGCGTGCCGATTTGCGCATAATGCCGCTGATTCAGGAACGGCTTGTCTTCGGTAATGTCCGGTTCCTCGCCCATCTTTTGGCCGAAGTCCAATCCCAGGGCCGATAGCGAGCCGTTCACCTTAATGCCGCTCAGGTACTCCCGCAGCGTTTTCCCCAGCTTAGGATCCACCACCACGAACTCATCCGCATCCACGCCGATGACCAGGTCATAGCCCCCCGCCAGCAACTCCGCCGCCTTCCCGGACAGGAATTTGAGCCGGCCTTTCTCGGCCGATACCACCTGCGTCCCAATCTTTTCCACGGCACAGGCGTGCGTGCCTTCGCAGAAAGACGCCACCTGCTGGTCCAGACCATCGTAAAAGATATACAGATGCTCCTTACCGCCCAGTTCGCGGGAATAATACTCCACCCACTTGCGCAGGTAGAAATCGTCGTTACGGACCATGGTGATGGCGGCTATCTTTTTCATGCGCGTAAGTATTTGGCTGTAAATGTTTTGCAGTTGGCGGCAAGGTTCTCCGGCGTACCGGCGAACACCACTTCCCCGCCTCGGTCACCGGCATCCGGTCCCAGGTCGATCACCCAGTCCGCGCTGCGGATCACATCCAGGTTGTGCTCCACCACAATGACGGTATGGCCCTTGCCGATGAGCACGTCGAATGCCTTCAAGAGCTTCTCTACGTCGTAGAAATGCAGGCCGGTGGTGGGTTCGTCGAAGATAAAGAGGATGCGCTCCCGGCCGCCTTCCGCCAACGAGAGGAAATAAGCCAGTTTGATACGCTGGCTCTCTCCGCCGGAAAGCGTACTGGAGGGCTGTCCCAGTTTGATATATCCCAGGCCGACATCGACCAGGGTCTGCAATTTGGCTACGATGCTCTGGGCGGCGGCTTCCTTTTGGGCGCCAAAGAAGGCGATGGCTTCCTCCACGCTCATGTTCAGGATGTCGTCCACGTTCTTGCCCTGGTATTTCACTTCCAGGATTTCCGGCTTGAAGCGCTTGCCGCCGCAGCTTTCGCACACCATGGTGACATCGGCCATAAACTGCATGCCGATCCTGACGAAACCGTCTCCCTGGCACTCCGGGCAGCGGCCGCCGTCCTGGTTGAAGGAGAAGTACGACGGCGTGAAGCCGTTGATTTTGGCGTATTGCTGCTCGCTCAGGAGCTTGCGGATATCGTCATAGATTTTCAGGTAGGTGACGGCATTGGAACGGCTGCTTTTGCCGATGGGGTTCTGGTCCACGTATTCCACGCGCGTGATGCGGCTGAGGTCTCCCGCCAGGCCTTTGAAGGTGCCGGGAAGGTCGCCGGTCTCGTTGATGCGCCGGTGCATGGCCGGGTACAGGATGTCGCCCACCAGCGAGCTCTTGCCGCTGCCGGAGACGCCCGTCACCACCGTGAAAGCGTTCAGCGGGAACTGCACGTCGATGTCCTTGAGGTTGTTCTGCATGGCCCCTTGCACCGTAATGGAATAGTGCCAGGGGTTCTTCTCCCGCACGTACGGCTTGCGGATGCCCGCCAGGTACTGCAAGGTCAATGACTCCTCATTCCGGACTTGATCCGGAATCTCCTTCCCTAGCGTCCCCTGGAACACCACTTCCCCGCCATTCACGCCGGCCTTGGGGCCCAGGTCGATGAGGCAGTCCGCCGCCCGGATAATCTCCGGATCATGCTCCACTACCACCACCGTGTTCCCAATGTCCCGCAGGCGCTTGAGAACGGCGATCAGCCGGTCCGTATCCCGCGGATGCAGGCCGATGGAAGGCTCGTCAAGAATATACATGGAGCCCACCAGGGAGCTCCCCAGCGCAGTTACCAGGTTCACGCGCTGACTTTCACCGCCAGAAAGCGTATTCATGGTACGGCTAAGCGTCAGATACCCCAACCCCACATCCTGTATACACTGCAGCCGATACTGAATCTCCTCAATAGTCTTCCCCGCAATCGCCCGTTCCGTCTCCGTAAGAGATGGCATCCCCTCATCCCGGGCTTGATTTCCCTCATTCCGGGCTTGACCCGGAATCTCCTTGAACCACTTCAACAGGTCCTCCACGGTCATACTCAGCAGCTCATGAATCGTCTTCCCGGCCACCTTTACATACAGGGCCTCCTTCCGCAACCGGCTGCCGCCACAGGCATGGCAGGTCGTGCGGCCGGAATAGCGGCTGAGCATGTACTTGTATTGAATCTTATAGCGGTTGGATTCCACCCACTCGAAGAACTCATTGATACCCACGATGGTACTTTCGTCGCCCATCGTGGAGCGCGCATCCCACAGCGTGCGCTTTTGCGCATCCGTGAGCTTGCAATAAGGCTCAAAAATGGGGATATCGTATTTATCTGCGTTTTTGACCACCTGGTCCTTGAACCAGCCCATTTTTTCTCCCCGCCAGCAGGCGATGGCGCCGTCGTAGATGCTTTTGGTCTTGTCCGGGACCACCAAGTCCTCGCTCACGCCCACAATCTTGCCCAGACCGCCGCACACGGGACACGCTCCCAGCGGCGAGTTAAAGCTGAACAAGTACTCATCCGGCCTCCGGAACGTAATCCCGTCCCGCTCGAACCTGGAGCAGAATCGATTTATCTCCTTCCTATCGACATTAAACAGCGCCATATCCCCATTCCCCTTATCGAAGGCGGTTTGAATGGAGGCATGCAGGCGCGTGCGGAGGTCATCGTCCAGTTCGCCCCTAACCTTGACACGGTCCACCAGGAGCCAAAGGCCTTCCGGGTACTTCCCGTCCATTTGCATGACGTCCTCAATGGCGTAGAGGGTACCATCGGCCGGAGAAA
This sequence comes from uncultured Bacteroidales bacterium, assembly GCA_946415475.1. Classification (GTDB taxonomy): domain Bacteria; phylum Bacteroidota; class Bacteroidia; order Bacteroidales; family UBA932; genus Cryptobacteroides. The sequence goes on from CAMKSQ010000031.1 coordinate 20,962, forward strand.
ACAGGCGGCCAAAACCCTCTTCCTTGAGCGCGAGCATGAGCTCCACCTTATCCGGGCGGCTGTCCCAATGGATATCGGCAAGAATATACCAGGCGCCCTCCGTGAGGGCCTCCAGCACGTCTTTTACGCCATGCGCCTTGACCTCTTCCCCGCTTACGGGCGAGTAAGTTCTGCCGATGCGCGCGAACAGGATGCGCAGGTAGTCGTAGATTTCCGTCGTTGTGGCAACCGTGGAGCGCGGGTTGCGGATATTCACTTTTTGTTCGATGGCGATGGCCGGCGGGATGCCTTCGATGGCATCGACATCAGGCTTGACCATTCGACCCAGAAACTGCCGGGCGTAGGAGGAAAGGCTCTCTGCGAAGCGGCGCTGGCCCTCCGCGAAGAGAGTGTCGAAGGCCAGGGAACTTTTTCCGCTGCCGCTCACGCCGGTAATCACAACCAGCCGGTTACGGGGAATCTCCACCGTAATATTTTTCAGGTTGTTGACCCGGGCGTTTTTAATGATGATGTTTCCTTCTACCGGCATATCGGTACAAAGGTACTAAATTTTCTCCAGATTCTGAGGAGGGATATAGATAGTGGCGACGGCGATAATGCCCTCTATCACAACCAGCAGACGGCGGTCCCTGCGGATGCGCTTGACGTAGCCCTCAGTGCCCCTAAGCGGGCCTTCTTTCACCCGGACGCGGTCGCCGGTGGCATAGCGGGAGATGTCATCATCGGCAAAGAATTCCAAGCCCTTGGAGCCCTCGTCCACCACCAGCTGGAAGGCGGCCATTTCCTTGTCCTTGACCACGGCGTACCCTTTATCCGAATTCTTGTAGATGTACCCGCGCACGTTGTTGTTGGCATCGCGTTCCTTCAGGTATGCTTCCACCTCTTGCAACTGCTCATCCGTGCAATGGGCAAACAGGAGCGAGTTGACAAGCGGCTTACGCAGGAAAATCTGCGGCCCTACCACAATATAACGGTGATCCTGCTGGTCGGGAGCCTTTGCCAGCCTTTTCCGCGCCAGCAAATGAGCCACGCCTTTAAGTAGAACCTTTTGAATGGGAATATACGTGTCGATGCCCCGCTCAGCCAGATATTCCTCTACGTCGAAGAGCTTGTTGAAGAAAATCTTCAACGCGTACCATTTCATCTGGGGAACATCTTCCATGTGGTTGGGTCTTAGGGAATGCAAAGATACCACTTTTTTTCAGTTGGCAAGTTGCTGAATAAAATTATTCTAAAAATTTAGGTAAACCCCTTGCAAATCCAAAAATTGTTTGTACCTTTGCAATCCCGAAAGGGAAGTTCACTGAAAACTTGGTGCGGTA
>CAMKSQ010000032.1 GCA_946415475.1 uncultured Bacteroidales bacterium
TCCAGGCAGCGTTTTCCGCGTTCCGGCTCCGCCTCCAGGCCCTGGGCGCACTGGCGCCAGGCGGTGTGGTCGTACGCATCGTCCACAATCTCTATGCCCCATTTTTGGGCATAACGGATGCACTCGTTGAGCCGGTGGTCGTATTCCTCGCGGGGGAAAATGTTGGAATTGGAGTAGAAGATCACCGGCGTGATGCCCCGTTCCATGAGGCATTCCACAATGGCGCTGGAGCACGGCGCGCAGCACGCATGCAGCAGCACCTTCTGCGCCCCTCCCGGCACCTCTATTTGCACCTGTGTCTTCATCTCAACCGCAAAGATACGCTTTTTCCCCTCGTCCTCAAAATCGACCCAAAACGAGGATGAGAAGGGCTGAAACCGGCATGTCATCCTTAAATTCAGCATTATTTAAGGACGAGGAGACCGAAATCAGCGTGTCATCCTTAAAATCGGCCCAAAACAAGGATGAGGCGCCCAAAACCAGGCTCTCGTCCTCAAAATCGACCCAAAACGAGGATGAGAGCGCTGAAGGCTAGGAATAGCGTCTCGGGAAGCGGAGGAGGATGGAGAGGAAGGCCATCAGGCCCAGGGCGAGGGGATAGTACAGATGGCCGATAATGGCCACCGCCGACACGCCCGCCAGGCCGCTGGCCATGAGCATTTGCGCGCCGTAGGGGATGATGCCCTGCACCAGGCAGGAGAAGGTATCCAGGATGGAGGCCGTCTTGCGCGGATCCAGGCCAAAACGCTCGGTGATGTCGCGTGCCAGGGGTCCCACGGTGATGATGGCGATGGTATTGTTGGCCGTGCACAGGTTCACCAGCGACACCAGGCCGGCAATGGAAAAGGCTGCCACCCGTCGGCCGGAAATGCGGCGGGTAAGCCCGTCGATAATGAACTGTAATCCACCGTTATACCGGATAATCTCCAGCATGCCGCCCGCCAGGAGCGACACAATAATGAGTTCGCCCATGGACCCGATACCGCCCCCGATAGACGCCATCCAGCCCACAAAATCGAAGGCCCCGGTACACCAGCCGATAACGCCGTTGACGATGGTGCCGATTACCAGCACCGTCACCACATTCACGCCCACCAGCGCCAGCAGGATCACCAGCAAATAAGGCACCAGGCCCAGCCATTGCACCGGTGCGGCGGAAGGAGCCGCGTCCACGGACAGCCCCAGGAATACATACAGCGCCGTCACCAGGATGGCCGCCGGTGCCGCAATCCACAGGTTCACGCGGAACTTGTCCCGCATGGAGCAGCCCAACATCTTGGTAGCCGCCACGGTGGTATCGGAAATGAACGAAAGGTTATCGCCAAAGAAAGCGCCGCCCACGATGATGGCCGTCATGAAAGGAATGCCGATACCCGCCTCCGCCGCAATGCCGGAAGCAATGGGCACCAGCGCCACAATCGTCCCTACAGACGTGCCGATGGCCATGGAAATGAAGCAAGCCGCCAGGAACAACCCCGCGTAGATGAGGTTCCCCGGCAGGACGCGCAGCGTCGCATTCACCGTTGCGTCAATGGCTCCGATGTCCTTGGCCGTAGCCGCAAACGCCCCCGCCAGCACAAAAATCCAGATCATCAGGAGGACGTTCTTGTTGCCGGCCCCCTCCGAGAAAATGGCAATCTTGTCGTCCGTCTTCTCCACGCCCCGCGTAATGACCAGGGCATACGCGCTGGCCACGATGAACGCCGCCGCAACGGGCACCTTGTAAAAGTCATGGGCGATAATGGACCCCAGCAGGTACACGGCCAAAAACACAAATAGCGGGCTCAGCGCCAGCCAGCCGTTCATTTTCCGGGTCGATTCCGCCCTGTGCTCCGTCTTTTCAGTATGAATTGCCATTGTTCCTTGCTCGTTGAAGAGTGCAAAGATACGAATTTTCCCCGGATTGCCTCCTCGTCCTCAAATTGGGCCGAAAACAAGGACGAGGGCCCCAAAATCATCACAACTTTTGAGGAAAAGGACGCTCACTACCAACTAATTGTGATTGCGGGGTCTTGCCAAAGCGCGTACCTTTGCAACAGAAAACTAAACAAGCCATATAGTTAGATAGTTTTAATCCTTTTATTGTTGTTATAAAACTTCCCGGCTGCGAAGTCTGGAAGTTTTTTTATTCTCCGAATTTTGTTAACTTTGTGTCCCGTATGAATACCAGTTCTACCCGTCGCCCCATGAGTCCTGCCATGAAAATGGCGGAACTGCTGGATACGGACTTCTCCCTTTTAGGTGTCGCAACCCGTCTGGGGCTGCATTTCGGCTTCGGCGAGGCCACCGTGGCAGAGGTCTGCCAAAAGGCCGGCATAGACCCTGAAACCTTCCTGCTCATTTGCCGCGTATACGCCTTCGACGGCTACCGGCCCACGCAGGAGGCCCTTTCGGCCGCCAACCTGAAAGACATCCTCCAGTACCTGCACCAGTCCCACGCATACTATACGGAGGTGGTGGTCCCGGAAATGGCCGCCGCCCTGGAGTGCCTGATCGGCCCCTGCGAGGAAAAGCAGCAGCGCATTATCCGGAAGTTCTTTGCAGACTACAAAGAGGAACTCTCCAAGCATTTTGCCTATGAAGAAGGCCAGGTGTTCCCCTACGTGGAGGCCGTCTTGAACAAGCAAAACAGCGCCCCGTTCACCATTGGCGAGTACGAGGAAAACCATTCCAACGTGGAAGAAAAGCTGGAGGACCTGAAGAACCTGGTCATGAAATACATACCGGCCCCGTGCAACCAGCAGGATGCCTACAAGGTGCTCTTCTACATCTACACCCTGGAATACGACCTTGGCAAGCACACCTTTATAGAGGACGATATCCTGGTCCCCATGGTAGGGAGGATGGAAAACCATGAGTAAACGCATCCTCATAGTCGTCCCTTCCGCCATTGCGGCAAAAGGCCTGGAACAAGTGTTCAACGACTTGGGGGAATTTGAAGTCTGCGCCATCCTCAGGGACCTCAGCGGACAAGAGCTGCGGAGCATGGCCCCGGATGTGGTCATCCTGGACCCCAATATCTTCGATTACGCCTCCCGCAGCAGCGTCAAAGCCCGCGTAGCGGAATATTCCGACGCCGCCGTCATCGCCTTCACCATCAGCCCCCTGGATGAAGAACAGCAGCGCCAGTACGACGCCGTAATCGGCCTGATGGACACCCCGCCGGCTATTATCAAGAAGGTGCGGGCCGCCCTGGAAGACCGTACGGAAGCGCCCCGGGCAGAAGGGGAGGAGTTGTCCCAGCGGGAAAAGGAAATCCTCATCTGCGTGGCCAAGGGCATGCTCAACAAGGAGATTGCGGACCTGTACAACATCTCCATTTACACCGTCATCACCCACCGCAAGAACATCACGCGCAAAACCGGCATCAAAACGGTGGCGGGTCTCACGGTATATGCCCTCCTGAACAACCTGATAGACATGAATTCAGTAGAATAATATGGATTACAGCAAGTACATCAAATTCTATCCGGACTTCCCCATCAAGGGAGTCAACTTTGTGGACATCATCCCTTTCATCCAGGACAAGGAACTGTTCCGCAGTCTCTGCGATGACCTCACCGCCATGTGCCTGGCCCCCAACATCGCCGCCCCCGAGGCGCGTGGTTTCCTGTTCGGCGCCGGCATGCTCTATGGCCCCAACCCCATCCAGAACCTGATTCCGCTGCGCAAAAAAGGCAAACTGCCCTTCGCGGAAGGAGACCTGGTGCAGGTGGAAATCATGAAGGAGTACGGTCCGGACCACGTGTACTTCCGCCGCTCGGACCTTGCCGCCAGCAAGCCTGACGGCGACACCATCGAGATTACTTTCTTTGACGATATCCTGGCCACCGGCGGCACCGCACGCGGCCTGGCCCTGGGCCTGAACGCCCAGAAGGTGGTTATTGACGGGAAAGAATATCAGGTGAAGGTGAAAGACTTTGTGTTCCTGGTGGAGATTGACGATTTACCGGGCCGCAGCCGTCTGGAAGACATCGCTCCGGTGAAGTCCGTCATTCACGTCAGAGAGAAGTAGGTTCGGCGCTTCCGTCGGAGGCTTTGTAGTCGAACTTGTCTCCGTGCCAGGTCCAGGAGCACAACGCTTCTCCCCGGCGTGCGGAGACCACCTGACGGAAGATGCGGACTTCCTTTGCGCCGTGCAAGGCCATCATTTTAAGGAGGCTCCAGGAGCTTCCCTTAAGGGTGTAAATCCACAGGCCGATGGCATCCTCCTTGCGAGTGGCCATCACCAGTTCCGGAACCCGGTTGCCGGTGAAGTCGTGGATGCCGATGACAACGTCGCCGCCCGCCCCCAGCCGATGGTCGCCGATAAAGACGCCGTCCGCACCCACGGAAGCCTGAAAAGACTGGCCCGCCGCATCGAAGCTGAGCGACCCGGCCTCGCCGTAAAAATAGCTGTCCAGGCCCACCACAAAGGTTTTGGAGGCATTTTCCGAATAGGTACGTACCTGGGCTTGCGCCAGGACGGCCACAAAGAGTAAAAGTATGCAGGTGAAGCGTTTCATCGGCTACAAAGATAAGGAAATTTTTAGATAAAGAACTTATGGCGCTACACGACCGTATTTTCCAGGAAGGCATTACCTTCGACGACGTCCTTCTGATGCCGGCCTATTCCGAGGTCCTCCCGCGTGAGGTCTCCCTTCAGGGCCGATTCTCCAGGCACATTGCGCTGGACATTCCCTTCGCTTCTGCGGCGATGGATACCGTAACCGAGGCCTCGATGGCCGCGGCGATGGCCCGCGAAGGTGGTATCGGCGTCATCCACAAGAATATGGCAGTGGAGCAGCAGGCGGCGGAGGTGGCCAAGGTAAAGGCCAAAGGGCTAAAAGTGGCCGCCGGCGTGGGCATCACCCCCGACGTCCTGGACCGCGTAAAATTACTGGTCGATGCCGGTGTGGACGCCGTTGTGCTGGACAGCGCCCATGGGCACTCCAAGGGCGTCATCGACGCGTTAAAGGCCATTAAATCGGCCTTCCCGGGCCTGGACGTGGTGGTGGGTAACATCGCCACGGCTGCCGCCGCGAAAGACCTGATTGCCGCCGGTGCGGACGGTCTCAAGGTGGGCATCGGCCCCGGTTCCATCTGCACCACGCGCATCGTTGCGGGCGTAGGCGTTCCGCAGCTCACAGCCATTGCCGATGTGGCCGAGGTAGCCGGTGACGTCCCCGTCATTGCCGATGGCGGCCTGCGCTACTCCGGAGACGTGGTGAAGGCCCTCGCCGCCGGCGCGCACTGCGTCATGTGCGGCAGCATGTTCGCCGGTACCGACGAAGCCCCCGGTGAGGTGGTGGAGGTGGACGGCGTCAAGATGAAAGGTTACCGCGGCATGGGCAGCATCGACGCCATGCAGGCCGGCAGCGCCGACCGTTACTTCCAGAAAGGCGCCAAAAAGCTGGTTCCGGAAGGCGTTGTGGCCCGCGTGGCTTACAAAGGTCCCGTGGCCGATGTCCTGTATCAGCTCACGGGCGGCCTCCGCAGCGGCATGGGGTACTGCGGCGCAGCCAATCTGGAGGCCCTCCACAAGGCATGCTTCGTAAAAATCAGTCCGGCCACCGTGCAGGAGAACCATCCGCACGACGTGACCATCGCCAAAAAAGCGCCTAATTATTAGGCGTTTGTCCAAAAAATTCGTATCTTTGAGTCCCGGTATATTTATATCGGGCTATGAACACTAAATATGTTTTCGTTACGGGAGGCGTGGCCTCCTCTTTAGGTAAAGGAATCATCGCGGCCTCTCTGGCCAAGCTGCTGCAGGCAAGGGGCCTGCGCGTCACCATCCAAAAATTCGACCCTTATCTGAACATCGACCCGGGCACGTTGAATCCCTACGAGCACGGGGAATGTTACGTGACGGAGGATGGCGCAGAGACCGACCTGGACCTGGGCCATTACGAGCGTTTCCTGGGCATTTACACCTCCCAGGCCAATAACGTCACCACCGGCAGAATCTACAATACGGTCATTACCAAAGAACGGGAAGGCGCCTATCTGGGCAAGACCGTCCAAATCGTCCCGCATATTACGGACGAAATCAAGCGCCGGATGCTCCTGCTGGGACAGACGGGGGACTATGACGTGATTATCACCGAGGTGGGCGGTACGGTGGGCGACATGGAAAGCCAGCCCTTCGTAGAAGCCATGCGACAGCTGCAGTGGGAAATGCCGGAAGAAGACTTCCTGAGCATCCACCTTACCCTCATTCCCTATCTGAAAGCGGCCAAGGAACTCAAGACCAAACCCACGCAGCACTCCGTTCAGGAATTGCAGTCCCAGGGTGTGCATCCGGACATCATCGTTTGCCGCACGGAAAAGGAACTTACCCCGGAAATCCGCCGGAAAATCGCCCTGTTCTGCAATGTGAAACCCGGTCACGTCATCCAATCCATGGATGCGTGGAGCATTTATCAGGTGCCCTTCAACATGGAAGCGGAGCACCTGGACGAGATGGTGGTGAACAAGTTGGAAATCCCGAACCTGCCCAAGCCGGATTTAAGCGCCCTGAGCAGATTCCTGGACAAGCTGAAGAACCCCAAGACGGAAGTAAACATCGCCCTGGTAGGCAAATACGTGGAATTGCAGGATGCGTACAAGAGCATCCAGGAAAGCTTCGTCCACGCCGGCGCCGCCAATCAATGCAAAGTCAATGTCCTTACCATTCAGGCCGATCATCTTACGCCGGAGAATATCCCCCAGATGTTGGCGGGAGTAGAAGGCATCCTGGTTGCTCCGGGCTTCGGTTCCCGCGGCCTGGAAGGGAAAATCGCTGCCGTCCGCTATGCCCGTGAGAACAAGATCCCGTTCTTCGGCATCTGCCTGGGCATGCAAATGGCGGTGGTCGAATTTGCCAGAGATGTATTGGGTTGGACCGATGCCGCCTCTACGGAAGAGACGCCGGACACCCCGTATCCGGTCATCGACTTAATGGAGGAGCAAAAGAAGACCACCTTGAAAGGAGGCACCATGCGTCTGGGCGCGTACCCTTGTCAGGTGCAGGAGGGAACGCTTGCCTGGCAGATTTACGGTCAGCCGCTGATTTCCGAACGCCATCGGCACCGGTATGAACTCAACAACCGTTTTGTTGCCGAGCTGCAGGCTGCAGGACTGAAAGTGAGTGGGATTAATCCCGAAAGTCACCTGGCGGAAATGGTGGAAATCCCCGCCCATCCGTTCTTTATCGCCACCCAGTTCCATCCGGAACTCAAAAGTACGCCGGAGCGGCCTCAACCCATTTTTGTGCACTTTGTCAAGGCCGCCCTGGACTATAAGACTACTCCACGGTAACGGATTTGGCCAGGTTACGCGGCTGGTCCACGTTCCGTCCTTTGCTCACGGCAATGTAATAGGCCATGAGCTGGAGCGGAATGATGGAGATGATGGGCATGAGACACTCGACCGTGCCCGGTACTTCGATGGTGTAATCGGCCCGGTGCCGAAGCTGCGTGTCGCCCTCGGAAATGACGGCGATGATCTTGCCGCCGCGCGCCTTGATTTCCTCGATGTTGGAAACAGTCTTCTCGTAAGTATGGTCCAGCGTGGCAATCACCACCGTGGGCATCTCGGCGTCGATTAAGGCGATGGGGCCGTGCTTCATTTCCGCCGCCGGAAGGCCTTCCGCATGGATATAGGATATTTCCTTGAGCTTTAGCGCACCCTCCAGTGCCGTGGGATAGTTGTAGCCGCGGCCCAGGTAGATGAAGTTGTGGGCATAGGTGAAGATGCGGGAGAGTTTTTCCACCTCCGGCGCCTTCTTCAGCACCTTCCGGATGGCCTCCGGCAAGTCCAGCAGCGCGCCCGCCACCTCATGGTAAAAGGCGCTATCCACGGTTCCGCGCAGTTTTCCAATCAGCAGCGCCAGCATGGTCATCACGGTCACCTGTCCGGTAAACGCTTTGGTCGATGCCACACCAATTTCCGGTCCTACATGGATGTATGTACCGGAGTCCGTGGCGCGGGCGATGGAAGAACCCACCACGTTGCAAATGCCATAGACAAAGGCCCCGGCACGTTTGGCAATGTCGATGGCGGCCAGCGTATCGGCCGTTTCACCCGACTGGGAAACGGCAATGACCACATCGTCCTTGCGGATAATGGGGTTGCGGTAGCGGAACTCGGACGCGTACTCCACCTCCACCGGAATGCGGCACAGGTTTTCGATGAGATGCTCGCCGATGAGCGAGGCGTGCCAGGACGTGCCGCAAGCCACAAAAATGATGCGTCCGGCCTGCAGGAAGTGTTCCTTGTTGTCCAGTACACCGGAAAGGACAATCTCCCGCGTATCCGGGTTCACGCGTCCCCGGATGCAGTCCATCAGCGTGTCCGGCTGCTCGTGGATTTCCTTGAGCATGAAGTGCGGGAAGCCGCCTTTTTCCAATTGTGAGATGGACATCTCCAGCTTTTGGATATCGACCTTGGAGGGCTCTCCGTACAGGTTTTTGATCTGGAGGGGCTTGCCTTTTTCAATCGTCGTCACTTCGCCGTCTTTCAGATACACGAACTTTTGCGTGTAGTCGATGATGGAGGCGGCGTCGGAGCTGATGAAATATTCCCCTTCTCCGATGCCGATGGCCATCGGAGAACTTTGCCGCGCGGCGATGATGCGGTCCGGATCGCCCCGTTTGATGACGGCGATGGCGTAAGCGCCGACCACTTGCCGCAAGGCGATGCGCACGGCCTCTTCCAGGGTGCATTCGTTGGTGTCCTGCACGTATTCGATGAGGTTCACCAGCACTTCCGAGTCGGTGCTGCTCCGGAAGGTGTATCCGTGGCTGATCAGGGCGTCCTTGAGCACGCGGAAGTTCTCGATGATGCCGTTGTGGATGAGCGCCAGGCGGCCGCTCTGGGAGAAGTGGGGGTGCGCATTGGCATCGTTGGGGGCGCCATGCGTCGCCCAGCGGGTATGGCCGATGCCGATGGTGCTCTCGGCGTCTTTCCCCGCCATGAAGCGCTCCAAATCGTCCACCTTTCCTTTGCATTTGTACAGTCCAATCTGGCCGTCCTTTCCGATAAGGGCGACACCGGCGCTGTCATAGCCTCTGTACTCCAGTCTATGCAGGCCTTTTATAATGATGGGGTACGCCTGGCGATGCCCGACGTAACCAACGATTCCACACATGGTTGGTAAGAATTAGAAAAATAAGAGTTCGCGATATTTGGGAAGCGGCCACAGGGCGTCGTCCACCAGCATTTCCAGCTGGTCGGCGCTGGCGCGCACACGGGACATGGCGTCCATTACCTCGGTGGAGTAGGCATAGGCCCGCTCCGACATGTCCGTGATCCGGTTGGCCTTTTTCCGGACATCCACCAGGGCCTGCACATCGGCCGAAAGGGCGTTGATGTAGCCGGCGATTTTCCGGCAGGTGTCCACGTCCGCCTTGCACAGCGTGGCGTATTCATCGCCAAAAATGTCCTTGCTGCCCTGGATGTTGCGGATGAGCACGTTCTGGTAACTGACGGCGGCCGGAATGACGTGGTTGAGGCAGATGTCGCCCAGGATGCGGGCTTCGATCTGCAGCTTTTTCACGTAGGTTTCCTCCTGGACCTCCACGCGTGCCTTGATTTCCGGGACGGAAAGCACTTTGGTTTCCGTGAACAGGGCGATGGAGGAGGGTTTCAGGAAGGCCTGGAAGGCTTTGGGCACGTTGGTCACCGGCGTGAGGCCGCGAAGGACGGCTTCCTGCTGCCACTCGGCGCTGTATCCGTTGCCTTCGAACATCACCGGGGCCGCCTCTTCCAGGAAGGAACGGACCACGTCGATGATGGCCTGATCCTGCGTTTCACCTTGTTTTACAAGCGCCTGCACCTGTGACGAGAACGCCCGCAGGCTTTCCGCCACGGCGCTGTTGAGCACAAAGGTGGCTTGGGCTGCATTGGCAGAGGAACCCAGGGCGCGGAACTCGAAACGGTTGCCGGTAAAGGCAAACGGCGAGGTGCGGTTGCGGTCCGTATTGTCCGGTATGATTTCCGGCAGTGAACTCATCAGGTCGATGCTGCGGCGCAGTTCTGCTTCCTGCGCGGCACCCTCTTTCTGGAGGATACCCTTGAACACGCGGTCCAGCGTAGAGCCGGAGAACACCGACATCACGGCCGGCGGAGCCTCGTGGCCGCCCAGTCGGTAGGAGTTGTTCAGGGAGCATACGGAGGCCATGAGCAGGGACTCATGCTGGCGCACCGCATGCAGGACGGAAGTATAGAAAGCCAGGAAGCGGAGGTTTTTCTCCGGCGTTGTCCCGGGGGAAAGCAGGTTGATGCCGGTATCGGTCTGCATGGACCAGTTGCAGTGCTTGCCGCTACCGTTGATGCCCTGGAAGGGCTTCTCGTGGAAAATCACCTTGAGGTGGTGTTTCTGGGCCACCTTCTGCATCACGATCATGAGCAGCATGTTCTGGTCCACGGCGGTGGTGATGTCCGAGAACACCGGGGCGCACTCAAACTGGTTGGGGGCCACCTCGTTGTGGCGGGTTTGCAGCGGAATGCCCAGTTTGTAGGCCTCCGTCTCAAAGTCCTTCATGAACACCGCCACGCGGGAAGGAATGGCGCCAAAATAGTGGTCACTCAGCTGCTGGTCCTTGGCCGATGTATGGCCGATTACCGTGCGGCCGCAAAGCTGGAGGTCCGGACGGGCATTGTACAGGGCCTCGTCCACCAGGAAATACTCCTGCTCCAGACCGACGTTTACGCTCACGTGCTTCACCTCCGGCTCGAACAGCCGTGCCACGGTGGTGGCGGCGGCGTCCAGTGCCTGGATGGAGCGGAGATTGGGCACTTTCATGTCCAGCGCTTCTCCGGTATAGGATACGAAAACGGAAGGGATACAGAGCGTACCGTCTAAGATAAAGGCAGGGGAGTGAGGGTCCCAGGCCGTGTAGCCGCGGGCCTCGAAGGTGTTGCGGAGTCCTCCGTTGGGGAAACTGGAGGCATCCGGTTCCTGCTGCACCAGGGCGCTGCCCTTAAAGTGCTCGATGGCTTTCCCGTCCTGGAAGGAGAGGAAGGCTTCGTGTTTTTCTGCTGTTGAACCGGTGAGGGGTTGAAAGAGGTGGGTGTAGTGGGTGGCACCCAGTTCCTTTGCCCAGGACTTCATGCCGGAAGCAATCTCCTCAGCCATGCTCCGGTCTATCTTGTTGCCGGTTTTACGGGCCCGCAAGATGGACTGGAAGGCTGCGTCGGACATATACCTCCGCATGGTCTCCAAGGCAAATACATTCTGGCCGAAGTACGTCGAAATCGGCCCGTCTTCCACGCAATGTCTCTTAACATCACGTGAGGACGCTACGGCGAGCGCCCTTTCGCGGAATGTAGCCATAAGTATGTAAGAGTTTTATAGTTAGGCTTGGCAACGGTGGCCTTGCCTTACGAGGCGCAAATTTAACAATAATTTGAAAAATATTCGTAAATTGCAGAATATTTCTTAACCGCATGGATAAAATCCTTATTCTGGACTTCGGCTCGCAGGTGACGCAGCTTATCGGACGCCGCCTTCGGGAGCTCAACGTGTTCTGTGAAATCTATCCGTATAACAAGGTTCCGGCGCTGGACGCCTCGGTAAAGGGTGTTATCCTTTCCGGCAGCCCCTGTTCCGTCCGGCAGCCCAATGCGCCGCAGGTGGATGTATCGACCTTTAAAGGCCGTCTGCCGCTGCTGGGCATTTGCTATGGCGCCCAATACCTGGCACACCATTTCGGTGGCCGTGTGGAGGCTTCGGACACCCGCGAATACGGCCATGCCATGCTCACCGTTACGGCGGATTCTCCGCTGCTCAAGGGGGTGAGCCGCCAGACGCAGGTGTGGATGTCGCACGGAGACAGCATATCGGCCCTGCCGGAAGGCGCGGAGGTGATTGCCTCTACGGCGGATGTGGTGAATGCCGCTTACCAGTTCAAGGACGAGCCCACCTATGCGGTGCAGTTCCATCCGGAGGTGTACCACACCACGGAAGGCAGCCGGATGCTGCAGAATTTTGCCATGGATATTTGCGGCTGTAAAGGGGATTGGACCCCGGATTCTTTCATCGAGACCACCGTGGAAGCCCTTCGCCGGCAAATTGGCCCGGAAAAAGTCATCCTGGGCCTTTCCGGAGGGGTGGATTCCACCGTGGCGGGCGTGCTGCTGCACAAGGCCATCGGCAAGCAGCTTACCTGCATCTTCGTGAACAACGGCCTCCTGCGGAAGAACGAGTTCTCCGATGTGCTGGCGTCCTATAAAGATATGGGACTCAATGTGATAGGGGCCGATGCTTCTGTCGATTTCCTCCAGGCGCTCAAGGGGGTGACGGAGCCGGAAGCCAAGCGCAAGGCGATCGGCAGGCTGTTTGTGGAAACCTTCGACAAGTACGCCAAAGGCATCGAGGGCGCCCGCTGGCTGGCCCAGGGGACCATTTATCCGGACGTTATCGAGAGCGCCGGCATACCCGGCATCGCCTCCAAAATCAAGAGCCACCACAACGTGGGAGGCCTGCCGGAGGAGATGAACTTGAAGGTGGTGGAACCGCTGCGGATGCTGTTTAAGGACGAAGTCCGCCGTGTGGGGCGCGCGCTGGGTATCCCCGCGGCGCTGATCAACCGCCATCCCTTCCCGGGCCCGTCGCTGGCCATCCGCATCATCGGGGAAGTCACCGAAGAAAAACTGGCCGTATTGCGTGAGGCCGATGACATCTTCATCCGCGGCCTGCGCACCTACGACTGCACCGGCATGGGCTTCCCGTCCGCTTCTGACCCCCGCGTCATGGCTACGAACCTGTACGACGCCATCTGGCAGGCCGGCGTCATCCTCCTCCCGGTCAAGAGCGTAGGCGTCATGGGCGATGAACGCACCTACGAGAACCCTGTGGCTCTCCGCGCCGTGGTCTCCACCGACGCCATGACCGCCGACTGGTTCCCCTTCCCCTACGACTTCCTCCGCACCGTTTCCAATGAGATTATCCGTAAAGTGCGCGGCGTAAACCGCGTAGTGTACGACATTTCTTCCAAACCGCCGGCAACCATTGAATGGGAATAGTGGCCGATGAGGCACAAAAAAACTCCGGAGCGAAGGGCTTCGGAGTTTTTTGTGGGGTTTCCTTGCTTGTTTACTTGGTGCAGGTAATGACAAACAGAACGGAGTGGCTCTTCTTGTCGTTGATGAGTTTGTCGAGTTCGGCGGATTCGACGACGCTCAGCGTCAGAACCAGATTGGAAGCGGTGAGCTCCTTGATGGTGAAATTCAGGTTTTCTCCACCGTTCGGCTTGATAGTCAGGGTGCTGCCGTTGATGGTGTAGTCGGCCACGTCACTGACGGTTTTGCCATCGCGGGTGTAAGTGGAGGTTGCTTTTCCGTTGGCGAAAGATAAGGTGGCACCTTCGCTCATGCTCGTCATTTTCTCTTCAATCTCAAGATCCTCGAGGAATTCTTTAACAGCAGCAGGAGTCTCAATTTTCTGGCCGTCTTCATAAAGTTCGATGTTGGCCGACTTTACCTTCCAGGTGCCCTGCAGTTTTGCATCGGTCGTCTGTTCCTTGGTGCAGCTCATAAAGAGCATGGTGGCGAGGGCTGCCACAGCTACAAATAACTTTTTCATGATTTTGTAATTTAGTAAAAATACACTTTTCTGACCGCAAAGGTACAAAACCCTCCGCGGGAAAACAAGGAAAAAGATGGTTTTTAGGGCCGATGCCGAAAATAATCACTATCTTTGAGGAAATCAAAACCCAAAACCATGTTTGCAAAAGAAGTTTACGTACGCCGCCGCCAGGCCCTGCTGGCCAAGATGCAGGCCGCCGGAGAAAAAGGTCTCATTCTGTTCATCGGTAATGCGGAGGCCCCGGCCCAGTACAAAGACAACTGCTATAAATGGCGCCAGGACAGCACCTGGCTGTATTATATGGGCCTGGATGAGCCCCTGATGGCCGCCACCCTGGACATCGAGACCGGCGAGGAAGTGCTCTATGCCAACGATGTAGATATTGACGATATCATCTGGATGGGCCCTCAGCCTTCTGTAGAATCCAAAGCGCATGCCGTGGGTGTGGAGAAAAACCTGCCGTACGCGGAACTGGACAAGGCCATTGAGAAGGCCCGCCGGGGAGGCCGCCCTATACACTATATCACCCCCTCCCGTTACTTCAACACCCTCAAGCTCATGGAACTGCTGGGGAAGAGCAATGTCCAGGACGCTGTCTCCAAACCCCTCACGGAGGCCATTATCTCCATGCGCCTGATCAAGGAAGAGGTAGAAATCGCAGCTCTGGACCACGCCTGCGACCTGGGCTACCAGATGCATTCAGCCGCCCGGGATGCCATCCAGATCGGCATCGTGGAACAGGAAATTGTGGGCAAGATGGAAGCTGTGGCGCTGGCCAAGGGCTGGGGCGTTTCTTTCCCCACCATCCTCACCCAGCACGGCGAAACCCTGCATAATCACGGCCATGCCGCGGTGATTGAACCCGGCAAACTTATGGTGATTGACGCCGGCGTGGAGAGCAACGAGCACTATGCCAGCGACTTCACCCGCACCTATCCCACCAGCGGCAAGTTCACGCAGAAACAGCGGGAGATTTACCAGATTGTCTATGAGTGCAACGAGCTGGCCTTCTCCCTGGCTAAGCCCGGCATCACCTACCGGGAGGTACACCTGGCCACGGCCCGCAAGATGCTGGAGTGCCTCAGCGCCCTGGGCCTGGTTCACGGAGACCTGGACGAAATGGTGGCCAAGGGCATCGCCGGTTTGTTCCAGCCCCATGGCCTGGGCCACAACATGGGTCTGGACGTGCACGATATGGAAGATCTGGGAGAGAATCTGGTGGGCTATGACCCGGACCAGCAGCGTGCCAAGCAGCTGGGCCTGGGCTCTTTACGTATGGCCCGCCGGCTGCGTCCCGGCCACGTAATTACGGACGAACCCGGCATCTATTTCATCCCTGCCCTCATCGAAAAGTTCAAGAAGGAAGGCCTGGGCTATGACTTTGTGAACTACGCCAAACTGGAGGGCTATTATGACTTCGGCGGCATCCGTCTGGAAGACGACGTCCTCATCACGGCCGACAGCGCCCGCCGCCTCGGCCCCCACCGCCTCCCCATCGCCCCGGACGACGTAGAAGCCGCCCTGAAATAGATTTTGTTTTTGTAACGGATTGTTTTTAACTTTGCTATTGAGTCAAACCGCCCGTTATGACACTAAGGTTTCACGAATAGGGAAAAAATACTATATTTGCATATCATGGTATTTAAAATGTGCCATGATATGTTTGTTTTATATAATATAGTATGGAATTGCCGTCCTGTTCGACTATTTTGACGAGGTGGCCGCCTTGCTGAATCATACCAAATACTCCACCTCAAAGGAGCTTGCAACCATCAACAAAAATCGCTATAGAAAAAACGGGCGTTAAAGGGAGACATGGCTTTTACACCCGTGCAGTCCGGCAGGTCTGTGAGAAGCATCTTCCGGTTGTAGCAAAACTATTACCGTAATAATGACAGAGAATGCAGAGTAGTAAGAATCTGGTGAGCATCCTTGGGGAGAAGCATTATACCCCCGGTGAATTTGTTGACGCCCTGGGGGCGCCTTCGTTCACGTCTTTACTCAAGAGCATCCAGCCCTTAGCCATGCCGTGCTTCAGGGCGCTCCTGAAGGCCAAGATGCATTATCACCGGCGTGGGCTGAACAAACGGTTCTCTAAAGGCGGCTGGGAAATCCAGAGCTACACCTTTACTTACCGCAGCCAAGCGGTAGATGGACGGGAAATCATCCTGTCGGGCCGGGTCACCTTCCCAGGCAACAAGGAGGAAGGCGTTCCCCATGAGGTGAAAACCATCTCGCTCCATACGCACCAGGCCTTCTTCCACCCGGAGTGGGCGCCGTCCCAAAACCTGATGTTTATGCCGCTCAAAGCCCTGTGGGATTCTGCCGTCATTGAGCCGGACCTGCAGAAATGGGGCATCAACCACGGGATAGAACCGGACGGGGGAGGATCGGCCCTCCATATGGCCCGCCAGCTGGCGGACTGCGCCGTTGCTGCGCTGGAAGTTATGCGGCAGCACGGCGTAACCCTGGCGCCGGACGGATATACCACCAACTGGGGCAGTTCGCAGGGCGCATTTCCCGCGCTGCTGTTTGCCAAATGGTACGATACCGAGGCGCCGCAAGGGTTCCGGGATGCCTTCAGGCTGCGGGCCTCTTTTGTTGCAGAGGGGGCCATTCCGCTGCAGGAACTGATCCCCTACACGTACCGGCATCCGGAACTCATTTTTATGGGACACATTCCACTTACGGGATATTTCAAAGCATTCTCTCCGGAACAGCTGGGCGGATACAAGCCCCAGGAGTTTGTGCCGGCGTGGTTTACGGACACCAAATACCAAGTGGATGGGCGGGAGATTACCTTCTTGGATGCTGTAAGCCATTACTATCCGGAGTTCACGGACCCTGTCGTCAAAAAGATGAACGCGATGGACCAGCTGGTGGCCCCGGATATGCTCACGGCCGACGGGGAAGTGGATGTGAACAGCCCCAAAGTCCGTGCCTGGCTCGCTTGCCTCAAAAAACACAACGACGTGGACAACTGGACACCTTCCCACTCCCTTTACATCGCCCACAGTCCGGCAGACGATATGATGCCGTTCGAGAGGGTCTATGACCTGTACCGCACCCTCAGTAACGACGGGCGCAATGCGAAGGTGCATATGCTGTCCGTTCCCTCTATGCGCTTTGTGCCCAGCGGCGGGATGAATCCGCATTTTATCATTGCCTTCGTAGGACAAATCCTCATGGCTTTTGTGCAGAATCCCGAAGACATGTGTAAACTCTACAAATCCGTCCGATAGAGCCTATGGAAACCTTTATTGCCATCCTGGCCATTGTTTTTGGCATTCTGGGCATCATCGGCTCGGTGGCGCCGGCATTGCCGGGCCCGCCGTTGAGCTGGTTGGGCCTGCTGATTCTGTATATCTGGGGCGGCGGCGCCAATGGTGCCGGAGAGCCCATGAGCACCACTTTCCTGCTGGTGTGGCTGGCTATCGTAATTGTAGTGAGCGTGTTGGACTACATCGTCCCGGCCTGGTTCACCAAAGTCACCGGCGGCAGCAAGTACGGCGGCTGGGGCGCCATGGCGGGGCTTTTTATCGGCCTTATTTATCCGCCCGTGGGCATGATTCTGGGCTCCCTTTTGGGCGCCTTTGTGGCTGAGTTTGTACTAGCACAGAAAAAGCCCGTCGACTCTCTCAAATCGGCCTTCGGGGCTTTTCTGGGATTCTTGTTCGGAACGGGCCTTAAACTCATCACTGCGGGAGTGATGCTCTTCTACCTGATGGTGTACGCCTTCTAGTAGCGGTCTTCGATTTCGTCTTCCTTATCCTCGATATACTTTACAAAACTCTTGCGAAGCCATTCGGGAATGGTGTAATCATTCTTCACCTTCTTTTCAATTTCCCACATATCATCTTCGATCTTCTTGGCTTTTTTCTTATCCTTGTTGCGAAGGGCTTTGTCATACTGGGCGAGCCTGCCGTAGATACCATACTTGCGCAGCTGACCGTCCAGGGTCATGGGATATTCTTCCGGTTCGGTTTTGGGCTTTTCAGCTTTTGCGGCAGGAACTGCGCCCTCCATCTTGAAGTCCATGCGCACACCTTTGGTCTTGGCGACAAGCTCTTTGGCTTCCTTGGCCGAGAAGTACTTTTGGCCCGTCTTTTCGTCGATGGAGAAAACGATGGTGCGTTCCACTCCGTTGCCGGCGTTGTAAACGGGAACAAGCTC
Organism: uncultured Bacteroidales bacterium; assembly: GCA_946415475.1. Classification (GTDB taxonomy): domain Bacteria; phylum Bacteroidota; class Bacteroidia; order Bacteroidales; family UBA932; genus Cryptobacteroides. Next base: position 17,726 of record CAMKSQ010000032.1, read on the forward strand.
GGGGAGGTCTTCGCCCAGGAGCACTATGCCGTCACGGACGCGGATGCCGCGGTCGTCCAGCGGGGTGAGCTTGATTTCCAGGCCGCTGATGTTGTCGGTAGTCTCCTTACGGACGGGTACCACAGCCTGCAAGGTCCACATGGATTTGTCATCCGGCTTGGGGGTGGTATATAGTTTGACATCGGCGCCCAGGCTGAAGGCCATGAATCCATTGCCTGCAAATTCGACCGTGTTTTTAGGAACATAAAGTTCGGCGGAGGCGTCTTTGTTTCCGACTAAGCCGCAAGAAAGCGCTAGCAGGGCTACGGAGGCCAGAAGGAGTAATCGTTTCATAGGCTTATGATTGGTTGGTTAGTTTTCATTTTACAAAGATAAACTTTTTTACAATAAAACAACAGGGGGAATAGAGTGACAGCGAACTCTTCCACCCTCCCCCGGACGAGGTTCGGATCCTGGTCAACAACAGAGCTTGACTATATCATAAAATTCCCGTAGTTTTTTGCTATCTTTGTAGGCTTAAGTCAAGAAACATGGCAAGTCACATCAAAGATATCAACCTGTGGGAAAGCGGCGAGCTCAAACTGAGCTGGGTCCGCAGCCACATGCCGCTGCTGGACGGTATCCAGCGGGATTTCGAGAAAACCCTGCCGTTCAAGGGCCTCAAGGTGGCCCTGAGCGTGCATCTGGAGGCCAAGACCGCCCATCTGTGCGAGGTACTGGCAGCCGGTGGGGCCGATATGTACATCACCGGTTCCAACCCCCTGAGCACGCAGGATGACGTCGCCGCCGCGCTGGTGCACGAAGGCCTGAACGTCTTCGCCGTCCATGGATGCAACGAGAAAGAGTATTTCGAGGATATCCGCCGAGTGCTGGAAATCGGCCCGAATGTCATCATCGACGACGGCGGAGACCTGGTGACCACCCTGCACAAGGAGTTCCCTCAGCTGCTTCCGAACGTGATCGGCGGCTGTGAGGAGACCACCACCGGCATCCTGCGGCTCAAGTCCATGGATGCGGCCGGCAAGCTTACGTTCCCGATGATGCTGGTGAACGACGCCGACTGCAAACACCTGTTCGACAACCGCTACGGCACGGGCCAGAGCGTGTGGGACGGCATCAACCGCACCACCAACCTCATCGTGGCCGGTAAAAACGTGGTGGTGGCCGGTTACGGCTGGTGCGGCAAGGGCGTGGCCATGCGCGCCAAGGGATTGGGCGCCGAGGTCATCGTCACGGAAGTAGATCCTATCAAGGCCATGGAGGCTGTGATGGACGGCTTCAAGGTGATGCCCATGCGGCAGGCCGCTGCCCTGGGCGACTTCTTCGTCACCGTTACCGGTTGCGAGGATGTCATCGGCCCGGAAGATTTCCTGTGCATGAAGGACGGGGCCATCTGCTGCAACGCCGGGCACTTCGACGTGGAGGTGGCCGTAGCCAAGCTCAAGGCCATGGCGGTGAGTCACAAGCCTGCCCGCAACAACATCGAAGGCTATACCCTGGAAAACGGCAAAACCATTTATATCATTGCCGAAGGTCGATTGGTGAACCTGGCGGCTGGCGACGGGCATCCGGCCGAGATTATGGACATGTCCTTCGCCATCCAGGCCCTCAGCGCCCGCTATCTGGTGCAGAACCAGGGCAAATTTACGCAGAAGCTGAACAATGTGCCGCTTTCCATCGACCGCGAGGTGGCCCTTCGCAAGCTGGAACACTGGGGCGTTGCCATCGACACGCTCACTGAAGAACAATTTAAATACATTTACGGGTAATGGCGCTCATTCCCATTTATTGGTGGAACAAGGAAGTCCACAACTTTAAGATTTCCCAGGCCAGCTTCCGCAAGCAGCCCTGGGCCAACGGCGTTATCCTGATGATTTGCGTGGTAGTTGCCATGCTGCTGGCTAACCTGCCGTTTACCAAGCATATCTATCATAGTCTCCTGCATACGGAACTCACCATTCACGTGGCCTCGCCGGATGGATTCATAGACTGGTTCTTCCCGCACGGAATGACCGTGGAGAAGTTCATCAACGACATCCTGATGGTGATTTTCTTCTTCACCGTGGGATTGGAGATCAAGCGGGAAGTGGTTTGTGGAGAACTCTCCACTTTCAAGAAAGCCATCCTGCCCGTGATTGCCGCTTTCGGCGGCGTGGTGGTGCCGGCATTGATTTACACTGTCGTGAACCATGGCACGCTGGCCGGTTCCGGCTGGGGCATCCCTACTGCCACGGACATCGCCTTTGCGGTGGGTATCCTCTCCATATTGGGAGACAAGGTGCCCATCTCGCTCAAGGTGTTCCTTACAGCACTGGCTATTGCCGATGACCTCATTGCCATCCTGGTGGTGGCCATTTTCTATGGTGGCAACATCAACTTGCCCCTGCTGGGTGTGGCCTTGTTGGTCGTCCTGTTTGTGGCCCTGATGAAGCGGCTGGGGGAAAAGCGGGTGGCCTATTATTTCGTTCCGGCCATCCTGGTGTGGTTCCTCTTCTATTATAGCGGTATCCATGCCACTATGACCGGTGTGGTGATGGCGATGTTCATCCCCATGGAGGCCCGCTACAACAAGGCCAAATTCCATCGACGCAGCCGGATTCTCTGGAACAGCCTGGTGGAGTCGGAGGGCGTGGTCACTTCGGAACCCTTCCCCAACGGCCCCCAGCGCCACTATCTGCGCCACATGTACGGGCTCACCAAGAAGACCATTCCGCCGTCCTATCGGCTGGAGCATAAGCTGAACCCCATCGTGAACTTTGTCATCATGCCCGTCTTCGCCCTGGCCAACGCCGGTGTGGAGATTACGGACCCGTCCTACTTCAATGTGTTCAAGGCTATCGACCCGGTGCTTGGCAGTGTAGGACTCGGTATTTTCCTGGGCCTGCTGCTGGGTAAGCCGCTGGGCATCACTTTGGCTTCCTGGATTGCCATCAAGTGCAAGGTGGGCGCTATGCCCTCCAAGGCCAGCTGGCCTATGCTGTTTGCCGTGGCCTGCCTGGGCGGTATCGGCTTTACCATGAGCATCTTTGTGGATACCCTGTCGTTCGCCGGTCCTGACATCGACCCTGCCGTTACCCAACACCTGCGCGACGCCGGCAAGATTGCCGTGCTCCTGGGCTCCCTGACCGCCGGCGTTTTGGGTTCCCTGCTTATTTCCATCGTTGCAAAAATTGAAAAGAAAAAGATATGAAACTCTTAGAAGGAAAGGTGGCCCTCATTACGGGTGCCGCCCGGGGCATCGGCAAAGCCATCGCCCTTAAATATGCCTCCGAGGGCGCTGACATTGCCTTTACGGACCTGGTTATCAACGAAGCCGCCCAGGAGACGGTGAAAGAGCTGGAAGCCTTCGGCGTGAAGGTGGGCGCCTATGCCTCCAACGCTGCGGACTTCGAGGCCACCCAGACCGTGGTGGAGCAGATTGTGGCCGATTTTGGCCGCATCGACATTCTGGTCAATAACGCTGGTATCACCAAAGACGGCCTGGTCATGCGCATGAGCGAGGGCCAGTGGGATGCGGTGATTGCCGTGAACATGAAGAGCGCGTTTAACTTCCTGCACGCCGTGGTGCCTGTGATGGCCCGCCAGAAGGGGGGAAGCATTATTAATATGGCTTCCATTGCCGGCCAGACGGGTAATCCGGGCCAGGTGAACTATTCGGCCTCCAAAGCCGGCCTTATTGCCATGGCCAAGTCTGTGGCCAAGGAGATGGGTCCCCGCGGCATCCGCGCCAATTCCATCGCTCCGGGATATGTGATTACCGAGATGACCGAGGTACTGCCCCAGGCTGTGAAGGACGAGTTTATCAAACTGATTCCCCTGAAGCGTGGCGCTACCGTGGAAGAAGTGGCCAACGTCGCCCTCTTCCTGGGCTCCGACCTCTCCTCCTACGTCACCGGCCAGGTGATTGCCGTGAACGGCGGCATGTACTGCTAGGGGTTGTCTCGGGCTCCCCAGTGGCATGGTTGCTCCGGCGGCATAGCCCGTGCGCCCAGCCCGCATAGTTACCTCCCTCTCTCGCTGGTCGCTAACTCGTTGACTATCAATATTTTCCTGATAATCCTCGGCTCAATTTGCGCCGAGGATTTTGCGTATCTTACTGTGTGTCAAACACTTATTGGCCAGTGCTTGCCCGAAGGTCCAGGGCGTGGACCTTCGCGCAAAGAATCCTGGGGGAAAGTGTACTGAGGGTCCAGGGTGTGGACCTTCGCGCAAAGAATCCTGGGGGAAAGTGTACTGAGGGTCCAGCCTGTGGACCTTCGCGCAAAGAATCCTGGGGGAAAGTGTACTGAGGGTCCAGGGTGTG
>CAMKSQ010000033.1 GCA_946415475.1 uncultured Bacteroidales bacterium
CAACTTCTTTCGGGGGAAGGCTCCAATCGGAGTCAACCAAAATCAGGAAAGTACAGGAAGGTCCAGAGTGTGGACCTTCGCGCAAAGAATGGGGCCGGAAAGTGTACCGAAGGTCCAGAGTGTGGACCTTCGCGCAAAGAATGGGGCCGGAAAGTGTACCGAAGGTCCAGAGTGTGGACCTTCGCGCAAAGAATGGGGCCGGAAAGTGTACGGAAGGTCCAGGGTGTGGACCTTCGCGCAAAGAGATGCCCGATCAGGTCGGGCATGACGAGAGGGAGATCCCGGATCAAGTCCGGGATGAGGGGAATCGGAGTCCAGGATGAGGGGGATCAGGTCGGGCCAGACGGAAAAAGGTTATTTCCGGGAAACTTTGAGTTTTTGGCCGATGGAGAGGCGGTCGTTCTTGAGGTTATTCCAGGTCATGAGCTGCTTGACGGTGCAGTGGTTGCGGCGGGCAATCTTGCCCAGCGTGTCGCCGGACTTGACCTTGTAGTACACCCACTGGCCGGTGGAACCGGGACGCGAAGTGGGAACGGGGCGGCCGGAAACCACGGCCCGGCCATCCTTAACAGCATCCGTGAACAGTTCCGCCTTGCGGTAGTCGTACACGGAATCCGCCAAATCCAGGAATAGGTTAGTATAATTAAACGGCAGGCGCAGGATTTCATCCCCGGAAGCGCCCGGAACAATGTCTTTGTGATACTGCGGGTTCAGGTCCCGGAGGTCATCCATGGGAATGCCCAGCAGCTCGCTCACCTGCGCAAAATGCAGGTTTTTGTGCACGTGCACCGTATCGACATAGATGGGCATCGACATAGGTTCGGCGGACAAACCATACTCAGAAGCATAGCGGAAAGCGTACATCGCACCCACCATGGCCGGCACATACCCGCGCGTTTCCCGCGGCAGGTACTCGTACACGTCCCAGAAATCCGTCTTTCCACCGGCACGCTTGATAGCCTTGTTCACATTTCCGGAGCCGCAGTTATAGGACGATATGGCCAACGGCCAATCCTGGAAAATCCGGTACGCGTCGCGCAGGTAGCGGGCGGCTGCATCCACAGCCAGCATGGGATCCATACGCTCGTCGATATAAGAATCGATCCGAAGCCCATAACTCTTGGCCGTGCGGTACATGAACTGCCACTGGCCCAGCGCACCTACGCGAGACTCGGCGCGCGGATTCAGTGCACTCTCGATAACCGCCAGATACTTAAGCTCTTCCGGCAAATCGTATCGACGCAACGTCTCCTCAAAAATAGGCATATAATACTCCGACAGGCCCATCATTTCGCCCATCTTCCGCGGCATCTTCTCCGAGTAAAGAATCATGTAATTCTTCACCGTCTCATTATAGGGGAGCGTAATGAACGAATTCATGGCCGCCAGCCGCTTCATCAGCACCGAATCCGGCACATCCGTAGTAAAGCGCACCGAGTCCATATTATATTGTTCCCGGGTCGATGACAGGCTCCGGCGATGCATGTACCACTGGCCCAGCAGCGTATCAGTGCTGGTGGTATAGTCCTCCAGCGCCGCAGCCACCTTGTTCTCGTTTTCGCCGGAAAGTTCCGTTTCGATGGCAGCCCGCTCGGACGCATCCGTACGGAAAGCCTCCAATTCCGCTTCCAACTGCTCTACGCGTTGGAGCAACTTTGCGTTTTCTTTCTGCAGCTGTTTGCGGGTTTTATGGTCCTGGGGAGCGGCCCACAAAGGGGAGACGCATAGCACAAATGCCAGAAAGACAAATATTATCTTCATACTAACTAAAACCTTACACCAATCCGCATGCCCACGGCAGGAGTGGACGGAACGCTGAAACTGGTCGCATAATTGACAGGTATCACCGACGGCTCAATCTTCATGGAAATATCGTCCGATACCTCAAAATCCTGCATATAGGCAAATACATTGGCGTCGATAACCTGCAAAACGTACGCAACGGCAAACGCCAGGATGGAATAGTCCCTGTATCGACGGTAAACGTCCCTGTAATACTTGGCATTATCGCCGGACCACGGCGGGGTCTCCGTCACCAGCTTGTCCGTTGAAGTGGCCTGGTTGTGAATCCACTTCCAGCGCTGATACTGACGCTCATTATCGATCCAGAAATGGACGCTGCCGGCCATCAGGCCCCAATAAATGGGCAATTTCCAGGCTTCGCCGTTATAAATCTGTCCCAGACCGGGCAGCAGCAGCGAGTACACCGTAGCCTTGGCCGGATCCGGCTTTTTGTCGCTCTTGAACATGATGGCTCCGTCCATGAGGGAGCCCCAATAGAACAGCCCGGCGCCCACAAAGGATAAAATACTGTAAGTCTGGTACTTGGTCTCCTGAGTGCTCTTATACAACTGGTTCAAACGGATACCGCCATAGATGCCTGCACCGATGCCGCCATACACGATGGGCAGTTTCCAGTATTGCCGGTTATAAATCTGGTTGGAACCGATAAAGACCGCCGAACCAATGGTAAGCGTTTTGAGCGACGCTTTGTTCTTGCCGGCCAATCCGCCAAAGAATTCCTTGAAACTGAACAGGGCAGAGGAATCCGTGGTAGCCTTTTGCGTGGTGTCCGCGTAGGTCTGCGTAAAGGCATCGCGCTTGAACTGGTCGTCCCGGTATTGGGCGGCCAGGGGCAAGGCGATGAGCAAGCTCAACGCAGTGACTACCAAGTGGCGGAATTTCATCGCGGATCCAGGGCTTTTAAGAATTCTTCCGCCTGGGAATCGGACGCAAAACGGATGGTGATGGCACTCTTGCCATCCTTGCTACGACGCAGCGAGAGGCTGTTTTCGCCCACATATCGACCCAGATTTTCCAGGAGCCGATAATACATCTGCGGCAGTTCCACGGGCTCTGCGGCGGCTTTGGGCGTGGCCGATTTGGTATTGCCCAGCGACTGGATCTTTTCCTCCAGCTGGCGAACGGAAAGACCATGCTTGACGATGGCATCGCACAGGGCCTCCTGCAGGGCCGGATTCTCCACGCCCAGCAGCACCTTGGCATGTCCCACGCTCACCAGACCCACCTTGAGGTCATGCTGCACCTTGGCGGGCAGCTTCAGCAAACGCAACTGGTTGGCGACAGACGCACGTTTTTTGCCCACGCGGTCCGCCATCTGCTCCTGGGTAAGGCGGCATTCCTCCATGAGGCGCTGATAACTCATGGCCACCTCGATGGGATCCAGGTTTTCCCGCTGGATGTTCTCCACGATGGCCATTTCCAGCATGCCCTGTTCCGAAGCGTCGCGGATGTACGCGGGAATCATGTCCATGCCGGCCATGATTGAGGCACGATAGCGGCGTTCACCGCTGATAATCTGGTACTTGCCGTCACCTTTGCGCCGGACGGTGATGGGCTGGATAAGGCCGAAGGTACGGATGGAATCGGCCAGTTCCCGCAAAGCCTCGTTGTCGAAATTCATTCGGGGCTGATACGGGTTGGGCTCGATAAGCTCCACGGGGATACGCAGCACGTCCGAGGTATCCTTAGGTTTTACCTCCGCCGTAACTACTTGCTTGTTAATGTATCCGACGGGTTTTCTGAGTTCCGAAAGGTCTTCTCCGCCCAAAAGGGCGCCCAGGCCTTTTCCCAGGCCGTGTTGCTGTTGCTTAGCCATTATAGTTTACGTTTTTGTCCAGGACTTCCTTGGCCAGGTTCATGTAGTTGGCCGTACCGTTGTTCATGACATCGTACAGGATGATGGGCTTACCGTACGAAGGAGCCTCGCTGAGACGGATGCTGCGGGCGATGACGGTGTTGAACACCATATCCTTGAAGTGCTCCCGGAGCTGGGCCACCACCTGGTTGTGCACCTTGGTGCGACCGTCGAACATGGTAACCACAAAACCTTCGATGGCGAGGGAGGGATTGATGCCGTTTTGCACCAGACGGATGGTCTGGATGAGTTTGGCGAGGCCTTCCAGCGCAAAGAATTCCGGTTGGACGGGAATGATCACGGAATCCGCCGCCGTGAGGCAGTTCACCGTAATGAGACCCAGGGAAGGGGAGCAGTCTATGATAATGAAATCATAGTTGTTCCGGATGGGTTCCAGGGCCCTTTTCAGCACCGATTCGCGCTCCCTTACATCCAGCAGCTCGATCTCTGCGCCCACCAGGTTGATGTGCGAAGGAATCATGTGCAGCTTGGGCAGTTCCGTCTGGATGAGGGCATCCTCTGCGCGGAGCTTGCCGATGAGAATCTCATACAGGGTGCGGTGGTCGCTGTTTTCCGGGTCGAAATTAAGGCCGGAAGTGGTGTTAGCCTGCGGGTCTGCGTCTATAACCAGGACGTTCTTCTCCAGAACGGCCAGGGACGCAGCTAAGTTGATGGCAGTGGTGGTTTTACCCACGCCGCCTTTTTGATTGGCGATGGCGATGATTTTTCCCATAAAGTCAGGTTCAGGGGCCTACGGCCCGATAAATCATACAAAAATAGTGATAATTCCTGACACGCGCAAAAAATGTTCCACAAAAAGTTCCACACTTTTTTACGGGTCGATGCCCCACGCTAATTTGCCGGAAAAATATTATATTTGTAAGATAGATGGACGACAGCATCTTCATACAGGTCATCCTGCCGCTCAAGCTGGAGTGGGAGCCCTACTACCTGGTGGAAACGCCGGTGGCAGTGGGGGCCCGCGTGAAGGTGGAATTCGCCGGAAAAGACTACACGGCCGTAGTCAGTGCAGTGGGTGTAACGCCCCCGCCGCAGCTAGTGGAAAGAATCCTGTACATAAAGGCCATAGAACGCGAACTGCCGCCCGTCTTTGAACAGGAAATTGCCTTCTGGCGCTCGCTGGCAAGCTATTATCTGTGCACAATAGGAGAAGTGTACAAAGCCGCCCTGCTTAGGGACCGTGTGGCTGCGGAACTGCCCCAAACCCCTGAAGAAAAGGGCAGGGAAGTGCAGCTCTCTGCAGAACAGGAACGGGCCGCCACAGAGGTTCGTACCGCTTTTAGTGCCGATAAAACCGTCCTGCTGCATGGCGTCACCGGTGCCGGCAAAACGGAACTCTACCTCCAACTGGCCCGAGAAACCCTGGCAGAGGGGAAAAACGTCCTCTTCCTGGTCCCGGAAATTGCCCTTTCAAGGCAACTGGAGGACCGTGTGGCCGCCGTTTTTCCGGACGTACAAGTCTATCACAGCGCCAAAACCTGGCCCCGGCGGGCAGCGGTTACCAAAACCGTCCTGGAGGCCCCGCAATACCTGGTGCTGGGCACGCGTTCCGCCCTTTTCCTGCCGCATCGGAATCTGGGACTCATCATCGTAGACGAGGAACACGACAACTCCTTCAAGCAGGATTCTCCGGCCCCGCGCTACCATGCCCGCGAGAGCGCTATCATGCTTTCCTTGGTGCATCATGCGCACGTAATTCTGGGCAGCGCAACCCCTTCTTTGGAATCGCTCTATAATGCTGAAACAGGAAGGTTTGTAAAGGTCGATTTAAAGCAACGCTTCCACAAAGGAGAAGAGGCGGAAGTGATGATCGTCGATACCGTTGCGGAGCGCCGGAAAAACGGCATGGTGGGCAGCCTTTCGCTCAAACTGCTGGAGCAACTTTCCTACACGCTGCAAAGCGGCGGACAGGCTGTTTTGCTGCGTTCCCGCCGCTCGTACGCACCTGCCGTGCAATGCACCGAATGCGGCACCATTCCCAAGTGCCCGCACTGCAACGTGTCCCTGAGCCTGCACATCCATCCGGAGCGTCTGGTCTGCCATTATTGCGGCCATACAGCACCCTATACAGGCATATGCAGCCAATGCGGAGGCGCCCTTCAGCCGCTCGGCGCCGGCACCCAGAAAATCGAAGAAGAACTGCAGGCCATCTACCCGGAGGCACGCATTGCCCGGCTGGACAGCGACGCCAGCCAAAGTGAGGCCAAGACCATCCGGCAGTTCGCCAAGGGAGAAATCGACATATTGGTTGGAACACAAGTAGTTACGAAAGGCTTCGACTTTGCCGGACTCTCACTGGTGGCGGTCATTCAGGCCGATAATATTCTGGGACAGCAGGATTTCCGGGCCGATGAACATGCCATCCAGCTCCTGGAGCAGTTCCGCGGCCGCAGCGGACGGCGGGGCACCCCCGGACTGTTCGTAATTCAGACCCGCGAACCGCATCATCCCGTCTTCGCCCGCCTGGGCGAGCACACGGACAACACCGCCCAACTGCTGGAAGAGCGTCGCCTTTTTGGCTATCCGCCCTTTACGCGCCTGATCCACCTTACCTTAAAAGATGCCAACGAAAAGCGCCTGAACTACCTGGCCCGGGAGCTGGCACAAAGCCTGCCGGTAGCTTCCATCGGCCCTTATACGCCCGCCGTGGACAAGATTGCGGACCAGTTCATCCGGCAGATCCGAATCATGCTCCCGCGCGACAAATCGCTGCAGGAACGGAAGAAACAGCTCCTGGCGGCTATCAATGCTTTTGAAAAGACCCATAAATATATCGGACATTTAATTATCGACGTAGACCCCGTATAACATGAAACCTTTACGAATCGCCAGCTCCGTCCTGCTCCTTGCAACGGCCTGCATCCAGACGCCTGAAAAGCGCGCGCAAGAACTCATCGCCAAACTCACCATCGAGGAGAAAGCCTCGCTGATGATGCACGATTCCCAGCCGGTGGAAGCGCTGGGGATTCCCGCCTACAACTGGTGGAACGAAGCCCTGCACGGGGTGGCCCGCAACGGGAAAGCCACCGTATTTCCCATGCCCGTTGCCATGGCGGCTTCTTTTGACGAACCCCTTGTGAATAAGGTGTTTACCGCCGTCAGTGACGAGGCCCGCGTCAAGAATCGGCAAGCCCAGGAAAGCGGTCGCGTAGGCTGGTACCAGGGCGTAACGTTCTGGACGCCCAACATCAACATTTTCCGGGACCCGCGCTGGGGCCGCGGCATGGAAACCTACGGCGAAGACCCATACCTTACCGGCACGCTGGGCATGGCGGTGGTACGCGGCCTGCAGGGCTCGTCCAAGGCCGATATCCTCAAAGCGCACGCCTGCGCCAAGCATTTTGCCGTGCACTCGGGACCGGAATGGAATCGACACAGCTATAATGCGGAAGTAAGCGAACGCGACCTGCGCGAGACGTACCTGCCCGCCTTTAAAGACCTGGTTACCAAGGCCGATGTGCAGGAGGTGATGATTGCCTACAACCGCTTCCGTGGAGAGCCCTGCGGTGCCAGCGACTACCTGGTAAACACCATTCTGCGCGGCGAATGGGGATACAAGGGGATTGTCCTTTCCGACTGCTGGGCCATTGCCGATTTCTATGTGGAAGGCCGCCACGGATTCAGCCCGGACGGAGCGTCTGCGGCTGCAGCGGCCGTGCACAACGGCACCGACCTGAACTGCGGCGATACCTACCGCTATATCCCTGAGGCCGTACAGCGCGGTTTGCTGGACGAGAAAGAAGTGGACCGCAGCCTGGAGCGCCTGCTCGCCGCCCGCATCCGCCTGGGAGAGTTGGACGGGGCAGCGACGCCCTGGGATTCGCTTCCGGACGAGATGGTGGAAGGGGAAGAGCACCGTGCTTTGGCGCTGAAAATGGCGCAAGAGACCATCGTCCTGCTGCAAAATAAAGACAATGTGCTGCCGCTGGGCCCGAAGGCACGCATCGCGCTGGTGGGCCCCAATGCCGATGACCGCGAAATGCAATGGGGCAACTACAATCCCATTCCGGAGCAGACCGTCACGCTGCTGGACGCCATGAAGAAACGCGTGGAGAACCTGGTCTATTATAAAGGTTGCGAGCTGGTGGGTGGCGACATTTCTGCCGAACGGCTGGCCGATTATGACATCGTGGTGTTCGCCGGCGGCATTTCTCCCAAGCTGGAGGGTGAAGAGATGGATGTTCCGGTGCCCGGATTCAAGGGGGGAGACCGAGAGAACATCGAACTGCCGGATGTGCAGCGTCTCTTGCTGCAGGCCCTGCATTATGCCGGCAAAAAAGTGGTGCTGGTGAATTTCTCCGGCAGTGCCATGGGCCTGGAGCCGGAAACCCAGTCCTGCGACGCCATCCTGCAGGCCTGGTATCCAGGACAGGAAGGAGGTACGGCCATCGCGAATGTGCTCTTTGGCGACGTAGCGCCTTCCGGAAAATTGCCCGTCACCTTCTACAAAAACGTGGAACAACTGCCTGATTTTGAGGACTATGCCATGAAGGGACGCACCTATCGTTTCTTCGAGGGAGAACCGCTGTTCCCCTTCGGTTTCGGCCTCAGCTATACCACCTTTGCCTACGGAAAGGCACAGGTAAAAGGAGACCAACTGGTGCTGGAGGTGAGCAACATCGGCCCTGTGGACGCCGATGAAGTGGTGCAGCTGTACGTGCGCCGTCCCGCCGACACGGAAGGCCCCCGGAAAACCCTGAGGGCCTACAAACGCGTGCATGTTCCGTCCGGACAAAGCGTGGAAGTGAGCCTCCCGCTCACGGAAGAGACCTTCCTGTGGTGGGATGAGGCCCGGCAGCGCATGGTGCCGCAGAAAGGGGAATGGGAACTGCTGTATGGCGGCAACTCCCGGGACCTGGACACGCTTGCCTACACGCGCTAAGGTTCATTATACTGTTCATAAAAAGAGGTGGCCATGGTGCCATCGTAACAATAAAAAGTATATCTTTGTGAGATTTTTTACCGCAAGGTTACACTTTTTTAGTTAGTAGTATCTAATTTTAATTATATGAGAAACAAAGCTTTTTTGATTGCCGCTGTTCTCATGATGCTTCCTGTTGGGCTCCGTGCGCAATGGAGGGTAGGCGTCATCGAGGGGGCAGTGTACAACATCCATTCGCAGGATGTGCACTACATGACCGACTTCAGCCTGAACGGCGCTTTCGGCCTTAATTCCGGCATTTCCGGACAGTATTCATTCAACAAATGGCTGGGCGTCCGCGCAGACCTTATCTTCGCGCAGAGGAACTACAAGCTGAGCCGTACGGACCTCTCCGAGATAAAATACAACTACCTGAACAACTACCTGCTCCTCCCGGTAATGGCATCGTTCAGCTTTGGCGGAGACAATTTCCCGCTGCGCGGTTTTGCCAACCTGGGCTATTATGGCGGTCTCTGGCTCACCAGCCATCGCTTTGGCACCGAATATAATGGCATGAGCGAAAAAACCTACGAATTTGCCGGCCCTGTGGCATTCAATCAGGAGAAAGACAATCGCCTGGACACGGGCCTGGTTGGCGGCGTGGGCATGGAGCTCCGCTGCAACAAGCACCTGGGTGTTCAGATTGAGGCCCGCTGCTACTACAGCCTTACCAGTCAGGTAAAGGACTACATGAAAGTGAAGGACTACCGGTACGACACCACCATCGGCCTGCAAGCCGGCGTTTACTACATTTTTTAAATTGAGATGGCCATGAGAAACTATATCAAAGGAGCCGCCGTCGCGGCAATGATGGTACTTTCGCTCGCTTCCTGCCGCAAAGAAAGCGACACCGTCCACAATTTTTCCTATATGGATGCTTTAACCTGGCAAAAGGCGGAAGACAGCTACGGCGAAAAATTCAAAGTCCTGTGGGAAGGCCTTAATTCCAACTATAGCATCTGGGATTACGAAAAAGAGCTGGGCCTGGACTGGGATGCCGTGTACGACAAATACTATCCCAAGTTTACGGAACTGGACACCCTTTCCAAGACGGGCAAAGTCACGGACGACAAGCTGAGGGAACTGGTTCGGGAAGTGGTGGATCCGCTGCACGACGGTCATTTGTTCATAATGGTACAAAACCACATGACGGGCAATTTTATCGATGTAAGCCCCAACAGTGACCGCAACAAAAAGGAACGTGAAAAAGACTACAACGAGGCCCAGGTCGGTGGACGGAATCTTAAGCCCAGTCTGACCTATTATTATAACACTCCGGGCAAACTGAAGGATTTCAGGACGGTAGATGCCACGGCGTCCACCCAGCTCCTGAGTGTGCTGGATTCCCTCTCCGGCTGGTCCAAACGCATACTGGATTCAACCTCCAGGAAAACCCTTGTCACGCAAGAAGAACTGATTAGCGAGTTCGTTGCCAAAACCATGGAAAACGAGATTGACCAGGTGAAAGCCCTCGAGTCAAATCAGCAGATTATCGATGGCATCAACACGCTAGCCCTGAAATATGCCTATCTGAATATTCCCGGCGTGCATGTGCTGGACGAGAAGCTGATAAAATCAGGCATCGACATGACCTATGCCCTTTTCGAGGGGAATATTGCCTACATCCACTTTGATTCTTTCAGCATTACCCCGTACCTGACCACTTTCGTCACGGAGAAGAGTAAGCTTCAGCCGTATGCCCAGCAGCTTTCCGCCCAGGTTGCCGATGTCTGGAATGCCTGGTTCGGCGCCATTCAGGAACTGCATAAAACCAAGCAACTGGGCGGTGTCATCATTGATGTTCGCGGCAATGGCGGCGGTATGGCCAGCGACTATGCCTGCGTTCTGGGTGCCCTGCTGCCTTCCGGTGGCCATCATGCGATGGACACCCGCATGAAAAGAGGCATCGGCCGGTATGACTATTCTCCGATGATTCCACAGGTGATGCCCACCTTAGATGGGGCGCATGTAACCGTCACCGAGCCCATCGTCGTCCTTACTAACCTCCATTCCGTGAGCATGGCCGAGATGACCGCCGTAGGCGCCAAGGTGGTGGACAACGCCAAGGTGGTGGGGACGCGTACCTGGGGCGGCCTGTGCGGCCTTGTGAATAACGAGTTCTACAGCATCAACTATGCCGGCCATATCGGCGTAGAAGGGGAGACTCCGGTTTATGTTTACTGCCCTTGCGAGGCTTCCTTTACCAGGGATGGCCAGCTCCTGGAGGGCGTTGGCGTTACGCCGGATATCGAGGTACACCTGGACAAGACCGCCTGGAACAACGGTCTGGGCCCCGACTCTCAGCTGGACAGAGCCATCCAGTATATTACTACCGGCAAATAATCTAAAGATAGAACAAGATGAAAAAAATATATAACATTTTCACTTCCGCCCTCGTGCTTCTTGTAGCCCTGCAAGGCTGCAACAAGACGTATCTGAAGGAAGTTGTCGATGAAAGTAAAAAACAAAATCAGGAAGTGCCGGTAATCGAGGACGATGAAATTACCAAAGTCCTCAGGGGCATCAAAGGCGTTTCCAACGTTACCATCAGCCTGGCTGCCCTTCCCCAGGCCCAGACAAAAGCGGAAGGGGTGCCTGCCGGATATGTGAAGCAGTACTTCTTCTCCTATGCCCAGCCGGTGGACCACAACAACCCCGCCAAGGGTACCTTCTACCAGCGTGTGGCCATGCAGCTGACAGACCTCAAAAATCCCGTAGTTGTGGGAACCTTGGGATATGCCCTGACTATGACCGGCCAAAATAGTTTCCAGGAAGATCTGGTCACCTTCCTGAATGCCAACTACGTGGAAATTGAGTTCCGTTACTTTGGCGATTCCCAGCCGGAAGACTTGAACAATGTGGAATTCACTTATTTATACTCCGAACAGTCTGCCGAGGATATCCACGCCATTGTGGCGGTGCTAAAGGCAAACCTGTTCAAACAGAACAAATGGATTGCAACGGGTGCCAGTAAAGGTGGTACCACTGCAACGCTGCACGCTTACTTTGCCGACCAGAAAGGTTGGAAGGACTTTGACCTGTATGTACCGTTCTGTGCACCTTTCCTCGCCGGCACAGAGACTTCTCCGCTGGATGCGAACATAGGAAAATACACCTTCTTCAATTGCGGCGCCGGATACCAGGCCGGTTCCCAAGAGGCGAAAGCGTATGCCAACCTCCAGAAAATTCTGCTGCAGTGCGTGAGCAAACCTACGCTTCGGAACGCCGTGCTCTGCCGGTACCACTCAGCTGATGCGGCTGGTTACCGAATCATTGCGAACCAACTCAAAGGTGCCACCGAGGAACGAATGCTGGCTGGATTCTACGTATCGTATCTATTCACCCTGCAAGAACGCTTTGCTTATTACCCCTTCAGCCAGTGGGCCTCGCTGGTCCCGGATCCGGATCTGGTCCAAGCAGACGAAGTCGTTAACTTCCTATACATGAGCGAAGACGAATTCAAAGAAAAGATCAGAGCGGCAGAAACCAAGTCCATCCATACGGCCGAAGAGATGTTGGCCATGCGGATGCGGCCTAATTCGAACCTCGCATACCGCGTTGCTGCAATACGTGAACTTGGTTGCGTAGGCGTCGATTTCTCGTGGCTGCCCGAAGGGGGCTTCCTTACTCCCGAGGTGGGCTATGCCGTAGAAGACCTAGCCGTTGGCTCCGCCCGTACGTTCGATTATTACGAGGGTCAATGGGATGGTGGAAAACTCATGACCGCCCTCCGCGAGTGGGTCTGGAACAGCAAACAGAAAATCGTATTCGTCTATGGTTCCAATGACCCTTGGACCGGTGGTGCTATTGACGATGCCGCCGCCCAGGCAAATCCCAACGTGGTGAAGGTCATGAACTTTGGCGGCTGGCATGACGACGCTTTCCTTCATGAAAACAATTACACCAAGGAAGCCAGTACGCAAATCCAAAATGCCGTGAAGGAGTTCCTGAATAAGTAAATGTCCATCGCAGTACATAGTGGCCGTGCATGGCTTCCGGAAGTAGTGAGTCCGGAAACCATGCACGACCTCATTTTGGAGTATGGGATTATCGCCTTCTTTGAGAATCCCATTCCCGGTTTTTCGATAGAGGACCATACCTCGCCGGACAACTGGTTCCACGACGATTTCCTGGGACCCTGGGACTGGAAAATCGAGTGTGTGCAAAGTGGCGACATTGCCTACGGAAAGTTCCTCTGGGGCGGCAAAGCGGCCTTCGCCAGCGTGGAAGTGTACCGGGAGCTCATGAACTGGCGCCGGTCGCGTATAAAGCCCTCCGAACCGGAGCAAAAGGTACTGTCGCTCATGGAGGAGCAGGGGAGTATCAGCATTGCCGATATCCGTAAACTGCTGGGCGTGAAAAAAAGCGCCGCCGATGCCGTAATGACCAAGCTCCAGTACCAGGCCCGCGTGGTCACCGGTGACATCCAGCGGGTCTATCGCGGGGCCGATTTGCACTACAACGGCTGGCAGCGCAGCTCCTTCTGCGCCCCGGAAGCCCTGTTCGAGGACCTGGATTTCCCGTTCCCCGGCTTCAAGCCCCGCTCCCTGCAATCCTCCCTGACCCCGGAAGAGTCCCTTGCCTTTGTGAAGGACGTAGTGCTTAAACACGCCGGAAACGTGCCGGAAAAGCTCCTCAACAAGATGCTGCTGTAGCGGGCATTACGGGAGGTTTTTCCAGGTGAGTTTGTAGGTTTCGGTGGTGGTGGTTTCCGGGGGAACCATGGAGACGGTGGTGGTTTCAGTGTAGCCGAGGAGGTGGGCATGGGCGTCAAACTCGGTGTAGTTGTATTCCCGGGTAAGAACTACCTTGCCATCGGCAGTAACATCCTCAATTTTGGCAGGAAGGAGGCGGCTGTTTTTTCCAAAGTAGCCCATGCGGGCCAAATCATAATCTCCTTTTTCATTATCATTTGTCAAATACAGCCCCAGGGACTCCTTGTTGGAATAGGTATATTTCACGGTGCTACCGTCCGGCCGCACAATCTTTTCCAGGGAATTGTTTTTCCAACTGTATATGCTTACATCGCCCTCTTCATCGGTCACTGTATCCAAAAAACCGTCCGGGGAATAGGAATAAATGCTGGTTTCATCCATCCCTACAATCACTGACTTAATTACCCTGCCGGAATTGTCCAGTGTATATACGACTTTGCTAGTCCAGTTCTCCAAATCCGCAGGGTTGTCAACCGTATAACGCGTGATGGTATTCTGGTCATAGGTATAAACGAGGTGCACGGTGAGCACGCCCTTCATGTCTTCCGTAACCCGTACCAGTCGGCCTTGACTATCGTACTGGTACGTAAAGCGCTGGTCCAAAATATCACTCTTGTAAGTGTACTCCGCCACCACCCACTTTCCAGCGGGAGCGTCTTTGCGGCAGGAGAACAAACTCAGGGCTGCGACAAGCAGCAATATGTGTTTTATGAACGCCTTCATTCTTATCCAAATTATCTTGTAAAATTAGTCATTTCAACGCAATAAATCAAAAATATTCATAACTTTGAGCCATGAAGATAGGTTTTCTTGGTATAGTTCTGGTCTTTCTGACCACAGTAGTGTATGTAACGTGGCATCTCTGGCGCTTAACCCCCGGCGGATGGGCCCTCAAGCTGGCCGTAGCCTGCTTTTTCATTCTCTGGATGGTATCGGCCTTTGTCAGTATGGGACTCCGCAAAAGTGCTTCTATTCCCACCATCAACGCTTTGTATGAGATAGGACATCCCTGGATGATTGCCTATCTGTACCTCCTCATCGCCTTTCTTCTTGCCGATATCGGCACGCTCATCCGCCTCATCCCCAAAGCCTGGCTCACGGGAAACGGCGCCACCATGGCAGGACTGTTCGGGACCATCGCTATCGTCCTGATAGCCGGCGGCATCCATTACAAGCACAAGTACCGCGAGGAACTGACCATCCAAACGGAAAAACCGCTCCAACGGCCGCTGACAGTGGTTCTGGCCAGCGACCTGCACCTGGGCTACAGCAACCGCAAGGCGGAACTGGCCCGCTGGGTGGAGCTCATCAACGCGGAGAACCCGGATCTGGTGCTCTTTGGCGGCGACATTGTGGATATCCAGCTGCGGCCGCTCGTGGAAGGCCACTTCGAAGAGGAATTCGCCCGCATAAAGGCGCCCATTTACACCATTCTGGGCAATCATGAGTACATTGGCCATGAACCGGAGGCGGAGCAATTCTTTGCCGACGCCGGCATCACCCTCCTGCGGGACTCGGTGGCGCGTTTCGAGGGCCTGACCCTCATTGGTCGGGACGACAGAAGCAATAGAGATCGCAAAGCACTGGCGGCATTAACACCTGACACGCAAGACTTTACCATCCTGCTGGACCACCAGCCCTATCACTTGGAAGAGGCCGAGCAAGCCGGCATCGACTTCCAATTCAGCGGCCACACGCACCGGGGCCAGGTTTGGCCGCTAAACTGGCTGACGGACGCCATGTATGAGAAGTCATGGGGCCATCACCAGCGGGGGAGTACGCGCTATTACGTGAGCTCCGGCCTGGGCATCTGGGGCCCCAAAATCCGCATCGGCACCCGGTCCGAATACCTGGTGCTTCACATTGACCAAGCGCTGTAAAGGCTTCATACAATAAAAATCGTATCTTTAAAAGATAAAGCGTAAGTGTAGATGACGATGAAAAACATATTCACAGGACTGCTGGCGTTTGGAACGCTGCTGAGCTGTGAGCAGAAAAAAGACGAAACCCTGGTCCTGCATTCGGAAGCCGACCTTGCAGGGCTGCGGGTGGGATGTTCGGCCGGCAGCTATTATGAGCAGCATCTTTCGCCCCGGGAAGATATAGACCTGTTTATCATTAATACGGAGGCAGACGGCATGCAGGCCCTCATGCAGGACAAAGTGGATGTCTTTGTCACGGACGAGGTTATGCTCACGCCGGAGTCCATGCGCATGTACGGGGTACAAAAAGCCCTGCGCGGAGAAGAAAGCTTTGACGTAGCCGTAGCCATCAGAAAGGGGAATACCCAGCTGCTGGAGCAGCTCAATGCGTTTATCGCCCAGCCTTTCATTCCGGATCTTGTAAAAAAATGGACAGAAGAAGCCTCTGTCACGCTCCCGCCCATTCCGGAGGTCCCCAGGAACGCCACCCCGCTGCTATGCTCCGTATGCGTGAACCTGGAACCCACCAGTTATGTGGGCGAGGGAGGCGAGTGGACGGGCCTGGACCCGGAACTGGCCCGGCGTTTTGCCGCCAGCCTGGGCCGGCCGCTGGATATCCACTTCCAGGATCTGAGCGCCGCCATGATCGCCCTGGAAACCGGCCAGGTGGACATGATTGTCTCCAGCCTGTTCGTCACGGAAGAGCGTAAGAAATCCGTGGATTTTTCCATTCCCTACTATCATTGCCACCCCGGCTATTTTGTAAAAGACAAAGACAGCACGCACCGGATCAGTTTCTCCGAGCGCCTGCACATGAATCTGGTCACCGAGAACCGCTGGAAGCTCATTACGGACGGCCTTTGGAAAACCCTGGAAATCACCCTCCTGTCCATCCTGTTCGGTTCCATTCTGGGCGGTTTTCTCTGTGCCGCCAAGCGTAGCCGCCGCAAATGGCTCAAGAGCCTGGCAGAACTCTATGGCGCCTTTATTGAAGGCATTCCCACGCTGGTGCTCCTGCTCCTGATGTTCTATGTGGTATTTGCCGACATAGGACTGGATGCCACCACGGTAGCCATTGTCACGTTCAGCTGCTGCTTTGCCGCATCGTCCGGAAGTATTTTTGACACGGCCATCTCCACCGTTCCCCACGGGCAGACGGAAGCCGGCCTGAGCCTGGGCTTCACGCGCTTTAAGACCTTCACCGGCATCGTGCTGCCGCAGGCCTTGCAAAAAGGCCTTCCGCTGTATATCGGCGCCTGCGTGTCCATGCTCAAGGAGACCTCCATTGTGGGCTACATTGCCATCCAGGACCTCACCCGCGCGAGCGACCTGGTTCGCAGCCGCACCTTCGACGCCTTTATTCCCCTGGGCGTTGTCACCATCCTGTATTTTGTTGTAGCATGGGTCATCCGCACCCTGCTTAACCTGGCCCTAAGAAAGAAGCAACATGATTAGCATCAAGCATTTAAGCAAGACCTTCACCAATCCGGACGGCACCCAAATCACCGTCCTCAAGGATGTGAACTGTGAAATTGAGAAGGGGGAGGTCATTAGCATCATCGGCCCTTCCGGAACAGGGAAAAGCACGCTCCTTCGGGCCATCAACATGCTGGAGCCGCCCACCGGCGGAGAAATCTGGGTCGATGGCGAAAACATCATGGCCAAAGGCTACCGGCTGGACAAACTCCGCCAGAAGATGGGCATGGTCTTTCAGAACTTCAATCTCTTCGAGCACATGACGGTGTTGGAGAACATCATCTACGCGCCCATGCGCCTGAAGAAAGTTCCGGAAGATGCAGCACGGAAGGAAGCCATGGAACTGCTCAACAAGGTTGGCCTGGCCCAGAAGGCCGATGTCTATCCTTCGTCGCTCTCCGGCGGCCAGAAGCAGCGTGTGGCCATCGCCCGTTCGCTGGCCATGCATCCGGAAGTGATCCTGTTCGACGAGCCCACATCGGCCCTGGATCCCACCATGGTGGGAGAGGTACTCAGCGTTATTCGCCAGCTTGCCAAGGAAGGGCTTACCATGCTCATCGTCACGCACGAAATGCGTTTTGCCCGCGATGTGAGTTCGCGCATTTTCTTCATGAAGGACGGCATCATCTACGAGGACGGCAGCCCGCAGCAGATTTTCGAGAACCCCCGGCGCAGCGCCACCAAGGCCTTTGTAAACCGCATCCAGAAGCTGGTGTTCGAAATTAACGAAGACTTCGACTTTCTGAGCAGCGACACGGAGGTTAAACGCTTCTGTATCAAGTACAACTTGACTTCCAAGGTCGATTTGATCTCCTATGTGGCGGGAGAAATGCTGTTAAACCATCTCAAGGACGTCCGGCCACTTACCGTGCGCCTCACGCATGCAGAACTCTCCTCTGAGACCGCCATGGATTTCATGGTAGAAGGAGCCCAAAATTCTCCGCTTCCGGAGGGGGATAACCTGGACGATATCCGTGCTAAAGTAATCGACATCGTGGAAGAACCTACCTCCCGCGGATTCCGCGTAAAAATCCTGATATAAGGCCTAAGGCCCGAGAAGATGATTGTCTGGCTATCTAAACTTTAGTATCCAGGTGAATAACAGAATGTTTTTGAGCAGGCTTGGTTGGGGAATAATCGGCATTGTGTCGATTATTATCCTGACGGAGGGCTGCCGGAACGTTCCGTCCGTGCCGCGGATGGAGGAGGGGCTTATCGACACCACGGACACGCTCACGCTGGGGCTTTCCCGCTGCCAGGATATGCAATGGGCCGAGGTTTATCGTTCCGAAGGTTATGTCAACAATGCCGTCCTTACCCGCTTCAAGGGCCGTTTTTATTGCATGTGGCAGCAGTCGGAAAAGGACGAGGATACGCCCGACACACGCATCATGTACGCCATCAGTGACGATGGACTGGCTTGGAGCAACCCTTCCGTCCTGGCGATGCCTACGGCCGATCACTTTGCGTCTCCCGGCGGCTGGCTCCAGCGGGGGGATTCGTTATCGGCTATCGTCAATTACACCTTCGCTCCCGACCGCTCAAAGGGTGGGGAAGCGTTCTATGTCTCGACGGCTGACGGCATCAGCTGGAGCGCCCCTCGGCCCGTTTTAATGGCGGATGGGAAGCCTGTCGATGGCATTTTCGAGCAGGACCCGCTGACGCTCCCGGACGGGAGGATCGTCGGCGCCGTCCATTTCCAGCCCGGGACAAAGCTTTGCCCCGTCTATTCGGACGACGGCATCTGCGGATGGAAGAAGGCCGGTTTCCCGGAAGGGGAGGGCCAACCTATCGAACCTAGTCAATATATCGCCGCCGATGGCACGCTGGTGATGTTTATGCGGGACCAGAAATCGTCCTTCGTGAAACTGTTTTCCCGGTCAGACGACAGGGGAGAGCGCTGGAGTGCGCCGCAGCCGACCAACATCCCGGATTCCCGCTCCAAACAGTGTACGGGAACCCTTCCCGACGGGCGCACCTTCTGGGTGGGCAATCCCACGGGGTGCAAATCCCGTCGCGCCCTGGTGCTGGCCACTTCTGCGGATGGCTATCTCTATGACAACGCCTGCCTCCTGGCCGGACCGGTGGATTTGCCGCCGCGAAGAAGGGAGGGCCGATACAAAACCCTCGGCTACAACTATCCCAAGGCGCTTGTCCTGGGGGACACCGTGTGGGTTTCCCTTTCTGTCAATAAGGAAGATATTGTAGTGGTTCGGGTGGACCTTTGTCAATCGTTTCCCGAAATTCTCCCGGCATTATGATTCGCCCATCTACGAACTCTCCGGTGGCGAGGCAAGGCTGGCCGATTTTTGCTGAAACTATTCTTTATTCGTCGGAATAAATGTATATTTGCCACGGATTTTCGTCCGAATTTTTGTTGATTTTGAATGAACATTCGTCCGAATTTTTGTTGTATGAAAAGAGAGATATACGCGAAACTGCTTGAGTGGAAGTCTCGTAAAGACCACAAACCACTTGTTCTTGACGGAGCCCGTCAGGTAGGTAAGACATACATCCTCAAAGAGTTTGGCAACAAGGAGTACAAAACGCTCTCCTATGTAAACCTGGACAAGGATGCCGTCGCCAAATCTATCTTCGAGCCGGACCACGACATCCCGCGTATCATCCGCACCCTTTCTGCTCATACCGGTGTGGACATCGTGCCGAAGGATACCCTCATCGTCATAGACGAGATCCAGGAAAGCGCTGCCGCCCTCGTCTGCCTCAAATACTTTAAAGAAGACTTCCCTCAGTACGATGTGGCCGTTGCCGGTTCACTTCTGGGCATCTCCATCCACGAAGGCCAGTCTTTCCCGGTTGGAATGGTGGAGCTGGTCCGTATGTTCCCGATGTCCCTGCACGAATTCTTGAATGCCACCGGCAACGAGAAACTTACCCAGCTCCTGTTGGACTGTGACTGGACTGCGGTAAACACACTTAGCCAGAAATACATCGACCTTCTGCGCCAGTATTACTACGTGGGAGGAATGCCTGAGGCTGTTGCCGGTTACATCGAAGGGAAGGGACTGGGGGCCGTTCGTATGATCCAGAAAGACATCCTTGCCGGCTATAGAAAAGACTTCTCCAAGCACGCCCCCAAGAAAGAAGTTCCGCGCATCGAGATGGTCTGGGATTCCCTGCCTTCACACCTCGCCAAAGAGAACAAGAAGTTCATCTACGGAGCCGTCCGTAAAGGTGGCAGGGCAAAAGACTTTGAAGTAGCCATCACCTGGCTCAAAGACGCCGGGCTCATCTACAAGATCCACCGCGTCTCCAAAATCGAGTACCCGCTCAAATTCTATGAAGATTTCGATGTTTTCAAGGTATTCCCTCTGGATGTCGGCCTTCTTGGCGCTATGACTGATGTCCCGGCCTCCCAGATGCTGGTTGGTGACAACATTTTCAAGGAATTCAAGGGCGCGTTCACAGAGTGCTACGTGAACGAACAGCTGGCCCGCATCCAAATCCCCACATTCTACCACTCATCCAATGAGTCAGAATGCGAGATAGATTTCGCCGTCCAGACAGAAAAAAGAGTCATCCCAATTGAAGCCAAGGCTGAAGAAAACGTCAAGGGCAAATCACTTAAGACCTACATTGACGAACATCCCGCCCTCAAAGGCCTCCGCGTCTCGATGAAGAACTACATTGACCAAGGTTGGATGGAGAATCTTCCGCTCTACGCAATTGAAGGGTATCTTCGCGCCGAAGGTATACCGGTTCCTGAGCAAGGGGAATAGCTTCTCCAACCAATAATCCCTGTTGAAAAATCCCGGATCAACTTAAAAAACCGGTTGTAATTCTGTCACAGAAATGTGCTGATACCGGGAAGGAGAGCGGAACCTTCTGGGGCCCTTTAACGGAGCCGAGAGGGTTTTCGCCAGCCACCGAGCCGCGTATTGCGAGGTGGTGGTTCCGTGTCCTGCCAGCCGCCACACCTGGTTGTGTGCGGCGGCCCATCCCACCGCTCCATCAACTGCTGCATTTGCTCCGGGACTGCCCCGGCTGTTCGCCGCCCCACAGTCCAGGTGTCGAAGGTCCATCCCCTGGACCCTCGACACCTCTCCTTCCTGAACAAGCAGGAAGAACACTGGGATGTAGGACCAAGACTTTCTCAGGCTGCAAAAGGTTGGCGGCCTTTTTGTCAAAGGTTGGTTTTTACACTGCCAACCTTTGACATTGTATCCCCCACTCACACCGCTCAGATGCCATTTCCCTGCAAAAGGTTGGTCGCACAAAAACCAACCTTTTGCATACGTGTTGCCAACCTTTGACACCGCCGCCCAGAGGGTTGGAACAACGTGAGTAATGGGGTGTAAAGGACCCATGACAGCACTCGGGCAACAGTTGTAGTGCTCCCGGCACCAAAAAGTAACAAAATGAAAAACCCGCTGAAAATCAGCGGGTTACAAGTGGTGCTGGGAA
>CAMKSQ010000034.1 GCA_946415475.1 uncultured Bacteroidales bacterium
AATCTGGAACCTGGTGTTCATGCAGTATGAGCGCAAGGCCGACGGTCACCTGGAGCCGCTGCCCGCCAAGAGTATCGACACGGGCATGGGCTTCGAACGTCTGTGCATGATCCTCCAGAACAAGAAGAGCAACTACGAGACCGATGTCTTCTCCGGCCTTATCGGCCAGGTGGAAGCCTTCAGCGGCCATAAATACGACGAGGGCGGCAACGTCCAGGTGGCCATGCGCGTAATCGCAGACCATATCCGCGCCATCGCCTTCTCCATTGCCGATGGCCAGCTGCCTTCCAACGTGAAGGCCGGCTACGTGATTCGCCGCATCCTTCGCCGCGCCGTCCGTTACGGATACACCTTCCTGGGCTTCTCAGAGCCGTTCCTGTGCCGCCTCATCCCCCAGTTGGTGGCCGATATGGGCGGCGCCTATCCGGAACTCAAGGCCCAGCAGAAGCTCATCACCAGCGTGATCAAGGAAGAAGAAAACGCCTTCCTGCGCACCCTGGAGCGCGGTATCCGCATGCTGGAGGACAACATGAACAAGAACGCCGCCACCAAGGTGGTTTCCGGCACCGACGCCTTCGTGCTGTACGACACGTATGGCTTCCCCATCGACCTTACGGAACTGATTGCCGCGGAAAAGGGATACACTGTCGATATCAAGGGCTTCAACGTGGAGCTGGGCAAACAGAAGGAACGCGCCCGCAACGCCACCGCCAACGAGTTCGGCGACTGGATGGTGTTCCAGGAGGCCGATGTGGTGTTTGAAGGCTACGACACCCTCCGGGTCAAGGGCGCCCGCCTCCTGAAGCAGCGCACCGTGAAACAGAAGAACAAGGAACTGTTCCAGCTGGTGTTCGACCGCACCCCCTTCTACGCGGAAATGGGCGGACAGGTGGGCGACTCCGGTTTCATCGAGGGTGAAAACGGAGAACGCATCCAGATCCTGAACACCGTCAAGGAGAACAACCTCACCATCCATCTGGCCGAGCGCCTGCCTTCCACCAGCACCCAGACCTTCTACCTGGTGGTGGACAACTCCCGCCGGCGTCATATCCAGAACAACCACACCTGCACCCACCTGCTGCACCAGGCCCTGCGTGTGGTGCTGGGTACGCATGTGGAGCAGAAGGGTTCCTTTGTGGGACCGGATTATTTCCGCTTCGATTTCTCGCACTTCCAGAAGATGACCGACGAAGAGCTGCGCCTGGTGGAAATCCGCGTGAATGAGCTCATCCGCTCCAACTTCCCGCTGGTGGAGAAGCGTGACGCAACCATGGATGAGGCCCGCAAGATGGGCGCTATGGCTCTGTTCGGCGAAAAGTACGGGGATGTGGTGCGCGTGGTGCGCTTCGGTGACTCCGTGGAGCTCTGCGGCGGTACGCACACGCCGTACACCGGCACCATCGGCCTGTTCAAGATTGTCTCTGAAAGTGCCGTGGCCGCCGGCGTGCGCCGCATCGAGGCCGTAACTGGCGCCCGTGCCATGGAGAACATCCACCACACGGAGGACGTGATGAAGGGCATCAAGAGCCTGTTCAACAATGCCCCGGACCTCACCGCCGCCATCGAAAAGTTGGTGCTGGAGAGTGCCGATGCCCGCAAGCAGCTGGAGGCCATCGCCAACGAAAAGGCTGCTGCGCTGGCCGAGAAACTCGCCGCCAAGGCCGAGGATGTGAACGGCATCAAACTGGTTCGTTTCGACAGTTCCATGGATCCGGCCATCGTGCGCAACGTGGCCCTGCTTTTGCAGAAGAAGGTTCAGAATATGGTGCTCGCAGGCGCTTTTGCCTACGATGACAAACCCAACCTGGTGCTCATGTACTCCAACGACCTGATCGCCAAGGGCAAGAACGCCGGCAAGGACATCCGCGAAGCTGCCAAGTTCATCCAGGGCGGCGGTGGCGGACAGCCCGGCCTGGCAACGGCCGGCGGCCGCAACATCGAAGGCCTCCCCGATGCCCTGAATAAACTAATAGAAGTAGCAACATGCTAATTGCAAATGCCTATATGGCATATAGGCATTTGCCAATACTAGAATGAAGAAATTAGACCAGTTTTTACTCAAATCCTTTGTGGGACCGTTTTTGTCGGTCCTGGGGATTGTGACGTTTATACTGGTCATGCAGTTTTTGTGGCTGTACATTGACGAACTGGTTGGTAAAGGCCTGGATTTCAAGGTAATCCTGGAGTTCCTGATGTGGGGCAGTTGCCAAACGCTGCCGCTGGCCATTCCGCTGGCCACGCTGCTCAGCTCCATGATGACGCTGGGCGACATGGGCGAAAAGTTCGAGCTCACGGCCATCAAGGCCTCCGGCATCTCGCTAACGCGGGTGTTGCTGCCGATGATCCTTGTGAGCATCGTCGTAACTATCGGCGCCTTCTATGTGGGCGACCGCCTGGTCCCCTACTCCATCAACCAGATTTACACCATGCGTGACGATATCGGCCGTACCAAGAGCGAAATCAAAATCCCCACCGGGACGTTCTACGACGGCATCGAGGGCTACATCCTGCGGGTGGAGCACCGGGACAAGAAGACGGGCATGATGTACAATATCCAGGTGTACGACCACACCACGGGTAAAGGTAACACGCGCATTACCGTAGCCGACAGCGGCATCATCAAGATGTCCAAGGCCAAGGACTACCTGACGTTCCAGCTCTTCGACGGCGTAAACTACCAGGAGGAGAACAAGCGCAAGTACCGTGACACCACCCTGGCCCTCCAGCGCATCCGTTTCCGCAACCAGGAGATGGTGATTCCGCTGGAGAACTACGCCTTCCATCACTCCGACAGTGCCCGCTACGGCGAGCAAGTGCGTTCCATGAACCTCAAGGACCTGCGCCATGGGCACGATTCCCTCACCAACCTGGTGGATATGGGCACCAAACGGCATGTGGACGAATTCCGCCGGCAGAATCATCTGGACCATAAGAACCAGCTGGACACGGCCTGGCGCACGAAGGCCACCACGGTGATGGAGCCGCTTACCGACAAGGCCTGGACCAACAAGAATTCTCGGCTCCGTGGCCTGGAAAATGCTGCCAGCAGCGCCCGTCAGTACCAGAACCTGGCCAACGGCCAAATCATGGATTCGGCCGACTACACGCACCTGATTCACCGCACCAACGTGGAGATCTGGAAAAAGTATGCGCAGGCTCTGGCCTGTCTGCTGCTGTTTTTTATCGGCGCGCCTGTAGGTGCCATCCTGAAAAAGGGCGGCCTGGGCATGCCGGCCATCGTTTCCATGTTGTTCTTCGTGCTGTACTGGGTGGTGGACATCACCGGCGAGCGCCTGGCGAACAATGGCACTACGTCGGCGTTCATCGGCAAATTTGTATCGGCCTTCGTATTGGCGCCGATAGGCACCTGGCTCACCCTGAAAGCCATCCAGGACGCCAGTATCTTTAATGTGGACCTGGTGAAATCCTGGTACCGCAAGGTGAAAAGTAAACTCTTCCGTATGTTCAGAAATACACGCATTGTCTATATGGGTACCCCGGAATTCTCCGTGGGCCCGCTGGATGCCCTTATCAAGGCCGGCTACCAGATTGTGGGCGTAGTCACCGTGCCGGACAAACCTTCCGGCCGCGGCCTCAAGATGAACGAGAGCGCCGTCAAGAAATATGCAGTGGAGCATGGTCTGCCGCTGCTGCAGCCGGAAAAACTCAAGGACGAAACTTTCCTGAAAGACCTCGCAGCCTGGAAGGCCGATCTCTTCGTGGTAGTGGGCTTCCGCATGTTGCCGGAGGTGGTATGGACGATGCCCAAGCTGGGCACCTTCAACCTGCACGCCGCCCTGCTGCCGCAGTACCGCGGCGCTGCCCCTATCAACTGGGCGGTCATCAATGGTGAGAACATTACCGGTGTCACTACGTTCATGATCGACAAGAAGATTGATACCGGCGGCATTATCCTGCGTTCAGAGTGCCGGGTAGAGCCTACGGACACGGCGGGTGACCTGCACGACAAGCTCATGGAACTGGGTTCCGCGCTGGTGATCGAAACCGTGGAAGGCATCGTGCAGAAGAACGTGGAACTGCGTGTGCAGCGAAGCTTTATCCAGGGTTCCGAACTCCTGAAGCCGGCACCCAAGCTCACGCGCGAGCTCCAGCACATTGACTGGAACGACACCACCAAGCACGTGTACAACCTTATCCGGGGCCTCTCCCCCTACCCTTGCGCCTACACGGAACTCCAGCCTTTGGAAGGGGGTGATCCTCTTCAGCTGAAGGTGTTCTTCGGCGAGATGCGCATGGACCTGCACGGGGAGCCGGGAACGGTGCTGAGCGACGGCAAGACGTACTTCGCCGTGGCTACGCAGGACGGTGCCATCGGCATTACAGACCTGCAGCTTTCCGGGAAAAAGCGCATGGACGTGCGTTCCTTCCTGCTGGGCTTCCGCAACCCTACGGCGTATGTGTGCACCGTGGGCACCTCCAAGGCCGAAATAGAGAAAGCCACTCCTAAAGAAGATGAATAGCATCGTCATCCTTTGCAACGGGCAGTTCCCCTCGGAGCCGTATCCGCAGTATCTGCTGGATTCAGCAGAGGGGGTGGTGTGCTGCGACGGGGCGCTGGAGAAGTGGCTCGCGCACAATCCCGCCGCCCAACCGCTGGCGGTTGTAGGGGACCTGGATTCCCTGCCTCAGGCACTGCAGGAGCAGTTTGCCACTTGTCTCGTGCACGAATCCGAGCAAGACTACAACGACCTCACCAAGGCCATGCGCTGGGTGCTCCGGGAGCATCCGGAGGTGACCGAAATCGTCATTCTGGGCGCTACCGGCCTGCGGGAGGACCATACCATCGGCAATCTGGGACTCCTGATGGAGTACACCCGCCTGTTTGACCTGGGCGGGCGCAATGTCTCCATGGTCTCCGACTATGGGACCGCCTTTGCCATTACAGACAGCTGCGACCTCCACCTGGGTGAAGGCCGCCGCTTTTCTTTTTTCAGTGCCGATAATTCCCTGAGAGTAACCTCCGAGGGGCTTCAGTGGCCGCTGGACGAAGTCGTTTTTGACGCCTGGTGGAAAGCCACCCTCAACCGCACCACCGAACCCATCGTCTCCCTCCACTTCAACCATCCCGCCCCCGCCCTGGTGATGGTGGACTGACCGCGGCCGTAAAATGGAAGTCGCTGATAATCCGCGCTTTACAGAAAATCGTCTATGTCGTTTGACATAGACGATTTTTCGTAATGTGCTGCAACTGAATTTGTTGCATTTTACGGGGTTACCCCTCCTGGACATCGGCCTCCTTGGCGGCGGCATCTTTTTCGGCCTGGGCCAGGTAGTCCTCCAGCTTCTGCAGCTGCTCCAGGATGGCCTTGCGGGCTTCTTCCTTGAGCTCAGAGCCTTGCTCTACAAGCGTTTTCTTGAGCTTGTTGGCCTCTATACGGGCATAGCGGTAGCGGACACTGGCTTCGTGGGCCAGTTCGCCTGCACCCTCCACGGCGGCGTCATAGCCTTCCGTGGCGGCGTCCATCAGTTTTTTACGGGTGACTTCCCCCTTTTCCGGGGCGAAGAGAATGCCGGCGCATACGCCCAAGGCGGCGCCAGTGATGAAACCTAACAAAGATTCAGCTTTCATGGTTTATCTATTATTAAGGATGTACTAATGTTCCCACTTTTTCTCCATTGAGGAGTTTGGTCAGGTTGCCGGTGGCGTTCATGTCAAAGACGATGATGGGCATTTTTCCGTCCGAGCACAGGGCGTAGGCCGTCTGGTCCATCACTTTGAGGTGCTTGGAGATGGCCTCGTCAAAGGTGAGTTCTTCGTACTTGACGGCGGAGGGGTCTTTCTCCGGATCGGCCGTATATACACCGTCCACGCGTGTGCCTTTCAAGAGGGCATCGGCACCAATCTCCAAGGCGCGAAGGGCAGCGCCGCTGTCTGTGGTGAAGAAGGGGTTGCCGGTGCCGCCGGCGATGAGGGCCACGCCTCCCCGTTCCAGCACGGCTACAGCGTCGTCCCGCATATAATATTTGGCATGGGGCTCCATGGGGGTGGAGGTGAACACCACAGCCTCTACGCCTTCTGCCTTGATGAACATGCTCAGTGCCAGGGAGTTGATGACGGTGGCCAGCATGCCCATTTTGTCACCGTCTACCCGGTCGAAGCCTTTGCCCACCCCCTGCAGGCCGCGGAATATGTTACCGCCGCCATTGACGATGGCAATTTGCAGGCCGGCCTTGGCGGCAGCAGCGATTTCCTTGGCATATTTTTCCAGCCAGGCAGTGTCCAGCCCCTTTCCGGCGGGACCGCCCAGGCTTTCTCCCGATAGTTTAAGTAGTACGCGTTTATACATGTGTTGCTTTTTGTTTTGCAACAAAAGTACCCAAATAGTGGGAAAAATCCAAGAAAGATTCCTATATTTGCATACTTGAAAACAAATTAAAAGAACCATAATGGCTAATTTCCTAACCTCCTCTATCGGCAAGAAGTTTATCCAGAGCGTCTCTGGTGCATTCCTTATCATCTTCTTGCTCCTGCATGGCACCATTAACTTCTTCTCCGTCATCGACTCCCTTCATGGGAATTTTGGCAAGGTGGCGCTGGATAGTCACCCCTACACCCACGGGGACGGCTGGTTCCAGCTGGGCTGCGACTTCATGTCCTCTCCCGTGATTGACATCATGGTTCCCATCCTGGCCCTGGGCATCCTTATCCATATCTGCTATGGTATCTGGCTCAGCGTCCAGAACTTCCAGCGCCGCGGCGGTGTAAAGCGCTATGAGGTTGCCTCCAAGGCCCAGAACGACAGCTGGAGCGCCAAGAACATGTTCGTGCTTGGTATTGTCATCCTTGGTTTCCTGTGCTTCCACCTCACCCACTTCTGGGCAAAAATGCAGCTGCAGGAGTTCATGGGCAGCGAGGCAGAGAACCCGTACTACCTCCTCCTGACCACCTTCAGCCAGTGGTGGATCCTGGCCCTGTACATCGTTTGGTTCGTAGCCCTGTGGCTGCACCTCAACCACGGTTTCTGGAGCATGTTCCAGACCATCGGCTGGAATAACAAAAAGTGGCTGCCCCGCCTGCGCGTCATCGGCATCATCGTGAGCACCCTCATCGTACTGCTCTTCGTTTGCACCGCCGTAAACGCCTTTGTAGAGGCTCACTACGTAACTGCATCCAACGAGTGGACCGCCCCGCTGCTTGCAAAAATGAATTTCTAAAAATTTTTCGCAAAACCCTTTGATTTTTCATTCCTTATCTGCATCTTTGTATCCGGATATGAAAAAGAACATGGTGAATAACGCTTGGTGGCGCCTTGCAGAATAAAACTCTGTAAGTCGCTTCACCGTAGATTATACCATACACATAAAGGTGGCCTGCTGACTTACAGCAGGCCATTTTTTTGAGTTGAATCAACAAACATAAAACGTAACAGATATGAAACAGAAAAAGTACCTGCTCCCGGAGAGCGAAATCCCCACCCATTACTTTAACATCCAGGCCGTGATGCCCAACAAGCCCCTGCCCTTCCTGAATCCTGCCACCAAGCAGCCCCTGACCCCGGAAGACTTTTACCCCGTATTCGTGGAAGAATGCGCCCGGCAGGAGTTGAATCAGACGGATGAGTGGATCCCCATCCCGGAGCCCGTACGCGAGCAGTACGCCTTCTACCGCTGCACCCCGCTGGTGCGCGCCTATGAACTGGAGCAAGCCCTGGGCACACCGGCCCATATCTATTTTAAGAACGAGAGCGTAAGCCCCGCCGGCAGCCACAAGCTCAACAGCGCCCTGGCCCAGGCCTATTACGCCAAGAAAGAAGGCATTACCAACATTACCACCGAGACCGGCGCCGGCCAGTGGGGCGGTGCCCTGAGCTACGCAGCCAAGAAATTCGGCCTGGATTGCGCCGTCTATATGGTGAAGGTAAGCTACAACCAGAAGCCCTACCGCCGCTCCATCATGCAAACCTTCGGAGCGGCCATTACCGCCTCCCCGTCCATGAGTACCCGTGCCGGTAAGGACATCCTTACCCGGAACCCCAACGACCAGGGCTCCCTGGGCTGCGCCATCTCGGAGGCCATGGAACTGGCCCTCACCACGCCCAACTGCAAGTATACGCTGGGTTCCGTGCTCAACCATGTGTGCATGCACCAGACCGTTATCGGCCTGGAAGCAGAAAAGCAGATGGCCATGACCGGCGAATATCCGGACATTGTGATTGGCTGCTTTGGCGGCGGTTCCAACTTCTCCGGCATCGCTTTCCCGTTCCTTCGGCACAACATCAAGGACGGCAAAAAGACCCGTTTCATTGCGGCGGAACCCGCCAGCTGTCCCAAACTCACGCGCGGTAAATTCGAATATGATTTTGCCGATGAAGCCGGCATGACCCCGCTCCTCCCCATGTTCACCTTGGGCCACACCTTCAAGCCTGCTACCATCCATGCCGGCGGCCTGCGCTACCACGGAGCTGGCGTTATCCTCTCGCAGCTGATGAAGGACGGATACGTGGAAGCCATCGACCTGGAACAGACCGAGACCTTCAAGGCAGGTATCCTCTTTGCCCAAACGGAAGGTATCATCCCCGCTCCGGAGAGCTGCCATGCCATTGCCGCCACCATCCGCGAGGCCCTCAAGTGCAAGGAAAGCGGCGAGCAGAAGACCATCCTGTTCAACCTATCCGGCCACGGCTTTGTGGACATGAGCGCCTACGACCAGTACATCTCCGGCGAGCTGCAGGACTACAAACTCACCGACGCAGAACTGGCCAAGTACATCCAGAGTGCCGATGTCCTGAACCAGTAACTTCCTTGTCGATGGGGTGGTACCCTGTAAAATGAAATAAGCTGAGCATCAGCGAATTACAGAAAATCACCTGTGCAGTTCTGCATAGGTGATTTTTTATAAGCGATTCATACAGAACCACTTGCATTTTACGGCCGTGTTAGTCTCCTGTCTCGTCAATGCTTTCTTTCGAGACATGCAGGCGAAGATAGTGGGCGATTTGCTCGGTCATGGCTCCGGTCCTTTGACGGAGGCGCATGAACAATTCCACGCGCTGCTCCTTAGGAAGCGACAGAATTTGGTGGATGTCCTCAAAACGGCCATCCTTGAGGAGAATAGCAGCAAATTGGGAAAAGTATATATCCGAGCGGCCAACCGTTATTTCGTTTAAATCGTACTCGCTTCCTGTATTGGCATGCATGGCCGTGAGCATATCCTCGAAGGAGTCAAAGTAGCGGATGGCCTCTGCATAGTCAATCACATTGTATGTACTGACGATAAAATCGGTCAACTGTCGCTTCTCTGTTAAATCCAAAAGTGCAAAGAGTCTCTTAAGCAAAGGATAGGTCATGGGCTTTCCACGCTCGTATTGCGCCTTAACTTCTTTCACAGCGCACTTCATGGGCCATCGGCAATTGCGGATAACCAGCGGTTCCGAGAAAGGGTGATTGGTTACCGCATAGGCAAGGTAATTCCACTGGTAGTCTTCTGCCCGTGTCACCAGACGGCGTTCTACAGGGTTGTTTCCCACATAGATAAGATTAGTCCGTGCTTTTTTTGCCCCTTGTTTTGGGGCACTGCCAAACGGAGATTCAAACACAGCCCCCTCCCAATGGCAAAACTCGTTTTGTGCCCTGGAAAAAGTGGAATTAAGTTCCCTCCGAAAGGTGGCCAACTGCTGCGCCGTTTTCACGACAACCGAATCATGGACATGGTCCGGCATCTGGCATAGACTGAGTACCTGCACATTGTACTTTTTTGCCAAGAGACAATAGGTGGTAAAAAACACCAAGTGGTCACTGACCGAAAAAAACAGAACAAAGCCATTGGCCCCACGCTGATAACAATGATTTAAAATGTCTCTGTAGACTTTTCGTTTCCGACTCTTCATAGCTCACAATCTTTTGGTTATTAAGTCCGAATGGACCTTTCTGCGAAAGTCGGAAATATTTTCGGGACTACAAAGAATAATTGCCGTAAAATGCAATGCATTCAGTGTGAGGAACTTACGAAAAATCGTCTATGTCAAACAACATAGACGATTTTTGTATAGTACTGATTATCAGCGACTTCTATTTTACGGCCAATTACTCAGCGGCGGCCTGGGCAAGGATATTCTCCATTTCCTGCCGGTCCATGTTCCCGTCAAAGGAGATGAAGGAGACTTCGTCCTTGTCCCGGGCCAGCATGACAAAGGAAGTCACGGTTTTTTCATCGCCCACCGTGTACATGCGAACCACCTCGCCGTCCTCCTTGGCTTCCATCAGGAGTTCGTACTTGCCGGCGTCGATAAAATGCTTTACATCGGCAAAAAGTTTGGCGCCCGTTTCCGTGTCCTTTGCATTCAGGATGTAGAATCCGGTCATGGATTTGATGATGGAGGAGAAGTTGATGTCTTTGTCGTTGAGTTCCACGTCCGGAATTTTGCCGATGATGCGGAACATGGCGGGAGAGATATACACGGCCTCCATGCCGGGAAGGTCGGAGTATTTGCTGTACAGTTGTTTCCCGTTTTGGGCCAGGGCCGATATGCTCAGGATAAGCAGGGTGAATATGATAATTAAGCGTTTCATTTCCAATAATTTAAGTCATCGATTCGGGTTTCCGCCTGGGCTACTTTGTCGGCCGTATCGTGTACGGAGGCCGACATTTTCCCAAGCGCTTTTTCTACTGCGGCATAGGCCAGATAAGGATCCTCAAAGGTGTCCCGGGGCGCTGCGGAAGGCCGGCTGAGCGCCCATCCGCCCAAGCCGATGAGAATGGCTGCCGCCGCCGCAATGCTCCAGTTCCGCCGTGTCTTGTGCGGGAGGGTTACGGAAAGGTCTTCCGGGATGGGAATGCGCTCGTCGGCTCCTATCCGGAGGAGGTCCTCCGTCGTCAGTTTTTCTATGTCTTCAATGCGTTTCATCTGCTGAGTTTTTTGCGGGCCAGGCTCACCTGGACTCGAATGTTAAGGGGACTAAGTCCCGTCTTTTGGCTGATTTCCTGGTAGGAGAGGCCCTCTAAGACCCTCATGGTCAGGAGTTTTCGCTGGTTCTCCGGCAGGGCGTCCATGTTTTTCAGGACGGCCTTCAGCGCCTCTTTTTCCTCCAGCTGCCTGTCCGGGGGCGGGCCGTCGGCCTGGTCTTCCCTCAACTCCTCCCGGGGCTTTCGCCTGCGGATGCGGTCGATGCACAGGTTCCTGAGCAGGAGGGAGCCGTATGCGGCCGGCTCGCGAACCATTTCCAGGTGATCCCGCAGCGTCCAGAGCTTCAGGTACAGTTCCTGCACGGCGTCCTTGGCATCGGCCTCGTTTTCAAGCAGATAGAAGGCAATGCGGTAGAACTGGCCCTGGAGGGGCAGCCAAACAGTATGAAAGGCGCGGTCCGTCATTCGGCCATCTCCATCAGTTTCCCGATGGCATCCATACTGAAACGTCCTTTGGTGACGATCAGCGCACCGTC
This sequence comes from uncultured Bacteroidales bacterium, assembly GCA_946415475.1. Classification (GTDB taxonomy): domain Bacteria; phylum Bacteroidota; class Bacteroidia; order Bacteroidales; family UBA932; genus Cryptobacteroides. Next base: position 11,401 of record CAMKSQ010000034.1, read on the forward strand.
ACTGCTGTACAGGATACAGTCGCGGATGTCCTTGCCGTCGTCAATGCCATAAATCCTGAAAGTTTCCTCTTTGTCTTTGGACTCCAGAATCAGGTCCATGCCGTCTAAGATTTTCTCCACCTTGGTGGCGAAAGTCGCTTTCCGGGCCTGCGGGATTTCTTCGAAGTCGATGACGATGAGTTTGTTAAGACCTTTAAAGACCTTTAAGGCCGCACGTTCTTCTTTGTCAAGGTCTCCGGATGCTGCGGCAATCCCTCCAAACAGGCGAAGGCCCAGCCGGCCAATGGAGACCATCTCAAAACCGTCCTCGCCCTTGTATTGCCGGGCAAGACGTTCCAATTTTTCCGGTTTTCCGGCCCACGCAGTCAGGAGCGTTGCCGTAAGTAATAAGAATGTAATAACTGTCTTTTTCATGGTGTCTTCTCAAGCGCTTGCAACTATAAGACGCGGAAAAGCAGGAAATGTTAAAAAAAATTTCGCTACACCGGGAGGGTTTTGTTGCGGAGCCAGGCGGCCACCTCCGCGGGAAGGCGGGGGCTCAGGGTTTTATAGACGCGCTCGTTGTAGGCGTTGAGCCAATTGCGCTCGTCTTCCGTGAGGAGGGAGAGCTCCAGGCAGGAGGTGTCGTAATGGCACAGGGTGAGCGGCTCGAAGCCCAGCCAGGAACCGAACTCGTTGTCTCCCAGGGAGCGGCAAAGCAGCACATTCTCGTGACGGACGCCATGCATGCCCTCGCGGTAAATGCCAGGCTCGTCCGTGACCACAAAACCGGCCTGGAACGGCACGGAATTGAAGTTTTGACGGAACTCGTGCGGGCCCTCATGCACGCCCAGGAAGAAGCCCACGCCGTGACCTGTCCCATGTCCGAAATTGCGTTTGTACCGCCACAGCGGTTCGCGCGCCAGAATATCCAGATGCGGCCCGCAAGTACCCTTCGGGAACACGGCCATGGCCAGGTCGATGTGCCCTTTGAGCACCAAGGTATAGTCTTCCCGCTCCAGGGCGGTGCAGGGACCCATCGGCACAGTGCGGGTGATGTCCGTAGTACCAAACAGATACTGGCCGCCGGAGTCGCACAGGTACAATCCGCGGGCCTCCAGCAGGGCCGAGCCCTCACGCGGGGTGGAATAATGCGGCAGGGCCGCCGAAGGGCCATAGGCCGATATGGTCTCGAAGCTGTCTCCCCGGTACCCGGAGATTTGCGCCCGAAGGCTGCCCAGGTAGCAGGCGGCCTCCCACTCGTTCACCGTGCCGGCGTGCTGCTCCACCCAGTAGAGGAAGCGCTCCATCACCAGGCCGTCTTCCAGATGGGCCTCGCGCATGCCTTCTATCTGCGTGGCATTCTTTACGGCTTTGCGAAGCGGCACGGGCGAAGGGCATTCCCGCACTTCCGGCAGCTGGTCGCCGTCATCAATGGCATCCCGGAGGGACACATTGAGGGTGGAAGGGTCCACGCAGATGCAATCTACGCCGTTTTCCCGCAGGGAAGCCAGGGTGAAGTTTACGTCTGAATAGTCGCAGATGGTGACGCCGTCTGCCGTGAGTTCCTCAAAGGTGTCGGCCGTATCCTGATCCGGCTCCGCGTAAATTTCCTTGCGGACGAACCAGGAGACATCGTCAAGGGTGACCAGCAAATAGGAGATGACCAGCGGATTATAGTCGATGTCCGATCCGCGCACATTCAGGAGCCATGCGATCTGGTCCAGGGCGGAAAGGAAGATGGCGTCCGCTCCTTGCTTGACCAGCCACTTGCGCAGCCACTGGATGCGGGACTCCCGGCTTTCGCCGGTAAGGTCCTCCCCCAGGGTGATGATGGGCGTGCAAGGGATGGCGGGGCGATCTTCCCACAGGGCGCTCAGCAAGTCCGGAACCGGGACGATGATGGCCGACGGCACCTTGTCCTGCAATTCCCGGATGGCTTCCACCGACTGGCACAGGCCATCTACGGCGATGACGGGTTCGTCCATTTCCAGCGACGCAATCCATTCAGGGATAGGCACTTGCTCCGGAACACGCATCTTGTGCAGTTCCACGCCCGTTCCCGCAAGCTGCTTCACGGCCTGGATGAAATAGCGGGTGTCCGTCCACAGGCCGGCATGGTCCGCGGTGACCACCAGGTCCCCCGCCTCTCCGGTGAAGCCGGACAGCCATTCCACCTGCTTCCAGCGGTCCGAGGGATATTCACTGGCGTGGGGATCGCTGCCGGTGAGGATGACTATATCCCAGCTGTTTTCCCTCATCAGGGCGCGAAGGGCCTCTATGCGGCCATAAAAGATGTTTTCCATACAAGAATTCGCATGATATTTGCACAAATATAGTTATATTTGTACGAAATAAAAACAGAACTATCATGACTGAAGATCCCCTCGAGAGAATCGCACGCGAAGAGCGTGAAAGAAAAGAAAACAAAGGTCCCCGTACCGTTATGATTATTCTCGCTGTCGTAGCTGTGGCCCTGGGCTGTGTCCTGGGTTACATGCTGTACCAGCGCAACAACCTGGTCAAGGACCTGGAAACGGAAAAGGCGGAACTCGCCCAGCAAATGGTTGCCCTCCAGCAAGACTTTGACAGCCTGAATTCAGACTACGAGAGCATCAATCACCAGCTGGATACTTCCCGCGAGCAAGTAGCCATGCTCATCGAAAAACTGAGCAAGACGGAAGCCACCAACCGCGCCAAAATCCGTCAGTATGAGAAGGAACTGGGTACCCTCCGCACCATCATGAAGGGTTATATCGTCCAGATTGACTCCCTGAATACCCTGAACAAGAAACTCACGGCCGATGCCGCAGCCGCCCGCCGGGAGGCCGCAGAAAGCCGCGCCGCCAACGAGCAGCTCACCCAGCAGGTGGAAAGCCTGGCATCCCAGGTGAACGCCGGCAAAATCCTCAAAGCCCGTGGCGTTTCCCTGTTGGCCCATTACAGCAACGACAAAGTGGGTGACCGCCACAGCCGTGTACGCTACATGACCGCCAACCTCTCGCTGGTGGAGAATACGCTGGCAGACAAAGGCCCCGTACGCATCTATGTGCGCGTGAAGGATCCGGAAGGCATCCTGCTCAACAACAACGAATCCACCAGCTTCACTACAGGCGGCGAAGTCCTGCAGGCCACCGCTTCCCGTGAAGTGGACTACGAAGGCAACGAGGTAGACCTCACCATCTACGTCAACGACACCGGTGAATTCGTCAAAGGCGTATATACCCTGGAAGTTTACACCGAGCAAGGCCTGCTGGGCCGTTCCGAATGCATGTTAAGGTAATATGATTTACATCCACGTCCCTTTCTGCAAGAGCTTTTGCATCTACTGCGATTTCTATTCCGAAATCCCGGGCGAAGGCATTTTCGACACCTATACCAAGCAGTTGTGTCAGGAAATCCATGACCGCGCTGCAGAAATGGACGACAGCCTCAAAACCTTATACTTTGGGGGCGGCACACCTTCCGTGCTGCCCCTTTCGTATCTCACCCGTATCCTCCTGGCCCTGGAAGAATGCGGCCACGGCGGCCCCTACACGGAGTTCACCATGGAATGCAATCCGGAGGACCTGGTGGAGAAAGGACTCCCCTACCTGGAAAGCCTCCGGTCACTGGGCGTCAACCGCATGAGCATCGGCGTCCAGTCGCTGGACGACACCCTGCTCCGCTGGATGAACCGCCGGCACACGGCGGACGGCGCCCGCGAAGCCTTCCGTCTGGCCCGTCAGGCCGGCTTCGAGAACGTGAGCATCGACCTTATCTTTGGCCTGTCCAACCTGTCGGATGCCGTGTGGGAGGCCACCATCGACGAGGCCATCGCCCTGGATCCGGAGCACATCTCCTGCTACCAGCTCACCATCGAGGGCGACAACGTGCTGGCACAACGGCTGGAGAACGGGGAATACGAAGAAGCCCCGGACGAGCTCTGCCGCCACCAGTACGACATCCTGTGCAGCAAAATGGCCACCGCAGGCTATACGCACTACGAGATTTCCAACTTTGCCAAACCCGGCTTCGAGGCCATCCACAACGGGGGTTACTGGCAGCGCAGGCCGTATGTCGGGCTGGGTCCTTCGGCCCACTCGTTCAGCGGTAGGGGACGCAGTTGGAACAGCCCGGAGCTGAACGGCTACACGTGCACCAGCGAGTCCCTGAGCGTGGAAGACGAGAAAGTGGAAACCCTCATGCTGGCCCTCCGTACGGCCCGCGGCATCGACGGGGAATTCCTCCTTGCCAACTGCAAAGGGGAAGACGTCCAGCGTCTTATCAAGGAGGGGGCCCTGGTTAAAGTCGGCCGGCGCTACCGCATTCCGGAAGACCACTTCTTCGTATCCGATGAAATTATAAGAGAACTGGCATGACCTACCTAAGAAGAGCCTTCAAATACCTGGTGCAGATTTGCATCATCTTTGTGCTGATTATCGGCGCGCTCATGCTCACCGGCTACATTTCCAGTGACGTGTCCGTCGCTTTCCAGCAGGGCTGGAAGTCCATTGCCTACATTGCCGGCATGTTCGCCGTCGTGTCCCTGGCATACCCTTTCTTCGGCTATGGCAAACGCACCATCCACGCCAAAGGAGATCCGGCGGAGTACTGGGCACGCATCGACGCCGCCATGGCTTCCCGCGGCTACGAAAAGGCCGGAGAAACGGAGAACGGCGGTTATCGCTATCACCACACCTCCACCTACATGCGCGTCATGCGCCTGTGGGAGGACAACATCACTATTGAGCCGGTGCTGGGCGGATTCCAGGCAGAAGGCCTGGTACGGGACCTGGCCCGCATTGTTTCCGCAATTGACCATAAAATCAATACCTATGGCGACTGATACCCAATCCTTTAAAACCGTGGCCACCTTCATAGAGAAGATCCAGGCCGACATGTGCGTCGCCCTTCTGGGAGACAACGGCATCCCTGCCGGCGTCTTTGGCGCAGACTCCTCCTACCCTTCCCTGGCCCTTGCGAGGCCCATCGAAGTAAAAGTGAATGAAAATGACTATGAAGCTGCTATGAGCATTTTAGCAGCTGCCTCCAAGGCCGAGTAAAACTCCTCCCCAAAGGCATCGATTAGCGGTCCGCGAAGGAACTGGTACACCCGGATTCCTTCGCGGTGCCCTTTTTCATAGGCGTCTTTGCAGATATCCCACCTGTGCAGGTTCAGCCCTACCCTGCCGCCGCCCAGTTCCGTCACGCGGATGGGGTACAAGGAGCAGGAGATGGGTTTTTTGAAGGTCGACAGTCCCTTGCAGAACTGCCGCTCGATTGCGCAGAAACAGTTGCCGTCCTGGAAGTGGCAGAAGGCGCACTCCTCGCTGCCGGGCACCAGCGGGGTCACCAGGTCCCCGTCGCGGTCGATCTCGAAAAAGCCCTTGGCATTCACGGCTGCACGTCCTTCCGGGGTCATGAGCGGGCTGAAGGAGTCGTAATTGGCCTCTATCGGCTCCAATTCCTCTTCCTTGAGCGGCGCACCGCTGTCGCCGATAATGCAGCATTTGCCTTTGCAAACGGCATAGTCACAGGCGAAAAACTCCAGGACGACATCCTCGGACACAAGGATGTCACCGATTTCGATGATGGTTCCAAATGCGCTGCTCATGGTACAAGGTATTCTACGCGTCCGCCGGCGGCCATCGACTTCATAAAGGCCTGGACGTCTTCCGGCGTTATGGCGGCGATGTTTTCTTTGAAATGGCTGGTAACGTCTTTATTCCAGGCATAGCGGGCATGCAGGGTGGTGACGAAGCCGCTGGAGCTGGCCATCACCTGCTCCACCGAACTGTTCAATTTTGCCTTCCACAGGGCCATGTCGGCGGCATCGGCCAGTTCTGAGGAGGCATCCTTAATAGCGGCACGGACCGCCGAGAGGGTTCTTTGGGCCGATATCTCGTTCACATCGGCAGGAACATGCCCCAGGGGAAGCGGCCGGCAGCTGATTCTCACCTGGAAACGCTCACGCGGGTGCACCAGCGGCGTCACTTCCACCTGGCTGCTGAAGCCGTATTTGACCAGGCGTCCGGTCAGGCACTTTTGCAGGAGGTCCTGGGCGATATACGAGGTATAGAAATGGGCCGCCGTTGCCGGGTACTCCGCCTCCATGAGCACGAAGATGCCCTTCTCGGGGCCGCTCTCCGTGACAGTAAGCGTACCTACGCGCGGGTTGTATTCCACCGGCCGGCGGGGCGTAACGCCTTTTAGCACGCGGAAGCCGCCCAGGTACTGACTCAGTAGCTTTTTCACGCTCACTTCGTTCAGGTCGCCGGAGATGATCAGCACGCCGTCGTTCATGCGGGCGAAGCGATCGGCATAGAATTTCTCCGCCTTTTTCCAGGTTTCTACCGACAGGGCCGACGGAATCCGGGCATTCGTATAACGATAATCCGGCACCAGGCGCAGGCTCAATGCATCGTCTATTCCTGTCTCCCGCAGCAATTGTTGCTGCCGATAGGCCTCGCAGGCCTCTAAATTCAACTTGCCATGGTTGGCGAGCTCCAGCAATGCCTTTATCAGGAAAGGGAGCTGGGTCGATGGTGCCACGCCGCTCACGGCCATGTTGTTCAGGTCCACGCGGGTATCCATGCTCACGCCGCCCACTTCCAGCACTTCGCGGAAATGCCAGGCGGGCAGACCACTGGCATCGTAAAGCGACAGAAGGTCACCGATGTAGCCGCCCTCCCCTTCTTGCAGGTCGTCGATTTGGGCCAGGCCGCCGTTCAGTTGCAGCTCGTAGTTGAAGATGCCGGTTTTGGGCACTTGCTTGAAGATGACACGCATGCCGTTGGAGAAAGTCCAGAGGGTGCCGCCGGTGACGGCTTCCTGACGCTCATTCTTCACTTTGACCTTGGGGCATTTCACCTGCATGCCCAGGGTATCGGCCCCATGCCAACGGTAGTCGTTTCCCGTCCTAACTACGGAGCCATAAAGGTAGGAAAGGTTGTAGTAGAACAGTTCCTCGTCCTTGTCCAGGGAGTCCGGGGCCTGCCTGTACTCCAGCGTCAGGTTGGACAGCTGCTCCAGGAGGGCATCGGCAAAACGGTTGAACAGGCGGGTCTCCACGCTGTCGCTGACGTTCTTGCGGGAGAAAAGGCGCACCGTTTCTTCGTACGGGGCCAGGTTGGCGCCATACAGGAAATGGGCGATGCAGCGGTTCACCAGCGAGCCGGGGGTGGGAGCGGATGCCCATTTGTGGTAGATGGCGGGCATGAGCACCTTTTTGGCCTCGGCAAATTCTTCCGGACTGGCCCCCACGGCATCCAGTTCGGCAATGGTGTTGGACATCAGGCGCATGGTCTCGTGAAGGTTCTCCTGCGCCACGCGCATGGAGACGGTGTAACGCTCGTCATCGCCATAATCGGCACTGCGAAGGGCGTGGAAGTCGATGCTTCCGTAGGGGATGCCGGCCGCGCGGAAATTGCGTTCCAGCCGGTGCTGCAAAAGGACCTGGAATTCCAGGCCGAAGAGGTCCGTCACCAGGGCCTGGGCCGTATTCATGTACGGGAAAGGAATGCGGGCGCCGTTATAAGTGACACTTACGCGGGCGCAACCGTCCGGATAAAACTGCACGGAAGGGGCCGGCGAGGGTTCCCACACATAGTCCGGCTGATGGCTGTTCTTGACCAGCATCCGCGGAACCAGCATGGAGAAGATGTCCAGCTTCTTCTTCAGTTCTACTGCGTCGATGTCACCGCTTACGATAACCGCCTGCTGCGCCTTGGACTGGGCGACCAGGCCGAAGGTGTACAACAGCGTGGAGTCCAGGGCTTCCGCCCGGTAGAAGGGCACGCGGCAGAAACGATAAACGGTGGAACCGTCCGTATCCGAAAGGTAGCCATCCGGGCCGGGCGCTATGCTCAGCCGGCTCAGGAGCTGAGGCTTGAGGGTGGAGCGTTTGGCGGCGGACATCGGCTCGTCACGCTGGACGATGGCGACATCGGCATAGCCTTTTACTGTAGGATCCGTGACCATATAATAGGTGACGCCACACCCCAGCGTACCCTTTTGAATGCGGGAATCGACGGGAAGTGGCGGCAATTGCGGCTGTGCTGGCACTATTCTTGAGAAGGAGAGCAGGGCACACAGCGTCAGAATGAGGTATTTATACTCACGAATCTTCATTTTAAGGCATTTTCATGCAAAAATACAACTATTTTTACTATTTTTGCAAACTGTGGACCAACGAATGTATGTATAACTTAACAAAATAGACAGAAAGAACCATGAAAAGATTTTTTGTAGCACTTGCAGCCTTCGGGCTCACCGCAGCAGTGGTTACCGCGCAAGATTTCAAAAAAGCAGTCGACACGTTCAACGCCGGAGCAACCGCCCTGGAAACCAATAAGGGAGAGGCGCTGACTCAGTTCCGTGCCGCCCTGGAAGAGGCCAACCTTTGCGAAGGTGAAGAAGCCGCAGAGCTGGTGACCAAGTGCAAAGAGACCATCTCCAGCACCCTTCTGTCCATCGCCAAGGAACAGATCAACGAAGCCAATTACGATGATGCCCTTGCCACGCTGGCAGAGACAAAAACCATCGCCACGGAATATGGTGTTTCCGCAGTTGTAGAAGAAGCCACCGGTCTGGTTTCCAACGTGTATCTGCGCAAGGGTTCTTCCCTGCTCAAGGCCAAGGATTTCGCCGGTGCAGCTGCCGCCCTCAAGGAACTGGTGGCCATCGAACCGGAAAACGGCCAGGCACAGCTCCTGCTGGGTCAGTCCCTGATGCAGGGCGGTGACGTAGAAGGTGCCATCGCAGCCCTCACCAAGGCTGACGAACTGGGCGAGGCCCAGGCTCCCAAGCTGCTGTCCACCACCTATCTGAAGAAAGGACAGGCCCTGCTGAAGGCCGGCAAGAACGCGGAAGCCATCGAGGCCCTGGAGAAATCCAACAGCTATGTGGAGAGCGGCAACGCCTACATGCTCATCGCCAGCGCCCAGACCAAGGCCGGCAAGAGCGCCCAGGCCATCGAGAGCTATAAGAAGTATCTGGAACTGACCCCCAACGCCAAGAACGCCGCGGACATCATGTTCACCATCGCCGCCACCGCCCAGAAGGCCGGTGACAAGGCTACCGCCAAGGAATACTACCAGAAGCTCGCCGGCACCAAGTACGCCGCCCAGGCCGAAGCCCAGCTCAAGACCCTGTAGTATTTACTCTCCCTAAAGAGTTTCTAGCTAGGCCCTCTCTGAGAGCCCTCCTCCAACAGCCCGGTTTCACGCCGGGCTTTTTTGTGTCCCACCGCCTGCCCATCCCGGGCTTGACCCTCCTCTTCCCGGACTTGATCCGCCTCATCCCGGACTTGACCCGGGATCTCCTTTCTGCCACATGTCCGACTTGCCCCTCATCCCGGGCTTGACCCGGGATCTCCTTGCGCGAAGGTCCACACTATGGACC
>CAMKSQ010000035.1 GCA_946415475.1 uncultured Bacteroidales bacterium
GTGTGCTTTAACGGGGACCGGGGAGGGTGGTTAAAGCACAGCAGGAGGCCACTGAGACCACTCAGAGGGGGGTGGATGTGCTTTAACGCGGCCCGGGGAGGGGAGAGGGGCAACCCAGAGCCCGGGGTGCATTAAAACGCCCGGGGAGCATTAAAACGCCCGGGAGCATTAAAAGGCATAGCCCAGGCCGATGGTGAAGCTGTTCTCAAGGGCTTTGGAGGCGGTTAGGTAGCTCACATCCAGGTGAATGCCGATAAACTTCACCCCCAGCCCCAGGGCCAGGTACGAAGGCACGGGCGCCGTGGCGGAGCCGTAATGGTAACCCACGCGGGCAAAGAGCATGTCCTTCCAGGCATACTGCACACCCCCGGCAAAAGCAAAGCCCCCGGCAAAGTAGATATCGGTATCGGCCACCAGAGACAGACCGAACGCAAACCCATATCCCAGGCCCACCACGGCCGAAGCCGGCAGCGCATACTGCGCCCCACCCGCCGCCTTCACAGGCGTTCCCACCGAAGCCACTCCCGCCGTAGCGCGGAATCCCGCCATATTAAAAAGCAGGAACGCATCGGCCGCAAAAGCCTGATACGCAACCTCTTTCGTGAGCCCCTGACGGGCGTATTTGGCATTCACGCCTATCGACAGATAATCCGTAAAAGCCACACCGGCACCCAAGCCCACCAAAAGGTCCGAGGGCATAAAGAACGAGCCGTCCGTCAGGGCGAATTCCTCGCCCATCTGGTAGCCCACCGTCAGGCCAACACCTACGCGTTTGCCAATGCGGATGCCCGAGAGCAGGTTTATATGATTGGCAGGAGCCACCGACGGTGCCCAACGCTGATAGGACAGCTGTACATCGCTCCCGGTAAAGGGAATGGCAGCCGGATTATACAAGGAAGAAAGGGCCTGCGTGCCCCCCACGGTAGCCGCGTCCCGGTTCACGGGCAAAAACAGCATGGCCGTATTTTGGGCCGGCAACAGCCAAGCCCACAGCAGCAGCACCCAACTAAGCGTCCACTTTTTCATGGCGCGAAGTTACAACTTTTTTACTCCACTTCAAACCGATAACTGGCTCTAACCACTTTCCCGGAAGCCGTCCAGCCTTCCACCTGCACCCGGAAAGTGCCCGGATAGCCCGGCATGGTAAGGGGAATCTGCAGCACGCTGTTGGAGGGAACCTCCAGCGCAGGATGCCAGTACAGCAGTTGCCTGCGGCCACCATCGGCAGGAACCTCGCCCGGGTAGGCCAGGGGATAGGAAACGCCCTTGAAGTCCACCACACGCACGCTGGGCGGGAACGGCAGCGCCGTCACATAATTGTTCTTGGAAATGAAATTCACCACGCCGTTATACGGTACGCCACCCAGAATCACCGACTGTTGATACAGGTCGATATCTTCCAGCAGCATAGCGTCGAAGGACTCCAGCATGCCATGGTCCGACAGCACCACGCCGTCCATCATCACCAGCACGTTCTCCTGCATGTAATGGCGCTGGTCGGCACCGTCGGCAAACATCATGCGGATACGCCAACGGCCGTCGCGCTTGACAAAGGAAAGCTGCGGGATAAACTCGATGCAAATCTCGCGGACGGTAGGGAAACGGGTGTAATCGTCCAGGTGATACCGGCGACGGGTACCCGGATCCAGCAGCAGCTCCTCCCGCTTGGGCAGGAATTCCAGCAAGGTATCCAGCTGCAGCTCGCTTGCAAGGGCCGATTTCCGGGAAACCAGCAGGGAACGCTGCTCCGGACCCAGCTGCAGCGGGGCAATCGCGCCCACGGAGGGGTGCGTAAAAGGCGATGCCAGATTGATGTGCGCCGCCTTGCCATCCAGCGAAAGCACCTCGCACACCAGCTCGCGGTCGCCGTAAATATTGTTGGTATAGAACTGGATATGCCCGTTCTCGGTGCTCCGGCCCAGGTATACGCTGGAAGGAGCGCCAGCAGTGGAAAGAATGGCGGTTACGTCCCCTTTCGCACCGGCTTCCAGGCCTTCTACCGTGGCCTCGATAATCTCGCCTTCATACTCGGCCATCTGGCCCGTACGGGGGGCAGGGGAGCCCTGCAAAAAAGCCTCCAGCGAGCAGCCATCGGCAGGAGCCAATCCGTCTTCGCGTACCACGGAAACGGCCACCGAAGCGGCTTGGGATACGCCGGAAAGCACCAGTGTAGTGGGTTGTCCCTGACGCTGGCGTCCGGTCATGGAGAGCTGGATGCCATTTGCCTCCTCTGCCGGGGCAGGGAAGGGCCTCCACGCTTTATTCAGCTTAACGCCATCCTTCACCCGCGCAAGGGACGCGGTGTTGAATACGGCCAGCGTCCGTGCGCCGGCAGGGTCGTACGCGCTGCTGGAAGTATAAGCCACCAGCCGGTAGTTTCCGGTGGGCATGCCGGCGGGTAAACGGAAAGCTCCGGCGCCGCGCCCTGCAAACAGGCCTATTTTGGCCTCTACGGCCGTTCCTTCCGCGCTGATGAGTTCCAGGTAGGACACAGCGCTAAAGTTGCTCTGCGCGCCCGAATCGTCCACTACAAAGAGGGAACAATATACCATGTCACCGGCAATGTATGCATTCCGGTCCGTGACGATATAAATGCGCTCGCCGGCCAGACCCACCAGGCCCGCCAGCAGCAAAAGGGCAGTACAAATCAGTCTTCTCATAGCGCCTACTCCCAAAAATCAGGTTGTTCCAGGGTACCGCCAGCCTCCACACAATTGATGCAGCGGTGCGGTCCCCATCCGTTGAAGTAGCCATTTTCGCCAGCCACTTGCTTGATAGGCCTGTAATTCATTTCTTTGTAGTAATACTCGTACTTATCACTGGGGACATCCACAAAATCGGCCACAGGCGTACGCGGAATGTAATACGTGCTGGTAAAGAACACGCGTTTGGCGCAGACACTGCCGGAGAGCACCATACCCATCGCCTTTTTCTCCGCATTGCTCTCGCACACTACGTTGCTGGGAAGCGCACCGGGATCCGGAGTGAACAGGTCGCCGCCAATCTCGGACATCTCCTCCAGTTGCCGGTTAAATTCATAGGCCTCCCGCGACAAGGCAAACGCCTTTACCAAAATGGAATACTTCCGATGGTTGCGGCTGTCGGTACGGGGGAAGGATTTCACCGGGGCGTTGCGGATAATCCCGCCATCGGCCTGGAGCGATTCCGCCCCAAGTAACACCAAGCCCTGCGACGACACCGTCTTGTAGCACCAGTAGAATGCATAGCCCCCCATAGGCTGGTAATATTGCCAGGTCTGGGGATTGATGAACAGTTCCGGGTAATAGTCCGAATGGAATTCCCAGGTCTCTTCATACATGAAGCCATAATTGCCGGGGCGGTCCATGTGGGTATCCAAATCCACCATGACGTGCACATACCCTTCATCGGCCGTAAAGCTGACATTGGTGATTTCCGGCGCCTCATCCGGCGTAAGCCAGGCCGACACATAGGTTTCCGCATCGCACTTGATTACGGCCCTGTACTGCGCGCCCTCAGGCCCTTCCGGTGTATCGATTACAAAATAACTGCCACGGGTATGGCCCGTTTCCGGGTAATATTTATTGCCCAGATTATCCTCTACCCAGGCCTCCGCCATCGGGATACCACTAGTCGCTTTGCCCAACGGCTGCAAATAGTTCACCGTGATGGTGCTGGTTCCACCCACCAGGATTTTTCCGTCCACCACCAGCTGCTTCTCCAGGTCTTTTTCCTCCAGTTCCGGCTCGTACGGATACACGCAGGCGCTTACCAGAAGCGCTGCCAATGCTGTTATCACAAACTTTTTCATCAGAACAGGAGATTAACGTTGATGTAAGGGATCTGGCTGGCGAATACGGAAAGCATATAGCCGTTCAGGTTGCCGCTGTTGTCGGTCTTGAAGAAGACGGAATAGGGGTTCTTCCGGCCCGTAATGTTGTACACGCCAATGGTAAACGACGCATGCACCCACGCCTTCTTGTAATGGCCCGGGTCGATATTGAGGGCCGCATCCATGCGGAAGTAATCCGGAATACGGTAACCGTTACGATCGCTGTAGGCCAGGTGCCAGGCTCCATTGTAACGATATCGGCCTATGGGGATGGTGGTAGGCCGTCCCGTGGAATAGTCCAGGTTCACCGACAGGCTGAAGCGGTGGGTCATGGCCCAGTTGAGCGCCAGTTTAATCTCGTGCGGTTTGTCGTACGGAGCGTTGTACCAGGCGCCGCCGTTGATGGTTTCCGCACCACGGTCCTGCATCTCGCGCAGCTGGCTGCGGGAATAGCTATAGGAGAGCCAGCCGGTCACCTTGCCAACGGGACGCTTCATCATCACCTCCACGCCATAGGCCCGTCCAAACACGGGTACCAGCGCTTCCGCCAACTGCGGATTCATGGACAGCATGGCGCCGCTCTTGTAATCCAGTGCGTTGCGGCTTTGCTTGTAATAGCCCTCTAGGGACAGGTCGACTCCCGAGCCCAGCAGCGTCCAATACACGCCAGCCGCACCCTGCCAACCGGTGGTCGGGGCAATGTCGGCCGATGACAGCCTCCAAGTATCCATGGGCGACACCGCCGCCGTATTGGAAATAAGATGGATGTACTGCCGCATGGTATTAAAGCCGGCTTTGATGGAGAAGTTCTTCGCCGGCGACACTTTGGTGGAAATACGGAATTCCGGGCCGATATAGAACTTGCTGGGGTTCAACGCCAGGAACGATGACAGGCGGATGCCCGCATCTACGGAGAAAATATCCGTGATGGCCCAATCGTCCGACACATACAAGGCCGGTTCGAAGCCCCACTCACGGTTCAGTCGTGTCGCTTTCACCTGGGAACGCTCCCCGAAGGGCTGCATAATGCCCGGATCCAAGCCATAACCGACCAGGTCGATACCGGCCGCTAGGGTATGGTTCCCCAGGGGAATGCTGCCGCCCGCCTTCACAAAGGCCTGGCGGATAAAGGTTTGCATATCGTAAGCGCCCGTTTCCCAGGCATGGGCGCCGATGGTGTTGGTGTAATGGTCGTAACCGGCGCTTACCTTGAAGTTTCTGCCATCGGCCCCCTTGTGCTTATAAGCAATGGAGCCGTTGATGTTGGTGTAGCGGAAGGTAGTATCGCCACTGAAACCGAACTTGTCGCTGGCGAAATAGCCGAACGCCTGCAGGGAGTTTTCACTGTCGAAGTGATGCGTCACGGACAGGTTGGCATCGCCGAACATGGCACTGCCACCTGCGTAGGCGCTGTTCTTGGGCAGGAGCTTCATCAGATAGTCCGAATAGGTGATGCGCCCGCCGGCAATGAAGGTGGTCTTTTTGCCCAGGGGGCCTTCCACGTGGGCCCGGCTGGTAAGGGCGCCGATGCCCAGGGAACCATGCACCCGGTCGGTGCTGCCTTCTTTGGTCTGTACCGACAACACCGAGGAGATGCGTCCGCCATACTCCGCCGGAATGGAACTCTTGTACAGCTGTACCTCGTCCACCAGGTCCGGGTTAAAGCTGGAGAACATGCCAAACAGGTGGCTGGGATTGTAAATGGTGTTGTCGTTGAACAGGATAAGGTTTTGGTCGGCCGAGCCGCCGCGGACGTTAAAGCCGCCGGAGGCCTCGCCCACCGTCTTTACGCCCGGAAGGGTAAGGACGGCCTTGATAATATCGCCCTCGCCAAAGGCGGAGGGTATCTTTCCTATGGTGCGCATGCTCACGCTTTCCACGCCCATGGCGGTACTGCGGTGCTGCGCCATACTTTCTGCCGATATGATGGCGCCTTTCAGGAGGGTCACTTTCTCGCTCATCACCACGTCCAGCTCACCCGGACCGTGCACTACCACGCTCAGTTCAAGGTCGCTCTTGTTCTCGGCATTGAAATTCAGTTTATTGTCGCCAACGGGGAGGGTAATGTCATACTGTCCCTTGGCGTTGGAGCGCACGTAGGTGGAGGTGTTCTTGTCGAAGATGACCACCCCCGGGAGAGGAAGGCCGGTCTCCGCCTCGAAAACAGTGCCGCTCACGCGGGCCATGCTGCCCTTAGCCTCCGTGCCTATCTCGTAAATTTTGTTCCGATAGGTAGCTGTGAGGACGTTTTGAGCATAATTGACCGTGGCGGTATCCTCTTTCTGCTCGGAGAAATAGCCGTCCGGCAGACCCAGGCCCACTTTGTTCACGGTGCGGGCCGGCACCATGCCGTTCTCCGCCTCGCGGGTGGGATGCCACACCAGGCTATGCTCGTCCGGGAAAATACTCTCCTCCGGATGGCTGGCCTCGCGCAGTTTGCGACGGGCAGCCCTGGTGCTCAGTTTTTTCAAATTACCGCCAGTCAGCGTATAATACGTGTCCTTAGGGATAAAGAACGTAATTACCTCCGAGCTGTAATTGTTGTCCCAGTCCTGAGGCCGTTCATTCTGCTTGTAGGGGTCGTTCCTGAGCGTTTTCTGGCGCTGCATGAGCAGCGGCTCCTGTCCGTCCTTAAGCACCTCGAAAAAGCCTTCCGGTACATCCTGGTAGCCCAGATACTGCAAGTTCACAAAACGACGGTCCCCCAGCGTGAACCAAGCCACCTGGCTGCGGTTCAGGACGATGGTGGCCGCTTGCTCCGTGGGACGCGTAACCAGATCGCCGGTAAAGGCGTCCGGATTCAGCAGGACATTCCGGTAAATCTTTCCGTTATATAACAGATTTCCTTTGGAGAAATGGCGCGTGTCCCAGTACACGGTACCGTTGTAGCGGTACGGATATACCGCCAGTGTGCGCCCCCTGTACAGGGTGGACAGTTCTCCCGCCTGCTGCTGGAAATCCTGGGCTTGCACCAGCGCAGCGGAACCC
Source organism: uncultured Bacteroidales bacterium (assembly GCA_946415475.1). Lineage (GTDB taxonomy): Bacteria > Bacteroidota > Bacteroidia > Bacteroidales > UBA932 > Cryptobacteroides. The sequence continues at coordinate 6,800 of CAMKSQ010000035.1, forward strand.
AAGAGTCCCGCTGCACAAATGCTTTTAAGTAATAAGTGCTTGACTTTCACTGTTTTATTCCTTATAGGCCGTAGACTTGACGCTTTCCGGAATGGTGGTCTTTTTATACGTATCCACTTCGCCGCTTACGCTGGAAGTCAGTACCAGTTTGTCGCCATCCTGGGATACTTCATAAGAACTTCCCCAATCCTTCTTGGAAGAATATTTGCCGGAGAGCACCGTCCCGTCCAGATTCCACGTTCCGGTGTACTTCCTATAGCGGCCCTGACCCACCATCTGGTAAAGTTCAAAGCTTCCGCCTTCCTGGAAAGCGACATAAACGTCCACCTCCTGTCCGGCATAGGTTACGCTTTTAACGGCAACATTTGTGAGTTGCCACTCTCCTACGCAGGAAGGGCCGGCGGCCGGTTTCTCTTCTCCACCTTTATTACAAGCCGTCAGGATGCAGAGCATCGCAAAGAGGGCTGATACTAAACCTTTTGTTTTCATAGCATCCATTTTTTATAGCCATCCTCCAGTAGTAGAAGTGAATCCGCGGGTGATGATGGAAATCTCACGGGAGATAGCCATACCACCTATCGTAGTTTCAGTGCCGATGGCATCACCGCCACCAATGGCATTGATCGTAACTTTCGCCGAACCTATCTTGGTTGCATGAAGATACAGGCGACCGTGTTTGAGTTCCGGTTCACCGACAAGTCCGAGGGTCTCTTTGGCGCTCTCGCTCATCTCGAACCCTGTATAAGTAAGGCTGGTCGATGCGGTTCCAAAGTAAGGGGAGAGGTCCACCCACTGGGAACTGCCTGTTGCAATAAGGGAACAAGGAACGCCCTCGATCTTCATCATCAGGGACCATGCATCAATGCAACCGGAGCCCATGTTGTGATAGTATTCCGACAACTTCATCGTCATATAGGGGTTTCCGCTGGCATACACCAGGTTTTTCGAGCCCACGGTATTGATGCGGGCGTCGATGTCCTTTGCCGACGAAACAATCATGGAATTGAATTCGTCCACCGTGTATGTTTTGCCCAATTTAAGTGCATAGGCAATACCCAGGGCAGCAACGCCAGTCACGTGCGGGCAAGCCATAGAGGTTCCCTGCATATAGGCATACTCTCCGCCGTTGGGATCCAGTTCGGAAGGATAAGTGGAGAGCACCTGTGCCCGGTTGCTATAGCCACCGGAGGGGACAGGTTGTCCCACTTCTCCGCCGGGAGCGGCAATCTTACAGCCGGGGCCATAATTGGTATAGTAAGTGGGAAGATAGTCCGGACCCAGCGCAGAAACGCTGATTACGTTCTCCAGGGCACCGGGATAACCGGCGTAAGCAGCGCCATTGTTTCCAGAAGAGTAAATAATGATACCGCCCGAAATCGCATTGTTGTTCTTCTTGTTGTTGAAGTACAACATCGCATCATATTCTGCTCCGCCATGGCTTCTGTAGGCGCCATCCGAATTAAAGGTTCCGGCAGGATAACCGAAGGAACAGGAAATCAAGGACGCACCGTTGTCAGCAGCATATTTTATCGCGTTGGCCACTTGTGCCACAGAGCCGCCGCCGTCACCCGAGAAAATCTGGGCGGACATGAGGCGGACACCGTCTCCCTTTCCACTGCCTCCGGCAACACCCACAACGCCAATACCGTTATTATTAACGGCACCAATGGTTCCACCGGTATGTGTTCCGTGTCCCCCATCTCCCTTTTTTGTCCAGGAAATGGCACCGCGGTCCACAAAATTATATCCGTGGACGTCATCGATATACCCGTTTCCGTCGTCGTCTATACCGTTATCAGCGATTTCACCTTTGTTGGTCCACATATTGTCTATCAGGTCCGGATGCGACCACTTTACGCCCTCATCGACAACACAGACAATGACAGAAGCGTCTCCGCAGGTAGCATTAGCCCAAGCGTCTTTTACGCTGATGTCACCGCCTGCATACACAGTCTTGGAGATGGCCATGTCGCCAATGTTGATATAGTGCCACTGGTTGGAGAACTGCGGATCGTTAAAGATTTTGAAGTCCTCCTGTGAGGCTTTCGTCGGCGGGAAATCGCCTTCTCTCACCGGATGTACGGCACAATCGGGCTTCTGGGCGATGGTATTAAACTCGATTCTGCTTACGCAAGACAGCGATGCTGCCGTCTCTGCTGCCGCATCAAGGGAAACACCGTTTTCCAGTTCAACCACATACCACAAATCCAGGCCAAAGCGCTTTTCAAGCTCCTCGTTCTGGTTAAGGGCAGTAAAAAGAGGTGAAACGGATTTTACGCCTTTCAAGCTGGTCAGTTCCTCTGAAGAAGGTGTTTTCTCAAACTTTACAAGAAAGTTATCCTGAGAGGCTTCCTTGACAGAATTCACCGCCTTGGTGGCAAGCTGGGAGGTACTGTCGTTCTGTTCAATAGCGGTAACCTCCGCAACCTTGGCGCAGGAAACGCACAGCGAAAGCGCTATGATGCTATATACTGCAATGTTTTTCACAGGCTTGTTTTCATTATTAAAAGGGGCGACCGATTGATCGCCCCTTAAACGTTGATAAAAGGAGAAATTACTTATCCTTTACCGGACGGATGGTAAAGCCCATATAACGGCTGTGCTCGTCAAAGTCAATAGCGTCGGAGCTAAAGTCAAAGGACGTTGCAGAATAAGCGTTTCCTGCTGCCGGGTTAGCGGTCCAATAACGGCCCTTTGCACCGGCGTGGGCAAGGACATCGTCATCATAATAACCAGCAACGGGGATAAAGATGGATTTGCCGTTACTGGGGTTCTTTACCTCGTATCCGTAGGTCCCTTCTTCGGAGGCCTTCCAGGTCCAGACCGTCTTGCTGACGAGAGTGGCAATCTCAGCGGCGGTAGGCATTCTCCAGCCGTCACCCCAACGGGCGGCAACCACATCGTAGTCTTCCTCACCGGAGATGGTCGCTTCGTTAGCCAGTGGATCTTTGTCGGTGCCGCACCAACTCACGAAAGGAACCATATAGGTGTCCCACGTGTAGTTGCTCTTGGGGATAATTTCACCCCAGGAGAGGTAAGCACCAAAATCACCAGGGTTCTCTGCACCATAGTTTACCGAAGACCAGTAAATGGGTGAGCTGGTACCCAGAATATCAATGGCACGGGAGTCTACGGTAACCTTGGAAAAGTCCACGGCGCAGGAGGCGGAAAAACCACCAGCATAGGTAGAAGCCGTAATGACGGCAACACCATAATCAACAGATTCCACAACACCGTTGGAGACCTTGGCTACGTTCTCGTCGGAGGATTTCCAAAGAATACGGGCATCGGCAGCGTCGGCCGGGGCGATGGTAGCCGTCAGGAGGGCCGTCTGCTTCTTTTCCGTGAACTTGATGGAAGTCTTGTCAAGCGTGATACCGGTAACCTTTACGCCGTCCGGATTCAGGACAGGAACGTAAGGCTCTGTTTTCTTGTTGCAGGAGAAAACAACTGCAAACAAGGAAATAGCCGCAAGAATATATGTTGTACGTTTCATAATTATCACGGTTTATTAGTTCATTTTTTTACTCATGCCAAACTCTACCAGGGTAGGATTCTCCTTGGAGCAGGTGACAACGTTGAAGGATACGGCATGCTTGGCAGCTATGCGATGTACGCGGGTTACAGGAGTAAGGCCCTGGACACCGGCGGGAGTGATAGCATGCTGCTTGGCATTGAAGCCCGTCATGTAGGCGTCAATAGCGGCACGTGCGGCGTTCTTACCGGTGAGGCCACTATTCTCAGCCTTGATCACACACTCGGAGAAATTAGTCCGGGCAGCATTAATAGCGTGCTGGATAGATTTCGGAGCAAGACCATTGTCATCCTTTGCAGGATCGACCAGGAGTTGTTCAGATACCCTATTCAGCCATTTACTTCCTTCAGAGTAAACACCCAATCCGCAGAAGTTGTAACTGGCGCCATACTTGCTATCAACAAAGGCATAATAACCGTCTGCAACAGGGATGAAGCATGTCCAGTACGAACCCGCATAATCCCATCCATAGCTTCCCTGGCCCTTGGAATACAGGTACACCGTGCAATCCTCAAAGATATTGTCATTCTTAAGGACATTCGTGCAGGTGTACATAACGCCGCCATAGACATCCATTTCATAGGTATCGTCAAAGCCGATAATTCCATATTTTTCAAGCCAGCTGAAGTCTCCGAACAAGCCCTTGACATCCACATACTCATCATACAAACCGTTGTCATCCGGACCCTCAGCAGGGGTGTCACTCATGGAAATGGTTACCTTGCCCAGATAATCTCTAAGACTGGAACCAGCATTATAGTCGATACCATACAGGTTCCAAGTACCACACCAGGCATTGGCATCGGCAAGCGTATAAGTTCCATTATAATCATTTATACTGTAGTTCATATAAATGGGAAGCGGATCACCCGTGGTTGTCATTGTGTCATAAACCACATTGGTACCATAACCGTTGGTGGCCCAAACGATGACATAATACTTCGTACCAGGCGTTACGCCTTTGTCGTAAATATCGGTATAGCCGTTATCGTTTGCACTTGCCAGGGCTTCTGCGGAAAGCATGCCCGTGAAGGTCTCATCCTTCAGCATATCCAAGAAGGAGTTCGGGGCGGCTTTCATGCTGCTGACGAGTTTTTCGATACCACCTTCTTTTATTACTTCAACCTCCGAATAGAACATCGGGATGGCAGCAGTAATACCGGAACCGGAGATGGTGTAGACAAGGCTGTTATCGGAGCTGTAGCCCTTGGAAGCATATGCTTCGGCGGTGCTGGCGCTCACACTCACAATAACCTTATCCTGATCGTCGGTAGCAAGATACTTGAAGTTGATGCTGGCAGCAGATTGTGCTTTCTTCAGGGTATCCAGACCCACGGCAACCAGCGTGTAAATACCAGACTCTTCCAATGCGATATTGTCGGTGAAGGATTTGCCCTTAGCCTCTACATAGGTAGCATATTTAAAGTCAACGGTATCTTTGGCGATAGCAGCCACCTCGGCGTCAATCGCGGCGCCAGAAGCAATGCCATCCAGAATGGTGTAACCCACTTTGTCCACATCGGCACCAACCTTGAAGCTAATAGGAACCACATTGGCATCTGCTTCCTTGTTATACTCGGTCAGACCGAAGTCCAGACTCAGGCTATAATCGGCGCGGATGAAACCTTCGGCGATACCAATGATATCATAGTCCTGAGGGAAAGCCCATCCGCTGCCACGGTTAGCCACTGTATTGTAGCCCAGAATCCAGAAATAGAATCCACCATTTCCGTCATAGTAGCTAGCATTATCATACAGGGAGTTGGCATCCAGGAAGTGGAGGTAAGGACGGGCATAACCACCTTCCAGCTGATAGTAGTAGTAGTCTACTACGACCGGCTTACCGGAAGACCATCCAAAATCGAATTCCTGATAACCGTCAAAGGTCATCAACTCAGCGCCTTCTGGAGCAGGATCATAACCTGCAGGGATGGTGTGAGTGTGTTTTTCTCCACAATCACTGCATTGAGGATCATCAACGCGATACCACAAGAACGTCAGGTGCTGGTCTTCGCCGGCGCCCCAGAAACCGCCTTGTTTGCTGCCTTCTCCGACAAGCTCTTCGCCATAAGTCTGGCAGTGACGGATTCCGTCTACCTCATAATACCTGATGTAAGCGGTATGTACTTCACCCCACCAACCCTGTTTAAAGGTAACCTTTGCGGGCTTCTCAGTAAGAGGATTCAGGAAATCCTGATATGCCACGCACATAACCTTAAAGTCGCAGGTATTCACTTTGGAGGAATACTTGGAGGTGTACTGGTCACCTTCAACGGCCAGATGCAGGGAATACTGGACGCCTTCCTTCACTTCGGGGAATTCAATCTCGATTTCGGTCTCAGTCTGACCATCCTCGAAGACAATGTCCGACACGGTGAAGAGAGCAACGTCACCATCTACAGTACCAGCGGAAGTGATTTCGCTCAGGGAAACCTTAGGAACGATTGTGAGGGCACCCTCACTCACGCCACGGGCCACCTTGATAATCGCCACCTTTTCCTGGGTAGGGTCAAAGATCTGCGTTTCCTCAATCACGTCCTGTTTGGGGAAATAAACCCCCTGGCAGTCCTCAGCATCCGGAGTACCGGGCTTTACTTCCTGCTCTTTTACGCAGGAAACAAGAGCCAGGGCCGATACGGCTGCTGCAAATAAGATATTAATATACTTTTTCATACGTGTTCCTCATTAAATTAGTCAGTAACACCGTCACGAAGGGTAGGATTCTGGTCCATCTTAGGAAGATCACTACCTGTGTTGTCAACGATGCTGAAGTTGGTGTTCAGCTCGCTGTTGGAGAAGCGCATGAGCAGCCATGCATCGTCGGCGGCCATGTTGAAACGGAAAGCCGGAGATATGTTGGTGCTTTCGGGAGTGCCCAGGAAACGGACCATGGGCTTGTTCAGACGCTTGGTATCGTGGATAGCGAAACCTTCACCCCAGAGTTCTACGCGACGCTGGAACCAGATTTCGTCGGCCAGGCTGCGGCCACCGAAGCTCACGGTGTAAGCAGGGTCACGATAGGTCTTCACAAAGTCCTCGAGGATTTGCTTGGCCTTGGACTCGTTGCCGCTCTTCAGATAACCTTCTGCCTGGATGAGGATCATTTCCTCAACACGCATCAGCGGCATATCCTCGGCGTTGTCGGTGGTACCGATAGGGGTGCAACCGAACTTCACGTTGGTGTAAGGAACGAAGGCAAGCTTGTCATCGTACTCGAACAGGGAGATACCCTGACCGGAGGCCGAACCACTGGAACCGGCGTTCCAGGTAAGGCTGTTCAGCAACGGGGAAGTGAGGTTCTCGTCCAGCCACCAACCTTTACGCACATCCGTAGCGGCAATCTTGTTGTACAGGATTTTGTTGATGCAGGTGTAGGTAGCAGTACCGGCGGCATAGGCCCAACCGGAGAAAGAACGCAGCCAGGAAGAAGTGGTGGCATACTTGAAAGCCTTGGCGATATCGGCAGTCATGTCGAAGCCCCAGATCCAGTTGTGCTCATTGATGTCCTCGAAGGAAGGAACACTCACTTCTGCGATGGATGCAGGAGTGTAACCCTTGGCGGCTTTTTCAGCATCAGAAGCAGCATCTGCATACTTACCCATGTTCAGGTTGGCGCGGGCACGGAGACCGTAAGCCACCTGCTGGTCGATGTACTTCTTGCTGGAACGGGCGTAACCGTCCAGACCCTCGACAGCAGCGTTGAGGTCGTTCATGATAATCTCATAAATCTGGGCGACGGTAGCACGCGGGTTGTGGGTAGGATCCTCAGTATCCGGCGAGCAGATGGGCACGCAAGGATCGTCCTTATGATCCGTGTAGTTGAACTGGAAGTCGCTGGCGAGCAGCATGTAAGCGTAGGCGCGGAGAGCCTTGGCCTGGGCAATCATAGCCAGGCTTTCAGGATCTGATACGTCCTCGCCAAAGCCAGCCAGGAAATCGTTCACGGAAGAGATGATGCTATAAGGAGCACGGTAACGGATAACCGGGTTACGGTAGTTGGCGTTACGGGAAGAGTACTCGCCGCATACGGAGAACCAGTTGTAGTTGTTATCGGATGCGGTGGCGTCGGCACTTTCAAGGTCGTTGCAGAAGAGCATCATGAGTACACCGAAATCGTCCGGAGTGTCATAGCCGTAATAGTCCGGCACGCCAATCGGGTTGAAAAGACCGTTGAACGAAGCCTCTGAACGGGAAGGAACAGCGGCATTGGTAGCCTGAAGCTGACTCTTGAGCATGGTGCCGCTCTCAGGGACAATCTCGCTGAGCTTGGTGCAGGAAGCACCCAGCACGAGTCCCACGAATAAAACCGAAATATATTTATTGAGTTTCATTGCTTGAACGGTTTTAAATTAGAAGGTAAGGGTGATACCACCGGTGATATTCCGCATGGCGGAGTAGTAACCGCTGTTCAGACCGGTACCGCTGGTCATGGAACCAAGGCCCATGGAGAAGCGAGGGTCGATACCCTTGCGGGCAGTAGCGACGGCCAGGTTGTCGCCGGCCACATAGATACGGAGGCCCTGGATATGAATCTTCTTGGTCCACTTGGCCGGGAAGGTATAACCGAGGGTTACGTTGTTCACGCTCAGGTAGCTGGCGCTCACCAGGAAACGGTCGAGGGCGCTCTGTGCAACCTGGATATCGCCATCGTTACGAGGGATATCGGTGTTGGTGTTGGTCGGGGTCCAGGCATTCAGGATATCCTTGTGCCAGGCGTTACCGGCCGAAGCCTGCGTGTGCATGAGGGACTGGTAAGTACCATCGTAGTATTTACCACCGAGCTGGAAGGACAGCTGGACGCTCAAGTCTACGCCGTATGCGCTGAGGGAGGTACCGAAACCACCGTACACCGCCGGGAGAACAGTTCCAATATCATACTTGGAAGCCTGGGAGAAGTTGGTGACAACCTTGGTTTCAGTCAGGTTGTTGTCGATCATCTTCTGGGTAGGTTGCGCCACAAAGGTGCCGGCCTTACCATAATCACCATCTTCCTTCAGGAATTCACCATAGTACTGGGCCTGACCGGTTTCCTTGTTAACACCGGCATAGCGGTACATGTAGGCCTCGTACAGGGAACCACCCACTTTGTAGATGAAGTTACTACCGCGGATACCGTCCTCGGAAACACTGTCATCCAGGGAAAGAATGGTGTTCTTGTAGTGGCTCATGTTGAAGTTCCAGGTCCAGTTGACGTTGCGGTTGCGGATGATAGCACCGTCCAGGGACAGTTCAACACCGTTGTTCAGGATGGAACCCACATTCACCGGGATATGACCGGTAGGGTTACCGGCGCTCAGCGGAACGCTCTTGGAATAGAGCAGGTCCGTGGTCTTACGGGAGAAGTATTCAACGGTACCGTTCAGGTAGCCCTTGAATAACTCAAAGTCCACACCGACGTTGAAGGAACGGGAGGTTTCCCAGGTGAGCTTTTCGTTACCGACGTAGCTCAGCTCAACAGAGTAACCGGTATCCTCGTTCCAGGAGTGGGAGTACTGATCGGAGTAGGGATAGTAGCTACCCAGGTTATCGTTACCCTGGATACCATAGCTCACTTTCAGTTTGAGCATATCCACCCATTTAGCGGTGAACCAGGATTCCTTGCTCATGAGCCAGGCGGCACCTACGGAACCGAAGTTACCCCACTGATGGCCTTCTGCAAAGCGGGAAGAAGCATCGCGACGATAGCTGGCGGAAGCGAAGACGCGGCCGTCAAATTCGTACTGTACGCGAGCCAGGAAACCCTGGGTCACATAGCGGTTGGTGTAGGAACCTGCGCTCACGCGGGAACCGGTACCATCGGCGTTGTTCAGTTCGCCCACATACGGGTTGAACAGGTGGTCGTTGCTGCCACTCAGGGCCTGATAGGTGTAGCTGTACTTTTCGAAACCGGCCAGGAAGTCCAGGTTGTGGACCTTGGCGAAGTCGAACTTGTACTCAGCCAGATACTGCTGGTTCACGGTGAACATACGGCCGTGAGACACACTCACGGAACCATCCGTGGTGGAAGAGTTGGCAAACTGGCTGCCAAGGGAACTGGAACGGGTGTTGTCGCTGGTGAAACCAATGTTGGCGCTCAGGGACAGGCCCTTTACAGGAGTAAGGTTGAGACCGAACTTACCGCTGAGAACATCGGCATAGGAACGGGTTTGGTCGTACTCATTGTCACGGATAGCGTTACCTACGATGGAAGGACGCTTCTGGTTGGTATTATTGGAGTCGTACACAATACGACCATCCTCTTTAACGATGTACGGGTTACCGCTGGCATCCAGCTTACGAACATACAGCGGATAGATAGGGCCGATGTTGTTGGTGATGTAGAACAGGTTGCCGGAGGAACCGTAACCGGTGGACCAGTCTGCGGTCTGAGAATCGGAGTGGGAGAAGTTGAGGCTGGTGGAGAAACGCAGCCAGCTCTTAGCCTGGTAATCTGCATTGATACGGCCCGTGTAACGCTGATAGTCAGAGTTGTTCACGATACCCTTGTTCTGCAGGTAACCTACGTTGGCGTAGTAGTTGAACTTGTTACCACCACCGGAAGCGCTCACATTGTATTCATGACGGAATGCATTGTGGAAGGCTTCATTGTACCAATTATCCGGGATGTAGTAGTATTCACCATCGGAATAACCAAGCTTTGCATTGGGATTCAGCTTGAAGTTGGTACCGATGAGGTTTTCACCTTCGGGAACGGTGTACACCAGGTAACCCAGACCACCATTCTTCTCGTCCAGGAGGTACTTGTTGGCATAAGCATAGCTCTCTGCCACAGAGTGACCGGAATAGAGATACTGGTTATACAGCATGGTGTAGAAGGTCTCATAGTACTGACCGGGATCGTTGATCACGTCGTACTGCGGGATGAGGCGGGAGTTCACACCCCAACGGGCATCCAGCTTAACCTGGGCGTCGCCGCTCTTACCTTTCTTGGTGGTGATAATCACAACACCGTTTGCACCGCGGTGACCATAGATGGCGCTGGCGGCAGCATCCTTAAGAACGGACATGGATTCTACATCCTGCGGGTTGATGTCGGAGATGGCGCCATCGTAAGGCACGCCGTCCACAATGTAGAGCGGGGTGTTAGAGGCACTCATGGAACCGATACCACGGATGCGGATCGTGGGAGCACCACCACCTGCGGGGTCACCGCTGGAGGAAGTTACCTGCACACCAGGAGTAGTACCGGCAAGGGCGCTGGTAACACTGGTGGCCACTTTCTTTTCGATGACCTCAGCTTCCACCTGTGCGGCGGAACCCGTGAAGGAACTCTTGGTTGCGGTACCATAGGCCACAACGATGGTCTCCTCCAGGAGCTGGTTGTCATCTGCAAGGACAATGGCGATGGAAGTGCGGTTGTTCACCTGAATCTGGGCATCTTGATAACCCATGCAGTTCACATCCAGAACACCATTGGCGGGAACGTTAATGGTAAACGCGCCGTTAACGTCCGACATGGTATACACAGTGCGGCTACCCTGCAGGAGCACGTTGGCACCCACAATAGCCTCACCAGCCTCGTTCTTCACAGTACCCTTCACAGTGATGTTCTGTGCCTGGGCTGCTACAGACAGAGCCAGTAATACCATGGCCGTGAAAAAAATGCGGATTTTTTTCATAAGCACAATAGATTAATTAAACATAAATATTGATACACAATTCATAGTTTGCGCAAGCAATACACTACTTTTTGTCCGTATACAATTACGGATATACGGCTGCAAAGATTGGAAAACAATTTCAATTTTGCAAATCCGCCCAAAAGTGCATTTAATGCGATATATTAAGTCTTTTCGGTTAGTTAAATCCTTGTTTATTTAAAATTTGGGGCAAGATAGTTATAATTTATGAGAAAAACACAATCTTTTATGATAATTTAAAACTTTAAAAATTTTTTAATTTTTTTAAATAATTACGTTCATCGCTTATTTTCAATCCCTTGTACCTTCTTAAAAACCTGTAACCCCCTCGTACGTATGCGCACGTGTACATAAATAAAAAGTAAATGGGCCATGCTCAATTTGCACGGCCCATTTTCAATAAATACTTCTGCTTACTCGCTGAAGCGGGCCTTGAGGTATTCGCGGTTCAGGCGGGCGATGTGGTCGATGGTGACGTGCTTGGGGCACTCCATCTCGCAGGCGCGGGTGTTGGTGCAGTTACCAAAGCCTAACTCGTCCATCTTGGCCACCATGGCGCGGGCGCGGCGGGCGGCTTCCGGACGGCCTTGCGGTAGCAGGGCCAGGGAGCTTACGCGGGCAGCCACAAACAGCATGGCGGAACCGTTCTTACAGGTGGCAACGCAGGCGCCGCAACCAACGCAGGCGGCTGCATCCATGGACAGCTCTGCATCGTCGTGCGGGATGAGCTGCGTATTGCCGTCCTGAGCGCTTCCGGCACGGACGGTAATGAAACCGCCGGCCTGCATAATCTTGTCGAAGGCGGTACGGTCCACCACCAGGTCCTTGATTACCGGGAAAGCGCCGCTGCGCCAAGGCTCCACGGTGATGGTGGCACCGGGTTTAAAGTGACGCATGAACAGCTGGCAGGTGGTTACTTGGTCGTCCGGACCGTGGGCACGGCCGTCCACATACAGGGAACAGGCACCGCAGATGCCCTCACGGCAGTCGTGGTCAAACGCGATGGGCTCGATGCCCTTGCGAATGAGTTGATCGTTCAGAATATCCAGCATTTCGAGGAACGAAGCATCTTCCTCCACATCCGTAACGTGGTAGGTCTCGAAATGGCCTTTTGCTTTGGCGTTCTTCTGACGCCATACTTTTACATTATATTCCATACTCGGGATTAGTCTTTGTAGTTACGGGTTGCAATCTTGATGTTTTCGTACTTGAGTTCTTCCTTGTGCAGCTGAGGCTCCTTGCCTTCGCCCTTGTATTCCCAGGCGGCTACATACATGAAGTTCTCATCGTCACGCTTGGTTTCGCCTTCTTCCGTCTGCATTTCCTCGCGGAAGTGGCCACCGCAGGATTCGCGGCGGTTCAGGGCGTCATAGGCCATGAGTTCACCGATGTCGAAGAAGTCTACCAGACGCAGGGCTTTCTCCAGTTCCTGGTTGAATTCCTCATTGGTGCCGGGTACGCGTACGGTCTTCCAGAATTCCTCGCGGAGCTTCTTGATTTCCTCGATACCTTTCTTCAGTCCGGCCTCGTTACGCGCCATACCTACATATTCCCACATGATGTGACCCAGTTTCTTGTGGATGGCATCGACGGGCTCCGTACCCTTTACGGCAAAGAGCTTGGCGATGCGCTCCTTCACGGCCTTCTCCGCCGCTGCAAATTCAGGGGCGTTGGTATCCGTCTTGGGCTCTGAGAATTTATGGGAAAGATAATCGCCGATGGTGTAAGGCAGCACGAAGTAACCGTCTGCCAGACCTTGCATAAGAGCAGATGCACCCAGGCGGTTTCCGCCGTGATCCGAGAAGTTGGCCTCACCGATGGCATACAGACCAGGGATAGTGGTCTGGAGGTCATAGTCTACCCACAGACCGCCCATGGTGTAGTGGATGGCCGGATAAATCATCATGGGTTCCTCCCAAGGGGAAGTGGAGGTAATCTTTTCGTACATGTCGAAGAGGTTACCATAACGCTCCTGCACGCGCTGGTGACCCAGACGCTTGATGGCATCGGCAAAGTCCAGGAACACGGCCAGACCGGTCTCGTTTACACCGAAACCTGCATCGCAACGCTCCTTGGCGGCACGGGAAGCCACGTCACGGGGAACCAGGTTACCGAAGGCCGGATAACGGCGCTCCA
>CAMKSQ010000036.1 GCA_946415475.1 uncultured Bacteroidales bacterium
TGCAACTTTTTTCATCGGCCTTATGGCCTATTCAGAGGGGTTTTTCAGCGGCCTCGTCCTAAAAACCAACCTTTGACAAATGTGCCGCCAACCTTTGACAAATGTGCTACCAACCTTTGACGGCCACACTAATTAATCAGCCATCCGGTGTCTTCCTGGTCGATGTCAGGCATGAGCCGGCGCACAGCCTTGTGCTGGTAGAAGAAGCGTGCGGCAATGACACGTACCACCGTATAGGCCGGGATACCCATCAACAGGCCCATCGTACCGCCGGCATGTCCGGCGACAAGCAGGACGATGAAAATTTCCAGCGGCGTGGACTTGATACTGGTGGAGTAAATAATGGGCTGATACACAAAGTTGTCGATAAGCTGCGCCAGGAACATGACCGCCAGGACGATGAGTGCAAACGCCAGGATGGGAACGTCTAAGCCAACCCCCGCGCCATACTTAAGCACCACGCACAGCAGTACGCCGCACACTTCGCCAATCAGCGGCCCCACATACGGGATGATATTGAGCACGCCGGCAATGACGGCAATACCAATCGCATAGTTTGCACCTATCCGGGCAATGAGCCATAGACCCAGGAAATCCACCAGGATAACCCCCAGCACCTCGATGACCAGACCGAGGAAATAGCGGGACAGCAGGTGGGTGATTTCATCGATGGTCTTTTGCACGTAGGCTTCAACCTTGTCCGGCACCAGGGCGCTGATAATCTTGCCAAAAAGGGTCTCGTCCTTGATGAAGAAAAATGCGATGAACACCACGGAGAACAGGCCGATAGCAACATTTACTGCCACAGTTGCCACCGAGCCGATCAGGGAAGTGACATTGGAAACGTTGATTACCGTACGGATTTGGTCCAGGATGAAAGAAACCAGATTGAAGTCCTTGCCCAGTACCGGGAACACATCCACGAGCCAGTCGTCCACCTGGTCCAGCAGGGAATTGTACGGCACGTCCTGCGCATTCATGGCCGATGCATCCCGGACGATGTGCACCACCACCGGAATGAGCTGCGTCACCAGGAGGGACAGAGTCGCCAGAATCAAAATAATGGTCAGCACGGCCAGCAACGAATCCGGCAGGCGCTTCCCCTTTATCTTGATTCTCCGGAATACCAGCATAATGGGATGCCCGAGCAGCGACACCACAAAGGCAGCCAGCACATATACCAGCACACTGCTGAAATACCAGCAGGCCGCACAAATTGCAGCTATCACCGCCAGTTTCATTATCCACCCGGCCAGCTTATCTACATTTCTTTCTTCCATAGTTCAGTGTTTGTTGCAAAAATACAAAATTCAGCCCTTACTTCCAACGGTAGCGGCCGCTCGGCTCCGTGAAACCAGCACCACGCCGCCCACAACCAGGGCAGACGCCAGCACCTTCTGCCAGGAGAGCGTATCCACTCCCGCCCAAATGCTCACGACAGCCGCAATGATGGGCTGCACGTAGGAGTACATGCTCACGAGCGTGGGCCGGATGAACTTTTGTCCGTAAGGGATAAGGAAATAGGCAAAGAAGGTTGCAAAGAGAATCAGGTAACCAATCTCCCAGCGCACATTCACGGGAATGGCGGCAAAGTCCGTCGTCACCAGTCCCTTGGCCGATACCGGCAAGGAAACCACCAGCGAGAACAGGAAGCTCCACTTCATGAAGGTGATCACGCTGTATTTGGAGATGAGTGGCCGGAACAGGCCAAGGTACAAGGAGAAACTGAGGCTATTGACCAGTAGCAGAATCACGCCCCAGGGCGAGGTGGACGCCGCCCCGCCGGACTGTACCGAGTTGAAAATGAGGAAAAGGATGCCGGCAAAACTGAGCGCCACTCCCCCGGCCTTTTTCCCGGTAATGGGTTCTCCCAGGAAAAAGAAGGCAAAGAACATGGTGAAAATGGGCCCCAGCGTACCAATGATGGCGGTGTCGATGGCCGATGTCATAGTGATGGCCATGAGGAAAGTCATCTGTGGAACAAACAGTCCCACCATGGATGCGACGGCTATTTTCCAGTAGTCTCCCCGCACCACCTTTTCACGCGGCGTAAACAGCGACAAAAACCAGAAAAGGATGCTCGCCCCGATGGCTCTGAGCGTAAACAGCACATACGGCGACACCGTTTCCGAATTGGCTATATCCTTGCAAAACACCAGGTTAAGGCCGAATATCGTGTACGCGGCCGCAATGGAAAGATGCCCTTTGAGTTTGTCGTTCATCATTACGGCAGCAGGGCCGACAGGGCGGCGATTTGCTCGGGAGTCGTGGCCCAGCTGGTGGCGAAGCGCACCACCGCGCGGCCGTCCGGACAGCGTTCCCATACCTCGTAGGCCACCTGCCCGTCCAGGGCCTTGGCGGCAGCCTCCGTGAGGAGGATAAACTGCTGATTAGTAGGCGAATCCAGGAAAAGGTCATACCCCCTGGAGACAAACAGTGCCTTCAGTTCCATGGCGCGGTCGATGGCGTTCCGGGCAATCTGGAAGTAGAGCCCGTCCGTAAACAGCGTATCGAACTGGATACCCAGCAAACGGCCTTTGGCCAGCAGGGCCCCGTGCTGTTTTACCATGGTGAAAAAGTGCTCCGGGGCGTTCCCTGCAGGGAACACCACTGCTTCTCCGCACAGCGCGCCCACTTTGGTTCCGCCAATAGTGAACACGTCGCAAAGGCCGGCGAGTTCCTGCAGCGTAATGTCGCAGGCGGGACTCATGAGGCCGTAGCCCAGGCGGGCACCATCGACAAAGAGCGGGAGCTTATAGGCCTCGCAAACGGCCTTGATAGCCTGGAGCTCCGCCTTGGAATAGAGGGTGCCGTACTCCGTGGGGAAGGAGATGTACACCATCCCCGGGAAGACCATGTGGTCATAGGAACCATCGGCATAAAAGCCTTCCAGATAGGCTTTTAAATCCTGTGCCGATAATTTCCCTTCCCGCTGGGGCAGCGTAAGCACCTTATGGCCGGTATATTCCACGGCACCGGCCTCATGCACGGCAATATGGCCCGTCTGTGCCGCCACAACGCCCTGGTAGTCCCGGAGCATGGTGGCAATAATAGTGGAATTGGTCTGGGTGCCGCCGGTAAGCAGGTACACATCGGCCCCGGGACAGCCGCAAGCCGCCTTGATTTTTTCATGGGCCGATGCAGTGAAAATGTCTTCCCCGTAACCGGGCTCCTGCTGGAAATTGGTCGCTACCAGACGCTCCAGAATGCGGGGATGGGCGCCCTGCGTGTAATCACAAGTAAAGGAAATCATAGGTTCGCGATCAGTTCTACGGGACAATGGTCGGAGCCGAAAATCTCATTATGAATCTCGGTGGAGACGATGGTACCTTTGAGGGAATCCGACAGTACAAAATAGTCGATGCGCCACCCGGCGTTCCGGGCGCGGGCATTCATGCGGTAGCTCCACCAGGAGTATTTTACCTCCTCCGGGTGCTGGAAACGCCAGCTATCCACAAAACCTGCGGCGAGCAGTTCCGAGAATTTACCCCGTTCCTGATCGGTAAAACCGGCGTTCATGCGGTTGGTGGAAGGGTTTTTAAGGTCGATTTCCTCGTGCGCCACATTGAGGTCACCGCACAGGATCACGGGTTTGGGGAGGGACAGCAGGTATGCGCGGAAGGCATCTTCCCACTGCATGCGGTAGTCCAGGCGTTTGAGGCCGTCCTGGGAGTTGGGCGTGTAGCAGCAGACCAGGCAGAATTTGTCGTATTCCAGCGTAATGACGCGGCCTTCCTGGTCGTGCTCTTCCAGGCCGATTCCGTATTTCACGGAAAGGGGCGTGTGCCGGGTGTAAATGGCCGTTCCGGAGTAGCCTTTTTTCTCGGCATAGTTCCAGTAGGACTGGTAGCCGGGGAATTCCAGGTCCAGCTGACCGGCCTGCATCTTGGTTTCCTGCAGACACACAAAGTCTGCATCCAGCTCCACGAAAACATCCGCAAAGCCCTTGCCCGCCACAGCCCGCAGGCCGTTTACATTCCAACTTATGAATTTCAGATTCTTCACTTCGCTCAGAATGACAGTTAGTTAAGAGTCCAGGTGGCGCCTTCTTTGGTGTCTTTTACGGAGATGCCGAAGGAGGCGAGGGTGTCGCGAATGCGGTCGCTCTCGGCCCAGTTCTTTTCCTCGCGGGCCTTCTTGCGGGCTTCCAGGACCAGGCCCATTACGCCGTCCAGGGCTTTTTCCGCCTTGCCGGAAGCGCCGGCTTCCTCGTCCTTGAGACCCAGCACACCGCCGACCACATCGTCAAAGAACAGCTTGAGGGCGGCTTTGTCGTCGTTGGACAGCTTGCCACCGTTGATGAGTTTGACGGCGTCGAACAGATGGGCGATGGCGATGGGGGTGTTGAGGTCGTCGCAGAGGGCGTCCATTACTGCGTCGATGATGGCGAGCACTTCGGAAGAAAGTGCCTTCCCCTCCACGTCGCTTCGCGACCCTGTACGGGCAAATGTTCCGGGGAAGGCACTTTCTTCCGGAATACTACCCAGGTCCCGCCAGGCCTGCATCAGGCGTTTGTAGCCTTTTTCCGCTGCCTGAAGGGCTTCGTTGGAGAAGTCCAGCGTGCCACGGTAGTGAGCCTGCAGGATGAAAAAGCGGATGGTCATGGGCGTGTACGCCTGGGCCAGCAGCTTGTGCTCTCCGCTGAACAGTTGCGGCAGGGTGATGAAGTTTCCGAGGGACTTGCCCATCTTTTGCCCGCCGATGGTAATCATGTTGTTGTGCACCCAATAATGCACGCCCTGGGTGCCGCGGGAGGCCACATTCTGGGCGATTTCGCACTCGTGGTGCGGGAACATGAGGTCCATGCCGCCGCCATGAATGTCGAATTCTTCTCCTAGGTATTTGGCGCCCATTACCGAGCACTCCAGGTGCCAGCCCGGGAAGCCGTCGCCCCAGGGGGAAGGCCAGCGCATGATGTGCTGCGGCTCCGCCTTTTTCCAAAGGGCAAAGTCGTACGGGGCATGTTTGTCTCCCTGTCCGTCCAGGCTGCGGGTGCCTTCCAGCGTGGCTTCCAGCGTACGTCCGCTGAGCACGCCGTAATGGTGGTCACGGTTGTATTTGCGCACATCGAAATAAATGGAGCCGTTGCTCTCATAGGCATAGCCGGCCGCCAGGATTTTCTTGATGGCCTCGATCTGCTCGATGATATGGCCACTGGCACGCGGCTCGATGGAGGGCGATTCCACGTTGAGCAGCCGCATGGCTTCGTGGTAGCGCTCCGTGTAGTACTGCACCACCTCCATGGGCTCCAGCTGCTCCAAGCGCGCTTTCTTGGCAATCTTGTCCTCTCCTTCGTCTGCGTCGTGCTCCAGGTGGCCTACGTCCGTGATGTTACGGACATAACGCACCTTGTAGCCCAGATACTTGAGCAGGCGGAACAGGACGTCGTACGTGACACCCGGACGGGCATGGCCCAGGTGGGCGTCGCCATATACGGTGGGTCCGCAGACATACATGCCTACCCGCCCTTCGTGGATGGGCTTGAACAGTTCCTTGTTCCGGGTAAGCGTATTGGTAAGGTATAAAGCTCTCATAATACTTTCATCTCAAACATACAAATATACGCATTTTTGACTAACTTTGCATATATGAAACTCATCGACGGAAAACAGATTTCGGCCTCCATTAAAGAGGGGCTGGCGGCGCAGGTGGCCACTTTCCCGGAAAAGTACGGGCGGGTGCCGCACCTGGTGGTTGTGCGTGTGGGCGAAGACCCTGCAAGCGTGGTTTATGTGCGTAACAAGGCCAAGGCCTGCGAGGCCTGCGGCATCAAGAACACTACCCTGGTGCTGCCGGAAGACACCACCCAGGAAGCGCTGCTGGCTACCATCCAAGAGCTCAATGCCGATGACAGTGTGGACGGCCTGCTGGTGCAGTTGCCTCTCCCCCGCCATCTCTCCGAGGCCAAGGTGATTGAAACCATCGACCAAAGTAAAGACGTGGATGGTTTTCACCCGTACAACGTGGCCGGATTATGGCAGAAGACGCCGCACATGAGCCCCTGCACGCCACAAGGCATCATGAGGCTGCTGGAAGCGGAAGGTGTGGACCCTAAGGGAAAACGGGCCGTGATCATTGGCCGGAGCAATATCGTGGGCCTTCCCGTGGCCAAGATGCTGCTGGATGCCAACGCTACCGTAACGCTGTGCCATACCCGCACGGTAGACCTGTCGTCCGTCACCCGTCAGGCAGACATCCTGGTAGTGGCCGCAGGACGCGCTAAAATGGTCACCGGCGACATGGTGTCACCGGGCTGCATAGTTATCGACGTGGGCATGGACCGGGACCCGGAAACGGGCAAACTCTGTGGCGATGTGGACTTCGACACCGTTGCGCCCAAGGCTGCAGCCATTACGCCCGTCCCCGGCGGTGTGGGGCCCATGACCATTGCCTGCCTGATGGAAAACACCGTACAATGCTTCTTGAACAAACAAAACAATAAATAATCTATGAAAAGATTTCTGATTCCGCTCGCAGCCGTACTCCTTATGGCCACCGGCTGCACCAAAGAGTACGTGACCAAGCAGTACGTCACCCAGCAGGTGATGGGAGGCATGGACATGTCCCTGATTGACTTTGAGGTTAAAAATGAGAACTGGACGCAGCGATTCATCGAGAACGGCAACGACGATGAAGGCTACTTTGAAGCCATCCTGCAAGTGCCCGAAATCACCGATGAAGTTATTCAGAAAGGATTGGTTCTGGTATACGAGCGCCTGGAAGAGGGTATCTGGACTCCCCTTCCCGCCCAACGCACGGAAAGAACCACCGTGGATGACAAGCCGTTCAATTACACTACCTTCACCGACTTTGAATACCAGAAGGGCCAGGTGAACGTTTACGTAACCACCACGGACCTGTATGCCGGAATGAAGCCCGGTACCAAAAATTTCCGTGTGGCGGTTCAGCTGTAAAGCTCTCCAAAAGATGGTAAAAAAATCCCCGACCGATTGGCCGGGGATTTTTCATTAAAGCTCGTTCATTGCCTCGATGGCATCGGTCTTGGAACCTACCACAATGTCCTGGTAGCGTGCCAGACCGGTACCGGCGGGAATGAGGTGACCGCAGATGACGTTCTCCTTCAGGCCCTCCAGGTGGTCTACACGGGCGCGGATAGCGGCCTCGGACAGCACCTTGGTGGTTTCCTGGAAGGAAGCGGCACTGATGAAGGAACCGGTCTTCAGGGCGGCGCGGGTGATACCCTGCAGCACCTGGGATGCGGTAGCGGGCTTGGCCGGACGGGCAACCACCAGCTTGGCACCCTGACGTTCCAGAGAGGCGTTCTCGCTGCGCAGGTCGCGTGCGCTGATAATGTCGCCTTCCTCGAACTTGGTGCTGTCGCCACCATCTTCCACATAGAACTTGCCGAAGATGGCGTCGTTGCGATCCATGAAGTCCCACTTGTCCACCAGTTCCTCGGTGAGGAATTCGGTGTCGCCGGGATCGTCGATCTGAACCTTGCGCATCATCTGGCGGACGATGATCTCGAAGTGCTTGTCGTTGATCTTTACGCCCTGCAGACGGTACACAGCCTGAATCTCGTTCACAATGTATTCCTGTGCCTTCACCGGACCAAGGATGTTCAGGATATCGGTAGGCGAAGTGCCGCCGTCGGACAGACGGGTACCGGCCTTCACATAGTCGTTCTCCTGCACCAGGATCTGCTTGGTCATGGGGACCTCGTAGTGGCATTCCTTGCCGCTGCGGTTCTTGATGATGATCTCACGTTTACCGCGCTTGACCTTGCCCATGAGCACCTCACCGTTGATTTCGGAGAGGATGGCCGGGTTGGAAGGCGTACGGGCCTCGAAGAGTTCCGTCACACGCGGCAGACCGCCGGTAATATCGGAAGCCTTGCCGATGGCACGAGGGATCTTGATGATGACATCGCCCACCTTCACGGTGTCGCCGTCGTTCATCATGATGTGAGCACCTACAGGCAGGTTGTACTGACGGAGGATGGTGCCCTTTTCGTCCACGATGAGCATGGAAGGACTCTTGGTCTTGTCCTTGCTCTCGATGATGACCTTGTCCGTGTTGGTGGCGAATTCATCGGCACTCTCCTCACGGTAAGTGACACCCTCGACCATGTTCTCGAAACGCACGGTACCGGCAGCTTCCACGATGGTGGTGGCGTTGTAGGCATCCCATTCGCAGATGAGGTCGCCCTTCTTCACCTTGTCACCATCCTTGAAGTACAGCGTGGAACCGTAAGGGATGTCGTACTGGGAGTACGTCATGCCGGTGCGTTCGTCCAGGATGCGTAGTTCCGTCATGCGGGACACCACAACCTGCTTCAAGCTGCCGTCCTCTTCCTGGCGGTCGATGGTACGGAGCTCCTCGAAAGCGAGTTTACCTTCGTACTTGGACTCGATGGAGTTGTCGGCCACGGAACCGGAAGCGGTACCACCCACGTGGAAGGTACGCAGCGTAAGCTGAGTACCAGGCTCACCGATGGACTGGGCAGCGATAACGCCCACCACTTCACCGGTTTCCACCATACGGGAGGTAGCCAGGTTACGGCCATAGCACTTGGCGCACACGCCCTTGCGGGATTCGCAGGTGAGCACGCTGCGGATTTCCACCTGCTCGATAGGCAGGGAGTCGATGAGTTCAGCAGTATCCTCGCGGATTTCTTCACCGGCAGCGATAATCAGTTCACCAGTAAGCGGGTTGAAGATATCGTGCACGGAGGTACGGCCCAGGATGCGCTCGCCCAGGGATTCCACCACCTCGTCCTTGTTCTTGATGGCGGTGGCGATGAGGCCGCGGAGGGTACCGCAGTCTTCCTCGGTGATAATCACATCGTGGGAAACGTCTACCAGACGTCTGGTCAGGTAACCGGCGTCAGCGGTCTTAAGGGCGGTATCGGCCAGACCCTTACGGGCACCGTGCGTGGAGATGAAGTACTCCAACACCGTCATACCTTCCTTCAGGTTGGAGACGATCGGGTTCTCGATGATTTCTGCACCGGCAGCGCCGCTCTTCTGGGGCTTAGCCATAAGGCCACGCATACCGCAGAGCTGCTTGATCTGCTGGGTTGAACCACGGGCACCGGAATCCAGCATCATGTATACCGGGTTGAAGCCCTGCTGGTCGGCAGAAATCTGCTTCTTCACGATACCGGTGAGCTGGTTGTCGATGGAGGTCCACAGGTCGATTACCTTGTTGTAACGCTCGTTGTTGGTGATGAAACCCATGGCGTAGTTGGCCTTGATGGATTCCACCTCGCCGTAACCCTTCTCGATGAGGGCCACCTTCTCCTCGGGGATGAGGACATCGCCCAGGTTGAAGGAGATACCGGCACGGAAAGCCTGGTCGTAACCCAGATTCTTGATATCGTCCAGGAACTGGGCGGTACGGGTTACACCGGTGTGCTTGATGACGTTGGTAATGACGGAACGCAGGGATTTCTTACCCAGTACTTCGTTCACGTACGGAACCTCATCCGGCATATACTGGTTCACGATGATGCGGCCGGCGGTGGTTTTCACCATCTCGGTGCCCTTGTCCGGGTCCTGCTTGTCCTTGGGCAGGCGGACATAGATGGGGGCGTGCATATCGATCACCTTTTCATTATAGGCGATAATTACCTCTTCGGGGCCGTAGAACTTGAGACCGTCACCCTTGGCACCGGGACGCTCCTTGGTGATGTAGTACAGACCCAGCACCATATCCTGAGAAGGCACGGTAATAGGAGAACCGTTGGCCGGATTCAGGATGTTGTGCGAGCCCAGCATCAGGAGCTGTGCCTCCATGATGGCGGCATTGCCCAGCGGCAGGTGGATAGCCATCTGGTCACCGTCGAAGTCCGCGTTGAAAGCGGTACAGGCGAGCGGATGCAGCTGGATGGCCTTACCCTCGATCATACGGGGCTGGAAAGCCTGGATACCCAGACGGTGCAGGGTCGGTGCACGGTTCAGGAGCACCGGATGACCCTTCATCACGTTCTCCAGGATGTCCCAGATAACGGGATCGCGACGATCCACGATCTTCTTGGCGCTCTTTACGGTTTTGACAATACCGCGCTCGATGAGCTTGCGGATCACAAACGGCTTGTAAAGCTCGGCGGCCATGAATTTAGGCAGACCGCACTCGTGCATGTTGAGTTCCGGACCCACGACGATAACCGAACGGGCGGAATAGTCCACACGCTTACCCAGGAGGTTCTGACGGAAGCGGCCCTGCTTACCCTTGAGGGAATCGGACAGGGACTTGAGGGCACGGTTGCTCTCGCTCTTGACGGCGGAACTCTTCTTGGAGTTGTCGAACAGGCTGTCCACAGCTTCCTGCAGCATACGTTTTTCGTTGCGCAGAATTACTTCCGGAGCCTGGATCTGGATGAGCTTCTTAAGACGGTTGTTACGGATGATGACGCGACGATAGAGGTCGTTCAGGTCGGAGGTGGCGAAACGGCCGCCATCCAGCGGAACCAGCGGACGCAGGTCCGGAGGGGTGACGGGAATCACCTTCATGATCATCCATTCGGGACGGTTCACGTCCTTGGACTCCTGGAACCACTTCACCACGCTCAGGCGCTTGAGAACATCGGCCTTGCGCTGCTGGGAGCCTTCCGTACGCATCTGGCGACGGAGTTCGCGGCCCAGCTGGTCCACGTCGATTTCCTTGAGCAGGTCGTAGATGCCCTCGGCGCCCATCTTGGCCACCAGGTTCATCTCGTCTTCCCAAACCAGGCCTTCTTCCGTCTTCTTGCGGCGAAGTTCCGCCAGACGGTCCTGAGCGGTGAAGTACTCGTCCTCCGAGAGGAGGTCCATCTTGTTCAGACGGAACTCATCGGCAACCTCGTCCGTACCCAGCAGACCCGGGTTCACCACGATGTATTTCTCGTAGTAGATAACAGACTCCAGTTTCTTGGACGGAACACCGAGCAGGGCGCTGATTTTGTTGGGAGCGCTCTTGAAGTACCAGATATGGGCCACCGGAACGGTAAGGGTGATATGACCCATCCGTTCGCGGCGTACCTTCTTCTCCGTCACTTCCACACCGCAGCGGTCGCAAACGATACCGCGGTAGCGGATGCGTTTGTACTTGCCGCAATAGCACTCGTAATCTTTGGTGGGACCGAAGATTTTCTCGCAGAACAGGCCTTCACGCTCCGGTTTGTAGGTCCTGTAGTTCACCGTTTCCGGCTTCAGGACCTCGCCGCAGGAACGCTCGGTAATGTCTTCCGGAGAAGCGAGCGAAATGGCAATGCTGGAGAAATTGCTCTTTTGCTTATTATCCTTATTGTTAAAAGCAGGCATATTCAATACTTTTATTTGTCCACGATTAGACCAATGTGACCTTAAGGCCGAGGCCGCGGAGTTCGTGCAGGAGCACGTTCAGGGACTCGGGGATGCCAGGAGTGGGCATCGGGTCGCCCTTGACAATGGCTTCGTAGGTCTTGGACCGGCCGTTGACATCGTCGGACTTCACGGTAAGAATCTCCTGGAGGGCGTTGGCGGCGCCGTAGGCCTCGAGGGCCCAGACTTCCATTTCACCGAAACGCTGGCCACCGAACTGCGCCTTACCACCGAGCGGCTGCTGGGTAATGAGGGAGTACGGGCCAATGGAACGGGCATGCATCTTGTCGTCCACCATGTGCCCCAGTTTAATCATGTAGATGACACCCACGGTAGCAGGCTGGTCGAACCAGTCGCCGGTACCGCCGTCGCGCAGGTTCGTTTTACCGAACTTGGGCACACCGGCCTTGTCCGTGTAGGCGCAGATCTCGTCGATGGAAGCACCGTCGAAGATAGGCGTGGAGAACTTGAGGCCCAGTTCACGGCCGGCCCAACCGAGCACAGTCTCGTAAATCTGACCCAGGTTCATACGGGAAGGCACACCCAGCGGGTTCAGGACGATATCCACCGGCGTACCATCCTCCAGGAACGGCATGTCTTCGCGGCGGACGATCTTGGCCACGATACCCTTGTTACCGTGACGGCCGGCCATCTTATCACCCACGGTGATCTTACGCTTCTTGGCGATGTACACCTTGGCAATCTGCATGACACCGTTCGGGAGTTCGTCACCGACCTTGATCTTATCCAGTTCGCGGCGGGCACGGGTCTCCGCTTCCTTGCTGGCGATGCAGTAACCGGAGATGAGCTCGCGCACCATCTGGGAGGTCTTGGCATCGTTGCACCACTTGGCGGTGGAGATGTTCTGATAGTCTGCGTCACGCAGGCCCTGCAGGGTGAATTCCTTGCCCTTAGGGAAGATTTCCACACCGTAGAGGTCGCTCACGCCGGCGCTCTTCTTGCCGCTGACCAGGCTCCACAGTTTCTCGATAAAGCCGGCACGGAGTTTCTCCGCGGCCTTTTCGAATTCCTGCTGCTTGATCTCGATGCGGGTCTTCTGCTCGCTCTTGGCACCCCGCTTGCCGGTTTCCTTGGAAACTTTGGCGTACAGGGCGGTCTTGATAACGGTACCGCTCAGGGACGGGTTGGCCTTGAGGGAAGCATCCTTCACATCACCGGCCTTGTCGCCGAAGATGGCCTTGAGGAGTTTCTCTTCCGGAGAAGGATCGCTCTCACCCTTCGGGGTGATCTTACCGATCATGATATCACCGGGCTCAATATGGGCACCGATGCGTACGATACCGTCCTTGTCCAGGTCCTTGGTGGCATCCTCGCTCACGTTGGGAATATCGGAGGTGAGTTCCTCCATACCACGCTTGGTCTCGCGGACCTCCGTGAGGTATTCGTCCACATGGATGGAAGTGAGGACATCCCACTTCACCATTTCCTCGCTAAGTACGATAGCGTCTTCGTAGTTGTAACCCTTCCAAGGCATGAAGGCAACCATGAGGTTGCGGCCCAGGGCGAGTTCGCCGTTCTGGGTGGCGTAACCTTCGGTGAGCACTTCCCCGCCCTTCACACGGTCGCCCTTGCGGACGATGGGTTTGAGCGTGATGGTGGTACTCTGGTTGGTCCTGCGGTAGATGGGCAGTTTGTACACCGTCTCTTCCGGCTGGAAGCTGACGAACTTCTCGTCGTCGGTACGGTCGTACTTCACGTGAATTTCGTTGGCATCGACATAAGTGACGGTACCTTCACGTTCTGCGATAACCTGGGTGCGGGAGTCGATGCAGACGCGTTCCTCCAGACCGGTACCCACGATGGGGCTCTCCGGGCTCAGGAGCGGAACGGCCTGACGCATCATGTTGGCACCCATCAGGGCGCGGTGGGCATCGTCGTGCTCCAGGAAGGGAATCAGGGAAGCAGCCACGGAAGCCATCTGGTTGGGGGCTACGTCCATGAAGTTCACCTCTTCCTTGGTCACCAGCGGGAAGTCGGCCTCCAGACGGCACTGGATGCGGTCATCCTGCAGCATGCCGTCCTCTGCCATGTTCACGTTGGCCAGGGCTACGTGCTGGTTCTCTTCTTCCTCGGCGCTCATGTACTTCCAACCGGTGTCGCTCAGGTCCACTTTACCGTCATGCACCTCACGGTACGGGGTTTCGATAAAGCCCAGGCCGTTGATACGGGCATAAACGCACAGGGAGCTGATAAGACCGATGTTCGGACCTTCCGGAGACTCGATCGGGCACAGACGGCCGTAGTGCGTGTAGTGCACGTCACGGACTTCGAAGCCGGCACGGTCACGGGAAAGACCACCAGGGCCGAGAGCACTCAGACGACGCTTGTGCGTAATTTCAGCAAGCGGGTTGGTCTGGTCCATGAACTGGGACAGCTGGCTGGTGCCGAAGAAGGAGTTGATAACGGAAGAGAGCGTCTTCGCGTTGATGAGGTCGATGGGGTTGAACTGTTCGCTGTCGCGGACGTTCATGCGTTCGCGGATGGTGCGGGCCATACGGCTGAGGCCTACAGAGAACTGGTTGGCCAGCTGCTCGCCCACAGTGCGGACGCGACGGTTGCTCAGGTGGTCGATATCGTCTACCGTGGCCCGGCTGTTGATGAGCTGGATCAGGTACTTGATGATTTCGACGATATCGGTGTTGGTGAGCACACGTACACCCGGATCGGTATCCAGGTTCAGTTTCTTGTTCAAACGATAGCGGCCCACGCTGCCAAGGTCATAGCGCTTCTCGGAGAAGAAGAGCTTGTCGATGACGTCACGGGCGGTCGTCTCATCCGGCGGTTCGGAATTGCGGAGCTGCTTGTAGATGTAGTTGACAGCCTCGATTTCCGTGTTGGTCGGATCCTTCTGCAGGGTGTTGTAGATGATGCTGTTCTCGGCGGAGACGGCCTCGTCCTTCTGGAGGAGGATGGTCTTCACTTCCGTATCGGCAATCTTGGCGATGGTATCCTCGTTCAGGATTTCGCCGCGTTCTACGATGGCGAGGGTACGCTCGATGGGGATGACCTCACCGGTATCCTCATCCTCGAAGTCCTCGAACCAGGTTTTGAGCACGTTGGCAGCCAGTTTGCGACCTTCGTTCTCCTTAAGGGTGGCCTCGTCGGAGGGCACCTCATCGGCCAGACCGAAGCGGTCCAGGATATCTTTATCCGAGCTATAGCCGATAGCACGCAGAAGGGTGGTGACGGGCAGCTTCTTCTTACGGTCGATGTAGGCGTACATCACATTGTTGATGTCCGTGGCGAACTCGATCCAGGAACCCTTGAACGGGATGATGCGAGCGCTGTAGAGCTTGGTGCCGTTGGCATGCATGCTCTGGTCGAAGAATACGCCCGGGGAGCGGTGAAGCTGCGAAACGATAATTCTCTCGGAGCCGTTGATGATGAACGTACCGGCAGGGGTCATGTAAGGGATGTTGCCGAGGTATACGTCCTGCACGCGGGTGTCAAAGTCCTCGTGCTCCGGGTCCGTGCATGAAAGGCGGAGTTTTGCCTTCAGAGGAACGTTGTAGGTGAGTCCTCTCTCAAGACACTCCTCGATCGAATACTGGGGCGGATCGATGAAATAATCGATGAAGGTGAGTTCATAGTTGTTCCGCGTATCTTCGATCGGGAAAATTTCCTGGAACACCTGATACAGCCCTTCGCTCTTGCGGCTGTCCGGTGTGGTCTCCAGCTGGAAGAAATCCTTGAAGGACTTCAGCTGAACCTCCAGAAGGTCAGGATATTCCAGAATTTTGGATGTTGCGAAATTAATTCGCGGTTTTCTAGTCTCAGTAGACATGTTCTGCCTTCGTTAAGGGGAAAATTTTTAAGACGGAAAAAAGGTTTAGAGCCTACTTTGGGCTCTAAACCTGTGTTGTGCCTCCCATCTAGGGGAGCGGGCGAAGTTACTTAACCTCAACCTCGGCGCCGGCTTCCTCGAGGGCAGCCTTCAGGGCCTCAGCCTCTGCCTTGGAGACTTTCTCCTTCACGGCAACGGGGGCCTTGTCTACCAGCTCCTTGGCCTCTTTCAGACCAAGACCGGCATTCTCCTTAACAGCCTTGATGACCTGGAGCTTAGCCTGGCCAGCGCTGGTGAGAATCACATCGAATTCGGTCTGCTCAGCAGCACCGGCGGCTTCGCCAGCGGCACCAGCGGCGGGAGCGGCAACTGCAACGGCTGCAGCAGCGGGCTCAATACCATATTCTTCCTTCAGGATCTTAGCGAGTTCCTGGACATCTTTGACGGTGAGGTTCACGAGTTCCTCTGCGAGTTTTTTAACGTCTGCCATAATTGTAAAATATTAAATTGTTTATTATTTGTTTGCTTTTTCTTCGAGGGTCTTGACGAGGCCGGCGATCTTCTGGCCACCACCGTTCTGGAGAGCGGAGATGACGTTCTGCATAGGAGACTGCAGCATACCGATGATCTGACCGATGAGTTCCTCGCGGGACTTGATGTTGACGAGCTCTTCCAGCTTGTCGGCGCCGACGAAGGCGCATTCCTGTACGTAAGCAGCCTTGAGAGCGGGCTTTTCACTGCCGGCCTTGTTGTACTTCTTGATGAGCTTTGCAGGAACTGCAGGAGCCTCGGTGTACATGAGGGCGGTGTTGCCTTCGAGGGCGGGAACCAGGAGTTCCATCTCCGGATTCTGGGCGTCCTTGATGACCTTGTGCAGGAGGGTGTTCTTGACAACGGTGAGCTTGATACCTTCGTTGAAGCAGTCGCGGCGCAGAGCAGCGGTGTCACCGGCATTCAGACCGGCGATGTCAACGATGTAGAAGTTAGGATACTGGGCGATGTTAGCCTTGATGGCTGCAATAACCTGCTCTTTCAATTCTTTCTTCATGACTATTCCTCCTACAGATTATTCAGCGGTGAAACCTTTGATGTCCAGCTTGATGGCAGGGCTCATGGTGGTGCACAGGGTGCATCCCTTGAAATAGGTGCCCTTCAGGGTCTGGGGTTTAAGCTTCAGGACGGCGCCGACGAAAGCGCGGGCATTGGCCTCGATCTGCTCGGCAGTAAAGGAAGCCTTGCCGATAGCGGCATGGATAATACCGGTCTTGTCCACCTTGAAGTCAATCTTACCACCCTTCACATCCTTAACGGCGTTACCGATTTCCATGGTAACGGTGCCGGTCTTGGGGTTAGGCATGAGGCCGCGAGGACCCAGGATACGGCCGATCTGACCGACCTTGGCCATCACGGACGGGGTGCAGATGATCACGTCTACATCCGTCCAGCCTTCTTTGATCTTGGTGATGTATTCGTCCAGACCTACGTAGTCTGCGCCAGCTTCCTTAGCCTCGGCCTCTTTGTCAGGGGTGCAGAGGACCAGCACGCGGGTAACTTTACCGGTACCGGCAGGCAGCGTGACAACGCCACGGATCATCTGGTTGGCCTTACGGGGATCCACACCCAGGTTGGTGGTGATTTCCACGGAAGCGTCGAATTTGGTGTAGGTAATCTCCTTCAGAAGCGCGCATGCCTCAGAGACGGAGTAAACCTGCGTCTTGTCATACTTGGCAAGGACGGCTTTCTGATTCTTGGTTAACTTACTCATAGTTCATGCGTGATTTAGATGTTCTCGGGGAATTGGCCTTCCACCTTGATACCCATGGAACGGGCAGTACCGGCGACCATGCTCATGGCGCTACGCAGCGTGAAAGCATTGAGGTCCGGCATCTTGGACTGGGCGATTTCCTTTACCTGATCCCAGGTAACGGTAGCCACTTTCTTACGGTTAGGTTCGCCGGAAGCCTTGCTGATTTTGGCAGCTTCCTTGAGCGAAACGGCCACCGGGGGCTGTTTGACCTCGAACGAGAAGGACTTGTCGGAGAACACGGTGATCACCACAGGGAGAACCTTACCGGCCTGATCCTGGGTGCGGGCGTTGAACTGCTTGCAGAAGTCCATGATGTTGAGGCCCTTGGAACCGAGTGCCGGTCCTACCGGGGGCGCAGGATTCGCTGCTCCGCCTTTGATTTGGAGCTTAATGAATCCGGATACTTCTTTTGCCATAGTAATACTTACTCTTTAGTTACTTGTGTAAAGCTGAGTTCCAGAAGAGTCTTTCTTCCAAAGATCACAACTACAACCTTCAGTTTGCTTCTGTCCTGAAGGATTTCCTCTACGGTACCGTCGAAACCGCTGAAAGGACCGTCCGTGATGCGGACGCTCTCCCCTACGGTAAAGTTGACCTCCGTCTCGGCTGCGCTCACTGCGTTCTCGTCCTGGACACCAAGGATGCGCTGGGCTTCCTCTTCGCGGATGGGAACGGGAATACGGTCTGTGCCGTTACCGGTTTTCTCCGTAAGGAAGCCGGACATGCCAGGGATGCCGTTACGAATCACATACTCAAGGTCCGGATTCAGTTCTGCATGAATGAGCACGTAGCCGGGGAAGAGCAGGCGCTCTACCTCTTTGCGTTTGCCATTCTTGGTGACGATCTCCTTTTTGACAGGCACAAGAACCTGATCCACAATAGCTTGCAGATCCGGGTGTCTTTCAATTTCCTTGACAAGGTATTCGGCGGCTTTCTTTTCCTTGGTTCCCGCGGTACGCAGAACGTACCATTTTTTGTCAGCCATAAAGGTATACTTCAGTTACAGTGCGTAAATAAACTCCATCAGATGCTGGAAAGCATAGTCGATGACCCAAACTACAGCAGCGAGGATGATGGTGGTAACCAGGACAAGCAGTGCAGAGCTCTGCAGCTTCTCCCAAGTGGGCCACGTCACCTTCTGTGTGAGTTCGATGAACGACTCTTTCAGATAGTTAATGAACTTTCTCATCTTTGCTTACAATCGACTCCGGAAAAATTGGAAGCGGGAATCCGGCGTCTTCGTTAAACATTTACCAAATCGTAACCTTTGATATTTAGCAGGGGAAGCAGGATTCGAACCCACATCGACGGTTTTGGAGACCGCTGAACTACCCTTGTTCTATTCCCCTGTAGGAAGTGAGTGCCCACGTCTGGACACTCACTTTTTTAATGGCTCGAGAATTACTCGATGATGCCGATCACCTGGCCGGCGCCAACGGTACGGCCACCTTCGCGGATAGCGAACTGCAGACCGTTGTTCATAGCAACCGGAGTGATGAGCTTAACGGTGATTTCCACGTTATCGCCAGGCATAACCATCTCCACGCCGTCCGGGAGGAGGATTTCGCCAGTCACATCCAGGGTGCGGATGAAGAACTGAGGACGATAGTGATTGTGGAACGGGGTGTGACGACCACCTTCTTCTTTCTTCAGAACATAGATCTGAGCCTTGAATTCGGTGTGAGGAGTGATGGACTTGGGCTTGGCCACAACTTCACCACGCTTTACTTCCTTCTTGTCGACACCACGGAGGAGAAGACCTACGTTGTCACCAGCCTCACCCTGAGGGAGGAGCTTGCGGAACATCTCAACACCAGTCACAACGGAGGTGCGAGGTTCGTCACCGAAGCCAACCAGCTCAACGGGATCGTTCACGTGGATGGTACCGGACTCGATACGGCCAGTAACCACAGTACCACGACCGGTGATGGAGAAGATGTCCTCGATAGGCATCAGGAAGTCCTTGTCTACCAGACGCTCAGGCAGCGGGATGTACTCATCCACAGCGTTCATGAGCTCCATGACTTTGTCTTCCCACTGCTTCTCACCGTTCAGAGCACCAAGTGCGGAGCCACGGATGATAGGGCAATCCTCATCGAACTTGTAGAAAGCGAGGAGGTCACGGATCTCCATTTCTACGAGGTCGAGCATTTCTTCGTCGTCCACAAGGTCTACCTTGTTCATGAAGACGAGGATCTTAGGCACGTTAACCTGACGGGCGAGCAGGATGTGCTCACGGGTCTGAGGCATAGGACCATCGGTGGAAGCCACCACAAGGATAGCACCGTCCATCTGGGCAGCACCGGTAACCATGTTCTTCACATAGTCGGCGTGGCCAGGGCAGTCAACGTGAGCATAGTGACGTTTTTCAGTCTCATACTCTACGTGAGCGGTGTTGATGGTGATACCGCGCTCTTTCTCTTCCGGGGCGTTGTCAATCTGGTCGAAGGACTTCACCTTGTCGGCGTTACCGGATACGCGCTCTGCGAGTACCTTGGTGATAGCGGCGGTGAGGGTGGTCTTACCGTGGTCAACGTGGCCGATAGTACCGATGTTGACATGCGGTTTGGTTCTCTGGAATGTTTCTTTTGCCATAGTTTTATTATTGTTTAAACAATTGTTGCTTTCAAAAGGGCATAAACCCAAAAAAAGAGCCGGTGATGGGAATTGAACTCATGACCTCATCCTTACCAAGGATGCGCTCTACCCCTGAGCTACACCGGCTTTTTAAACTCTGAGCGGAAAACGAGGTTCGAACTCGCGACCCTCAGCTTGGAAGGCTGATGCT
>CAMKSQ010000037.1 GCA_946415475.1 uncultured Bacteroidales bacterium
ACCTTGTAGCCGTTGTATTCCTTGGGGTTGTGGCTGGCCGTGACCATGATGCCGGCCGTGGCCTTCTTGAGGCGGATGCTGTAGCTGAGTTCCGGCGTGGGACGCAGGCTCTCGAACAGGTAAACCTTGATGCCGTTATTGGACAGTACTTCGGCCGAGATTTCTGCGAAGAGGCGGGAATTGTTGCGGCTGTCGTGGCTGATGCACACGCTGGTTTCTCCCTGCACGTGGGCTTTGATGTAGTTGGCGAGGCCCTGCGTGGCCATGCCTACCGTGTATTTGTTCATGCGGTTGGTGCCGGCGCCCATGATGCCGCGAAGACCACCTGTGCCAAATTCCAGGTTGCGGTAGAAGGCGTCTTCCAGGGCAATGGGGTCTGTTTCCATCAGGTGTTTGACCTCTTCCTTGGTCTGCTCATCGAAGTTGCCGGTGAGCCAGCTTTGTGCGGTTTGCTTGTAATCTTTCATATGGCTGTGTTTTAGTGTTTAATCATGCGATTTACAAATGTAAAGATTATTCCGTATTTTTGCAATATGGAACTGGTGGATTTTATCTTGGCCCACGAAGCGGATGACCTGGGGAAGCTGGCGCTTGCCCGGGACCGTTATGCGGGTGAGGTAGAGGACTTCGACCTGGCGCTGACCACGCTGGAAGTGCGGCGGAAACTGCGGGAGAAAGTGCCTCAGTGGTATGCTGTGCCATCGCTTCGCTATCCGCTGCGGATTTCCGGCGAGCAGTGCTCCTCCTCCGAAACAGCGAAGTACAAGGCGTCCGTGGCCCGTGCCGCCGCGAGTGGCCGGATAGCAGATTTGACCGGTGGGCTTGGGGTCGATAGCTGGGCATTTGCCCAAGTATTTGACCAGGTGCTCTACAATGAGATGCGCCCGGAATTGGCCGATGCCGCCCGTCGCAACTTCGCGGCCCTTGGGCTCGACAATGTACGTGTTACCTGCGCGGAACTTGTCGCGGAGAGACACCCGGTCAAACCGGGCGTGACGGCGTCCTCATGCCCGACTCCGCCGGCTCCGTCATGCCCGACTCCGATCGGGCATCTCCTGGGGGACTTCCAGCCGGACATCCTGTTCCTGGACCCGGCGCGGCGGGCGTCCGACGGCCGGAAGGTCTTCCGCCTGGAGGACTGCCAGCCGGATGTGCTGCAACTGTTGCCGGAGCTTCTGGCGGCCTGTCCGCTGGTCTTGCTCAAGCTCTCTCCCATGGCCGATATTTCCCTGGTATGTAAGCAGTTGGGCTGCGTGAAAGCGGTGCATGTAGTGGGCGCGGAAGGGGAGTGCAAGGAATTGCTTCTCCTGCTGGAGCGGGGCTATGCCGGCCCGTACACCCTCACTGTCTGTTCCAACGGCGCCGTGGCGGAAATCGTCCCTGCCGCCATGTGCGGAGAGACCCCCGATCAGGTCGGGGGTGACGTCTCTGTCATGCCCGACTTCGATCGGGCATCTCCCTCGTGGCTCTTCGAACCCGGCAAAGCGCTGCTGAAAGCCGGCGCCTTTGACTGGCCCTGCCGCTTCGGCCTGCAGAAACTGGGGCAGCACACGCATGCCTATGTGAGCGCCGAACCCGTGGGGGAACTCAAGCCCTTCGGCAAGTGGTATCAACTACTTGAAGTGGTTCCGCTTAACAATCGTTCTATCAAGGAAATAGGCCGGCGTTATCCGGGGGCGGACGTTACAGCCCGTAATATTCCCATCACCTCCGAAGCGCTACGTGCTAAGTTGTCAAAAAATGCTATCCCGTTGCAGGATACCTTTCCTAACCAACCGCCCCACGTCTTTGGCCTTCACATAGATGTTACCAAGTCCAACTATCTGCTCGTATGCGCCCTTTTGAAGTGATCGTTAATCGATTGATAGTTAGCTTGTTATAGAATAATCCTCGTTCGAAAATTGAACGAGGATTATGTTATAAGCATCTGATAATCAGCAGGTTGAGTGTCACGGTTTTTTGGGCAGGGTGAATTCCATGCACCACTCGGTGAGGGGGCATGACTCGCACTTGGGCTTTCGGGCTACGCACACGTATCGGCCATGTAAAATGAGCCAGTGGTGGGAGATGGCGCGCTGCTCCACGGGAATATACTTTTCCAGATCCTGTTCTACGGCATAGGGTGTGCTCCCGTTGGAGAGTCCCAGGCGGTGCGCCACGCGGAATACGTGCGTATCGACGGCAATGACCGGCTTATCGTACACGACAGAAGCAATCACGTTGGCCGTTTTGCGGCCCACGCCCGGCAGGCGCATAAGCGCGTCGATGTCGGAGGGAACTTCCCCGTTATAATCGGCCAGGAGCATCTGCGCCATGGCAATCAGGTGCCGGGCTTTGGCGTTGGGATAGGAAACGCTTTTTATGTAAGGATATACATCGTCAAAACTGGCCGATGCCAGGTCCTCGGGCGCAGGGAAGCGCTCGAAAAGGGGAGGGGTGACCACGTTCACCCGGCGGTCTGTGCATTGGGCGCTCAGGATGACCGCTATCAGGAGTTGGAAGGGATTCGCATAGTGCAGTTCCGACTGCGCTATGGGCTGGTTTTCCGCAAACCAACCGATGATGCTGTTGAACCGTTCTTTCTTGGTCATGAGATACGCTCGCTTTGCTCGGTATGACAGGCCCTAAAGCACTACGTCGATGCCTTCATCAATCACCTCGTGGCATTGCTCGCCCTCGCAGGTGAAAACGCGGCCGGGGTATTTTTCGAAGATGGCGCGGTTATGGGTGACCATGACGATGGCGGTGCCCTCGCGGTTGAGGTCCATCAGGAGCTGGAGAATCTCGTCGGCCGTCTCACCGTCCAGGTTGCCGGTGGGCTCATCGGCCAGGATGGCCTTGGGCTTGTTCAGGAGCGCACGGGCGATGGCGATGCGCTGCTGCTCACCGCCGGAAAGCTGGTGCGGCATCTTGTGGGCTTTGGTCTCCATGCCCACGGCCTGCAGTACTTCCAGGATGCGCTTGTCGATATCGTGACGGTCCTTCCAGCCGGTGGCGCGGAGCACGAACTCCAGGTTGGCCTCCACGCTGCGGTCGGTCAGCAATTGGAAATCTTGGAAAATCACGCCGATGGAACGCCTGAGGAAAGGAATATCCCGTTTTTTCAGGGAACGCAGGTTGTAGCCGCAGGCCTCTCCTTCGCCCTTCAGGAGCTTGTTTTCCGCCGTAATGGTGCGGATAATGGAGGTTTTACCGGAGCCCACTTTGCCCACGATGTACACAAAGTCTCCGGGCTGGATGTCCATGTTCAGATTGTACAGTACAACCGTTTCTCCGTTCAGGATGTCGGCGTCTTTAAAATGAATGAGAGATTCCATGTGAATAAATCCAAAATCATACAAATATAAAGGAAATTTTTTGTAAATTTGTCAAAATATAGATTTAGTTGGTTTAACATACTCAGAATGAAAAGATATCTTGCGCTTGTCGCTGCTTTAAGCCTTGCCTCGGGCCTGTATGCACAGGATTTCGGGCAGGTGAACGACCTGTACCGCGCCGGCATGTATTCGGAGACGCTCCGCCTGGTCCAGGGCAACAATTCTCCCATGGCAGAAGGGTATCGCGCCCTTTGCGCGCTCAAACTCAAAACCGCCCATTCCCATGATATCGCCAAGGCGTTCATCGCCCGCTATCATGAAAACCTCCTGGTCCCGCAGGTGCGCTACCAGCTGGGCCTGGATTACTTTGACCAGGAGCGGTACGAGGAAGCCCTCCAGCAGTTCAACCAGGTGTCCGTCAAGGACATCCAGGAAACGCAGCGGGCGGAATACACTTACAAACTGGGCTATTGCGCTTTCGCACAAGGGGAGTGGGACCGTGCCAAAGGCCTCCTGCTGCGCATGCAGGACCTTCCCTACTCGGACTATACCGCTCCGTCGTACTATACGCTGGGCTATATCAACTACGCCCAGAAGGATTTCAAGGAGGCTGCTCCCTGGTTCGAACTGGCCGCCAAGGATCATCGGTTCACCACCCTGGCCAACTATTACATTCTGGAGTGCCGCTTCAATGAGAAGGACTACGATTATGTCCTCCGTTTTGGCGAAGACCTGTTCAACAAAGTTCCGGAAGACCGTCAGCCCCACCTGGCCCGCATCATGAGCGAGACCTACCTCATCAAAGGGGATGTGGCCAAGGCGCGCAGCTATTATGAGAAGAACCTCAAGAACAAGGCCAAGCTCACCCGGAGCGACCTTTTTTACGCCGGAGAAATCAATTACGTAATCGAGAACTGGGAAGGGGCCGTGGAAAACTTCACGCGGATGGAAAACCGCACGGACTCCCTGGGCCAGATCGCCTCTTATCAGCTGGGCTACAGCTACATCCAGCTGCGTAACAAAGTGGCCGCCATGGATGCCTTCAAGGAAGCATCGGCCCTGAACTTTACCCCGGATATCCAGGAGGATGCTCTTTACAATTACGCCAAACTGGCGTTCGACCTTAACCGGGACACGGCTCCTTTCCAGGAGTATCTGTCCAAATACAACACCCAGAAGAAAGGCGACCAGATTTATGGCTATATGGCCATGGTGGCCCTCCAGAACCACGACTATGTGGGTGCCGTGGAGGCCTATGACCACATCGACGAGCTCCGTCCGGACATGCAGGCCAACTACATGAAGGCCTATTTCCTGCGGGCCCGTGAGCTCATGGAGAGCGGTTCCTGGCGCAGCGCCGTGCCGCATTTGAAGGCCGCCGCATACTACAGCCCGCGTCGGGAAGGTTTCAACCAGCTGGCCCGTTACTATCAGGCCGAGGCCCTTTACCGGGACGGAAAATACGCGGACGCCCGCGACATTCTCACGGACCTGTACAATCTGTCAGCCCTGAAGAACCGTCCGGAAGGCCAGCTCATTTCCTACCAGATGGCCTATACCTACTTCAAGGAGGCTGACTACGAAAAGGCCCTCAAATGGTTCGATAATTACCTTGAAGGAGATGCCCGCCTGATGGGCGAGGATGCGGAAACCCGCGTAGGGGACTGCTACTTCTTCAGCGGAAAATACAGCACCGCCGTGGCCGCCTATGAGCTCCAGATGGCAGACTATCCCAATCCGTCCAACCTGTACCCGCGCTACCGGGCAGGTGTGGCTTCCGGTCTGTTACAGGACAACACCCGCAAGGTCCATTTCCTGGAAGATGCCATTCAGGCCAATCCCGCCGCCCCGTATTACGGGGAGTCGCTTTACGAACTGGGCCGTGCCTACGTTGCCCTCAAGGACGATGACAATGCCATCCGCACCTTCCGCACCCTTCGCAGCGCCACCACGGATCCCGCGCTCAGCGCGCAGGCCATGCTGGAGCTGGGCATGATCAACCGCAACGCCGGCCGCAGCGACGAAGCCCTTGCCTGTTACAAGGAAGTGGTCGCGCAGGGTGGGGAATACGCGGAAGACGCTCTCCTGGCCATTGAGGCCATTTACCGCACGCGGGAAGATCCCGAGGCCTATCTGGCCTATGTGAACAGCCTGGGCGGTGCCGGCCGTACGGAAGCCCAGAAGGAGGAAGTGTATTTCTCCAGCGCAGAGCAAATCTATCTCTCCGGAGACTATGCCAAGGCACAGAGCACCCTCCAGGCCTATCTGGAGAAATATCCGCAGGCTATCTACGGCGCCAAGGCCAAGTTCTACCTGGCAGACTGCCAGCGTGCCGCCGGTCAGCGTGAACAGGCTGCAGACCTGTATCAGGCCGCCTTGGAGGCCGGTCTGGACGGGGCCCTGCAGGAAAGCGCCCGCATGCAATATGCCGTTCTCCAGTATGAACTGGAAAACTACGCCAACGCTTACAAGGCATACCTCCAGTTAAAGGAGAATGCCAAGATGGACGCCAACATGGAACTGGCTACCATCGGCCTGATGCGTTCCGCCTTCCGTGCCCGTCAGTGGGACGATGCCATCGCCAACGCAGACATGGTGCTCCGCTCGGAAGATCCCGAGCTGCAGCGTGAAGCCCATTACGTGCGGGCCAAATCCTTCCTGAGCAGCAGCCGCCGTACGGAGGCCTTCGAGGAATTCCAGCAGCTCTCCCAGGCTCCTTCCACCGATGAAGGTGCAGAGGCAGCCTACCTCATTATTCAGGACCAGTATGACCGTGGTCAGTTCGGGGGCATCCAGGAGAAGGTTTATGCCTTTGCCGAGAAAGCCGGCGGCCAGAACTACTGGCTGGCCAAGGCCTTCATCGTCCTGGGCGACAGCTTTGCCGAGCAGGAGAACATGGCCCAGGCTAAGGCAACCTTTGAGAGCATCCGTTCCGGTTATACTTCCACCGGCCCGCAGGACGACGTCCTTGACCAGGTAGATCTGAGACTCCGTAAATTGCAGTAGAAGTATGAAAAAGTACATCATAACCATCGCAGCGCTCTGTGTCAGCGCCGGCCTGTTTGCCCAGAACCTGAATCCTGTCGTGGAGGTGACCAACACCTACGCCCGGGAAGCCAGCGGAATCGAAAAACCCACCCAGTTGCTTGCCGTGCCGGACTCCGTGTACAGTTTCAACCTGGACATGGATTACAGCGTCCAGAACACGCCTTACCAGGGCTCGTACGAGTTCAAGCCTTACCTGGTGCAGCTGCGTCCCCAGCCGCGTCTGTCGGATGAAGGAACGCTGTTTGTACGCCTGGGTGCGGGATACGGTTTCCATCCGGAGGCAACCATCGTCTGGTCGCCCATCCGCAAGGGGAATTTCCGCCTGAACGTGTACGGAGACCATCATTCCTATATCGGCAAATATCGCAATGTCACCGTGCAGGATAAGGTCCTTCTTCCGGACGGCACCACCCGTTCGGGCCGGGACCTGCATTCGGCCTTGGGTCTGGATGCCCTTTACACCTGGACCGGCGGTACCTTCATGGCCGATGTCAAGTACAAGAACACCACGGCAACGGATGTCTCCGGCGTGGACTTCTCCAATAACCTGTGGCAGCTCCAGGCCCGCGTGAAAAGCGCTCCGGCCAATGCTTTCGAGTACAACGCGGGTACGCGTCTGGCCTATATCGGTTCGCAGGGATTCAGTGAATTCCACACCGTGACAGACGCCACCATGGGCGCCAACCTGGGTGCCCACCATGTGCTGTTGGGCCTGTTCGCCGAGACGGTGGGCCAGAATGACAGTTCAGTCGGCTCCAGGAATGGCTATGTGGGTAATGTCGGCTTCATTCCGCACTATCTGCTTAACACGGGCCGTTTCAGCATGAAGCTGGGTGTCAAGGTGGGCTTCCTCTTCCGTTCCGCGAAGACCTTTAGCCAGCATCCTGGCGGCATCGTTTTCCCGGACGTTCACATTAACTTCAAACTGGCACAGGATCTTGCTTCGTTGTATTTCCAGGCCACCGGCGGCGACAACCTCATCTCTTACGATAAACTCCTGGGCCTGAATTCCTTCGTCCGTAACGCCGACTGGTATACCGACAATATGATTACACGTGTCGATGTAGCATTGGGCGCTCGGGGCAACATCGTCTCCCGCTTCCATTACGATGTCCGCATCGGCTACAAATGGGACGAGAACGCCTGGACCTGGGGCATCAAGGAAGGTTTGCCTTCCATGGGCTACGCCAGTCCGCTGCATACTTTCTATGTAAAGGCCGATGCCGGCTGGAAGAGCGAGAAGTTGGATGTGGGTGCCAATATCTATTATGGCTATACACCCATGCCGGACCTCGGCGGTTTAACGCTGTTTGCACCGGCTCCCTTCAAGGCTAAGGGACACGCATTTTATAACTGGGGCGGCCGTATCCAGGCCGGCGTTGTGGTGGAAGGCCGTTCGGCCCTGCCCGGTCCGGTGAAGTTGCCCGGCTTTGTCGATTTAGGTGTGCAGGCCAATTTCCAGGTGACTCATCATCTGGGCCTCTGGATCAAGGGCGCGAACCTGCTCAACCAGGCCATCCAGCGGGTTCCCATGTATGCGGAACAGGGCATTTACTTCACAGTTGGAGCCACCTTCAGCATCTAAGAAAAATATTCTGATAAAACAGCCTCTTGTCTACGACAAGGGGCTTGTTTTTTTGTTTAATTTTTACTATTTTTGTATGATTTAGAAAGTCGGTGTATTTGCACCTTTTTAGTTGGATAAAAATAAGTAAAAAATAGAATGTCAGAAGAAATGAAAATGGCGGAACAGCAGTATTCCGCAAACAGTATTCAGGTGCTGGAAGGTTTGGTGGCCGTCCGCAAGCGTCCGTCCATGTATATCGGCGACGTAGGCGAGCGTGGTCTGCATCACCTGGTGTATGAGGTGGTGGACAACTGTATCGACGAAGCCATGGCCGGCTACTGCAATGGCATAGATGTCCAAATTCTGGAAGATAACTCCATCCGCGTGCAGGATAATGGCCGTGGTATTCCCACGGGCATGCACGAGAAAGAGCACCGCAGCGCTCTGGAAGTGGTGCTCACCGTGCTGCACGCCGGCGGTAAGTTCGACAAAAACAGCTATAAGGTTTCCGGTGGTCTGCACGGTGTGGGTGTTTCCTGCGTAAACGCCCTGAGCGACCTCCTCATCGCGGAAATCCACCGCGAGGGAAAAATCTTCGTCCAGAAGTACTCCAAGGGTAAGCCCATCACCCAGGTGGAGGTGGTAGGGGAAACCCAGGATACCGGTACCACCATTACCTTCCATCCGGACGCTACCATTTTCCAGCAAACCATCGTTTATAAGTACGAGACCCTGGCCAACCGCCTGCGTGAACTGGCATACCTGAACAAGGGTATCCGCATCACTCTCACGGACAAGCGTGAGAAGGTGGAGCAGTTCATCACCAGCGAGGACGGTGAGCGCAAAGCCACCGGCATCATGGCCTTCCGTACGGATACCTTCTACTCGGAAGAAGGTCTTAAGGAATTTATCGACTACCTGGATGCAGGCGCACCCAAGCTCATCCCGGAGCCCATCACGGTGTCCTCGGACAAGGTCATTCCCATCGACATTGCCCTTCAGTACAATACCGGCTTCAGCGAGCGTATTTATTCCTATGTGAATAATATCCACACCATCGAGGGCGGTACCCACCTCCAGGGTTTCAAGATGGGCCTTTCCCGTTCCCTGAAAAACTATGCGGAGAAGAACAACCTCCTGGCCAAGTTCAAGGGTGAGCTGAGCCCGGAAGACTTCCGTGAAGGTCTTACCGCCGTTATTTCCGTAAAGGTGGCGGAGCCGCAGTTTGAAGGCCAGACCAAGACTAAGCTAGGCAACCCGGAGGCTACTTCCGCCGTTTCCCAGGCCACGGCTGCTGCCATGGACCAGTACCTGGAGGAGCATCCCAAGGAGGCCAAAACCATCGTGGAGAAGATCGTGCTGGCCGCTACGGCCCGTGCCGCGGCCCGCAAGGCCCGCGAAATGGTGCAGCGCAAAACCCCTATGGGCGGCGCCGGCATGCCCGGTAAACTGGCAGACTGCTCGGACCACGATCCGGAGAAGTGCGAACTCTTCCTGGTAGAGGGTGACTCCGCAGGCGGTACGGCCAAGCAGGGCCGCGACCGTCGCATCCAGGCCATCCTCCCGCTCCGCGGTAAAATCCTGAACGTGGAAAAAGCCGCCCAGGACCGTGCCTTCGAGAGCCAGGAAGTGCGCAATATCTACACCGCCCTTGGCGTTACGGTGGCCCAGGAGGACGAATCCGGAGAAAAGCACATGGATCTGAGCAAGCTCCGTTACCACAAGGTCATCATCATGACGGATGCAGATGTGGACGGCTCGCACATCGCCTGCCTTATCCTTACCTTCTTCTTCCGTTACATGTTCGACCTCATCAAGAACGGCTATGTGTACCTGGCCACTCCGCCGCTTTACCTGGTGAAGAAGGGCAAGGAGGAGCGCTATTGCTGGACGGATGCCCAGCGTGAGCAGGCCACTGCAGAACTGGGCCGCGGTTCGGACAAGGGTGTTACCGTACAGCGCTACAAAGGTCTGGGTGAAATGTCGGATGAGCAGCTGTGGGAAACCACCATGGATCCGGCCCGCCGTGTGCTTCGCCAGATAACCATCGAAAACGCTGCGGACGCAGAACGTACCTTCTCCATGCTCATGGGAGACGATGTTCCGCCGCGCCGCGCCTTCATCGAAGAAAACGCGCATTATGCAAATATCGACGCCTAAAATTCCCTTGTGGAGGCTGGCTCCACTCGTGATTGTTTTCGCAGTCCTGGTGCTTCTGATGCCCAGGACCGCGAAATTCAATTATGACTACAAGAAAGGAACCCCCTGGCCGTACGAGACGCTTATCTCGGAGTTCGATTTTCCCATCCTGAAAACGGATGAGCAACTCCAGGCGGAACGGGACGAGGCCGGTTCCATCGTCATTCCTTTCTACCGATATTCGGAGGAAACCACCAGCGCAGTGGTGAAAAACGCGCAAAGCGTGGACTTGGGCGGTTACAACCAGCTGCGCCCCGCGCTTATTTCCCGACTGGGAGAAATTTACGCCAAGGGTGTCATCTCGGACGGTAAGGTGAAAATGGAGCAGGGGAGTGCCCAGGTGTCGGAAAACCTCATTTACATCCAGAAGAATAAGCGTGCGGTCCAGTACCCGCGCACGGAGGTGTACAAGGTGTCCGACGCCCGTGACCAGTTGGTTGCACTTTTGGCCAAACCCTACCCTTCGGTGAACCTGGATTCCCTCTTCCGCCGCACGGGACTATACGAGATTATCGTCCCGAACCTCCTGTACGACAAAGCCATGACGGAACTGACCCATGCGGAGTCGGACGACTATGTTTCGCCTACGCTGGGTTATGTGAAGGCGGACGAAAAAATTGTCTCCAAAGG
The DNA here is from genome assembly GCA_946415475.1 of uncultured Bacteroidales bacterium. Classification (GTDB taxonomy): domain Bacteria; phylum Bacteroidota; class Bacteroidia; order Bacteroidales; family UBA932; genus Cryptobacteroides. The sequence continues at coordinate 10,762 of CAMKSQ010000037.1, forward strand.
GGAAATCGTCACGGCGGAAATCGCCCAGATCCTGGATAGTTATAAAGAAGAATACAACCATGTGTACGGCTATGCCGGCCCGCGTATCTTCCTGTATATCGGGAATTTCCTGCTGGCGCTGGTGTTGGTGGTCATCCTGTATCTGGTGATTCATTTCACGGCTCGCTTTGTCTTTGAGCGGCCCGCCCGTTACCTCTTCCTGCTCAGCGTTTTCCTTTTGGCAGCCATCGTCACGCTCCTGATGGAACGCCTGAGACCCTCGCTGATGTACATGGTTCCGTTCCCGGTGTTCGCCCTGTATATGCTGGCGTTTTTCCGCAAGAAGCAGGTATATCCGCTGTATATAGTGCTGTTGTTGCCGCTGCTCATTTTCTGTGGCAATGGCATGGAACTCTTTGTGATGTTCCTCACCGCCGGCTCGGTTACGGTAGAGACTTTCGGCCTTTTCAGCAAAGGCTGGCACCAGTTCCTGAATGCCGCCATTATCTTTGTGGTAGAAATCCTGGTGTTCCTGGGCTTCCGTTTCATAGACGTGGGCAGCACAGCCACCTGGTGGGTGGACCTGGCCCTCATCTTCGTGGGTTCCATGGCCACCGTGGCCTTGTATCCGCTCATTTACCTGTTCGAGAAAGTCTTTAACCTGGTCTCCAGCACGCGCTTGGAGGAGATGGCCGATACCAGCAATCCGCTTCTGCAGGAACTGGCCCAGAAAGCACCGGGTACCTTCCAGCATTCCCTGCAGGTGATGAACATCGTAGATGCCGTTGGACGTGCCACCGATGCCGATGTCCCGCTGCTGCGGGCCGCGGCGCTGTACCACGATATCGGCAAAATGGTGAATCCGCTGTGCTTTGTGGAAAACCAGTCTTCCCGTCCCGGTGTAGCCAACTACCATGCAGGCAAAACGCCCAAGGAGAGTGCCATCGACATTATCCGCCATGTCGATGACGGTCTGGCCATCGCAGAAGAGCACCGTCTCCCGCAGGAGATCCGCAGCTTCATCAATTCGCACCACGGTACTTCCAGCACCGCCTATTTCCTGAACCAGTACTTGAATGACGGTGGCGATCCTTCAGACGTAGCCGATTTCTTCTACCATGGCCAGAAGCCCACTACCAGGGAACAGGTTATCCTCATGGTGTGCGATTCCATCGAAGCCGCCTCCCGTACGCTCACGGATTTTTCTCCGGAGTCCTGCGACCGCTTTGTAGAAAGCATCGTGGCAGGGAAGGAGAAGGCCGGTCAGCTGGAGGATGCCGATATCACCCTGCACGATCTCAACCTCATGAAGCGCATGTTAAAGACCTATTTGCAGCAGGTATACCACTCCCGGGTGGCCTATCCCAAGCGGAAAGGTTGATACTTCGGCAATTTTTTACTAACTTTGCGCCCCTTGTTTGAAAATATAAGACAAACTATAGTATGAACGTAAGTAAAATCCAAGCAGATGCCCTGAATTATCAGGTGACCATCGAGATTGCAGCAGCAGATTATCAAGAACCGCTTCGCAAGCGCCTGAACGAGTACAAGCGCAGGGCCGATATCAAAGGCTTCCGCCGTGGAATGGCCCCGATGGGTCTCATCCAGCGCATGTACGGCGACCAGGCCCTGTATGAAAGCGTAAACGGCCTCGTGTCCGAGCAACTGGACAAATTCATCAACGAGGAAAAAATCCGCGTGGTGGGCGAGCCCCTTCCGTCGGAGGACCAGCCGCAGCTGTCCTGGAAGGCAGGCGAGGACTTCACCTTCAAGTTCGACCTGGCCCAGACCCCGGAACTGAACTTCGAGGTCAATAAGGACGATAAGATCCCTTATTACGATATCAACATCACCGCTGCAGAGAAGAAGGCCCAGAAGGAGCAGCTGCTTCAGCAGTACGGTTCCCTGCAGGAAGGCAAGAAGGCCGGAGAGAACGATTACATCGTCGCTGACATCGCCAACGAAGGCCATAAGGCAGAGGGCGTGTACGTGGCCATCGCTTCCGTAGCGGAAGAGGCCCGCGGCGCTTTCATCGGCAAAAAAGCCGGGGACAAATTCGAACTGGACGTGAATGCCGCCTTCACCAATGAGACGGACCGTGCCGCCATGCTTAAGGTGGACAAAGCCCAGCTGGAGACCCTGAACCCGATGTTCACTTTCACGGTCGTGAACGTGAAGACCTATGTGGCCGCCGAGGAAAACCAGGAGACCTACGACAAGATTTTCGGCAAGGACGTGGTAACCACCCCCGAGCAGTTCGAGGAAAAGATCGAGGAGCGCATCAAAGCCTCCCACGTGCAGGAAGCCAACTATCGTTTCGGCGCCGATGTCCGCAAGTTCTATGTGGAGAAGGCCAAGCTGGAACTCCCGGAAGCTTTCCTGAAGCGCTGGCTCATCTATGCCAACGAAGGCAAGTTCACCGCCGATCAGGTGGAGAAGGAATTCCCTGCCTTCATCGAGGACTTCAAGTGGCAGCTGGTGCGCGGCTATATCATGCAGAAGTTCGGTCTCAAGGTTTCCCGTGAGGATATCCAGGCCGCAGCAGAGAGCTTTGTTGCCTATCAGTACGCCATGTACGGTATGGCCGGCGTTCCGGAGAATATCATCAAGAGCTCCGCAGAGAACGTCCTCCAGGACCAGAATCAGTACCGTCGCCTGGAAGAGCAGTGTGAAGACAACGCCGCCATCGCCAAGGTGCGTGAAGAGGTTACTCTCCAGACCAAGAAAATCTCCCAGGACAAGTTCCGTGAACTGAAATAAAGTCGTATGACTGATTTTGAAAAATTTGCAGTGAAAGGGAGGGGGTTATCATCGATGACCCTCTCTCGTTATACCTCCGTCGTAGATGGCTACATCAACCCTACCATCACCGAGGAGCGTAAGTTAAACGTGGCCCAGATGGACGTGTTCAGCCGCCTGATGATGGACCGCATCATCTTCCTGGGGGTTCCCATCGACGATGACGTGGCCAACATTATCCAGGCCCAGCTGCTGTTCCTGGCCTCCAACGATTCCCATGCCGATATCACCATGTACCTGAACACCCCCGGTGGACAGGTGACCAGCGGCCTGGGTATCTACGACACCATGCAGCTGGTACAGCCGGACGTGGCTACCGTCTGCACGGGCATGGCCGCCAGCATGGGCGCCGTGCTGCTCTGCGCCGGTGAAAAGGGAAAGCGCAGTGTCCTTCCGCACTCCCGCGTGCTTATCCATCAGCCGCTGGGCGGTGCCCAGGGCCAGGCAACGGAAATCCTCATCGCGGCCAGGGAAATTGAGAAAACCCGTACGGAACTGTTCAATATCATCGCTCAGCATACGGGCCAGCCTTTCGATAAGGTTGCCCAGGACGGCGAGCGGGATTATTGGATGAATGCAGAGGAAGCGCTCGCGTACGGTATGGTCGATGAAATTCTTCGTAAAAGAGCCCGCTAATGGCTAAAAAAGTATCGTCACGGGGTGGTCGCTGCGTGTTTTGTGGCCGGACCGATGCGGAAGTGCCTTTCCTCCTGCAAGGGATGGACGGGTTCATCTGCTCGGACTGCGCCAAACTCGCAGCCCAGTATGTAGAGGAACTGGAGGGCGGCCGGAAGAAGGCTGCCGATCCGGCTCCCAGGCTGGGGAAGGCTCCCAAACCGCAGGAAATCAAAGCCTATCTGGACCAGTATGTGATTGGACAGGACCGCGCCAAAAAGGTATTGGCGGTGGCCGTGTACAACCACTACAAACGCGTGCAGCACAACCTGATTGAGAAGGCCGATGACGGCGTGGAACTGGAAAAGAGCAACATCCTGCTGGTGGGTCCCACCGGAACGGGAAAAACCTTGCTGGCCCGCACCATCGCCAAGATGCTGGACGTGCCGTTTACCATCGTGGACGCCACGGTGCTGACGGAAGCCGGTTATGTGGGCGAGGATGTGGAAAGCATCCTGACGCGCCTGTTGCAGGAGGCCGATTTCGACCAGGTGAAGGCGGAGCGGGGCATTGTGTTTATCGACGAGATCGACAAAATCGCCCGCAAGAGCGACAATCCTTCCATTACCCGTGATGTTTCCGGCGAGGGCGTGCAGCAGGCCATGCTGAAACTTCTGGAAGGCAGCATCGTGAATGTGCCGCCCAAGGGAGGCCGCAAGCACCCGGAGCAGGAGTTCATCCACGTGAATACGCAGAATATCCTCTTCATCTGCGGTGGTGCCTTCGAGGGCATCGAGCGGCACATCGCCCTGCGGAAGAATACGCAGATCATCGGCTTCGGTGCGGAGGAAAAGCAGCGCATCGACAAGGACAATTTGCTGGAATATGTGGATGCCATGGACCTCAGGGCCTATGGGCTGATTCCGGAAATCGTGGGCCGTCTGCCGGTCATTACCTATCTGGACCAGCTGGACAGGGAGTCCCTGAAGCGGATTCTTACGGAGCCCAAGAACGCGCTGCTGCGCCAGTACGAGAAAATGTTCGAACTGGACGGCATCAAGCTGGAAGTCGAGCCGGCCGTGATGGACTTGATCGTGGACACCGCCCTGAAGAACAAACTGGGCGCCCGCGGCCTTCGCAGCATTTGCGAACGGGTGATGGCGGATGCCATGTTCGAGGCACCGTCCTCCCACAAGAAAACGTTCACCCTCACCTTGGACTACGCCAAGGCCAGACTGGAGAAATAGGGATGAAAAAGGGCATTCTAATAGCTTTGGCCGCCGTTTTGCTGTTGGCCTCCTGTTCCAAGACCGTGAACAACTGGGTGTACATTTACACCGAGGTGAGCGACTTTGCCGAGGAGAAAGACAGCCTGGCCGGAGCGGCGATGGGCAAACTTCTTGACGCGGCCGCTTATAAGGCCGCCGGCTCATCGGCCTATTCCTACATTTATGACCGTGCCAGCACCTTTGAGGCGGTAGGGAAGGCCACCGATGCCCTTTACGAAGAAGTGAAGGACACCGTCACCGCCGAGTATTCCCTTATTGTCCAGAAAGTCCTTTCTACCGGTGCCATAAAATATGCGGATCAGACCAAAGAGCCCATCCGCAAGTATACTTTCAATGCCGATTAGGCGCTGAATTCAAGCGAGCTTGTAGATTTCCGAGATGTGGGTGAAACCGCGCTTTTCGAAGAAGCGGTGGGCGGCATGGTTGTTTTTGCCGGATTCCAGGTAGATGCCGTTTACGCCTTGTTCGCGGAGCCAGCCAATGGCGGTTTGCAGCAAGGTGTCTCCTGCACCACATCCACGGAACTCTTCCTTTACCAACACGTCGCAGACCATGCCGTAGGGGGCATCGCCGTCTTCCTCTATATCGGCCACGACAAAGCCCATGATTTCCCCTTGATCCGAGACGGCCTTCCAGACCCTTGCAAGCGCGTCATTCTCCATGTGTAACAGGATATAGCTCATCCATTTTTCGCGGCCGTCCTTGGCGGTTTGCGCCACCAGTACGCCGTCACGGATAACGCCTTCTCCCACACCCATCTGCATCTCTCCGTGGGAGATGTATTCCGGGTGGGCGGCCAGATGACCGAAGAAAATATCGGCAAGCGCCTGAGCGTCTTGCGTGTGGGCAATCTCAATTTTCATAGTATAAAAATGATTTAATACGTTCCCAAATGCTCTTGATGGCGTTGGTAATCACCAGCAGCAAGGCAAAGATGGTGACAGCGGCAATAATAGCTACTACAATGGCAGACAGGCGGTTGCTCTCGAAGCCGAAGTAGGTGAGGAAAGGCATTTCGTCTTCCTGGAAGAAGAGTTCGAAGGTAGAGGCCACGGAAATGATGGCCAGGATGACGTTCAGGAGGAACTCGCTGCGCATGGACTTGTAGTCTGATAAGTTGTGCAGGCTGCTGTCCACGCTCTCCATCAGGGCGCCCAGGCGTTCGTAGTCCTCGTTGAGGCCCAGGCGGGCGGTGGTGCGGTCGAACATGACCTTGTGCGAGGGGAACTTGGAGTACTTGACGACGTCCAGCTGGGTGACCATCCGTGTGAGGCGCATGGAAAGGGCCGCATTGGCGCCAATCAGGTCCTGGGACGACTTTTTCTCTGCGTCGAGGGTGGACAGCACTACCGTGTCTGTGGCCAGGCCGATGACATACTTCTTGGCCAGGATCATTTGCAGGATAAGAAGGTATTCCGGCCAGGAGACGTGGTAGTGGGCGCGCTCCTTGAGGTGCTCCACCCAGTTGACGCCTTCCTCTCCGGCGCCCCGTCGGCCATAGGTGCCGATAACCACGCACAGGCTGCTGCCTGCAAGGACAAGGTCATCCGTGTCGATGGCGATGTTTTCCCCGCAGACTTCATCATAGGCAGCCGGATCCCGGTAAGGCCATTCTTCCGGATACAGGGACAGCAGGCCGATGAGTTCGTTTTTGTGCTCCTCCCGGATGTGGTCGATGATCTGGGCCTCTGTGAGCCGGTCCGGGCGGTCCGATGCAAAGAGGTCTGTGCCGTCCGGCTCCAGATGCTGGATGTTCTCCCACACGTCTACCATGGCGTAGTGGAGGTCGTTATCGACAGAGAAAGAACCGGGCGTCCAGCGGCGCAGCAGGCGCTTGCGTTCTGCCAGCGGGGTGTCTTTCTTGAACTGCGAGCAGTGCTGGTAGATGAAGTTTTTGTAGCGGAGGGCCACGGCGTCGAAATTGCGGCCGGCGCCCAGGTTGGCAATGGCTTCGGGCTTGTCCAGCGGCTTGCCCATGGCATCCAGCCAGATGGCATCTACCGCAAAATGGGTTTCATAGTCGATAGCGGTTTTGTCACTGCCTTCCTCCTTGGACCAGAATTCTGCGCTGAGCCAGTTGCTCAGGAGGGCGATGATGTGGTCCGTGGTAACCGGGCGGGAAAGCTGGCAGGCGTGGCCATCGAAAAGAAAACGATAGGTGATGCTCACCGTATGGCCGAAGAACAGGTTCATCTCCACGTTGCAGTGACCCTTGAGGGTAACCTCATAAATGGATTCGTCCGGAGCAGGGATAATGGGCATGGTGAAGTCGAACCCCCGCAGGCTGTAGCGGCGCACATTTCCCTTGCCATTGTTCTCCAGGGAACTGTTTTCCGGCAGGACGAAGATTTGGTTCTCTATATCGCGCTCCACCATGGCGATGGGCACCTGCAGGGCATCGGCCTTTTCTATATAGATGCCACGGGCTTCATCGTAGTCTTCGAAATCATTGTTGTTCCGGGCCGAATATTTTTCCGGCAGGATGAACTCCTTGGTATGATGCACAGAAAAGGTCTGGATGAAAACCACGGAAAAGCCCGGGTAGGTGAGCATTTGTGACATGGGTTCTTGCGTTTTCTTTTTTCAAATATAGTGATTTTTTATTTAAATTGTTTTGTTGAATGAAAACATTTATATTTGTGAAAGTGAAAACTTCCGTATCATGAAAAAATGGTCCACCCTCTACATAGATGTTGATTACTGCCCCTCCGACCCGGGCATCAAAAATAGATGGAATAGTATAATCCTTTAGTCAAAACCGATATGAAAGTAACACTCGAAACTTTAGCCGCTATTTACAAAATCTCCGTCCATCTGGCCAGTGCAGACGGACAGGTGAGCAGTAATGAAGTTCAGCACCTCTTTGACTTTTTTCAGAAGTTCGAAGGCTTGAGCCAGGATACGGTGCGCCAGTTGATGGATTATGGGGAGAAAATGGACCCGGCCCGAGCCCTGCAACTGATTGCTAACTCGGACGACGAAGCCAAACAGGAAATTGCCAACGTCTTTGCACGGATTGTTTGCGAGGATGAACTCACCGATCAGGAGAAGGACCTATACTTCAAAATCAGTGAATACTGCGGTCTGCCGGACCCGGTAGGTGACAGTGAGCCGGAGGATGAGGAAGAGGAGTATGAAGATGATGAGGAAGAGGAGGAGGAGGAGATTGATGAAGAAGACTGCATCGTTCCTGCTTTCTTTGTCGTGAATTACCATGGCATGGTGAGAACACAGCAGAGCGAGGCGGAGGACTGGGACACTCTGGGGAAACTGTTGGCAAAATGGATCCGTGCCGACCGTGTAGAGATCGTCCGTTTTACCCCGCCGCTGAATGCCCTTACGAGGGAGTTGGAGCTAAACAACCGTCATCTGGTGTTCATGGTGTCCCGCAATGGCTACGATGAGGAGGTAGGGGACAACATGCCCGCTACAATCCTTTATGGCGGTGGTTATCCCATTTACGGTAACGTGGTCTTCGCCCTGGAAACCGACGATGGATACGAGATCGAAGGCTTCCGCAGCCGCAGTCTCCTCTCCGAGGCCCTGGATGCCGTGAACGATGCGGTGGACGGCCTTCTCCGTTTCCCCGATTAAGTTTTACTGTAAATGCAAAAAAGAGACTGACTCGTCTGAATCAGTCTCTTTTCTTTTTGAGTGAGGACACGCAGATTTGAACTGCGGACCTCTTGCCTGTCAAGCAAGCGCTCTAAACCAACTGAGCTATGCCCTCAAAAGGA
>CAMKSQ010000038.1 GCA_946415475.1 uncultured Bacteroidales bacterium
ATGTAAGTGATTGTGGATTAGGTAGTTAGTTGTCACTGGGGGCAAGGAGGGGGTGACCGTCGCACGCAACCAGGTGCGGCGGCTGATTGGACACGGAACCACCGCCTTGCAATACGCGGCAAGGCGGCTAGCGGAAACCCTCTCGGGCTCCATGAAAGGGCCCAAGAGGGTTCCGCTTTCCTTCCGGCAACATCCCGGCATTAAAGCACAGCACGAGGCATTGGAGGTAGGTCTGGACGGGGTAGGTGTGCTTTAAATGGGTGTTGAAAGGGGCGTTAAAGCACAGCGTGAGCCCCTGGACGCGGCTCAGGACAGGGTGAGTGTGCTTTAACGGGGTTAGAAAGGGTAGTTAAAGCACAAGGTGCTGCCCTGGAGGTGGATCTGGACGGGGCAGGTGTGCTTTAAGTGGGTGTTGAAAGGGCCGTTAAAGCACAGCACGAGGCATTGGAGGTAGGTCTGGACGGGGTAGGTGTGCTTTAGCCGGGTGTTAAAAGGGTAGTTAAAGCACAAGGTGCTGCCATGGAGGTGGGTCTGGACGGAGTGGGTGTGCTTTAAACGGGGTTAGAAAGGGTAGTTAAAGCACAGGGTGAGGCATTGGAGGTAGTCCAGGATAGGGTGAGTGTGCTTTAACGGTGATGGGAGGAGAGACGGTGCAGAACCGTGTCTCGTCCTTAAAATTAGCCCAAAACAAGGATGAGAGGGTCTTAAACCGGGGTTCGTCCTTAAAAACGGGCGATAATAAGGATGAGAACCGGGGACGGGGGAAGGGATACCCTCCAGGGGGCTTGTGCACCCCCGCACAAGGGTAGGGGGAGGGGCCCACAGCGGCGACGTCGTCAGACGGAGCGTTGCGAAATGGGAGGGGCCGGAACGGAGCGAAGCGTAGTGGAGTCCCCCTGGAGGGTATTCCTTCCGTTGTCCTGAAGGTCCAGGGCGTGGACCTTCGCGCAAAAAATCCTGGGAAAAAGTGTACGGAAGGTCCATGTGATGGACCTTCGCGCAAGGAGATCCCGGATCAAGTCCGGGATGAGGAGGATCAAGTCCGGGATGAGGATGATCAAGTCCGGGATGAGGAGGATGAGAGATGCCCGGTCGGGGCCGGGCATGACGGGGAAAGGGTTGGCATGACGGGAATATCATTATTTTTCATTATCTTTGTGGATTAAAAGATAAATCAAATCAGTGAATATATGATGAATAGAGTAGTAATTACAGGTATGGGTATCTGGTCCTGCTTGGGCGTTACCCTGGACGAAGTAAGGGATTCCTTGTATAAGGGCAAATCCGGTATTATTCTGGATCCGGCCAGAAAGGAAATGGGTTTCCGTTCCGGTCTTACCAGCTTTGTTCCCAAGCCGGAGCTTAAGGCAGAACTGGCCCGCGCACAGCGCGCCTACATGCCGGAGCCGGCCCAGTACGCTTATTGCGCTACCCGCGACGCCCTGAAGGCCGCCGGCATCGACCAGGATTATCTGGATAGCCATGAGGTGGGTCTGCTGTACGGCAACGACAGCACGGCTGATGCAGTGTACAACTCCGTGGCCAAGATCATCGCCAAGAAAGACACCATGCTTTGCGGCGCCGGTGCCATCTTCCAGAGCATGAACTCCACCGTGACCATGAACCTGGGTGTGATTTTCCACCTCAAGGGCATCAACCTCACCGTTTCCGGCGCTTGCGCCAGCGGTTCCCACGCCATCGGCCTGGGCGCCCTGCTCATCCAGAACGGCCTGCAGGAGATGGTGGTTTGCGGCGGTGCACAGGAAGTGAACATGGCTGCTACCGGTTCCTTCGACGGCATTTCCGCCTTCTCCACCCGTGAAGACGAGCCCACCAAGGCTTGCCGTCCGTTCGACGCCAACCGCGACGGTCTGGTACCGGGCGGTGGTGCCGCTACCGTTATCCTGGAAAGCTACGAGAGCGCAAAACGTCGTGGCGCTCCCATCATCGCCGAGGTCCTGGGTTATGGCTTCTCCGCCAACGGAGACCATATCTCTTCTCCTAACGTAGATGGTCCGGCCCGTTCCCTGGAAATGGCCATCAAGCGCGCCGGTATCGACATGAAAGAAATCGGTTATGTGAACGCACACGCCACTTCCACGCATGTGGGCGATGCCAACGAGGCAAAGGCTCTCCTGCGCGTGCTGGGCGAAAAGACCGTTCCCATCACTTCCACCAAGAGCCAGACCGGCCACGAAATGTGGATGGCAGGTGCTTCTGAGGTCATTTATTCCATCCTCATGATGAAGAACGACTTCATCGCCGGTAACATCAACTTCGAGACCCCGGACGAGGATTCCTGCCACTTGCTCATTCCTCCTACCACCATAGAGAGTCACTTCGACACCTTCCTGTCCAACTCCTTCGGCTTCGGCGGAACCAACTCCACGCTCATCGTACGGAATGTCTAAGTCCGCAGTCATCATCGGCGCCGGACTGGGCGGTCTCCTTTGTGGCCAGTTGCTGGTACGCAAAGGATTGAGCGTCACTGTCTTAGAGGCCGATACGGAACCCGGTGGCATCCTGCACGGATTCACCTGGGAGGGCGCCCGCTGCGACCGGGGTTTCCACTCGGTAGGCGGACTCGCTCCCGGCGAACCGCTGGAAAAAATCTTCCGCCCGCTGGGCCTGATGGTCCTGCCCTGGTACAAGGCCGATCCGGACGAAGGCCTGGGTTTCCTGCGCCTGAACACCCGTTCGGACTTCGAACTGTCGCACATCCTGGGACCCTTCCGCCAGAGCACCTGGCGCCTGGAGGGCGGGGGAGACACCCTCTCCAAGGCCCTTGCCAAAGGACTGGACATCCACTATCAGAAGAAGGTGGTTGCCATTGAAAATCAGGTGGTTACCTGTGCCGATGGCAGCACGTTCCAGGCGGATTATGTAATCTCGGACCTGCACCCGCTCACCACCATGGAGCTGGTGAAGGACCATGTGCGCCGTGCCTATACGCACCGGCTGAGCATGCAGGAGAATGGACCGGATATTTTCTCCGTCCACTGCCTCATGGAGCCGGATTGCGTGCCCTGGCAGAGCGGGGCCATCTTCCTGGATGACAAGCTCATGATCCACTTCGACGAGCCCGGAACCAATATCCTGGAACTGATGTGCTTCGGCGAAGGAAATCCGGAGGAAATGATCGCCCGTGCCGCACAGCGCCTCTCCGGCCTGAAGGTACGCAAGTATCACAGCCAGATGAACCAGGGCTACGGCATTGTGAAGCATTCCAACGCGGACTTCATCGCCGCCGCCACGCCGCTCCCTTGGCTCTTCCTCACCGGTCAGAACCTGGGTTTGCACGGCATTCTGGGTACCAGTATTTCCGCCCTAAACACTTGTAAATCAATCGAACCATGAAATACGCATTAGTCACCGGAGGCAGCCGCGGCATCGGTCGCGCCTGTGTCCAGAAATTGTACAGCATGGGCTATGAAGTGCTCATCAACTATGTTTCCAACGAAGCTGCCGCTCAGGAAACCCTGGCCTCCATCGACGGTCATGGAGAACTCCTGAAGTTCGATGTGGCCGATGCCGAGGCCGTGGAGTCTTGCCTCAAGGCCTGGCAGGAAGCCCATCCGGACAGCTACGTGGAAGTGCTGGTGAACAACGCCGGTATCCGCCGCGACAACCTCCTCATCTGGATGGAGCCCGGCGACTGGCGCAAAGTGCTGGACACCAACCTGAACGGCTGGTACAACGTGACCCACGTATTGCTGCAGCCCATGCTGCGGAAAAAATACGGCCGCATCATCAATATGGCTTCCCTCAGCGGCATCAAGGGCCTTCCCGGCCAGACCAACTACTCGGCCACTAAGGGCGGCATGATTGCCGCTACCAAGGCGCTGGCCCAGGAGGTCGCCCGCAAGAAAGTGACCGTGAACGCTGTCGCGCCCGGTTTTGTCCGCACCGATATGGTGGAAGGACTGGACGAAGAAGCCCTGAAGAAAGACATCCCTGCCGGCCGTTTCGGCGAGCCGGAAGAAGTGGCATCCGTGGTGGCCTTCCTGGCCTCCGAAGCCGCTTCCTACATCAATGGTGAAGTCATCTCCGTGAACGGAGGCTTGTACACTTAATCGATCTAAAGTTATGGAATACAGACCGTTAACCCGTGCGGAAATCGACCAGCTCATCAGCTTCGGCTGCCGCGCGGAGGACTGGAGCACGGTAGAAACCTCGGATCCGGAATCCCTGATCTACATCCGCAACGTCCGTTTCTCCGGAAAGGTGCGTTTCGGCAAGTTTAAAACGCAGTTCACCCTGCCCGGCGGCTTGCACAAGCACACCGGTATCCGCAATGCAACGCTGCACAACGTCACCATCGGCGACAACTCGCTGGTGGAAAACGTGACCGACTATATCGCCAATTACGATATCGGCCATGATACCTATATCGAGAATGTGGACCTGATTTTTGTCGATGGCACCAGCAGCTTCGGTAATGGGGTAGAGGTGTCCGTGCTCAACGAAACCGGCGGCCGCGAGGTGAAGATTTTCGACCGCCTGAGCGCGCAGATTGCCTATGTGCTGGCCATGTACCGTCATCGTCCGGCCCTGATCAGCCGCCTGAACGAGGAAATCGAGGCCTATGCCAAGGAGCATAGTTCCGAGCGGGGCAGCATCGGCAATAATGTAACTGTGCGTAACACCTGCATTATCAATGGGGTACGCATTGGCGACGGCGCCAAGATCAGCGGTGCCAGCCGCCTGCGCAACGGCAGCATCAACAGCAATATGGAGGCTCCGGTTTCCATCGGTTATGGCGTTATTGCGGACGATTTCATCATCTGCAGCGGCTCCAAGGTGGAAGACAATACCACCCTTACCCGTTGCTTTGTGGGACAGTGCTGCACGCTCGGCCATGCCTACAGCGCCTCCGACTCCCTTTTCTTCAGCAATTGCCAGGGGGAGAACGGCGAGGCCTGCGCCATTTTCGCCGGCCCGTTCACGGTGACACACCACAAGAGCACCCTGCTCATTGCAGGTAAGTTCTCCTTCATGAATGCCGGCTCGGGTTCCAACCAGAGCAACCATATGTACAAGCTGGGCCCCATCCACCAGGGTATCCTGGAGCGTGGCGCCAAGACGGCTTCCGATTCCTATATCCTGTGGCCGTCCCGTATCGGCGCTTTCTCGCTGGTGATGGGCCGTCACGTCACCCACTCGGACACCACCAACCTGCCGTTCTCGTATTTGATTGAGCAGCAGAACAATACCTATCTGGTGCCGGGCGTGAACCTGCGCAGCGTAGGTACCGTGCGTGATGCCCAGAAGTGGCCCAAGCGTGACGCCCGCAAGGACCCGGACCGCCTGGACTGCATCAACTACAACCTCCTGAGCCCCTTCACCATTCAGAAGATGTTCAAGGGTGTGCAGCTGCTGAAGAACCTGCTGTATTCCTCCGGTGAACTCTCGGATATTTACTCCTATCACAGCACCAAAATCCGCAACTCCTCGCTCCGGAACGGTATCCGCTACTATCAGACGGCCATCACCAAGTTCCTGGGCAACTCCATCATCAAGAAGCTGGAAAACCTGCCTGCAGGTGCCTCAGACGCCCAAATTCGCGAAGCCTTGAAGCCCACCGCTACATGGGGAACTGGCTACTGGGTCGATTTGAGCGGCCTCATCGCCCCCAAGAGCATGGTGAATGCGGCGCTGGACAAGATGGAGAACGGAGAATTCACGCTGAAAGAGCTCTCGGACGCCTTCCACGACATGCACAGCCATTATTACGAGTACGAGTGGACCTGGGCCTATGACAAGTATGCAGACTTCTTTGGCTATCCGCTGGAGACCATCACCGCGGAGCAAGTGGCCGATATTGTCCGGAAGTGGGAAGACGCCGTCATCGGCCTGGATAAGGAACTGTACGACGATGCCCGCAAGGAATTCAACCTGGCCTCCATGACCGGTTTCGGTGCCGATGGCACCCGCGAGGAAAAGGAACAGGACTTCTCCGAGGTACGCGGCGACTTTGAATCCAACGCCTTCGTCACGGCTGTGCTGGAGCACATCCGCGTAAAACAGGCTTTGGGTGACGAACTGCTGGAGCGGCTGCGCCGCTAATAGACGGTTCTGCGATTGTAGGCCTTCAGTGCGCCTCTGAGTAACATCAGGGCCCGCTGAAGGTCTTCTTTTTTAAGGACATAGGCCAGGCGTACCTGGTTGCGGCCCAGGTCCGGATTGCGGTAGAAGCCGGCGGCCGGGGCCATCATCACGGTTTCCCCGTCCATGCGGAAATCCGTGAGGCACCATCGGCAAAAATCCTCGGCATCGGCCACGGGTAAACTGGCCACGGTGTAGAAGGCGCCGTGCGGCATGGGGGAGTATACGCCCGGAATGCTGTTCAGGCCCTTGATAAAGAAGTCCCGGCGTTCCTTGTACTCGTTGTAGCACTGTTTGGAATACTCTTCCGTTCCCTCGATGGAGGCGTCTGCCACCAGCTGGCCCAGCAGCGGGGGGCTCAGGCGGGCCTGGCAGTACTTCATGACGGTGTCGTACACCAGGCGGTTGCGGGTGACCAGCATGCCCACGCGGATACCGCACTCGGAGTAGCGCTTACTCACGGAATCCACCAGGATCACATGCTCCGGGATGCCCAGCGACATGGCGCTCACATAGGGCTCGTTGGTGTATACGAACTCCCGATATACTTCATCGGCAATGAGATAGAGGTCATGCTTCACCACCAGTTCCTTGAGCTGCTGCAGTTCCTCCGGACTGTATACGTAGCCGGTGGGGTTGTTGGGGTTACACAGCAAAATGGCCTTGGTTTTGTCTGTAATGGCCCGCTCGAAATCCTCCATAGGCGGCAGTTTGAAGCCGTCTTCAATGTAAGAAGTGACGGTGACCACCTTGATGCCAGCTGTAACGGCAAAGGAAATGTAGTTGGCATAGCCGGGCTCCACCATAATCATCTCGTCCCCGGGGTTCATGCACGCCAAAAAGGCGAACAGAATGGCCTCCGAGCCACCGCTGGTGATGATGATATTCTCCGCGGTGATATCGGTAATGTTAAACTTGGCGTAGTACTTCACCAGTTTCTCGCGCAGCATGGCAAGGCCCTCGGAAGGGCTGTATTCCAAGGTTTTCCGGTCGATGGCCTTGAGCGCGTCCAAGCCTTTCTGCGGGGTGGGCAGGTCCGGCTGGCCAATGTTCAGATGATACACCTTTACGCCCTGACGCTTGGCTTCGTTGGCCAAGGGGGCGAGTTTCCGGATGGGGGACGACGGCATTTCCAGGCCGCGACGGGATATTTGAGGCATAAATTACAGGATTCCAAGCATGCGGCTGCGGACCAGGAGGGCGGCGCCGATCGGGGCGGCCTTCTGTTTCAGCTGCGTCAGTTTGATGGTGGTATCTTGGTTGGCGATGTTCAGGACATGGCGCTTGATGGCGGTGCGGATGGGCAGCATGAGGTAATCGCCTGCGGCGACGGCTACCTTACCGCCAATCACCACCAGCTCCGGATTGAAGATGTTGATGAGGCCGGCAAGGCCCTTGCCCAGGTTGGTGCCCACTTTTTCCACTGTCTCGATGGCCAGGATATCCTCCTGCTGGATGGCGGTGAACACCTCGGTGATGTTGATTTTGCCATCGGCCTTGAACTTGCGGGCCAGGGACGATGCGCGCCCGGCGGTGAGCTTTTCGCTGATCATGCGCACCAGGGCGCTGCCGGAAGCACCGGTTTCCAGACAGCCGATTTTGCCGCATCGACACATTTGGCCGTTGTCCAGGAGAGGGAAGTGGCCGAACTCTCCGCTATAGCCGGAGGTGCCGTAGTACAGGCGTCCGTTCATGATCATGCCCATACCCAAACCCCAGCTGACGTTGACGTAGAGCATATTTTTCTCCTTGAGGCCGCCGCCCAGGTATTCGCCGTAGGTCATGGCGCGGGAGTCGTTTTCCAGCACCACGTGGACGTTCAAATCGTCCTCCAACATCTGGCCGATGGGACGCGACGGGTCGAAGGAGTAGTTGTTGCTATAACCTGTGACCGGATTGACGCGGCCGGGCAGGGCGACGCCCACACCCATGATGCGGTTCCAGTCCAGGCCGTTTTTGTTTACGTGCTCACGGATGCCCTCGGCAATCTTGCGGACGGACTCTTCGTTGGCCTCCATTTTATAGAGGATATCGTCCTGGAAGGAGAGAAGACCGCCTTTGAAGTCCGTGACGGCGACGCTGACGTGCCGGTTGCGGATGTGTACACCCACGAAGTATCCGGCCTCAGGATTGAGACCGTAAATGGAAGGTCTGCGGCCGCCGGAAGTGCCGGATTTGCCCAAATCGATCATGAATCCCTCGTCCATCAGTTCGCCGATGAGCTTGGTGGCGGTGGGAACCGATGCGCCGATGGCCTCGCTGATGGAGGCGATGCTATGCTCCCCACGCTCGATGCAGAGGAACAAGATGTTTTTTTTCAAGAGGGAGTTCTTGTTGTCTTTTTTATCAAGGAAGGTCTCTCTCATAAGATTTTCATTTTATCCGCGCAAATTTAAAAAATTTTTACTGAATTTGCAAATCTTCAAAAATATCTTTATTTTAACACGCGTATAATGAATGCGAAAATTTGCCTATCTTTGCATTTGCTATGTTTGTGAAACTGAAAAACTGGTTGCAGGAGTTCCGCCTGTCCCTGAGAGCGAAGGTGACGCTTGCCCTAAGCGCCATCGCGGTGGTCCTGCTCATGTCCAGTATCATCTCTGTGCTGGAATACAGACGCATGTCCAATTATGTGTCGGACATGATCGCGGACGACATCCGGAACATCAACCTTACGCAAAGGCTGGTGAACGCCGTAGATACTTACAATTTGCAATTGCTTGCGGTGATCGGGGATGACCATCTGTCCACGTTGCCGGATTTCGACCGGAGCGTTTTCCTGGACTATTGCGACTCGCTGCGCGCTTCCTTCGGTGCAGGCAGAACCATTCCTATGGCCGATTCCGTGGTGTATGCGTATTCAGCTTACATGCTGGCTTCCCTGGAGTTGGAAGATGTGCTGGAGTCCAATTTCATCAACACGCGGGACTGGTACTTTACCCGCCTGCAGCCGCTGTTCGGCCGCATGAGAGGCTATCTGGACCGCCTGGGTACCTCCATGTACCAGGAACTGGAACAGAATTCCAAGGACTTTGACCGGGGCTTCTTCCGGAGCATCATTCCCAGCGCCGTGGCCGTTGCCGTGGGCATTTTGCTGGTTTTCCTGCTGCTCTTCTATATTCTGGTGTATTACGTGAACCCCATCTACAAGATGCAGCATGCGTTGTCGGACTATCTGGAATTCCGGCGGCGCTATACCTATTCCTTTGACGGCAACGACCAGTTGTGTGAGCTAAACAATTCTGTAACAGACCTTACGGAAGAAAACCGGACGCTGCGCCGGCGCATAACGGAACTCAAGGAAAAGAAGGTTCAGGATGAATCTTAAGGTCATATCGCGGAATGTGGGCGTGGCGCTCCTGGTGAGTGCCCTGTTCATGCTGCTCTCGGTCTTTGTTTCCCTGGCCGATGGCGGCGATTCTGCGCTGGCCCCGCTGCTGATCAGCTTTGTCATCACCTTCATCTTCGGCGTTTTCCCCTTCATTTTTGTGCGGAAAACTTCCCAGATTTCCCTGAAGGACGGGTTCATGATTATCTTTTTGTCATGGCTGCTGTCCTTCATTTTCGGAGCGCTTCCGTATGCCCTGTGGGGCGGCCCGTTCTCGGTGATAAACGCTTGGTTTGAAAGCGTTTCCGGCTTCACTACTACTGGTTCCACCATTTTGGAAGATGTGGAGTCGCTGCCGCGGAGCTTGCTGTTCTGGCGCTCTTCTACGCACTTTATCGGCGGCTTGGGAGTCGTGGTGTTTTTGCTGCTGATTATTCCTAACTCTTCGCCCGTCCGGCTCAGGCTCACCAATATGGAACTGTCGTCCCTTTCCCGTGACGATTATAAGAGTCGGGCCAACAAGACGGTCTTTATCTTTGCGTGGGTGTATCTGGCCATCTGCGGAGCGGCTTTTTTGTCGTATCTGCTGTGCGGAATGCCGCTGTTCGACGCTATCTGTCACGCGTTTAGCGTCTGTGCTACGGGTGGCTTCTCGTCCCGGAACTTGAGCATCGGCGCGTTCCAATCGCCCCTGATTTCCATCGTCACCATTGTATTCATGTTTGTGGCGTCCGTGCATTTCGGGCTCATTTTCATGGCGCTGGTGAACCGGTCGATGCGGCCGCTGAACA
This sequence comes from uncultured Bacteroidales bacterium, assembly GCA_946415475.1. Taxonomy (GTDB): domain Bacteria; phylum Bacteroidota; class Bacteroidia; order Bacteroidales; family UBA932; genus Cryptobacteroides. The sequence goes on from CAMKSQ010000038.1 coordinate 10,225, forward strand.
ACCCGGTTTTGCGCTTTTACTGCGCGGCGCTGGCGGTGGTTTCCATCATTACTTCCATGTCGCTGAAGCTGGATGGGATTACGGACAGTTGGGGCGGGGCATTCCTGGACGGCACTTTCCAGGTGGTGAGTTATGCTTCTACCAGCGGATTTGCCATTGCCGATAATTCCAACTGGCCGATGCTGCCGTGCTTTATGCTGGTGCTGGTGAGCCTCGTGTGCGGTTGTGCCGGTTCCACCACCGGCGGCCTGAAGGTGGACCGCGTCATTGTGCTGTTCAAGGCCATTCACATGCAGATTCTCAAGACCCTCTATCCTTCGTCTATTTTTGAGGTGCGGGTGGGGCGTCGGATTCTGCACGACGAAGAGATTTATCCGCAGGTGCTCTATATCGCCATGTATTTCCTGCTGCTGGGGGCATCGGCCATCATTATTTTGCTCATGGGAGACCCGCATGGGCATGCGCTGGTGGGCTCCGTGGCGTCGCTGGGCAATGTGGGACCGTCCATTTACGATATCGGCTCCATGGGCAATTTCAATATGGAACCCATTGGCATCAAGTTCATTTACACGGTGGACATGTTCCTTGGGCGCGTGGAAATTTATCCGGTTTTTGCCGTGTTCTCGAGCATCTTTAACCGGAAATATTAATGACTTTTTATCCTTTTTTCCGGGACGCTTTTCCCTATGAACCCACTCCTTGCCAGGAACGCCTGTTGCGGGCGGTTTCCGTGTTTTTGGCTTCGGACGACGGGGACATTCTGGTGGTGAACGGGTACGCCGGAACGGGTAAGACGACGGCCATGGCTGCGGTGGTGGCGGGGCTGGCGCAATTGCAGATTCCGTCGGTGCTGCTGGCGCCTACGGGCCGCGCGGCGAAGGTCCTGTCGCAGTATGCGGGGCACCCGGCTTCCACTATTCACAAGCATATTTATCGACAAAAATCCTTGAGCGCAGAGGGAGTAGGGGCGTTTACGTTGACTTTTAATAAGGCCCGGAGCACGCTGTTTATTGTCGATGAGGTGTCGCTGATCGGCCTTTCCGACGGCTTCGGGACGGGCAATTTGCTGGAAGACTTGGTGACGTTTGTGCGTGCCGGGACGGATTGCCGGCTCATCCTGATGGGCGATGCGGCGCAGCTGCCTCCGGTGGGGCTGGACGCTTCGCCGGCGCTGTCTCCGTCGTTCATGAACGGGTTCGGGGGCGTGTCGTACGTGGAGCTGACCACGGTGGTGCGGCAGGCGGCGGACTCGGGGATCCTTACCAATGCTACTTCTTTGCGGCAGTTGTTGCCGTACGCTGGTGAGGCTGTGCGCTTGTCTGTTTTCCCGGACGTGCGGCGGATTTCCGGCGGTGAGCTGCTGGAGGCGCTGTCGGATGCTTATGGGCGTTATGGGGAGGATGAGGTGATTGTGCTGTGCCGTTCCAACAAACGGGCGGGTCGATACAATGCCGGTATCCGTGGCTCCGTGCTGTACCATGAGGAGCGGCTGGTGAGGGGAGAGCGGCTGATGATCGTCCGGAATCACTATCTGGACGGGATGGAGGGTACGGACTACATCGCCAATGGCGACATGGCCAAACTGGTGTGGATCAAGCATTTTGAGGAACGATACGGCTTACACTTCGCCGACGCCTGCCTGGCTTTCCCGGACTATGGGGACCAGGAGGTGGAGATGAAGGTGCTGCTGGATGTGCTGGAGAGCGACTCCCCGTCCCTGGGGCAGGAGGCTTCGCAGGCGCTGTTCACCGGCGTGCTGGCCGACTACGCGGACCTGCCCACCAAAAAGAAGCGCTACGACGCCGTGCGCTCAGACCCTTTCTTCAATGCCCTCCAGATCAAGTACGCCCATGCCATTACTTGCCACAAAGCCCAAGGCGGCCAGTGGAAGTGCGTGTTTATCGACAACCCCTTCTGGCAGGACGAGCTGCAGGAGGAAGACCTGAAATGGCTCTACACCGCCCTCACCCGCGCCGTGGAGCAAGTCTACCTGGTCAACTTCCGCGACGGCTTTTTTGCCTAGGCCTTTGGGGGCCTTCGCGCCCTGGCCCTTGGCGCCCTGGCCCTTGGCGCCCTGGCCCTTGGCGCCCGCTGTGGCCCGTTAAAGCACACCCACCCCAGCCAGAACCACCTGTGCGCACCCTAGCCGTGCTTTAACACCCCTTTTGCACCCTGCTTAAAGCACATCCACCCCATCCAGAACCACCTGTACACACCCTGCCCGTGCTTTAACACCCCTTCTGCACCCCGTTTAAAGCACACTCACCCCGTCCAGAACCACTTCTGTGGCATGATACTGTGCTTTAACGCCACCATTCACTCTGCCTAAAGCACACCCACCCCCTCCAGAACCACCTCAGCGCCCTGATCCTGTGCTTTAACCAATTTTTTTCACTACCTTTAGGGTCATGAAAACATCGACCCTTATCCTGGCGCTGGCCATTAGCGCCCTCACTGCCCAGGCGCAGGACTTTCCGCGCGCGTACAAATGGCTCAATAACAAGGAAATAGCCTTCTCGCAGGATGGCTCCTTCACGGACGATGCCGGCTACGTCATCACTGTCGGCAAAAAATTCACCAAAACCCAGGGAGTGAACGCGCCGGAGAAGTTCGCAGACTTTCCCATCCAGCCCGCGGAGGCCGTGAACCTGACCTATAGCCCGGATTCCACCAAGCTCGCCTTCACGCGCGCCAACAACCTCTGGGTGGTGGACATCGCCAGCGGAAAAGAAACCCAACTCACCACCGACGGCACCCGGACCGTCATGAACGGCTATGCCAGCTGGGTCTATTACGAGGAAATCCTGGGCCGACCGTCCCAATATCGTGCCTTCTGGTGGAGCCCGGACAGCCAAAAACTGGCCTTCTACCACTTTGACGACACCCAGGTGCCCATGTTTCCCATCTATTCGCCCTTCGGCCAGGATGGTAAGCTTCGCGAAACTCACTACCCTAAGGTGGGCGAAAAGAACCCGGAAGTCCGGATTGGCTTCACAGACCTCCAGGGCAACCTCACCTGGGCCGATTTCAACGAAAAAGAGGACCAATATTTCGGCATCCCTTTCTGGGGCGCGGACAGCAAAACCTTCTACGTGGCCCGCATGCCGCGCAAGCAGCAAACGCTTGATTTGTACGCAGTTAATGCCATCGACGGGAAGAAAAAAGCCATCTATCACGAGGAGGTCAACACCTGGCTGGACTGGATGGAAGAGATGCTCTTCAGCGACCAAGGCCTGTACATGGTGCGCAAATTCGAGACCGGCTGGCAGCAAATTTACTTCCTGAGTTACGATGGCACCACGCTCAAACGCCTCACCGACGGCCCCAACTGGCGCATCAAGCTGGTTCAGGTCGATAAGGACGGCAGCGTGTACTTCACCGCAGAACGCGACGCGCGTGTGCGTAGCGCATTATATAAAGTATCGGCAAAGGGACAGATTACCGTGCTGACGGACCCGGCGTTGCATGTGGCCGATGTTTCTTTCTCGCCGGACGGCAAGTACTTCCTTAGCATGGTGTCCAACCTGCACACCCCGTACGAGCTGCGGCTGCAGGAGACCCGGAAGCCCGCGCATAGCTATACGGTAGCTGCCATGCCGGCGCAGGAAGGTGCTCAGGGTGAGCTGGTTAGCATCGTCACGGGCGGGCTGGAACTGCCCGGCATCATTTACTATCCCAAGGACTTCGACCCGGCTAAGCGCTACCCGGTGCACGTGGATATTTACGGCGGTCCTGACACGCCGCTGGTGTACGACCGTTGGGTGCCCGCCTCCCGCTACGACTGGTATTACCAGAACGGCATCATCCAGCTTATTGCCGATTGCCGCGCCGCCGGGCACAACGGCTGTGCCGGAACGGATGCCATCTACAAGCAGCTATCCACCGTGGAAGTGGCCGATTTCGTGGCCTGGGCCCGCTGGCTCCAGAGCCTGCCGTACGTGAAGCCGGAAAAGATTGGCGTAGAAGGATTTAGCTTTGGCGGCACGATGACGGCGCTGCTCGTAACCACGGCCCCCGACGCCTACCATTACGGCATCGCCGGCGGCGGTGTGTATGACTGGCGCCTATACGACAGTCACTACACCGAGCGCTTCATGTCCACCCTGGAGGACAACGAGGAAGGCTACAAAAACACCGCCGTGGTGAACCGTGTGGCGGCCTATCCCGCAAAAGTGGGCTCTGACGATAACTCCGTCATGCTCAAACTTACGCACGGGACCGGTGACGATAACGTCCACTTCCAGAACACCTTACAGCTGATTGACGTGCTGCACAAGCAAGGAGCCCGCTTCGAATTCATGATCTACCCGGACGGCATGCACGGCTACCGCGGCTACCAAGGCCGCCACTTCAACCAGGCCAATCAGGACTTCTGGCGGCAGTATTTACTGGAACGTGAACAATAGCGCGGAGGACATCCTCATTCAACCTTGACAATCTGGCCAACTGCTTCACGGACAGGGTTTTTCTCTCGCTCCAAAAGTAGGTGGCCAGATGGATTTTATCGACCTGAGAAAGTTGCTTAATGGGTTTGTCGTACCGATTCATGCTTTCTTGCTCCATCTCTTTCAACAGCTTTCCTTCATCCTGCTTTTCCTGGAACGGGCGGGCATCGGCAGCTTCCATCTCGATTAGATCCTTCTTCTTCACATTGAGGAATGCGATAAACTGCCTTGGCGATAGAAATACCTCATTATGAAGATATTCCGTGTCGAAATAACTTCGCGGCACTAGCATCCCTTTCGGATCATATTCCCAATCGGCAGGTAACTTAACCTTCGTTCTAAATAATCGACATTGTTCTCGATAATGCAACTCCGAGACTTTCCGATACGATGTTTTGTCCTGTCGATAATAGACTTGCCCTGGTCCCCAGGGATAATCTTCCGGCAAGAGTCGAAATCCAGCTTCTGTACAATTCCGGAAGACATAGATGATTTTTCGGCGTAGCTCCTCATCGTCCTTGATGGGATCCACGGCGATTTGGATGGAGTCTTTGACGATATGGCCCAGTCCGTCTCTGTTGTACCTCTTGGTAATCAGGCGTTTGATCTCCCGCCTGTATTTTTGGATTTGTTCGGGCTCTCCGACGGCGACGATGTGGAAATGGGTACGCATCACTTCCTGGCAAAGGATTCGGACATCACAATACAAGGAGGTGATGGCGATCTGGTTCATCATGAACACATAATCTTCATCTGTATCGCAAAGGACGGCGAGTCTGGTCCCATCTGAATAGATGTGATAACAGTCGTCAATTACTTTGGGTGCAAAATTGTCCATATCTTTTTTCTGCAAAGTTCCGAAGTTGGTTCGGTGTAAACAAAAATACACGGATAATTTTTAGAATAGGCCTTGCAGGGTGCTGTGATGCGGATTCGGGACTACTAACATTTTCATTTTTTGCCCAATTTTTTGAAATTGCGATGAGGAGGATTTGGGCAAAACGAGGTAATTACCTCCAGAGTGGGGCCTCGGAAGCGAGGTGCGGGGCATTAAAGCACAGTGCCATGCCACTGAGGTGGCTCCAGAATTAGGGTGTAGGGGGCGTTAAAGCACAGGGCCATGGCACTGAGGTGGTTTTGGAGGGGATGGGTGTGCTTTAATGGGGGTGAAATGGTGGCATTAAAGCACGGGACCATGCCACTGAGGCGGTTCTGGCGGGGGTGGGTGTGCTTTAGGCAGGGTGTAGAAGGGTGGTTAAAGCACGGGCAGGGTGTGTACAGGTGGTTCTGGCTGGGGTGGGTGTGCTTTAAACGGAGTGCAAAGGGGTGGTTAAAGAGCGGCTAGGCTGCGCACAGGTGGTTCTGGACGGGGTGGGTGTGCTTTAAACGGGGTGCAGAAGGGGTGTTAAAGAGCGGCTAGGCTGCGTACAGGTGGTTCTGGTTAGGGTGGGTGTGCTTTAGCGGGGCGGGGAGTTGCAAAAGTGGGTGAAAAAGGGTAAATTTGGCGTTAAGATGGTACAGCAGGAGTATATTTGGGATCCGCTGCGGAAAAAGAGTGTGCGGAATACGCCGGAGGAGGCGGTGCGGCAGTGGTTTATATCGGTGCTGCACGAGGGGATGCATGTCCCGGAGCACATGATGGGGAGCGAGGTGGCGCTCAGCCATGCGGGGAAGGAATATAGGGCCGATATCGTGGTGTACAACCGCCAGGCGCAGCCGCTCATGATTGTGGAGTGCAAGCGGCCGGAAGTGACGCTGGACCAGACCGTGGTGGACCAGGCGCTGCGGTACAATAATGAATTGAATGTGAGGTATATAGCCATCACGAACGGCCTCAAGACGTTCATTTTTGAACGGCAGGCCGATGGATGGCAGTTTATGCAGAACGCCCCGCTGTGGGAAGAGATGTTATGACGATAACGGAAGGATATTTGGAGCATCCGGTGTTCAAGCTCGTGAGTGAAACGGCCAGGGAACTGGGCGTGCGGGCGTTCGTGATCGGGGGGTATGTTAGGGACTGCTTTTTAGGGAGGCCGAATAAGGATATAGATATTGTGGTGGAGATCCCGGGTCAAGCCCGGGATGAGGAAAGTCAAGCCCGGGATGAGGGGGAAAAGAGCGGGGTGCGGCCGGGGATTTTGCTGGCGGAGGCGGTGGCGAAAAAGTGCCATGCGCGGGTGAGCGTTTTCAAGAACTTCGGGACGGCCATGCTCAAGTATCATGGGATAGAACTGGAGTTCGTGGGTGCGCGGAAAGAGAGCTATCACCGGGACTCCCGGAAACCCATTGTGGAGGACGGGACGCTGGAAGAAGACCAGCTCCGTAGAGACTTCACTATCAATGCGATGGCCTTCTCACTTCAAGCAGAAGATTATGGCGCGTTGGTGGACCCGTTCGGGGGCATCAAGGACCTGGCGGCAGGCATCATCCGCACGCCGTTGGAGCCCGAACAGACCTACAGCGACGACCCGCTCCGCATGCTCCGGGCCATCCGTTTCGCGGCGCGGCTGAGCACCGACGATCGCAAATTTACCATCGTCCCGGAAAGCATCGCCGCCATGAAAACCATGGCCGACCGCATGCAAATTCTTTCCAAGGAACGCATCGTGGAAGAGCTGAACAAAATGCTCCTGACGGACCATCCGGCCCTGGCGTTCGAGCTCATGGAAGAGACGGGCCTCCTGCAACAATTCCTGCCGGAACTGAGCCGGCTCAAAGGCGTGGAAACCGTTGACGGTAAGGGACATAAGGAGAATTTCACCCACACGCTGCAGGTGGTGGAAAACGTGGTTCGCTTCGAGAAGGAAGCCATCGCGGAAGGCCGCCTGAACAACTACGACGCGGATGGCAATGCGACGCCCCGCACGGAACCCAACC
>CAMKSQ010000039.1 GCA_946415475.1 uncultured Bacteroidales bacterium
CGATGGAACCGGACTCACGGAGGTCGCTCAGTTGCGGCTTGCCGGTGCCGCCCGTGCGCTGAACCGCGTTTCGGGACAGCTGGGACAGGGCGATGATGGGAATATTCAGTTCCTTGGCGGTGGCCTTGAGGGTACGGGAAATGGCTGCCACTTCCTGCTCACGCAGGCCGCGCAACTCCACCGGGCCCTGCATCAGTTGCAGATAGTCCACCACGATGAGGCGCACGCCCTTTTGCTTCACCAGGCGCTTGGCCTTGGTGCGGAACTCCATGATGGGGATGCCCGGGGTATCGTCAATATACAGCGGGGCCTTGGCCAGGCGCTTGAGGGTGTCTTCCAGCTGCACCCACTCGTAGGGTTCCAGCTTGACGCCGCCCTTGATCTTTTCTCCGGACAGGCCGCTCTCCGTGGTAATCAGACGCTTACCCAGCTGGTCCGCACTCATTTCCAGGGAGAACACCGCCACCGGCATATTGGCCTCCACGGCGGCGTTGCGGGCGATATTGAGCGAGAAGGCCGTCTTACCCACCGACGGACGGGCCGCCAGGATAATGAGGTCGCTCTTTTGCCAGCCCTGCGTTACGCGGTCGATGGAGGGATAGCCGGAAGGCACACCGGAAGGACCGGTGATGCCTTGCAGCTCCTGCAGGTTGTCCAGCACGGAATTGATGATGGAACCAATGTCCTGGACATCGCGCTTGACGTTGTTCTGAATGGCGGCAAACACCTTGGTCTGCGCGTTGTCGATGAGGTCATCCACGTTGGTGGACTCGTCGAACGACTGCTTCAGGATATCGTACGAGGCGCTGATGAGGTCCCGCTGGATGGTCTTCTGCTTGAGGATTTTGATGTAGTACTCGATGTGGGCCGCTGCGCCGATGTTCTGCGAGAGGTTGGCCAGCGCCACCGGTCCGCCGATGGCCTCCAGGTTCCCCTTTGCGCGCAGCTTTTCGCTCACGGTCACCAGGTCGATGCTCACGTGCTCGTTCACCAGCTCGCTCATGGCTTCGAAAATCATGCGGTGCTGGGGGTCATAGAAGCACGACGCAGAGAGCTCCTCCATCGATTCGTCGATGGTGGCAGGCTCTACGAGCATGGCGCCCAATACGGCCTCTTCGACATCCAGGGCCTGCGGGGGTTTGTTCCCCATCAGGGTCTCCAGATTCTCGGGCTCCTGCGGGCGGGACCGTTTGCGACTGGCCTCGGGCATACTACTTCTGGTCGAATTCCGGGTTGATGATGATGCGGCCGCAGTGCTCGCAGATGATGAGCTTGCGGTTGGAGGCAATCTCTACGCGGCGCTGAGGAGTGATGGTGTTGAAGCAACCTCCGCAGGAATCGCCATTGTAGATACCCACGACGGCCAGGTGGTTGTGCACGCTGGCGCGGATACGCTCATAGGCGCTCATGGTGCGGGCGTCGATCTTGGCGGCGCATTCGTCGCGGCGGGCACGCAGGACGGCTTCCTCCTTCGCGGTCTCTTCCACGATGGTGTCCAGCTCTTCCTTCTTGGCCTTGAGGTCCTCTCCACGGATGTTCAGACGGTCTTTGATCTCGTCCAGTTCCGCCTTCTTGGCACCAATCTCATAGCGGGTGTCGTTGATGGTCTTTTCATCGATCTGGCGCAGCAGCTCCTGGTTCTCGATTTCCTTGTTCAGGGAGTCGTACTCACGGGAGTTGGAGATGGTCTCCAGCTGGCGCTGATATTTTTCGATGATGCTCTCATGCTCCGAGATGGACAGCTTGGCGTCCGCGATGTTGCGGTTGAACTGGTCCAGAATGGCCGAAATGGCGGCGCTGCGCTCCTTCAGGGTGGCAATCTCTGCCTCCAGGGCGGCTACCTCTGCGGGGAGTTCGCCACGCAGCTGGATAATCTTGTCAATCTCGGAATCCGCGGCCTGCAGTTCATAGAGGGTCTTCAGTTTCTCCTCGACGGGCATGTCGGAATCGGCGAAACTTTTCTGCAGGGACACAAAAGTTTCCCTGTTGTCGATGGGAGCCTCCACTTTCTTGGCGGCGGTGGTTTTTTTGGTTGTTGCCATAAAAATATAAATCGATTTATTTTTTCTTGTCGTCATGCCCGGCTTAACCGGGCATCTCTCACACTACAAAGTAGTGGACCGGGTTGCTCCTGTCCAGTACGGCACTTTTGTAGCTTGCAAAGGTAGGAAAATTTTTCCGTATCTCCGTTAAGAAAATGTCCACAATCTCCACTTCGCTCTCAAAATGGCCGATGTCCATGACCATGAAGCCGTCTTTGGTGAAGAACTGGTGGTAGGAAATATCGGCCGTAATATAGAGCTGGGCCCCCTTTGCCTGGGCCTGGGGAATCTCTCCCTGTCCGCTGCCGCCCAGGAGCGCCACCTTGGTGATGGGCGTTTCCAGCGGCTTGGAACTCTTGATGACTTTGAGGCCGAACTTTTCCCGGACATAGGCCAGGGCTTCCACGCCGGTCATGGGTTTGGGAAGGTCCCCGATACAGCCCAGGCCGATGGTTCCGTCCTCTTCCGGCACCATGATGCTTACGTTCTTGAGCTCCAGCCGGCGGGCCATGGCACCGCTCACACCGGCAATCACCTTATCCGCCGTGGTGTGGGCCGCATACACCGCCACGCCAAAGCGCACGGCACGCATCACCGCCGCCCCCACCGGGTCCTCCGCATTGATACGGCGGATGCCCTTGAAAATGAGCGGATGGTGCGTGACCACCATGTCGCAGCCTTTCTCGACGGCCTCGTCGATGAGCTCCGGCGTGCAGTCAAACCCGACCAGCACCCCGTGCACCTCGTCCTCCGCGCTGCCGATCAGCAGCCCGCTGTTGTCCCATTCCTCCTGAATGCGAAGCGGCGCGAAGACCTCCAGCGCCGCAGTGATATCCCCTACTTTCATAGGCCATTGCGGACGGCCACCAGCTGGGCGCGGATGTCCTTGAGTTTTTCGATGGCTTTTACGCGCCTGTCCACGCTGCGGTGATCCTCCGTGAGGCGCTGTTTGGCACCCTCCAGCGTAAGGCCCTGGTTCTTCAGCAGGAACTGGACCTGTTTAAGGGTGTCGATATCCTCCGGATGATACAGCCGGTTCCCCTTGGCGTTCCGCTGGGGATGGATGAACTTTTCGAAATAGTTGCTCCAGTAGCGCACGGCCGAGGCATTCTCCCCCAGCATCTGGGCTACCTCGCCCATTGTGTAAACTAACTTTGCCATAGTGCACAAATATAACAACTTTTTCCCGCCTCTCCAACACCTCCGGACCCACCTTTCCAACATTTCTCTCCCCTATCTATCTAACATTTCCCTCCCTGCATATTCATCATCTCCCTCCCTGCAAAAGGTTGGTCTTTCATTTGTCAATGGTTGGTTAAACTTTTGCGAAAGGTTGGATTTTACTCTGCCAACCATTGACACCCATTCCGCATCAGAAGCAGTTCTGGGCCACATAACATGCAAAAGGTTGGTCATCCAAAAACCAACCTTTTACAGTAGCATTATGATTTCTTCGTGGGCTGATGGGAGAAAGAACGGCGCGGCCCCTCGGCCTCCAGCCAGTAGTCATGGTCAAAGGCCTCCCCCGGGAAGGCGTACGGCCCGTCATGGTCGATGCAAAACGCCAGGTACGTAATGGGCAACCCCATCTCCAGGAACATCTTCTCATAAAATGTCTGGACCTCGAACACCACCGCCACGTCCAAGGCAGGAGATTTCTCGGCTTCGCTCGAAATGACAGAAGATGTGCTAGAAATGACAGATGTGTCAGGCAGGCTGTTGCCTTGAAAACCCATAGCCGCCCGTGGCTTTGTGAACGGGAGGGGCCCGCAGGCCGAAGGACTGTGGGAGGGACGAGGGCTCAAAGAGCCCGAAGGGTTTTCGAGGTAATAGCCTGCCTGCAAACCCTTATCCAGGGAGGGGTCGCGAAGCGACGGTTCGGGAACATACACCCCTTCCTGGTAAATATCAGTACCATATGCAAGTACTTGAAGGTCGTTGACTTTCACAACGGCGGAGGTGTATTCGTACAGGTACCGGGAATCGGTTTTGAGGTGGACGATGCCGCCCGGGCGCAGGAAGCGGCGGTAGCGCTCCAGGAAGAGCGGTGAGGAAAGCCTGGCGTTCTCGCTGCCGCGGAGCTGCGGGTCCGAGAACGTGAGCCAGATCTCGCTCACCTCCCCCGGGCCGAAGAACGCATCGATAAACTCGATCCGCGTCCGCAGGAACGCCACATTGGGCAGCGCATGCTCCGTGGCATACTTGGCCCCCTTCCACAGCCTTGCGCCCTTGATATCGACCCCGATATAATTGATTTCCGGATGCCGGAGCGCGAGGGCTATAGTGTAATCTCCCTTGCCGCAGCCCAGTTCCAGTACGATTGGATGGTCATTGCCGAACATCTCCCGGCCCCAGTTCCCCTTGATGGCATGGTCCCTCAGGCGCAACTCCTTGCTGCCGGGCTCCTTGTCCAGCACCTGGGAGGCGCCCGGCTGCAAGAGGCAGCGGAAGGTCTCGTTCTCTGCGAATTTCTTCAGTTTACCGTGTCCCATTAATCTTTTTTCGCGGACTTCTTGTTACGGTTCTTGCGGCGGCGCTTTTTCTTTTCCGGGTCGAAGCGGTTGATGGCATCGTCCCCTACGGCGGTTACAAATTCCGGCGCAACAATCTCTTCCTCGTGCAGGGTGGCCGGTTTTTCGCCGCGGCGGTTCATCGCCAGGATTTCGCGCACCTCGCTGGCCGGCAGCGGGAACGTCTGTGTCAGCGAACCTTTCTCGTAGGAGAAGTACATCGTCTCCGCCAGGATGTCCGTCTTTACCAGCCACGCCTGGCCGTCCTGGAACTCCAGCGGCTCCGTCACCCGCGGAATGCGGGAATGCGCGTCCATGTAGGCCGCCACCTCGTAGTTCAGGCAGCACTTGAGCTTGCCGCACTGCCCCGCGAGTTTCTGCGGGTTCAGTGACAGGTCCTGCACACGCGCGGCAGAGGTGGTAATCGACTTGAATTCAGTGATATAATTGGCGCAGCAGAGCTCACGGCCGCAGATGCCCAGACCGCCGATGAGACCGGCCTCCTGACGGGCGCCGATCTGCTTCATTTCCACGCGGATATGGAACTCCTCCGCGAAGTCCTTGATGAGCTGGCGGAAGTCCACGCGGCCATCGGCAATGTAATAGAAGATGGCCTTGGTGCCGTCCCCCTGGAACTCCACGTCGCCAATCTTCATCTCCAGCCCCAGGTTGTTCGCCAGCACGCGGGCACGGATCATGGTTTCCTGCTCACGGGCGATGGCCTCCTGCCAGCGCTGGATGTCGAAGGGACGCGCCTTGCGGTAAATCTTCTTGAGCTCCGTCTTGGCCGGATCCACGCCTTTGCACTTCATCTGACGGCCCACGATGGCGCCTTCCAGCGTCACGATGCCCAGGTCGTGCCCCGTGGCGGCCTCTACCACCACAAGGTCCCCGGTCTTGATGCTCTGGCCCGATGCATTCACGTAAATCCCCTTGCGGGTGTTCTTGAAGCGCACCTCGAAATAGTCATCGAACTGTTCCTGGGCGATGCCCTTCAGCGTATCGTATACCTCCAGCTTGCAGCATCCCTGCCGATATTTGATGTCGGACTCGCCCGTGGACTCGTCCGTCACCACCATGCAGCCGCGAAAGCAGTCAAACTGGATGGATTCGTTCATGTCGTTCATAAACTGTATAATTGATTCACCAAATCCGTAAACAGGATTTTTTGGTTAACATTGCGCTCCACCAGGAGCAGGGCGCGGTCCAGGGCGACCATTCCCTTGCGGGGGAAAGTGGGCTTCAGTGCCCCGGCCATGCGCTTGTAAAAGTCTTCTTCGCCCTCCGGCACATGGGCCAGCGCGGGCATTTTTTGCAGGAAGAAGAGCCTGCGAAGGTCCTCCGACGCCAATCTGCAGAAAGTCTTCTGCTGCTCCCGCACCTTGAGGTCCGCTACGGCCTCGCCGGTTTCCAGCGCCTTGAGCCTGTCCCGCGCAACAATGGCCTCCAGCAGGTCGTGGAACAGGTCCGTAAGCACCTGATTGGAAGCATTTTCCCGCGCATGCACCTCCCGTTCCGCCTCCGGCGACAAAGGCTGCACCCGCATGTGCAGGCATCGGGACGAGATGGTGATGAGCACCTTCTCCGGCGCATGGGTGATGAGCAGGAACAGCGTTTTTGCCGGCGGTTCCTCCACCATCTTCAGCAGCGCATTGGCCGCCTGGGCATTCATCTTCTCCGGCAAATACACCAGCACCGTCCGGTAGCCGCCTTCCACTGCGCTCAGGGACAGGCGGTCCAGGATGCTCCGGGCCTCGTTCACGGAAATCATGCCCTGTTTCCCTTCTATGCCGATAGCCGTATAAAGCTCATTCTCAAAGAAATACGGATTCTCCAGCGCCAGCTCCCGGAACTTGGCGATAAACTGCAGCGATACCGGTTTGTCCGATCCCGCCACCGGAAACACAAAATGGATATCCGGATGGATGAGCTTTTGCACGCGCGGCGAACCGCCATACAGTTCCTCCAGGAAGTTCATGACCAGCGGGAAAGCCCCGCCGCCGTCATCCTCGTGCAGGAGAAGGGCATGCGGAACGTGCCCGCTCTGTACCATCTGGTGCAGGGCTGCCACCACTTCCGTATTCCCGTAAACGGTCATGCCTTGCGGTCTCCTACGAATTGGGCCAAGGTGGTCAGATACTGCCTGGCAGCAGTCTCCGGCAACACATCCAGACATGCAATGGCCTGGGAGATGTAATCGTCCATCTTCCTGGCGGCCTTGACGACGCCGTCCTGCGCATGCACAAAGTCCACCAGCGTGTCGATATGCTCCGGATGCTCCGTCACCTGCGTTACACAGGTACGCAAGCGGGCAGCCTCGTCGGCAGGAACAGCCTCCAGCGCGCAGAGTAGCGGAAGGGTGATTTTTTGCTCCTTCAGGTCCAGTCCTACCGGTTTGCCCAGCGCGGCCGAGGCCTCGCAATAGTCCAGGATATCGTCCTTGATTTGGAAGGCCGTGCCCAGCAGGCGGGCGAACTGCCCTACGGCTTTAACCTGTTCTTCTGAAGCCCGTGCCGATATGGCTGCCGCCGTGGCCGTAGCCTCGAACAGCGACGCCGTCTTTCCATAGACGATGCGCAAGTAATCGGCCTCGGTGGTATCGCCCTTGCCGGCTTTTTCCATCTGCAGGAGTTCTCCTTCCGTGAGGTGATGCAGCGTCTGGGCAAAGACGCGCAGCACGCGCTCCGGTTCATGCGCCGCACCCAGGACTTCCGTCATGCAGTTTACCAGCCAGTAATCGCCGATAAGCACCGCCGGACCGCCACCCAGCAGTTTGGCTGCCGTGGGAACGCCGCGGCGCTCCACCGCCCCGTCCACCACATCGTCGTGCAGGAGGGTGGCATTGTGCAGAAGTTCCGCAGCGGCGGCAAACCGGAGCGTATCTTCCGTTACGCCTCCGCAGGCCTCCGCCACCAGCAGCGCCAGCATAGGGCGCAGCATCTTGCCGGGATGCTCCCGCAGACGGCGGTTGATGCCGTCCAACAGGGCAATATCCGAGCGCAGAGACGCTTCCATTCGCGCCTCCACGCGGTCCAGGTTGGGCTGCAGGAACGTATAAATGCCCTGAATATCCATTAAAAGTTCTCCAATAACTGCTCCACCGTTTCCGGGAAAGCCACCAGGTCGATATCTGTTTGCGCCGTCATGCCCGTATCGACAAAATGGGCAAACAGCGATTTCAGCGGTTCATAGTATCCGTCCAGGTTAAGGGCGAAAATAGGTCCATCGTACTTGTGCAGTTTCCGCAGCGTGTGGGTTTCAATCAGTTCCTCCAACGTGCCGATACCGCCCGGCAGCGCGATGGCCGCCACGGTGTTCTCCCGCATGCGCTCCTTTCGCTGAGCCATGGTATCCGTCCAGACTACCTCCGCTACGTCCTTCCGCTCCATACCAGCCATGAAACGCGGCAGCACGGCCACATGGCGGCCGCCCACGCGGATGGATTCGTCCGTGATGGCACCCATGGTCCCACGGTCGCCGCCACCGGACACGATGTCATATCCCTTTGCATGCAGGCCTCGCACCAGTCGCCTTGCCGCCTCGTTGTACTTCGGGTCGATCAGGTTGCTCGAAGCACAAAAAATCACCACCTGCTTTCCCATCGTCTAAAAGAACAATCCCAATGTAATTTTAACGCCCTGGTAATTATTCAGGTTAGCTAAACGGCTCCAGTCCGTATTGTTCAGTTTGTTGCCGTTGAACAGTTTTCCAAAGTTCATGAACCACTGCACGGAAATCTGGATGTGGTTTACCAGCTCTATACCGCCACCCACGCCAAAGCCACCTTCGAATTTATTCTTGGCTTCGTTAAGGACCTGGTTCACCTCTCCGTTGAGCCTGTTAAGGGCGCCCAAATCATAGCCGATGAAAGGTTCAAACAGGAAATACGGGCGCAGGGCCAGGAGGTCGATACCCACCTGCGCACCCAGTTCCAGCTCTAAGAAATTGCTACGGCTGTACAGGGAGGAACTCTGGTCCACATAAGTGGCCTTTCCCTGATATACCAGCGCCGGCTGGAGGGTAAAGAAAGGCCCCAAATCAAACTTGTAAGCGACACCGGCATGGAACAGGTTGGCGTTTTTGGGAAACAAGTCTCCCACGGTTGAAGGAGATTTGGCCATGGTCCAACCGCCGATGATACCGAATTGGGCATTGGCAGCGGTCAGCGTACCAAACAGCAGGGCCAGGGTGATAAGGAGCTTTTTCATAACCTTAGAGATTTGCGTTGATCTTTTCGATAAGGACCGGCTTGGGCATGGCACCCACCGTCTTGTCCACCACCTGGCCATTCTTGAAGAATAGCAGCGTGGGGATGCTCATGATACGGAACTGGGCGGCGATTTCGTCGGCGTCGTCCACGTTCACCTTTACAACGGAGATTTTGTCGGACATTTCTTCCTCAACCTCGTCCAGGATGGGAGAAAGCATACGGCAGGGGCCGCACCAGGTGGCCCAGAAGTCTACGATAACCAGCTTGCTGTCCTGCAGAAGCTCGGTAAAATTGTTATTGGTTGCTACTTTTGCCATGATACTATAGTTTTTAATCTTACAAATATAATGAAAATTTATAAAAAAGATGCCCGGACCAAGCCGGGCATGTTATCATGGCCGACTGAATCGGCCCTCTGTTACAGTGCGTCTTCCACCGGAAGGACGTAGGCCCTCAGGCCCAGTTTGGCGTTGGCGGCATCCGTCTCGCGGAGAGCAGCCATCACCTTGGGAGCCAGGCTGTCTTCCAGCACCGTGAGCAGCGCATGGTTCTGCGTCGGCCAGGCATGGTTCCCCAGATGCGGTTCTCCGTCCACGCTACCTCTGCCACCAATCTCCTCCCACACGGTATACCCCCGCTGGCCCAGGCCCTCCAGCAGCTCAACAATCTCCTGATTATAAGCCTGATTATATGCAATAAATATAGCCTTCATAATGTATAAACTCTATGTTAATGCCTGTTATTTTTCAAACCCATGGCCACCCTCGGCCGTGTAAGAGGGAGGGGCATAACAGGCATTAACTTAATTCTTTTTAGCTTTTCTTCTGGCACGATGTTCCGTGAAACCGCAGTACAAAACCGGGATGAGCACCAGGGTGATGAGCGTGGAGACGCTCAGGCCCCAGGCCACGGTAGTACCCAGACCGCGCCACATCTCCGAGCCTTCGCCCCGGCCCAGGGCCATGGGCAGCATACCCAGCACGGTGGTGAGCGTGGTCATCAGGATAGGACGCAGACGGCTCTTGGCGGCCTTCACGGAGGACTCCCGCACGCTATAGCCGCGCTCCTGCAACAGGATGGTATAGTCTATGAGCACGATACCGTTCTTGACCACAATACCCAGCAGGATGATAACGCCGATGAGCGACATCACGCCTATGGCCATATCCGCCGCCAGATTGCCCATCGCCACGCCCACCAGGGCGAACGGAATGGAGAACATGATCACGAACGGTCCCATGAAGGACTCGAACTGCGAGGCCATCACCATGTACACCAGAATCACAATCAGGACCACCAGCATGAGCATGTCGCGGAACATATCCTGCTGATTCTCATAGTCGCCGCCAATCCGCCAGCTAAGGCCCTGCGGCAGCGGGTTCTCATTGAGCAGGCTGGTCACCGTTTCCACGCCCTGGCTCAGGGACTTGCCCTGCGCCATGATACCGGTTACCTGAATGTAGCGGTCGCGGTTCTTGCGCTGGATGGTGGGCGGCACCTTGGACTCCACTATGCGGCCCAGGTCCTTTACACGGATGCCCCGGCCCTGCGCATTGTAAATCATAATATCCTCAATGTCCTCGATGGAAGTACGGAACTCCGGCGCGTAGCGCACACGGATGTTGTACTCTTCACCGTCCTCGCGGTAGAAAGAGCCCACGGAACCGGACATGGCAGCAGACACCGCCGCAGCGGCAGTAACCGAGGACAGGCCGTTCAGGGCCAGTTTTTCCCGGTCGAAGTCTACCTCGTACTCCGGGGTGTACTGATCTCGCGAGAGGATGGCCTGGGCAAACAGGCCGCTGTCCATCATGCGCTGGCGCACGGCGCGGGCCGCATCCTCCGTTTCCGTAAAGTCGTAGCCGTAAATTTCCAGCTGGACCGACGAACGGCCACCCATGCCGAAGCCTTCCGTCACGTTAAACTTGTTCAGTTCCGGGAAGGAGCGGAGGTCTGCGCGGACGATATCGGCCAGTTCGCTGACCGAACGCGTACGGTCTTCCATGGAACCCAGGTTGATGTTCATGGAGATGAGGTACGTTCCGTTCTGCTGCATGGAGGCAAAGGCATTGTCCGAATCGGCCTGGCCAAAGCGGTAGCTAAGCACCCGGATTTCAGGAATATCCGTCACCAGCTTCTCATAAATGCGGGCGGCCACGTCCCGCGTGACATCCTGCGCCGTGCCGATGGGCAGCTCAATGGTGGCATTCAGACGGCCGGAGTCCGAGTTGGGGAAATATTCCGTCTTCATGCGCGGCACGTAAATGACCATGGACACGGCAAACACCACCACGGCACCCGCCAGCACCCACTTTTTGTGGTTCATGCACCAGGCAATGAGGCGGGAATAACCGGAGGAGACGGCGTCCAGGGCCTTGTTCACCGGGCCAAAGATGAGCAGGAAGAGCTTGCCGCTGTTCTGGTTGTTATCCATCAGCTGCGAGCACAGCATGGGCACCAACGTAAGGGCGGCCGTGGTGGACACGATCATGATGATGGACACGATCCAACCCAGCTGACGGAACATGATACCGGCCATACCGGAAATCATGGTCAGAGGCAGGAACACGCACAACATGGTGAGCGTGGAGGCGATAACCGAAATACCCACTTCAGCCGTACCGTGCACTGCCGCCTCCTTGGGCTTCTCTCCCCTCTCCAGGTGCGATGTCACGTTCTCCAGCACCACGATGGCATCGTCCACAACCATACCGATGGCGATGGACAGGGCGCTCATGGAAATGATGTTGAGCGTGTTACCCGTGCCGAAGAGGTACAGCAGGGAGGCCAGCAGGGCGATGGGGATGGACAGCACCACGATGAGCGTACCTTTCAATCGACCCAGGAAGAGGAATACCACCAGCATAACCACCAGGAAGGTGATGAGGATGGTTTCCTTGAGGGAATTGATGGTACGGAGGATGTTGGTCGAGTTGTCTACCACGGTGGTGATTTTGACATCGGCCGGAAGGGTATTTTCCAGACGGGCGAGTTCCTTTTTCACCTTGCGGATTACCTCCACCGTGTTGTATCCGGACTGTTTCTGGATGATGATCTGGGCACCGCGGGTGCCGTTGGTGTAGGACTCCTGCGACTTCTCTTCCACATCGTCCACAACGCGCGCGACGTCACGCAGATACACGGTGCCGCCGTTAAAGCTGCCCAGCACCACGTCCAGCAGTTCCGAGGGCGACTGGAACTCCTTCTTGATGCGGAGCGTGTAGGTATCGGAACCTATGTCGATGCTGCCGGAAGGGATGTTCCGGTTCTCTGCGGCAATGATTTGCGAGATGGCGGGAATGGACAGGTTGTAGGCCTCCAGCTTGGCAGGGTCGCAGTATACCTGGATTTCACGCTTGGGAGCGCCGGCTACGGACACCGTACCCACGCCGGATACGCGGCCCAGCGGGGTAGCGATCCGCTCCTCCAGGAGCTTGTCCAGCGCGCTCACGCTTTGGTCTGCCGTGGCGGCCAGAATCATGATGGGAAGCTCGTCAATGCTGAACTTGAACAGGAAAGGCAGCGAGGCGCCGTCCGGCAGCTGCTGCGAAATCATGTCCAGTTTGTCACGGACGTCGTTGGTGGCTTCATCGATATCTGTTCCATACTCGAACTCCAGCGTGAGCACGGCAATGTTTTCACGGGAGTTGGAGGTAAGATTCTTCAGGTCCGATACACCGTTGAGGGCGTTCTCCAGCAGCTTGGTGAGGTTGTTCTCCACATCCTCCGCCGAAGCGCCGGGATAGGAGCTCATCACCATGATGGTGTTGGACTCCACATCCGGGAAGTTGTCTACCGGCAAGCGCAGGAGGGCAAATACGCCCAGGATAGCGAACGCCAGGAAGATGAGCCCCGTGGTGACCGGATTATTGACAGCTGTTCTGTAAATACTCATAACACATTCACCTTCACGCCGTCACGCAGGGCGGCCTGTCCTTTCACAACCACCTTCCAGCCATCCTGGAGGCCTTCGGTAATTTCATATTCGGTGCCCATGTGGCGACCGGTCTTCACCGGCAGGTACTTCACGGTACCGTCTTCCTGCAGCACATAGATAAAGCGGGTGCCGGTGCCTTCCTGTTTTACCAGGGCCTTGTCCGGGACCACCACGCTGCTGCGGGAGCCAAAGTTCACCGTTACGCGGGCATACATGCCGGGACGAAGCACCTTGTTCTGGTTGTCCACCACTACCTCTGCCTTGAAGGTGTGGGTGGCGGCGTCAATCACGGGATACAGGCGGTCGATTTTTCCGCGGAAGGTCCTTCCGGGGATGGCGTCAACGGTGAGGGTGACCACATCGCCCTTTTTCACCTTGGTGTATTCGCTTTCGGAGATGCCCACCAGCAGTTTGACAGGAACTACCTGCTGCACGATGAACAGCGGAGCGCTCATGGCGAACATGTCCCCCACGTCGAAGTTGCGGGCGGTGATATACCCCGTCACGGGGCTGCGCAGGATGGTATTTTCCTCTACGTTCTGGTAGTTGGATTTGCGCACTTTATAGCCCAGTTCGGCAGCCTCGAAGTCACTTTTGGACAGGCCGCCTTCCTCATACAGGCTCTTGATACGTTCGTATTCTGCGTCATCGTTCTGGATCTGGAGGGCCAGCTGGTCCAGCTGGAGACGGTCCATTTCGGCCAGAATCTGACCCTTGGACACGTAGTCCCCTACCTCCACGTTGATTTTGCGGATGCGGCCGCCTTGCTGCGGCATAATGTTGTTCACCACATAGGCCTCTACCGTAGAGGCGTAGGTGCTTTCCTGGGGGACGGCGCGGGCCTGGGCCACAGCCACTTCCACATTCGGGGTTACCGCTGCGGGAGCGGCTTGCCCGGTCTTGTCCTCGTTGCTCCCGCAGGACACTGCCGCAAGGAGGGCAAGGATGATTGCCATTTTGCTTTTCATATCTCTTGTCGTCTATTTTTCTTGGGTGAAATCGTAGCCCAGGGTTTGCTCCAGCGTGGCTTTGGCCACCATGAAGTTATACACGGCCTGTGCGCTTTGCAGGCGGGTCTGGGTAAGGGTGAGTTCCGTGTTGTTCAGATCCGTGAAGGTGGTTTTGCCCACTTCGTAGCTCTTGGAGGCAATGTCGTAGGCCTTCTCTGCACTCTTGAGCGCCTCGGAGGCGGCATCGTAGGTTTTCATGGCCGTGGACATGGTGTTCAGGTTCTGGCGGATGCTGATGCGCAGCTGGCGCTCCGTGTTCTCCCGCTGGAGCTGGAGTTCATCGGCCTGAACGCGCGTTTGCTTGATGGTATGGTACCGCTGGCCGCCGGAGAAGATGGGAATGCTCAGGGTGACCACGGCCGTGCTGGACGGCAGCCACTTCCACTGGCTCAGGTTGAATTTGTCGCTCTGGGTGTAGTAGTTGTAGGTGAGCGAGAGGTTGAGCGTAGGAATATAGGCGTACTGCTGCATGCGGATCTGGCGGGCCAGGATTTCCGCCTGGGTGGCCAGCTGACGAAGCTGGGAGTTCTTTTCCAGATCGGACTCCTCCCCTTCCGTCAGGTCCCGGAACATCGTTTCCGCGTAATCGGCCAGTTTTCCTTCAATGTCGATGGGGGTGTCCAGCGCGATGCCCATGACGGCTTTAAGCTGCCACAGGCCCAGCTGGATGGCGTTTTCCGCGTTGTACAGGTTGGGAATGGCGGCGGCAAAGGTACTTTGGGCGCGGGCCAGATCCATGGCAGAAGCCTTCTGCACGTTGTAGCGGCTCTCCGTGAGTTTGAGGTTGTGGGCGGCGTTCTCCAGCACGGCGTTGTACACGTTGTACGAAGCCTTGGCCATGAGGACGGCATAATAGGCCTGTTTCACGGCGGTGACGGTGCTCAGGCGGGATTCCCGGGCCTTTTCAATGGTGAGTTCCACCTGGTCTTTGGTGAGGCGGAGGCTCTCCCAGAGCTGTACGTTCACCAGCGGCATGGCCGCGGAGATGCTAAACTGCACCTGGTTGCGACGGCCCATCTCGATGGGTTCGCTGCTGCTGCCCGGGCCTTCTTTTTCCGGGGCCACATACACCACGAAGGGGGTGTTGGTGGCTTCGTACAGCTGCTGGATGTAATACATGATGGGGTCCATGAGGCCCTCCATCATGGAAGACATGCCGCCGCCGGAACTGCCTGCGCCTTCGCTGTCATCGTCCGAGCCGAAGAATACCTTCTGCTTTTTGATGGCATAGCTGTACATGCCGGTGGCGCTGATTTGCGGGAACAGGGCACCGTAGGCACCCTTCTGTGCATATTTTTGGCGCTTGATTTCCATATCGGCCACCTTGATGGAGGTGTTTTCCGACAGGGCGATTTTAAGCGCGTCGTCCAGGCTCAGCACCAGCGTGGAGTCTGCTTGCTCCGGGCCGGTCTCCTGGTATTGCGCCCATGCCTGCAACGGAAGCAGCAGCATAAGCGCGAGAATACATTTCTTCATAACTTACCAACTAATTAAGCGGCAAATTTACTGCAAAATCTACGCCTGCGCAAATATTGGCAGGAAATATATTATTTTTTTCTAACTTTGCGTCATGGAATATTTGGTAGTAAATTGGAATGTGGACCCGGCCATTTTCCGGCTGGGTGGTTTTGAGCTTCGCTGGTACTCGCTCCTTTTTGTGGGTGGGTTCATCCTGGGCTGGTTTATCATGAAATCCATGTTCAAGCGGGAACGCATTCCGGAGTCCCTGCTGGACCCGCTCCTGTATACGATGCTCATCTGCACCATCGTGGGCGCCCGTCTGGGCCACTGCATTTTTTATCAGCCGGACTACTACTTCGGTTCCTGGGAGGGCTTTTGGGAAATCTTCATGCCCTGGAAAGGGGGTCTGGCCAGTCATGGCGGCACCATCGCCCTTATTCTGGGTATGTGGTGGTATGCCAAAAAGTATGGCCCCGCCCATGACTTCGACTTTTTGTGGATGGTGGACCACGTGGTCATTCCCATTGCGTTTGCCGCCTGCTTCATCCGCCTGGGAAACCTCTTCAATTCAGAGATTTACGGTTCGCCCACTACCCTGCCCTGGGGCTTTGTGTTCGAGCGCAACGGGGAAACCGTCCCCTGCCATCCCACGCAGCTGTACGAGGCCCTCACCTATCTGCTGCTGGGTCTGGGACTGGTCGCCCTGTACAAGTGGGGCCTGGACAAGACCTACCGCGGCACCTACTTCGGAATTTTCTTCATCGTGTGCTTCGGCAGCCGCTTCTTTATCGAGTTCGTAAAGAACGACCAGGTGGACTTTGAAGCGGGCATGCTCCTGAACATGGGGCAACTGCTGAGCATCCCCTTTGTCCTGCTGGGAATCGGCGTCCTGATCTACGCCTACGTGAAAAAAATCCCCGCCCGTGCCGTTCACCCGGAAAAAGGTTCCCCCAAAAAAGAGCCCACCCACTTCGCCCACGCAAAGTAGCGGGTGCGCCGCTGATCGGTAAGTAGCTGACAGTCAGCATATTACACAATAATCCTCGTTCGAAAATCGAACGAGGATTATTGCATAACGTGCTGTGAGCTAATTACTTAGCTGTCACCGAAATTAGTCCTGGATGGCAGCGATGCCGGGGAGGATCTTACCTTCGATGGCTTCCAGCATGGCGCCGCCGCCGGTGGAGACGTAGCTCACCTTGTCGGCGTAACCCATCTGGGTAACGGCAGCCACGGAGTCGCCGCCGCCCACCAGGGTGTAGGCTCCCAGCTTGGTGGCTTCGGCCAGGTCCTCAGCGATCTGCAGGGTACCCTTGGCGAAGTTAGGCAGCTCGAAAACACCCACGGGACCGTTCCAGAGGATGGTCTTGGAGCTCAGGATGATCTTCTTCCAGTTCTCCAGGCTCTCGGGTGCGGCATCCATGCCTTCCCACTCGTCCGGAATTTCGCGGATGGGGAAAATCTGGCGGGGCGTGTCATTGTCGAAGCTCTGGCCGCAAACGGTGGCGACAGACAGGGACAGGTTGACACCACGCTCCTTGGCTTCCTTCATGATCTCGAGTGCATCGGGAATGAGTTCATCCTCATGCAGGGACTGGCCGATCTTGCCGCCCTGGGCCTTGATGAAGGTATAACCCATACCGCCGCCGATGATCAGGTTGTCCACCTTGCCCACGAGGTTCTTGAGCACGGCCAGCTTGGAGCTCACCTTGGAACCGCCGATGATGGCAGTCAGCGGACGCTGGGCGTTCTTGAGCACATTGTCGATAGCCTTGATTTCTCCTTCCATCAGGTAGCCGAACATCTTGTCATTGGGGAAGTACTCGGCGATGAGGG
>CAMKSQ010000040.1 GCA_946415475.1 uncultured Bacteroidales bacterium
TGTAAAGGTACGAATTATTTTTTTAAACCCGTGATTTTGTCTATATTTACAACATAAAAACGCTTGCTTGTATGAATGGATGCCTCGGAGGGGGGACATTCCAACCTGGGCACCATCGGCTTTGCCCTGGGATTTGCCCTTATGATGGTGCTGGATGTCTTGCTCGGCTAGTTTTATTTGCTTATCTTTGCCGTATTATCACTATAAACTATGTCAGAAACCAAATTCCGGGTCGAGAGCGACCTTATCGGTGAACTTCAGGTTCCCATCGACGCATATTATGGCGTACAAACCCAACGGGCTCTTAACAACTATAAAATTTCCACCACGCGGATGTGCGACTATCCGGAGTACATCATCGCCATGGCGTACGTAAAAATGGCTGCGGCTGCCGCCAACGCGGAGCTGGGCGTGCTGGACAAAAAAATCGGAGACGCCATTGTGGCGGCCTGCAAGGAAATCGTCGCAGGTAAACTGTGGGACCAGTTCCCGGTGGACATGATGCAGGGCGGCGCCGGCACTTCAGTGAACATGAACGCCAACGAGGTCATCGCCAACCGCGCCCTGGAACTCATGGGACACAAGAAGGGCGAGTATCAGTTCTGCTCCCCGAACGACCATGTAAACTGCGCCCAGAGCACCAACGACGCCTACCCTACTGCTTTCCGTTACACTTTCGTGCGTATGAACAAGCACGTGGAAGCAGCCCTGCGTGAGCTGATCGCTTCCTTCCGCGCCAAGGGTGTGGAGTTCAAGGATGTGCTCAAGATGGGCCGTACGCAGTTGCAGGATGCCGTTCCCATGACCTCCGGCCAAGAGTTCAACGCCTTTGCCAACAACCTGGAAGAGGAACTGGCCAACCTGGAGCGCAACGCCGTGCTTCTGAAGGAAATCAACATGGGCGGTACAGCTATCGGCACGGGCCTTAACGCCGTTCCCGGTTTTGCAGAACTGTGCACCAAGCGGCTGTCGGAATTCTCCGGTGATACGTTTGAGAAGGCTCCGGACCTGGTGGAAGCCACGCCGGATACCGGTGCGTATGTGAGCTACTCCGCTGCCCTTAAACGCCTGGCCGTCAAGCTTTCCAAGATTTGTAACGACTTGCGTCTCATGGCTTCCGGTCCCCGTTGCGGCCTGCACGAGATCAACCTCCCGGCCATGGCTCCCGGTTCTTCCATCATGCCCGGCAAGGTGAACCCCGTTATTCCGGAGGTGACCAATCAGGTATGCTTCAAAGTCATCGGGAATGATACAGCCGTGTGCTTTGCCGCAGAGGCCGGCCAGCTGCAGCTCAACGTGATGGAACCCGTGATTGTGCAGTGCATCCTGGAAAGCCAGACCTGGCTCATCAACGTGATGAATACCCTGCGCACCAAGTGCATCGACGGCATCACCGTCAATGCCGAGCACTGCTACAACATGGTGCTCAATTCCATTGGTATCGTCACGGCCCTTAACCCGTACATCGGCTACAAAGCCTCCACCAAAGTGGCCAAGGAAGCCCTTGCCACCGGCCGCAGCGTGTACGACCTCGTGCTGGAACAAGGCCTCATGACCCGCGAGAAACTGGACGAAGCCCTGGATCCCGCCGCCATGACCGCTTCCCACGACTTTATCAAATAATTGCGCTGATCGCTAACTCGCTGAGCCTCAGCTATATCCTGAAAAATCCTCGTTCAAAATTTGAACGAGGATTTTTGCATAACTAATTCACTTACAACTACTTAACGATCACTAGGCAAAGGTGTAACCGGCGGAGGCGGCGCCAATCAGCGCCATGACCAGCAGCACAATGACGATGATGAGCCAGAGGACGAAGATGACCA
Organism: uncultured Bacteroidales bacterium; assembly: GCA_946415475.1. Classification (GTDB taxonomy): domain Bacteria; phylum Bacteroidota; class Bacteroidia; order Bacteroidales; family UBA932; genus Cryptobacteroides. The sequence continues at coordinate 1,827 of CAMKSQ010000040.1, forward strand.
AACCCGGTTTCCAATTGGGGGATTTGAAGCCGAAGATGAGCTGAATACCGCCATACAGGATGCCTACGAAGGGCAGGATCACGGCCAGGGCCAGCAGGGCTACCACCCAGTCGGTGGACAGCATGTCCATCAGGAACGGAGCATGCTCGTTGACCTCTTCCATGAAGCGGGCGTACGGAACGCCGAACCAATCGAGACCCTTGAGGCTGAACACCGAAATGGAGGCCAGTCCGGATGTGCCTGTGATGAGCAGGGCAAAGCCGATGATGACGAGGAAGATGCGGCCAATCTGCTTAAAAGAGCCGGAGCGGGTTACTTCGCGGGCGGTGTCGCCCATCTCGCGGATGCCGGCTTGCACGTTGCGGCGGATTTCATCGGCCGTGCCGCTGTCGCCCTTCATAGCCCAACGGTCCTGGGCGGTGCGGGCGGCGGGCATCGACACCCAAAGAATTGCGTACACAATCGGTATGCTCAGGCTCCACGTTCCCGTGTACTTCCCACTGAAGAAGGTCAGCAGGGTGAGGACGATGAAGCCCATGCGCAGCCACGCCACATCGATGTTGAAAAATGTGGCCAAGCCACTGCAGACGCCTCCCAGACGCTTGTTTTCATCGTCACGGAAGAGTTTTTTCCGGCCTTTTCCGGCCTCGGGGGCTGCCTGCTCCGTCGGGTCATCGGCCTCGATACGCTCCGGACGGCCGACAATGTCGATCACGGCCTTCACATGGTCGATGGTACCGACGCCATGCTTGCCACATTTGTCCAGCAGAAGCTCGGCCACCCGCTCTTCGATCCCTTCCATGATCTCCTTGCCGCCCTCCTGCGAAAGGTAGTGGGCCTCCAACTCGTTGATATAGCGTCTCAGGGCTTCCGAGGCATCCTGTTCCAATACGAATGCGTATCCGCCTACACTGATTTGTTCGGTTTCCTTCATGACTTTATTTCTTTAAAGTGTCGATACTCTGGACCATTTCCTGCCAGGCGGCATCCATCTCGGCGAGCTGGGCACGGCCTTTATCAGTAATTACATAGTACTTGCGGGGCGGCCCCTGGGGGGACTCTTCCCAGCGATAAGAGAGCAGGCCCTGATTCTTTTGCCGGATCAGGAGCGGGTAAAGGGTTCCTTCCACCACGAGCATGTTCGCGGCCTTGAGGTCATCCAGGATGCTGGAGGCATAGGCCTCTTTGCGGCTCAGAATACAGAGGATGCAGTATTCCAGCACGCCCTTTCGCATCTGGGAACGGACATTATCACCGGTATTTTCCATAACTTACTTTTTATACGAGGTGAAACGGGACATATTTTCGGCCGTGGCGGACATGCCGCGCATTTCGCACTTTTTGGCGGGGGTATCGGCCATCGGCACGGCAATCCATAAGATGATGTAAATCCAGAAGCCGGCGCTGCCGAAGATAAGCGCCACCAGCATGAGGACACGGATAAGGGTAACGTCGGCGTCCAGGAAGTAGGACAGGCCGCTGCAAATGCCGGCCAGCTTTTTGTCGTCCGGGTCGCGGTACAGCTTTCTTGTCGATCTCCCCTCGGGCATCGGTCCGGTAGTGGAAGTGCCGCTTTCGGCCGTTCCGTCCGGCATGCCCAGGGTCGATGCCACTTGCTCTACCATCGACAAGGTCACTACCCTACCGCTGTCGCCGATTTCTTTGTAGAAGAGCTCGGCGATGCGCCCTTCTATCTCGTCCATAACCTCGGCCTTCTGGCTCTCCGAAACGGTGAGCCGGGCCCGGAAATGCTCCAAATAGCCGCTGAGGCGGTTGTAAGCATCATCGTCAAGGGTGAAATTGCGCCCTCCTAAAGAAACATTGGTAACCTTTTTCATTTCGCAAAATATTTTCTGATGCAAAGATATAAATTTTATTTGGTACTTTGCAATACATAGTAGTAAAATTTTCAAAATATTTTTGCGAATGGTCGCAAACTCGCTGATACAGAGCATATTACGCGAAATCCTCGGCCCTTTTTTTGGGCCGAGGATTTTACACAAAGTGTTGATTGTCAATTACTTATCGACCAGCCGCGATTATTCTGCCGGGGAAAAATCGTCCTTCCCTACCCCGCAAACCGGGCAAACCCAGTCGGCCGGGATGTCAGCGAAAGCGGTTCCAGGGGCGATGCCACCGTCCGGGTCGCCCACAGCGGGATCATAGATGTACCCGCAAATGTCGCATACGTATTTCATATCCTTGTTATTGTGTTAAGTGGTTTCTATTACAGGCCGATACTCTTGAAGAAATCGTTCCCCTTATCGTCCACCAGGATGAAGGCCGGGAAGTCCTCCACGGTGATTTTCCAGATGGCTTCCATGCCCAGTTCCGGGTATTCCACGCACTCGATGCTGCGGATGCTGCTCTGGGAAAGCACGGCAGCCACACCGCCGATGGTACCCAGGTAGAAGCCGCCATGCTTCTGGCAGGCATCGGTAACCACCTTGGAGCGGTTGCCCTTGGCGATCATCACCAGCGAAGCGCCATGGTCCTGGAATTCATCCACGTACGGGTCCATGCGGTTGGCCGTGGTGGGGCCCATCGACCCGCAAGGGTAACCTTTGGGCGTTTTGGCCGGACCGGCGTACAGGATGGGATGATCCTTGAAATAGGCAGGCATCTCATCGCCGGCATCCAGGCGGGCTTTGAGCTTGGCGTGGGCGATGTCACGCGCCACAATGATGGTGCCCTTCAGGTTCACGCGCGTGCCTACGCTATATTTTGTCAGTTCCGCACGAACGGCGTCGATGCCCTTATCCAGGTCGATTTCGATCCCCTTGGGACCTTCACCAGGGCGGCGGTACTCCTCCGGAATGAGTTCCGAAGGGTTGGTGTCCATCTTTTCGATCCAAACGCCATCGGCATTGATCTTGGACTTGATATTACGGTCTGCGCTGCAGCTTACGCCCATACCGATGGGGCAACTGGCACCATGGCGCGGCAGACGCACCACGCGGATGTCGTGGGCCAGGTACTTGCCGCCGAACTGGGCGCCGAGGCCAATCTTCTGCGCCTCCTTCAGGAGTTTTTCTTCCAGGTCGATGTCGCGGAACGCACGGCCGGTCTCGTCACCGGTAGTGGGCAAGGCGTCGTAGAACTTGATGCTGGCCAACTTGACGGTGAGGAGGTTTTTCTCGGCCGATGTGCCGCCAATCACAAAGGCGATGTGGTAAGGCGGGCAGGCTGCCGTGCCCAGCGAACGCATCTTCTCCACCAGGAAAGGAATGAGGGTGCCCTCGTTCTGGATGGTGGCCTTGGTCATGGGATAGAAGTAGGTCTTGTTGGCGCTGCCGCCGCCCTTGGCTACCATGATGAAGCGATATTCGCTGCCGCGGGTGGCTTCAATGTCGATTTGCGCGGGCAGATTGCACTTGGTGTTCACCTCGTTGTACATGTCCAGCGGGGCGTTCTGGCTATAGCGGAGATTCTCCTGCGTGTAGGTCTCATAGACACCTAAGCTCAGGGCTTCTTCGTCCTCGAAATCGGTCCAGACCTGCTGGCCTTTCTCGCCGTGGATAATGGCGGTGCCGGTGTCCTGGCAGAAAGGAAGTACGCCCTTGACGGAGGTCTCTGCATTGCGCAGGAACTGCAGGGCTACATACTTGTCGTTGTCCGAGGCCTCAGGGTCCTTCAGGATGGCGGCCACCTGCTCATTGTGCGCGCGGCGCAACATGAACTGACAGTCGTGGAAAGACTGCTTGGCCACCAGCGTAAGGGCCTCCGGAGATACCTCCAGAAGGGTTTTGTCTCCACATTTCGTGGTTTTTACCAGCTTCTCCGAACCCGGAATCTTGTAATACTCTGTGGTGTCCGGTCCCAGCTGGAACATGGGTGCGTATTTGAATTCTGCCATAAGGATTACAGGTTAGTCTTACAAAAATACATATTTTACCGCGCAAAAGCAACAGCATCGGCCCGTACCATTCTCTTATTCCACCATAAACCACAGGAAAAGACTATCTTTAGAGAATTCTTCATAATTATGGTTATATTTGTGAAGACTATAATTAATCACGCGTTACTCATATGGCGAGAGGTCTTATCAGACGTTACATATGGCTCATTGATACCATCCGCAGTGCTAAAGGGATCACATTTGACGAAATCAACCGAAAGTGGCGCCAATCCAGTCAGAATGAGGATGGGGAGGATTGGAAGAAAAGAACTTTCTTCCAGAACATCAATGATATATGGGATGAATTCCGTATATCCATCATTTGTGACCGAAGGGATAACAAGTACTATATTGAGAATGATGAAGAGTACGGCAGCATCCGTGACACTCTGGTAGATGCCTTGGTGCTTAATAATGCCGTCACTGAAATGCCGGCAATGAGTAACCGTATTCTTTTGAGCCAACGTTTTGCGCAGGAGAGTATCGGCATTATTACCCACGCCATACAGCAGAGCACCGTCATCCAATTCCGCCATCTTTATCTGGATGGCAGCGGCAAGACCATTATTGATGATGTTCTGGAGTTTGAGCCATATGGCTTGACCTACGCAATGGAATGGTTTGCTATTGGTCGCGTGGCACAGGATTCCCAGGTCCATATCTTCGCGCTCAGGTATATGTCAGAGTTTTCCAATATGGAGAAATCATTCATACCGCCGGAAGACTTTGACCTGCACTTCTTCTGCAAGTCCTACTCGCTGGCGGACGTCATCAAGAACTCTATAGTCACAAAGAAATACAGCCGCATCATTGATGACGGAAGCTGGTTTGAATCCTCAAGGGTAGAAGAAAAGTATTAACGGTCAGCGACGTTCGTGCAGCTCGATGACAACCTCGTCCCGGTCTATCTTCTCACAGGTGGGGAAATGCATCATGAACAGACGGATACGGCCTTGACGGTCGTTCATCAACCTTGTGGCCTCGGTCTCCGGCAGCCACTGCTCGAACCTGCCGATGTCATAAAATCCCATTCCGTGGGCCCTGTAATGCGCCCTAAAAACACAACGTACTTCTGCCATAATTATAATTGGATTAAGTATTTACAATTTCTTCCCCCTTGGCATCAATCAGTCCGCTCCGCTTCCCTTGCCGATATTCAAAGCCGATGCATAGACCTCCTTCTTCTTTGGGGGATAGGGCGTCATAGATGCAGGGGGCCTGCTGATGGCCGGTCTTGTTGATGATTCCCCAGAGGCCGTTTTTCCGTACAAGGAAATAGAAGGTGGGATTCTTCTGCTTCTCGTCCATAAAGCCAGGGTAAAAATGAATATCTTCAAACTGGCAAGGTATGAACGGAACCTTTCTTTCCGGATTGGGCAGGATTCCCCAAAGCGCCAGTTCGTTCATCACGAAAGAAGCGGTTTCGCGACCGCAGGATTCATTCCTGATCTGACTGATATGGTCACTCCCGACAAAGGCCAGCGGAGCAATCTCCACAACGGAGGCTGGAATGGTTACATCTGCTAGCCTTTTCATGTTCGCAAATGCCATTTTCCCGATGGCTATTATCGGGTAGTCTTTCCCGTTGATGTGCAGATGATCCGGAATGACGGCTTTAACAGCAGAAGGGTTGGCCACACCGACAAGCTCCAGCTCATCCGCATCCGGTTTTCTGCGATATTGTAAGCCCTGGTAGAAGAATGCGTCATTGATGTCCAGGTGAGACACTTTGTCGGAATTCAAGAAGATTCGTTTAACACCAGCGTCAAACTGGACCAATGCACATTGTTCCTCACGTTTTACAATTACTCCGGTACCGAACTGCGCATGAAGAACCCAGAGACCTTCCTGGAAGGAGGAAAACTCTTCCATTTTGGCCCCATCAGGACTCATGGCAATAACATCCGCCAAACGTATTAATCTGCGATTTCCCATGATTGACCCGGCTGTCCGTTTGTTTCAGAGTCTATGCAAAGATAATCATTCTAATGGTTACGTAAAGCCCCGAGAAATATATTTTCGGATCAGGATTCTTTTTTATACCTTCGCAGCGGCAAAAATCCAGCGAAATATCTGATTGAGAGAATGATTGACAAAATCATTTTCAGCCAGCATGCTCTTTAAAATATTGATAATCAAATTGTTTGCAATAATTGTGTTTCAATTGTTGTAATTATTCAATGCCTGTGCGGTGTTTTTGCATAAGCGACAGCCTACTTTGCGACATTCATTGTATAAATCTATAATCAATTCTGAGTTTAACACATAATTTAAGACGATATGCACATGAAAAAATCCAACGAAAAGAATTACCTCGAAGCTAAAACTGAACTCTACCTTGGAAACTACGAAAAGGCTGCCGACCTGTTTGAGAAATTGATTGCCGAAGGTGACGCACGGGCAATGTTCGACCTTGGCCAGATGTACCTTCAGGGGCAAGCTTCACCCGACAACGAGTTCATCGGTTGGGACCTGATTGAAGATGCAGCATATAATGGTCACGCACTGGCGCAGTACAACATGGGTTACCACTACCTGAAAATGGCGGAGGGGCCGTCATATGAGTTGGATGAGGCCCAGCGTTTTTTTATTATGGCCGATGATAATGGTTATCCCATCCCTACAAGCGTTAAAGAAAAGATTTGGAAGCTGCGTAATGTGCAGCCCAAGGCTTGCACTCCGGAGACACTGTCCGAAATCATCTGTGCTCACGACTATGGTCACGACAACTACTGGTATGTGTGCAAGGCACTGCAAGAAAGCGGGATTGAATATAAGGACCTGAAAGTCCTTGCCGATGAAGGCAATACCGATGCCCTGGTTCTTTCTTATATCGGCCTTAGCACAACATATCGCCTGTACAGCATAGAAGAATATGTAGATGAGGACGATGTCAATTTTACCATCCCAGTCCTAACCCACGGCGGTGCGGCTTGCCATAAAGCCATTTTTGACGAACCAGAAGAGGAGCTTAACGCTGTCCGGAAGAAACTGATTGAAACCCTTCGCTCACTGAGCGTCCCCCAAACAAACATCTATATGCTCGTTTTCAAAGATTCTGCCGATACTGACATTCTCTACATCTTTGCCAACCTTGGCTATCCCGAGGCCATGGAGGAACTGGAGTTCCGCTGGTCATTGCGGTAGATTGGCAAGTAATTGATTTATTTATTATATTATTTATTATATTTGTATTCACACATAATTATGGACAACAGGACAAAGTACAAAATTACCAACAAGGTTACATCGTTATTGTACAATGAGTACAAGAATCATGAGACTATTGAAGAATACGGGAATCATGACTGGAGGATGAAGAGGGCATATTTAAAGAATGTTGCATTTTCACTTGTTAACTACGCTTTGTACGGAAGATGCAGGATGGCTCCTGAGTTTTTTTATGAGTATTTAGTACAGGATGCCAAGAAGTATCAGGAACCCCAAAAGAAGTTTAAAGGAATCTTGGCAATCGACCCCGATAATGAGAAGGATTTGAAAGACATGGAATCGGTGCTGAAAGAACAATTGGAAGACGATAAACTAGATGCCAGGGAAGTAATCAATAAAGCTATTCAAATTATTATTTCAATCGGCAAGGGTGATTCTGAGCTGTAGTTCCGATGGTCGTTGCAGTAGTTTGAAGATAATAGTCGTTTTGTTTATATTTGTAAACAGGAACATAAACTATAACCAATTATTTAAAACCGCATCGTATATGAAACAAAAACTCTTCCATCTGGGTATCGGTGATTACTTTGATTCTAATAAGGAAATCGAGTTCCCGAACAAGTTACAGGAACTAATCTCTGAAGGCTGGTACATAAAAAAAATGTCTGCATATCCCGACTCATATGCAAATGGTAATGCTGGGGCGGGGTTGACGCTGTTATTGCAGAAAGATTAAAAAGTCTATTAGTAAATTATTATGCCATCAGTATTTGTACAAAATTGGTTGAACGATTGGGACGATTCCATTAAGAACTGGGATCTAAACCCCAAATCTTTATCAAACCTTCTAGCTCCATTCGCTAGTTTGGTTGGTTCCTCCAAGTTGTCTGCAGATTATCTGCCTGAACCTTACTATGGCGACCCGGATCATTGTTCGGCAGTTGTGTTGAATATCAATCCAGGAAGCAGTAGTCCTAATGAAGCGACCAAACTGTGGAGGAATCGTGTTTCCCCTTCCTACAAGCTGATTTACGATTTTGCGAACTCGTTATCATCAAAATACTCAGTCTTTCAGAGCATTTATTCACCATTTGCAGCACCTAATTGGGTCCCTGGGGTGCAATGGTGGAAAGACAACAGAAATGACTTCATTAAAAAAATCGTTTTATCTTATAACAAGTATAAAGGGAGAGTATCGAATCCAAAACATACCCCCTTTGCCATGGAGCTCTGTCCTCTTCATTCCAATAATGTCGCGGGTATTTATTTCACCCAAAGGGCCCTTCGAATGGCATATATGTCCAATGTCATAACTCCTGCAGTTGATATTATTAAAACAAGTGACATTCCTTTTGGATTGGGATTTGCTTCATCAATCTGTAACCTATTGCAGAAACCGCAATGCGGAGGTTTCCAAGTTATCAGAACTTGGAAAGACGGTTTGGACAATACCCCGTCATCTACCCCCACACCCATACCCAATTGGCCTCTCGACAAGAAAGGCATGCCTAAGAAACGCACATATCAGTTAATAGGGAGCACGGCATTTAACAAATGTGATAATACTGTCTATTTCCTGTTCACCTGGGATCAAAGCGGTAGCATCATCAAAATTACCACAAACATGATGAATGATTATGCCAAGGTTGATGATTATATTATCCAAGAAATAGTTAAAATAATATAGCTTTTCATTCAATTACTAACTGTAAAAAGGTCGCACTTGTGCGGCCTTTTTGCATAAGCGGCCGGTATCTTTGTCCCGAATACAGCAAAATAGACAGTTTAAATGCATTACAAACTCATTGTAAATCAACCTTTTCAAAGTACGGCAAACGTGCTTGCTGCAGCCTTCCATTTTGTCTGCGCGTATGACCCGCACCTTCTTCGTCTGGAGGAGCATTGGCGCGTAATCCCGAATGGAATTGCCATCCACGATTCCTTTAACAACCAGGACCTTCCCTTTGGTAGAGAAGCTACAATGGAAGAGTGGGAATCAGAGGGCGATAAATGCTTCTCCAACGATTATGGCAGCTACAGGCTGCTGGACGATTTGAGTAAAGACCTCCTGGACGATATCCTGGAAGTACTCAACGACCATTACAGTGCCGACTGTTTCGCCATCAGCAAAACTCCCATCGGCTATGGTTTTTATAAATGTGTAAACGACTAATCAATATGCAAATGGAAATAAATGAACTCTATCGCAAATTATGGGAAGAAGGTCGCGGCGTAGGCCATGCTCAGTGGTGTGTTGGTCTCCGTTGCCTTCGTGGCTATGAGGTTAAAAGAGATCTGAATAAGGCCGAAGAATGGTTCTTGAAAGCATGGGACCACAAGTTCCCAGGGACTGCCAAGACGCAGGCTTTTGTCCTCAGAAGACAGTGGGAAAAGTTCATTGCAGAAGTTTATCGCGAAACGCCCAGGATGGCAGCTCTTCTTACGGAGGCTAATACCTTGTCTGATGAACAGCATGGCACTATCCTGATACCTGTGCACAACGATGCACAGAAAGAATGGCTTGATAACAGAATCGAAGAGGTGGCGGCAGCCTTCCGGCAATTCACCAATGGCCGATTTTTAAGCATTTCCATTTTCTCGGTAGTAAGGTAAACGTTATGAAGACAACGAAGACAATTCTTATACTGATATCATCGGTTATCGTCATGTCCTGCGTGAGCCCAGCTGAGCGCTTTGCCAAAAGGGTGAACCAAGAAATGATCGAAACAGACCGCAACGAGCTTATCGGAGAAATCCGGGGATTCAATGCCCCGGATTTCAAAAACGATTCTCCGGTTTGGAATGTGAGCGTGGACACAAATTGCGTAACAATTCTGATTCAAGGTGAGTTCTCTGACAAAGACTCCCTTTATCAGTATTCCATTAAAGAGCACTACCTGATTGACATCCCGGCGAAAGGATACTACCACTTCTGTCCGGATACAATCAGTATTTCCAACGCTTCGGGAGGAAAACCGAAGATAATTCCTCCGTACAATTAACAAATAATCGAAGAAGGTCGCACTTGTGCGGCCTTTTTGCATAAGTGGCCGGTACTTTTGCACCAAGTTACTAATAACAACAAACATTATGAACCCTTACGAAATGCAATGGAGCAGCGCCACCCCCGGCCTGCTGATCATCCTCCTGGACCAAAGCGGTTCCATGACCAACAAGTACGATGACAACATGACCAAGAGCGAGTTCGCTTCCAAAGCAGTGAACCGTGTCATCAACACCCTCATCCAGCGCAACTTCGACGGCGAAAGCCCCAAGAACCGCGCATTCATCTCTGTCATCGGTTACGACAACTACGTCCACGAGCTGTGCTCCGGCTACCTCAAGGATCTGGACGCCAAGCCCCTGCATATTGATGATGTGATGAAGAAACAGAGCGATGGAGCCGGCGGCCTTGTGGAGATTCCCTACAAGATGCCCGTATGGGTGGAACCCATCACCAAGGACGGTGCCACCAACATGAAAGGCGCCTTTGAAATGGCCAAAGCCATTATCGAGAAATGGATGGCCGACAAGCCAGGACACCCTGCGCCCGTAGTCATCAACATCTCCGACGGAGCACCGTACTACGACTACAAGACTGTGGAAGGCTGTATGGACGAAACCACTCAAGTGGCTAAGCAACTGATGGGTCTCAAGTGCGAGGACGGCAACGTGCTCCTTTTCAACGCCCTCATCAAAAAGGCCGGTGCCAACCTGGTGTTCCCGTCTGAAGTGCAGGAAGGCAGCTCCGACGAAGCACGCTTTATCTTCAACATTTCCAGTGAAGTGCCCCAGGCATACGCCGCTGCCGCTGCCAAGAACGACCTTCCGTTGAAGGACGGTTCTCGCGGCTGTATCTTTGAAGCGGACGGAGTGCAGCTTGTATCCCTAATTGACTTCGGTTCCAGCAAAGGTTTGGGAGACATCAAGTAATGAGAGCACGTGCCTTCATAACTCAAAAGGAAGCCGAGTCCGTAGCTGACTGCCAGGACCGTTTCAGTATCAATCCTGCGACGGGATCTGTGGCGGTGAGCGACGGAATGAGCCAGTCCCTCTTCCCAAAGTATTGGGCAGAGATTCTTGCCGACCGGTATACGGCGGAGAGGGACTGGTTCCCGACTCGAGAGAACGTGCAGGCGCTGGCTCCGTTCTGGATGGAAAAGGTCCGGAAAAGGCTGGAAGAATGGCGCGCCCTTGGGAGGGAGCCGTGGAGGTCTGAGAGCATGTTGGCAACCGGCGCTTCTGCCGGAGCAACGCTGGTTGGACTCCGAGTAGGCGTAGGAGGCAAGTGGTCCTGCGATATTCTTGGGGACAGCTGCCTGGTGGAACTGGAAGGCGACCATATCAAGGAGATCTACTCCTCGATGGACCAGTTTGACAACTACCCTGACTACTTCGACTCCAACCCGGAAAAACCGGGTAAGGGCGAGGTCAGAACCATCACTGGCAATTGGAATCTCCCGGAAGAGCCCCCAAAAACCCTGCTGCTCGTTACAGACGCGCTGGGCGCATTCCTTGCCTCAATTAAAGGGAAGCGGGAAGAGACTGCCCGTATCCGGGAACTGTTAAGCGTGGAGTCCGCGGATGAATTCAAGGTCCTGGTCCAGTACTGGCGGAAGGACGGAATGCACAATGACGATACCACGATGGTAGTAGTAACGGATGATTACTGGTGGCTGAGCGAGGACCATGTATTCGTTCAGCCTGGTGAGTGCTTTAAACGACAGGAGGAATGGGTATGGTAGCCGGCATTGAAGATTATTCCGCCGCCATCGTAGTACCCCAGATGGTGAAGGCACCCGAACTGCAGGGAGGACATCCCGTGCAGAAGAACGGCAGACTGCTCAGATACGCCGGCGGGTTCTGTGTGGTGTATCCTTATGAGACGGCAAGGCGTAAATACGCGGTACGCTGCTGGCATACGCCGGTGGATACAGTCCAGCAGTACCTGAAAAACATCGCGGACCGGATTAAAGGATTCGATCTCCCGTATTTTGTGGATTACAAGTACTGCGAGAACGCTATCCTCACGGCAAAAGGGCCACAGCCTGTCATTCTGATGGACTGGGTGGAAGCCATGCCGATGAAGAAGTACATTGCAGACAACCTGTCCAGACCAGCCGTACTGGAGAGTCTTGCCAAGTCTTTCCTTGTAATGACCGGGGAACTACATGAACAAGGCATATCGCACGGCGATCTTCAGCATGGCAATATACTTGTCCGCCCCGATGGCTCCCTTGTCCTTGTCGATTATGACAGCCTTTATGTCCTGGGCTTGGACGGAATCCCGGACGACATCAAAGGATTACAGGGATACCAGCATCCCGCACGCATTCACCAGCGTTACAGGAGTGCTTATAGCGATTTCTTCTCCGAGCTTGTCATTTATACTTCCATCCAGACTCTGGCGCGGCATCCTGGCCTCTGGGAAAAATATAGCCTGGCGGACACTGAGACCATGCTCTTTGCTGAGAAGGATATCCAATCCGGAGGAACCAGTGAAATCTTCCGGCTTATTGAGTCCGACAGTGATGTTCGGCACCTGGGACGTGCCATTAAAGACGCCCTTCGGCAACCCACATTAGACAGGATAGTCCCGCTTCAGGAAATAGTAAAAGGACAGACAGAAAGCTTGGTGGAAAATCTCTCCAAACAATGGCAGGCACATACGCACCAACCCAATCCCTTCCAATCAAACATTGATATTTTTAATCAGTTAGCAGAAATAGCGTCGAGATGGTAATATTACCTTCAAAGACAAAATCCATTTTCAGAGCTGTATCAAAATGTGATTATAGTCTTTGAATTCTGCCATTTTTGTGACTGTTATTAGTTTCAATTCTTACAAAGATAACCAATCCTGCCGACCTTCGCAAATCTTTTTGGAGGACGATATTATCGACTCTCGACGAAAATTGTTATCTTCGCACAAACTATCGACCTATGGCCATCAAGATTAACTTACAGGAAACGGAGACGGAACTTTTCTGCAGCTCCAAGTGGTGGGGGGACCCGGACCTTCCTGCCGATATGGAATACCCCACCGTGCAAGTGACGGAGGATGGGGAAACTTTCGACTACCCTCTTACGTTCGTATGCCAGATTGACTGCGAAGACATTGCTCCGCTGGATCCGGAGGGGAAACTGCCGCATCAGGGGATGTTGTATGTTTTTGCGGCTATCGACGAGTATCTGGACTATGACGCCCCGTACCACAACGGCCTGGGCGAATGGGGGCGGAAAATGGTGGTCGTCAAATATACCAAGGCCATCAATATGGAGACGTTCCGCAGCGCCATTCTTGTCGATGACGAGGACCAGCCGCTCACCCAGCCTGCATTGAAAATGACCTTTGAGGCCTGTGAGGAGGGTGCCGATTGCACCAAACTCCTGGGTGTCCCCTTCTTCGAGGAGGTGCGGCAGGAGATGGCGGGCTGCGTCAATTTCCTGCAGATTGACTCCGACACCGCCGGGCTCCGCTTCTACGACTGCGGCATGCTCAATCTCCTGTACAAGGAGGCCGATCTGGCTGCCGGAAAGTGGAAGCTGGTGCATGGCTACATGTCCTCCTGCTAGGTTTTTCGCTGGTCAGTATACGACTGATTATCAGTATTTTGCTTTTAATCCTCGGCTCTTTTTGCGCCGAGGATTATTGGGAAGTATTTGATACACAGTGTGTTATTGACCAGGCTTGTTTTGAGGTGTTGTATGTGGCCACAGCCCAGAGTGATCGGTAAGTGATTGGTACACAGTAAGATGCTGATAATCCTCGTTCAAATAATGAACGAGGATTATCATGGGAATAGCAGAGAATCAATTACTTAAGTGTCACGGGCAAGGAAGGCTGCCGCACATAAGCAGGTGCGGCAGCTGAGTGGACACGGAACCGCTGCCTTGCAATACGCGGCAAGGCGGCTAGCGAAAACCCTCTCGGGCTCCGTTAAAGGGCCCAAGAGGG
>CAMKSQ010000041.1 GCA_946415475.1 uncultured Bacteroidales bacterium
GGAAATCCGGGCCCTCAAAGCCCCAGGCGGGCGTTTCCACAATCCGGGAAATGCGCTCCGGATGCGTGCCGAACGCCTGGTCCAGCAGGTTCATCGCCCGCATCAGGTTCACGTCCCTGTCCCCCAGGTTGGAGCCCAAGCCCAAATATACATTTATTCTTTCCATTCTTCTGTCATACCGAGGCCCGGAGGGCCGAGCGTATCTCAATCATTTAGCTTGCTATAATCGTCCTCCTCATAATCCAGCCCCAGTTCCACGCGGGCCTCTTCCGAGAGCATGCTGCGGTCCCATTCGGGCTCAAAGGTGAGTTCGATGGTGCATTTGGTGACGCCCGGAACGGCTTCCACGCCCTGCTGCACCTCCCCTATCACCTGGTCCGCCATGGGGCAGTTGGGTGCAGTGAAGGTCATCAGGATGGACACCTCGTGCGCCTTGTTGATGGTGAGCTCGTAAATCAGCCCCAGGTCGTAGATATTCACCGGGATCTCCGGATCGTACACTTCCTTCAGGGCCGATATCACCGCCGCATACAAAGGCTGCAGTGCCTGAACGTCTTCTGCTGTAAGTATGTCTTTTTCCATATCTTAACCGGCAATCTCTTTAATCCGCTCTATCATGGACACCAGCCCGTTGGCACGGGTAGGGGAGAGGTTGTCCTTTAGGCCTATCTCCGCCACAAAGCCAAAATCGTCCGCGGCAATCTCCTGCTTGGTGCACCCTGAGTACACGCTGATGAGCAGCGAAATGATGCCTTTGGTGATGATGGCGTCGCTGTCGGCCGTGAAATACAGTCGGCCGTCGCGTTCCTCGCTGTCCAGCCACACGCGCGACTGGCAGCCCTTGATGAGCCGCTCCTCCGTCTTTTTCTCCTCCGGGAAGGCCTCCAGGCCTTTTCCGAGTTCAATCAGATACTCGTATTTGTCCAGCCACTCGTCATAGACGGAAAAATCCTCTACAACCTGCTGTTTCTTTTCCTCTAAACTCATATTCACTCGTCATGCCCGACCTGATCGGGCATCTCTACATTAACATGTTAATCGCCTTCTCCAGGCTCTTCACAAAATACTCCGCCTCCGCAAGGGTATTGTACGGGCCGAAGGAAGCCCTCAGCAGCCCCGTCACTCCCAGGCGATCCATCAGCGGCTCCGCACACATCTGTCCGGAACGGAGGGCGATGCCCATCTTGTCCAGGATGAGGGCAAGGTCCTCGTGGTGTGCATTTTTCACGGCAAAAGAGAAGAGCGGAATCTTGTGCGCAAACGGGGTTCCGTAAATCGTAATTCGCTCATCCTCAATTAGTTTCGTATAAATATATTCCGTAATGGCGGCCTGTTCTTTTTGCACGGAAGCATTGGCGCGGGCTTCCTGGACAAAGCGGATGGCCGGGACCAGGGTAGGGGCTCCGTTGAAGTTTTGCGTACCGGCTTCGAACTTTTCCGGCAGGGGAGCGTAGGTGGTTTTGGCAAAGCTCACGCTCTTGATCATCTCGCCGCCGCCCATGTAGGGAGGCATGGCGTCCAGCCACTTGCGCTTTCCATAAAGGACACCCGTTCCCGTAGCCGCATACAGCTTATGTCCGGAGAAAACATAAAAGTCGCAATCCAGTGCCTGTACATCCACGGGTTCATGGACGATACCCTGCGCACCATCGACCAGCACCGGAACACCCTTTGCATGGCAAATACGGACAATCTCTTCCACCGGATTAACAAGACCTAACACATTGGAAATGTGAGAGATAGCTACAATTTTAGTGCGCGGGGAAAGCAACGATTCCAGCTGCTCTACGGCCAGTTCTCCATCGTCATGAATATCCAGAACCTTAAGCACCGATTTCTTACGTTCGCAAAGCAACTGCCAAGGGACGATATTGGAATGATGCTCCGCAGCGGAAACTACCACTTCGTCGCCTTCTTGGATGAAAGCCTCTCCGAAAGAGGAGGCCACCAAGTTTACCGCAGCTGTTGCTCCGGAGGTGAAGACAATCTCTTCCCGACTGGGGGCGTTGATGAAGGCCTGAACGCAGTCACGGGCACCTTCATAGGCCTCTGTGGCCACGCCGGCCAGGTAATGGACGGCACGGTGAATATTGGCATTTCCCGCCAGAACAGACTGCGTCCAGGTATCCACCACCGACTGCGGACGCATGGCCGTAGCCGCATTGTCCAGGTACACGAGCGGCTTGCCGTACACCTGTGCGGAAAGGGCGGGGAATTGTTGACGAATCTGCTCTAACATATCTTTGGATAAGTCTGCAAATTTACATAATTTTGCGATATGATAGACTATATTAAAGGACAAATCATTGAATTAACTCCTACGGAGCTCATTCTGGAAAACCACGGAATAGGGTATAGTATCCTCATTTCTCTTCAGACTTATGAGGCCTTCCAACTGCAAACCCAGGCCGTCGCGTACATCCATCATTACATCCGGGAAGACGAAGAATTGTTTTACGGTTTTGCCACCAAGGACGAGCGGGAACTCTTCCGCCTGCTCATCGGCGTTTCCGGAATAGGCGTAGCATCCGCACGCATGATGCTCTCTACGCTTAGCTCGGATGAGATCCGTCAGGCTATCCTGGCTGGAGATGTCAATCGCATCAAGAGTGTGAAGGGAATCGGCCTCAAGAGTGCCCAGAGGCTCATTTTGGAGTTAAAAGACAAGGTCGCAAAAGGGGAGGGAGCGGATACTCCAGCCATCTTCAAGGCCGACAATTCCGCCGTGGTGGACGAGGCCACAACCGCCCTCACCATGCTGGGCTTCAGTAAAGCCAACATCAGCAAGGTCATGCCTTCCATCCTCAAAGAGAACCCCACGGCAAAGGTGGAAGAGATCATCAAGGCTGCCCTGCAAAAGCTTTAATGTTCCACGTGGAACAATTTTTCAGATTAGCGACCGAAGTAAACCAATAAAACGGAAATATCAGCGGGGGAGACCCCGGAGATTCTGGAAGCCTTAGCAATTGTCTCGGGCTTATATCTTTTCAGCTTCTGGCGGCATTCTATGGACAGACTCTGGATTTGATCAAAGTCAAAATCCGCCGGTATCCGGATATACTCCAGGCGGGCGTTCTTCTCCGCCTGCAACTTCTCCCGTTCAATATAGCCGGCATACTTGATAGCCACCTCCACAGCAGTTATAACCTCCGTGGAATAATCGGCCCTTGTTCCACGTGGAACAATATCTAATAATTTACCCAACTCTAGCTCCGGACGAGAGACCAAATCCTCCAAATATTTGCCCTCCGAAAGGGGAGTAGAGTCCATCTTCACCAGGAATGGATTCACAACTGTAGGCTTCAGCTTGGTGTTCTTGCAGAACTCCGAGAGGGATTCCACGGCCTCCTGCTTGTGCATCATCGCAGCATAGCGCTCCTCTGTGGCGAGGCCTAAGTCGTGCGAAAGCGCGGTGAGGCGGAAGTCGGCATTGTCCTGGCGTAAAAGGATGCGGTACTCCGCACGGGAGGTAAACATACGGTAAGGTTCATCGACCCCTTTATTAATAAGATCGTCAATGAGCACGCCGATATAGGCCTGGTCGCGACGAAGCACCAACGGTTCTTTCTCCTGTAACCACAAATGGGCGTTCATGCCTGCCACAATACCCTGTGCGGCCGCTTCCTCATAACCGGTAGTACCATTCACCTGACCAGCCAGGAAGAGATTCTCTACCACCTTGGAGCGAAGGGAGTAATGCAAATACTGCGGGTCAAAATAGTCATATTCTACCGCGTATGCCGGTTTAAAGACTACAGCGTCTTCAAGGCCCTCAATGGCATGCATGGCCTCTAACTGTACCTCCAGCGGGAGGGAGGAGGAAAAACCCTGCAGGTAATATTCCGGGGAATTACGTCCCTCAGGCTCCAAAAACAGCTGATGCGAATCTTTATCGGCAAATGTACGGAGCTTATCCTCGATGCTGGGGCAGTAGCGCGGGCCTTTTCCGTGAATCATACCCGTGAAAAGGGGAGAGCGGTCAAAGCCCGTACGAAGGATTTCGTGTACCTTCTCATTGGTATGCAGCAGGTAGCAGTCCATCTGGGAACCGCCTTCCTGCACCGCCGAGGGCACATTCAGGAAAGAAAAACGCTCCGGCTGGGTATCGCCGGCCTGTCGCTGCAGACGGGAAATATCCACCGAACGGAAATCGATACGCGGGGGAGTGCCCGTTTTCATCCGGGCGGTGGGAATTCCCAGAGAAGCCAGTTGATCGGAAATACCGTATGAAGCTTTTTCACCAATCCGGCCTCCTTCGAAAGAATGCTGGCCGATGTACATGCGACCGTTCAAGAACGTGCCGGCGGTCAAAATAAAGGCCTGAGCGTAAAAAATTGCCCCTGTAACAGTGCGAACGGCGCAAATTTTTTGATTCTCAAAGAGAAAATCGGCCGCAAAATCCGCGTAAATGCTTAATTTACAACTACTTAGCAAGAATTTAAGCCAAGTGGCGGAAAAGAGCTGTTTATCGCATTGTGCACGCGGACTCCACATAGCCGGTCCTTTTGAACGGTTCAGCATGCGGAACTGGAGCGTCGCGGCGTCCGTCACCAAACCGGAGTAACCACCAAGGGCATCGATCTCCCGGACAATCTGTCCTTTGGCAATGCCGCCCACCGCCGGGTTGCAACTCATCTTGGCCAACCCGTTCAAATCCGGGGTAAGCAAGAGCACCGAAGAGCCCATATTGGCAGCAGCCATCGCCGCTTCGCAGCCGGCATGGCCTCCACCGATCACAATGACATCGAAACGATTGTTCATACGTTGGAACGCTGCGAGAGGTAATAGTTCTCCTTGGCGCGCATCACGGCAATGTCTTCCTCCGTGTGGTCGTCGTAGCCGATCAGGTGCAGCACACCGTGGACGATAACACGATTGAGCTCATCGGCAAACTCGACACCATAAAAAGAGGCGTTTTCCCGCACGGAATCCACGCTGATAAAGAGGTCTCCGCTCAGACGATTTCCCTCACAGTAGTCAAAAGTGATGATATCTGTGTAATAATCGTGTTTCAGATATTTTATATTGACATCCAGAATATAATTATCGGAGCAGAATATTACAGAGATGTCACCCAGCCGCTTTGCTTCGCTCTCGGCCACAAACTTGAGCCAACGGGAAGTAAGGCGTTTTTCCTTAAAGGGAAAGTTAATATCTTCGTTAAAGTAGGATACCATTTACTCAATATCAAAAAGGGCGACGAAGCCGGTTAAATCCAGCACATCCTTCACCACGTCGTTCACGTTTTTCAGGACTACATGGGCACCCGCTGCCTGCGCCTTTTTCAGGACACTCAGCAAGAGACGAAGCCCGCTGGAGGCAATGTACTCCAATTCCGTACAGTCAAAGACAATGTCCTTGCCCAAATTTTCCAAAACCGGAGCCAGGGCTTTTTCCGTCTCTGCTGCCGCAGCGGTATCCAACTCACCGCTGAAAGTAACGACAAACTTGCCGTCCAATTCTTCTACTCGTGTTGTCATGATATGGATTTGGTTAAAGTTAATACATTGAATCCGTGTTTGCGGCTGTAGGAAATGGAATCTACCATCTTCCGCGTGAGGTGAATGCCCAGGCCGCCGATGGGCCGGTTCTGGACATCCAGCGTTGTATCTGCAGACAAAACGGCAGTAGGGTCGAAGGGGAAACCGGCATCCACCACCGTGAACCGTACCTCTTTATAATTGCTGTCCGCATAAACCGTAACCTCTCCATGCTCTCCGGCAGGATAGGCGTAATTCATCACATTCACCACGGACTCCTCCAGTGCCAGGCGAAGTCCGGCCGCAACCCGTCGCTCCATCTCTATCTGGCCCAGGAAATCTTTGACGAAATCGCTAAGGGCGGTAACTTCTTCCGTGTTGTTACCCAGCGTTATTTGCTTGCGTAGGTTGTCTCCCGGCTGGTAGCGGATGCAAAGGAGGGTAAGATCGTCGCTCTGGGAGCGCCCGCCGGCAAAACTATGTACCTCCGCACTCAACGCGCCCACCAGGTCCTCGGGCGTATCCGTGCCCTTTGCCAGGCAAGCTTCCAGCACTTGCAGCACCCGTTCCCGACCCAAGGCCTTGTGCTCCTTGTTTTTGGCCTCCGTAAGCCCGTCCGTGTAAAGGAAAAGGGTGGTGCCGGGGGAGAGGGTCATCGACTGAAGCTCAAACTCCGTCATCGGGTAAACACCCAAAGGCAGATTGGCCTTAACCGGCAGGATAGAGGCCGATGTAGTCAGGAGGAAAGGTTTGTCGTGCCCGGCATTGGCATAGTTGAGCTTGCCGGTATATAAGTCCAGGCAGCCCACGAAGCACGTCACAAACATATTGTTATCGTCGCCGGCGCAAAGCTGATTGTTCAGGGTCCATAGAATCTGGGAAGGGTTCTCTTCCTTCCGGGAAACCACGCGGAAGAGCGAATGAATCATGGACATGAGCATGGCGGAAGGAACGCCCTTTCCGCTCACATCACCAATACAGAAGAAGAGCTTGCCGTCGCGGATATAGAAATCGTACAGGTCTCCGCCCACTTCCAGCGCCGGTTCCTGGGTTCCGTAAATATAGGAAGGGAACACCTTGGGAAGCATCTGCTGTTGGATATCCCGCGCAACCTCCAGTTCTCCACCAATCCGTGCCTGCTCTGCAGACGCCTCCCGCAACTTGCGCTCGTTACGGGCGTAGCGGTTAATCATGAAGGACAGGATGGCCAGACCCAGCAACATAAAGAGAATGTGCTGATGTCGCATTTGGGTCATTCGCCTGTAAATCTCTTCCGTCTTATGCACCTGGATCAACTGCCAATAAGGCTCCTTGTCCAATTGCGTTTTACGGATGACGAGACCCGGAAAATCCGATGCAGACAGCCGCCCGTTCACAATATCCACCACTTCGAAAACTTCTTCCCGGGGAATCTGCGCCGGAGAAGGTCCGGCAACCAGGTCGCCCTCTATGGTAAGCAAGAGGCCGAAGGAAGACGCAAAGGGCTGATGGGAATTGAGCGTATCGCCTAACCAGGAGAGGTCGATATCCAAACCGCACCAAGCCGCCAATCGGCCTTCGTTATCATAGATGGGTGCGCTATAAGTAGCATAAGAGAGAGAGTCCGTCCCATAAAGATAAGGGTCTGTCCAGAAGGGGATCAGGTGCTCCATCGCCCAGATAAATTCCCCGTTCTGCGTATAATCATGCTCCGGGCTGGCCAACTGTTCCGTGACGATGGTTCCATCCGCCAGCTTGCGGGCATAAGGCTCGAAAAGACGGCCCTTGGAAGGATAATAATAAGGCAGGAATGCCAGGCAGCCGCCCACCACGTTGGGATTGTCGTCGATCAGGCGCGTCATTACTGGAAAAAGGGAATCCGGATTGGACAAATGGCGCATGATATCCCATTTGTTCTCCGCCAGAGTGATCTCCGTAAGTTCCAGCATGTGCTCGATTTCGTGGACCATGGCGCCCAACACCACCTTGCTCCGCAGATTCACTTCTTCTCCCATCATGCTGCGGAGGCGCTGGTACTGCACCACGGAAATGACCTCCACCAGCACGGCGGCGACAATCACAATCCCTATGCGGGTTATCCAGCCAGAATCGAACTTTTTCATATCAAACTGTAAAGTTATCATTTGTTTTTGACAACTCAAAACATTAAAAATCGATTGAAAATTTTAACTTTGTAAGAATAAAAGATAAAAACATGAGCCACACTTCTTGTAACACGGTTTTGGATGCCTTCCGCGAGCACGCAAAGTCCCGCCCGGAACATCTGGCATTGGTCTATGAGAATACGCGTTTAAGCTACGGAGAAGTAGATAAACTTTCCGATAACCTCGGCGCTTATATTGAATCCCAGGTTCCACCAAAGAGTGTAGTGGGCATTTTGCTGGGCCGCAACGAATATATGATGCTGGCCCCCCTGGGCGCCCTCAAGGCCGGCTGCGCCTATCTCCCGCTGGACCCGTCCTACCCGCCGGAGCGCCTGGAATTCATGATGAAGGACGCGGATGCCAAAATACTGGTGGCCGATGAAGAACTCCTTCCTATCCTGAAAGAGTACAAGGGGCCGGTCATTAAGACCAGCGATATCCGGAAACTGCATCCCGGAACGCCCAAGGCCCAGCCGCAGGAAGACGATTTGTTCATTCTCCTGTACACCAGCGGCACCACGGGCACGCCCAAAGGCTGTATGCTGGTACACAAGAATATCTATGCCTTCTGCAGCCACCATATCGAAGTGATGGGCCTGGATGCCAGCTCCCATATAACGGCCTATGCCAGCTTTGGTTTTGACGCCTTTGTGTCCGACTTGTACGGAGCCCTCGTCAGCGGCGGTACCCTTTATGTGATTCCGGAGAATATCCGGCTCAACCTTCCCGCCCTGCACGATTTCTTCGAAGCCAACGGCATTACCGCTTGCTTCATGACCACCCAGGTGGCCACCCAGTTTGCCATCAACTATCCGGACTGCAAGGGCCTGAAAACCATGTACACCGGCGGCGAAAAGATGTCCAGCTTCCCGCTGCCGCACTATCGCCTGTTCAACTGCTACGGCCCCACGGAAACCATTTGCTATGTGGTTTATGAGGAAGTGAAGGTACAGGAAGCGAACATTCCTATCGGCCGGCCGATGAAGGACATCAAGGTGTACATAGTGAAGGACGGCAAGCAGGTTCCCAAGGGCGAAAGCGGAGAACTCTGGATTACCGGTACGCAGGTGGGTCTGGGTTACCTGAACCGCCCCGACAAGACGGCCGAAGCCTTTGTGGAGAACCCCTTTGACAAAGACCCCAAATACGGCCGCGCCTACCGCACCGGCGATATTGTCCGCGAACGCGAAGACGGTAAAATCGAATTTATGGGCCGAAAGGACGGACAGGTCAAAATCCGCGGCTTCCGCATCGAACTCAAGGAAGTAGAGGCCGTCATCCGCGAATTCCCGGATATCAAAGACGTTACGGTGCAGGCCTTTGACGAGCCCGGCGTAGGCGCAGGCAAGTTCCTAGCCGCATACATCGTCAGTCCCAAGGAAATCGACATCCAGGAGCTGGACAAATACATTGCCAGCAAGAAACCTCCGTATATGGTCCCGGCCGTCACCATGCAGATAGAGGCCATTCCGCTGAACGTGAACCAGAAAGTGGACGTAAAGGCCCTGCCAAAGCCGGAACCGCAGGAACGCAAGCAGGAGGAACACGTGGCTCCGCTGAACATGCTGGAAGAGCAAATCAGCGACCTAATCAAGGAGAGCGTGGGCATTGGCGGCTTCGGCCTCACCGAGCCCCTCTACTACAGCGGCTTGTCGTCCCTGGGTGCCCTGCGCCTGGCTACGGAACTGTACAAACGTTACGGCCTGGAGCCGGACATGAACAGCTTCCCCAAGACCGCCAGCCTGCAAAGCATCGAAAACGATATTCTTAAACTCCTCCTGTCCAAGGACAAGAAGGAGGAGGAAACTCCGGAAAGCACGGAGGATCAGCCCCAGGAACTCACCTTCCAGCAAACCGGTCTGTACCTGGACTGCGTAAGGAACCCTTCGTCCACCGCCTACAACCTGCCGTGCATCCTCACGTTCCCGAAAGGAACGCAGGTGGGGGCTGTTAAAAAGGCCCTTATGGATATCCTGGAGGCCCATCCCGCCCTTACCGCCCGCCTGGAGCAAAAGGACGGAAAAGTGTATCTTGTGCCCGCCCGGCCAGAAGAGGAAATCCCTTGTGTCAAGCTGGGTAAGGAAGAAGAATACGAGGCCCTGAAAGAAGCCTTCATGCAGCCATACGACCTTTCCGGTCCGCTGTATCGGCTCACCCTGGTCCAAACGCCGGGCAAACTGCGCCTGATGGCCGATTTCCACCACCTCATCTTCGACGGCCACTCCTACGACCTGTTCCTGGCCCAGCTTACCGCCGCCCTGGAGGGTAAAGCGCCTGAAAAAGAGAACTATACCTACTTCAGCTACGCCCGGGACCAGAAAGCCTACCAGGACAGCGCCGAATTCCAGGAGGCGGAGGCCTTCTTCGCCGCGCAGATTGCCGGCAAGGAGGACGAAACCGGTGTCATTCCGGACAAAACACCTCTGGAAGATGAAGTGGGCCACGAAATCTGGCTCCGCAAAAAGATTGGCGCAGACGTCATGGCCCGCTGCCATCAACTGGGCATCTCCCCGGCCAGCTATTTCCTGGGCGCCGCCTATGTCACCATCGGCGCATTCAGCGGCCAGCAGAAAATCTACATGTGCACCGTGGCCAACGGCCGCAGCGACATGCGTTGTGCCGATACCTTTGGTATGTTCGTCAACACCATGGCCCTCTCCGGAGAGGTAGGGGACCAGAAGGCCGATGACTTCCTCCGGGAGACGGACCGCAACTTTGCCACCACGCTCTCTTACCAGAACTATCCTTTCGCCCGCGTGGCATCGGCCTATGACTTCCATCCGGCCGTCATGCTGGCCTACCAGGTGGGACTCGTCGAAAAGTACACCATTAACGGCCAAGCGCTTGAGGACGAGCTTGTTACACAGGATACGCCCAAGTTCCCGCTGAGCATCTTTATCGAAGGAACGGAGGAAGCCCCGGAACTGGCCCTGGCCTACGACAGCAGCCTGTACTCGGAACCGCTCATCCAGTCCTTCGCAGACGCCATGGAGTGCGTGGTGCGGGGCCTTATGAAAAATGTCCCGCTCACGGAAATTCCGTTTGTCGATGGGGAGCGCCTCCAGCAACTGGACAGCTTCAACGACTACACCCAGGAAGTGGACCTGAGCCTCACCGTCGTGGATTTGTTCCGGAAACAGGCCAAGGCCACCCCAGACGCCCCGGCCGTGCTCTTCGACGGAAAAACCATCAGCTACAAGGAGCTGGACGATTATACGGACGCTCTGGCCGCAAAGATCCTTTCCTACGGCCTTAAGGAGGAGGAAGTAGTCTCCGTCCTGATCAACCGCAACGCCTGGATGACCAAGGCCTCCCTGGCCGCCATGAAGGCCGGCTGCGCCTATCAGCCGCTGGATCCTTCCTACCCGCCGGAGCGCCTCAACTTCATGATTCAGGACTCCCGGGCCAAGCTCCTCATTGCCGATAAAGAACTCCTCCCGCTGGTAGGGGACTACACGGGTCCCGTGCTCACCACCGCGGAGCTGGAGACTTCTCCGCTCGCTAAGGATGCCCCTGTCATTTCGAGCGTAGCCGAGAAATCTCCCAAGCCGGAGAGCCTGTACATCCTCTTGTACACTTCCGGCTCCACCGGAACGCCGAAGGGCGTCATGCTGGAGCACCGCAACCTGGTGAACTTCTGCGCCTGGTACCGGGACTACTACAACCTCAAGCCCGGAGACAAAGTGGCGGCCTTCGCCAGCTACGGCTTCGACGCCAACATGATGGACCAGTATCCGGCTCTGACCAGCGGCGCCTGCGTCTGTATCATTCCGGAGGACGTCCGGCACGACCTTGGCGCCCTGAACCGCTTCCTTATCGACAATGGCGTTACCCACAGCTTCATGACCACCCAGGTGGGCGTGATGTATGCCCGGAATTTCCCGGACAATCCCATCCTCCAGCACCTGAGCGTGGGCGGCGAAAAACTCATTTCCATGCCGCCGCCGTCCTATGCCTTCTACAACGGTTACGGCCCCACGGAATGCACCATCTTCTCCACCATCTTCCACGTGAAGGAGCGGGAAGAGAACATTCCTATCGGCCATCCCGTCAGCAATATGCCGCTGTACGTGACAGACCGTTACATGCGTCGCCTGCCTGTAGGTGCCGCCGGCGAACTGCTCATCAGCGGTGCCGGTGTGGGCCGCGGCTACCTCAACAACCCGGAAAAGACGGCCGAATGCTTTGTGGACAATCCTTTCAAGCCGGGCACGCGCATGTACCACTCCGGTGATATCGTGCGGTACCGGGCCGATGGAAATATCGAATTCGTGGGTCGAAAAGACCGTCAGGTCAAGATCCGCGGCTTCCGTATCGAGCTCAAGGAAGTGGAAGGCGTCCTGCAGGAATTCCCGGGCGTGAAAGACGTCACCGTCCAGGCGCTGGACGCCCCGTCCGGTGGCAAGTTCCTGGCCGCGTACGTGGTGGCGGAAGGCACCTTCGACCCCAAAGCCGCCGGCGAATTCATCCGCGAGCGCAAGCCCTCGTACATGGTGCCCGCCGCCTGGATGCAGCTGGACAAGATTCCGCTCAACGTGAACCAGAAGGTGGACCGCAAGGCCCTGCCGGAGGTCGTTCCCACCTCCATGGACGAGTATGTCGCCCCGGTGGGAGAAACGGAAAAGGCCCTCTGCGCCATCTTTGCCGATATCCTGGGCATGGAACGCGTGAGCGCCACAGACTCCTTCTTTGACCTGGGAGGCTCCTCGCTCATGGTCACCAACGTGATGGTGAGCGCGGAAAAGCAGGGGCTGCATTTCGCCTATTCGGACGTGTTCTCGCACCCGTCGGCCCGTGCCCTCGCGGCCTTCCTTACGGGAGACGTGGCGGTGCAGGAGCAGGACAGCAACATTACGGACTATGACTATTCCGCCATCGACACTCTGCTGTCCAAAAATACGCTGGAATCGTTCCTGAACGGGGAACGCATGCACCTGGGACGCAATATCCTCCTCACCGGCGCCACCGGCTTTTTGGGCATACACCTGCTCAAGGAGCTCATCGAAAGCACCGGTCCGGACACCACCATCTGGTGCCTGCTCCGGTCCAAGGGCAGCGTTTCTCCGGAGCGCCGCCTGCGGGAAATGCTGGTGTACTACTTCGAGAAGGATTACCGCCAGCTCGTGGGAACGCGTATCAGGCCCGTCGAGGGAGACATTACCCAGCCGCAGACCCTGGAGCCGCTCACGCAAATCGACACCGTATTCAACTGTGCCGCCAATGTGAAGCACTTCTCCAAAGGAACCGATATCGAGGATATCAACTACGGCGGAGTCAAGAACCTGGTAGCCCTGTGCGAGCGGAACAACGCCTATCTGGTACACGTCTCCACTGAGAGCGTAGGTGGTCTCACCCCGGGTTATGTACCCGGCACTCTCACGGAGCAGATGCTCTTCTTCGGCCAGCTGACGGACAACCAGTACGTCCATTCCAAGTTCCTGGCGGAACGTTATATCCTGGAGCACATGGTGGCCGGAAGCCTGAAAGCCAAGATCTTGCGTGCCGGCAACCTGTCGCCCCGCGCAGAGGACGGCGAATTCCAGGTGAACCTGAACGCCAACGCCTCCATGGGCCGCCTGAAGGCCTTCAAGATGCTGGGCGCCTGCCCGTTCCAGCTGCTGGAAGGACAGATGGAATTCTCGCCCATCGACCAGTCAGCCCACGCCATGGTGCTCCTCGCCCGTACCCCGCTGGAAAACTGCGTCTTCAACGTCTCCAACAACCACCTTATCCCCATGGACGATATTCTGGTGCGTCTGGAGAAGATTGACGGCAAACCGCTGGAGTACGTGGAGTCTTCCGAATTTGCACGCCGCGTAGAGGAAGCCAACGCAGACCCTGCCAAAACGCGCATCATGGCACCGCTGGTGGCCTACCAGCAGTCCGCTGCGGAAACGGAGGGCGTAGAAACCGTGCCTTCCACCGCCTACACCATGCAGGTGCTGCACCGCCTGGGCTTCCGCTGGGACCACACCTCCAGCGACTACCTGGACCTTATCTTCGAGATGCTCCGTACTTTGCAGTATTTCGGCTAGATGCCCGGTCGGGAGATTCCTCGGCTTCGCTCGGAATAACAGTGGATTGCCCGGTCGGAGCCGGGCATGACGGCGCCCCGGATGTGACACCTAATTACTTGTTACACAACAACTTACACACTAATCCTCGTTCAAATTTTGAACGAGGATTATACATTAAAATACTGATATACAACAAGTTAACAATCACGACCACAAGGACCAGACAGGAGATTCCGCGTCTTCGCGCGGAATGACAGGTACCTGGATACATTTCCCCTTTACACACGTTTAAAGCACACCTACCCCGCCCTGGACCCCCTCCTGGCCACCATCCTGTGCTTTAACCACCCTTTTACACCCCACTTAAAGCACACCTACCCCTACCTGACTCCCTTCTATGCCACAGTGGTGTGCTTTAATTGCCGGGCATGACGTCATTGTCGGCTTGACCAGCAATCTCATTTTTCGTACCTTTGTAGTCTATGAGCGAATTCAAGACTAATAAAGCCGTGTTTGTGGGCGTCATCCTGGAAAAAGGTGGCGAGCGCAAAGTGCAGGAGTATTTGGAAGAGTTGAAGTTCCTGGCGGAAACCGCCGGCGCAGAGGGCGATAAATTCTTCACCCAGCGCCTGGACCGCCCGGACAAGGCCACGTATATCGGCCCGGGAAAGCTGGAGGAAATCAAGGAATACTGCCAGGAGAACGAGATAGAGTACGTAATTTTTGACGATGAACTCACGGGCATGCAGCAGCGCAACATCGAGAAGGTGATTGCCTGCTCGGACGTTATCGACAGGACATCCCTTATTCTGGAAATCTTTGCCCAGCGGGCCAAAACCTCCTACGCCAAAATGCAGGTAGAGCTGGCCCATTACAACTACATGCTGCCCCGTCTGGCGGGCATGTGGACCCACCTGGAACGGCAGCGCGGCGGCATGGGAACCCGCGGCGGTATGGGTGAAACCCAGATTGAAATCGACCGCCGTATCGTAAAGCAGCGCATCTCCAAGCTCAAGGAGGACCTCAAGAAGGTCGATAAGCAGATGGCCACGCAGAGAGGCAACCGCGGTTCCCTGGTGCGCCTGGCCCTGGTGGGCTATACCAATGTGGGGAAGAGCACCCTCATGAACTTACTGGCCAAAAGCGACGTCTTTGCGGAGAACAAGCTCTTTGCCACCCTGGATACCACCGTCCGGAAGGTGGTGATTGAGAACGTTCCGTTCCTGCTGAGCGACACCGTAGGCTTTATCCGCAAGCTGCCCACCCAGCTGGTGGAGGCTTTCAAGAGCACCCTGGACGAGGTCCGTGAGGCCGATGTGCTGGTGCACGTGGTAGACATCTCACACCCGGACTTCGAGGAGCAGATGCAGGTGGTGGAACAGACCCTGCGGGACATTGGTGCCGCCAACAAGCCGGTGTACGTGGTGTTCAACAAGGTCGATGCCTACACCTACGAACCCTACGACGAGTTCTCGCTCACGCCCAAACAGCCCATCAACCGCACCCTGGAGGAGCTCAAGAGCAGCTGGATCGCCAGCGAAAAAACGCCGTGCATCTTCATCAGCGCACGGGAGAAGATCGGCATCGAAAAACTCCGCAACGACCTCTACAAGATTGTTGCGGAAATTCACGCCGGCCGCTATCCCTTCAACAATTTCCTCTGGTAAAGGGAAAGGCACGCCTAATCCCGCCTTGTCGCACCAGGCCGACTTTCGCTGGTTGCTAAGTGGCTGAAAATCAGTATAATCCTAATAATCCTCGGCTCCATTTGCGCCGAGGATTTTACGTAAGCAACAGATAATCAGGGTGTTAACGACCAGCCCAGCCTTTCACAACAGGCGCTGAGGGTCCAGGCCATGGACCTTCGAAGGCGAGGAGGACCGCCACGGGCACGAAAACGGGCGAAAACGTAGCATTGGCGGGCCAGAAGGTCCGCCAGTGGCGCATGAAGGGGCCAAAACGTGGCAGCAACGGGACCTACCGGGCGTTAAAGCACGGCGAGAGGCTACTGAGGGCGCTCAGATGGGGGTAGGTGTGCTTTAACGGGGACCGGGGAGGGTGGTTAAAGCACAGCGGGAGGCCACTG
>CAMKSQ010000042.1 GCA_946415475.1 uncultured Bacteroidales bacterium
ACGGGCGGCACCGGCAAGCCGCAACTGAGCGACCTCCGTGAGTCCGGTTCCATCGAGCAGGATGCCGATATGGTCATCTTCATCCACCGTCCGGACTTCGTGGGCATGAGCGACAATCCGGAGGACAAGGAAAAAGCCATTATTGTCATAGCCAAGCACCGTAACGGCGAGGTCTGTGACATCGAAATGAAGTACAAGGCCGGTCAGGTGAAATTTGTGGAGCCGGACCAGAGCCTGGATATGTACGCCCAGCGGGGACCGGTGGCCAGCGCGGCCAACGAGCCCGCCGCCGGAGATTCTTCCCATTACGACTTCGACGCACAAAGCGAATTCTAAAGATGCGTTGGAAGCTCCTCATACTCAGCTTGTTCATATCCGTTACCGTTAACGGGCAAGGCGGAGGATGCATCCCCACCAGAAGCGAGTACCCTTTCCGGGACGGGGAGCGCATTACCCTCAGCCTCATGTACAAGTGGGGTGCGGTGAATACCGAAGTGGGCCAGGCCTTTGTGGACCTGGATTCGTTGCGGTTCAACGGGGAGCCTGCGTTCCATGTGAACTTCAGGGTAAAATCGGCCCCGTTCTTCGACCTTTTCTTCAAGATGCGGGAAGACTTCCACAGCTGGATGACCATCAAGGACCTGAAGCCGGTTAAATTCACCCGCGACACCTACGAGGGCGGGTACACGGCCACCAACGATTATAACTACGACTGGCCCAACAACGTTATCCACGCCGACGTGAATTTCAACAACAGGGGAGAAGAGCATTACGAGATTCCCCTGCACGAGTGCGCATACGACCTGCCGGCGCTCATCTACTACCTTCGCACCATGGACCTGTCCCGCATGAACGCGGGAGAAAAATACGATTTGAGTTTCGCCATCGACGATACTGTCTTCGACATCATCCTTACCTATCGTGGACGCGAGAAGATCAATGTACGCAAAATGGGCAAACGGAATGCCTTGCTCTTCACCTGCTCGGTGGTGTCCGGTGCCATGTTCGAAGGAGACCAGGAAGTCAAGTTCTGGTTCTCGGACGATGGGTATTACGTCCCGCTGGCCGTGATGGCACCGCTCCGTGTAGGCGCCTGCTGGTGCTGGTTAAAGGATTTTAAGCCATGAAAGAGGAAGTAGCGCATAAGGGTAAGGTCGTAAAAATGACACCGCAGGTAACTACGGTGGCTATTTTGCAACATGGGGCCTGCTCGCAGTGCCATGCGGCCGGCCTGTGCGGCATGTCGGACCTGGCGGAGAAAACGGTGGAGGTTCCTACGGACCCGTATGCGTTTTATGGGGTTGGCGACGAGGTGGAGGTGGTGCTCAAGGCCTCCATGGGCATGAAGGCCGTGTGGCTGGCCTATTTCATCCCGCTGCTGGTGCTGCTTGCCGTGGTGCTGTTGCTGTCGGCCCTGCATGTAGGTGAGGTGGTTACGGGCATTTGCGCCTTGGTCGCCATCGGCCTGTATTACCTGCTCCTGTACCTTTTCAGGGACAAGCTCAAGAATGAATATATTTTCACAATAAAAGGATAAATTATGAATGCATTTATTTGGACAATCGCAGTGGTGACCGTCCTCGGTCTGTTGCTGGCGCTCGTCCTGTACCTGGTGGCCCAGCGCTTCAAGGTGGAGGAAGATCCCCGCATCGACGAGGTGGAAAAGGCTATGCCCGGTGCCAACTGCGGTGGTTGCGGCTTTGCCGGCTGCCGTGCGTTTGCAGAGGCTGCGGTAAAGGCTCCCAACCTGGACAACAACTATTGTCCGGTGGGCGGCAACGACACCATGGCCAAGGTGGCGGCTATCCTGGGGTACGAGGTTAAGGCCAAGGCTCCCATGGTGGCCGTCGTCCGTTGTAACGGCACCTGCGAGGCTCGCCCCAAGGTGAACGAATACGACGGATATGCCTCCTGCTATGTGAAGTCCCTGCTGTACACCGGCGACACGGGTTGCGCTTATGGCTGCCTGGGTTGCGGAGACTGCGTGGCGGCCTGCCAGTTCGGCGCGCTTTCCATGGATCCCGTCACCGGTCTTCCGGTGGTGGACCAGGAGAAGTGTACCGCCTGCGGTGCCTGTACGAAGGCCTGCCCCAAGCGTATCATCGAGCTCAGGCCGATGGGGCCGCGCGGCATGCGTGAGTTTGTCTCCTGCGTGAACAAGGAGAAGGGCCCCGTCGCCAAGAAGGCCTGCGCCAACGCCTGTATCGGTTGCGGCATCTGCGCCAAGACCTGTACGCACGAGGCTATCACCGTGGAGGGCAATGTGGCTTATATCGACCCGGCCAAGTGCAAACTGTGCCGCGAGTGCGAGGCCATGTGTCCTACCGGCGCCATCCATGGCGTGAACTTCCCCAAGCCGCTGGACAAGGATGCCGTCAAGGAGCGCATCAAAGTCCGTCAGCAGAAGGCCAAAGAGGCAGCGGAGGCTGCCAAGGCCGCCGAAGCCGCCAAGGCTGCAGCAGAACCTGTAAAGAAGGAGGCTACCAATGAGTAAGCATACATTCAGTATCGGCGGCGTACACCCGCACGACAGCAAAATCTCCCGGGAGTGCGCCATCCAGCCGCTTCCCATCGCCCCTACCGTGTACATTTCCGTGGCCCAGCACATCGGCGCTCCGTCGGTGCCCTGCGTGGCCGTGGGCGACAAAGTGAAAGTGGGCCAGGTAATTGCCCAGCCCGGCGGATTTGTGGGTGCGTTCATCCACTCCTCCGTCTCCGGTACGGTGAAATCCATCGCTCCGCGGGCAGACCTCGCCGGCCGTCCTTCCACGCACATTGAGATTGCCGTGGAGGGTGACGAATGGGTTGATACCATCGACCGTAGCGAAACCCTGGTAACCGCCATTCCGGACGATCCCAAGGCCATTATCGACAAAGTCCGTCTGGGCGGCGTTGTGGGTCTGGGCGGTGCTACCTTCCCCACGCATGTGAAGCTTTCGCCGCCTCCGGGCTCCAAGTGCGAGCGCGTGATTATCAACGGCTGTGAATGCGAGCCGTACCTCACTTCGGACTTCCGCACCCTGCTGGAGAAAGGCGAGCAGGTGGTGGTGGGTGCCGTCCTGTTGCAGAAGGCCATGGGTGGCGTACCTTGCACCATCGCCATTGAAGAAAACAAGCCGGAGGCCATTGCCCATATCCGCGAGGTCATCGCCAAGCTGGGTTACAAGGACATGGACGTGATGGTGATGAAGATGATGTATCCGCAGGGCGGTGAAAAGCAGCTTATCGACGCTGTGATGCACCGTCAGGTGGGTTCCGGTGCCCTGCCCATCAGCGTGGGTGCCGTGGTGCAGAACGTCGCCACCGCCCTGGCCGTGTACGACGCCGTGCAAAAGAACAAACCCATCGTGGACAATTCCGTTACCGTAACGGGCGAGTGCTTCCCCAAGCAGGCCAACCTGCTGGTGCGTGTGGGTACTCCGCTGCAGTATATCATCGATTTCCTGGGTGGAATTCCTGCCGATGCTGCCAAGGTGATCAGCGGTGGCCCCATGATGGGCCGTGCCATTGCCAACCTCCAGGCCGCTACGGTGAAGGGTACCGGCGCCCTGCTCTTCCTCACCGAAAAGCAGACCCGCCGCGCCCCGGAAACCAACTGTATCCGCTGCGGCAAATGTGCCGATGCCTGCCCCATGGGTCTGGAGCCGTTCCTGCTGAACAAGCTCTCCAAGGCCCAGGATTGGGACGCCTGTGAGGCCAACGCCGCGCAGGACTGCATCGAGTGCGGCTGCTGCCTGTATTCCTGTCCCGCCCAAATCCCGCTGCTGGACAACATCCGCGTGGGCAAGGGCGCTGTTCTGGGCGCCATCCGCGCCCGTGCGGCTGCCGCCAAGGCCGCTGCAGAAGCTGCTAAAAAGTAAAAGACTATGAGCAAGTTATTAGTATCTCCTTCTCCCCATATCCATTCCAAGGTCTCTACCAAGTCCTTGATGCTGGATGTGGTGATTGCCCTTATCCCGGCCGTTATCTGCTCCGTGGTCTTCTACGGCTGGCAGGAACTGCTGGTGCTGGGCGTGAGTGTGGCCTCCTGCGTGCTGCTGGAATGGGCCATTACCAAGTACATGCTTAAACAGCCGTCGACCATCGGCGACTGGTCGGCCGTCATTACGGGTATTCTCCTGGCGCTGAACGTGCCGTACACCACGCCCTGGTGGGTGATTTTCATTGGCGCTGTGGTGGCCATCGGCGTTGCCAAGATGACCTTCGGCGGTCTGGGACAGAATATCTGGAACCCTGCCCTGGTGGGCCGTGTGTTCCTCCTGGTTTCTTTCCCGACTTATATGACCACCTGGAACCAGCCGCAGGGCCTGTTCGGTGTCGATGCCGTTTCCGGTCCCACGCCGCTGGGTGCTATCCAGGAAGGCCTGCTGCAGGGTGCTTCCGTGCAGGATCTTACGGCTGCATACAACTACAAGGACCTGCTGTTCGCCAACCTGGGCGGCAGCGCCGGTGAGGTGTGCGCCCTGGCGCTCCTGGCCGGTTTCGTGTACCTGTGCTGCCGCAAGGTAATCAAGCCTTGGATTACCCTGAGCATCTTCGCCACCGTGGCCCTGACGTCCCTCATCTTCTGGAGCGTGGACCCGACCCGTTTCACAGATCCGCTCTTCAACCTCCTCACCGGTGGTCTCATCCTGGGTGCCTGCTTCATGGCTACGGACTATGTGACCTCGCCCATGAGCCTCTGGGGTGGCGTTATTTTCGGTGTCGGCATCGGCTTCCTTACCATGATGATCCGTTACTTCGGTTCCTATCCGGAAGGCGTTTCCTTCGCCATCCTCATCATGAACTCGGTGGTTCCGCTGCTGAACATGTGGTTTAAACAGAAAAAATTCGGGAGGAAATAGACCATGGCAGCAAAATCCAATTTAACCAATATGGTGCTGGTGCTCGGAGCCACCTGCCTGTTCTGCTCGGCCATCCTGGGTGGTGCCTATGTGCTCACCAAGGAGCCCATCGAGGCGGCTGCCGCAGAAAAGACCAACCGGGCCATCGCCCAGGTACTTCCTGCCTTTGAGACGGCATCGGACCGTCAGTTCGTAGAGGCCCTCGGCAAGGATTTCCCTTACTATGAGGCCAAAAACGGAGAGGCGCTGGCCGGGTACGCCATCGAGTCCACCGTGGTGGGCTTCGGCGGCAACCTCACCCTCATGGTGGGCATTACGCCGGACCGCGTGGTGTACAACACCTCCGTGCTTTCCCACAGCGAAACGCCGGGTCTGGGCGCCAAGTGCACCTCGGACACCAAGTTCGTTTCCCAGTGGCAGGGCTTCGACCCGTCCGTGAAGAAACTCTTCGTCAAGAAGGACGGTGGCGATGTCGATGCCATTACCGCTTCCACCATCACTTCCCGCGCTTATGCGCAGGCCGTGGAGAATGCCCTGGTGGCCTTTGATATGCTCAAGGCTCCGGATGCTACTTCCGGTGCCACTAAACCTGTAGAAGAAGGAGGACAGAGCAATGAGTAAGTTCAAACTGATTACCGACGGACTGGTAAAGAACAACCCCACGTTCGTCCTGCTGCTGGGTATGTGCCCCACGCTGGCTACCACTACATCGGCCATTAACGGCCTTTCCATGGGCCTGGCTACGCTCTTTGTGCTGGTGCTGTCCAATATGGCCATCTCCGCCATTGCGCCGGTGGTTCCGGACAAGGTACACATCCCTGTGTACATTGTGGTGATCGCCACCTTCGTGACGCTGCTTCAGTTCCTGATGCAGGCCTATACGCCGGCTATGTACGAGACCCTGGGCCTGTTCATCCCGCTTATCGTGGTGAACTGCATTGTGCTGGGTCGTGCCGAGGCTTTTGCCAACAAGCACGGAGTAGGGGAAAGCGCCCTGGACGGCATTGGTGTTGGCCTGGGCTTCACTTGCTCGCTCACGGTGCTGGGCCTGGTGCGTGAAATCCTGGGTTCCGGCAGTGCCTTTGGCTACAACTTCATTGGCGGCCACGACGGTATGCTGGCCTTCGTAATGGCTCCCGGCGCCTTCCTGTGCCTGGGTTACCTGATGGTCCTGTTCAACAAATATCTTAAAAAGAACTAGGCTATGGAGTACTTTCTGATTATTATCTCGGCGATTTTCGTCAACAATATCGTCCTGGCGCAGTTCCTGGGTATCTGCCCGTTCCTGGGCGTGTCCAACAAACTGTCCACCGCCACGGGTATGTCCATGGCCGTGTGCTTTGTGATTACACTGGCCACGCTGGTTACCTACCTCATTAACCAGTATCTGCTGGTGCCGTTTGGTATCACCTTCCTGCAGACCATTGCCTTTATCCTGGTGATTGCCGCGCTGGTGCAGATGGTGGAAATCGTGCTCAAGAAGGTGTCCCCGTCCCTGTATCAGGCCCTGGGTATCTTCCTGCCCCTGATCACCACTAACTGCGCTGTGCTGGGTGTGGCCATCAACGTGGTTACCAAGGAGTTCGCCTTTGTTCCCGGCGGCATGCTCAACCTGGGCCAGGCCCTGGTGTATGCCTTTGCCACCTCGCTGGGTTACGGCCTGGCCATGGTCATCTTTGCCGGTATCCGCGAACACCTGGCCCTGAACAACGTGCCCAAGGCTTTCAAGGGTGTTCCCATCGCCATTATCAGCGTGGGTATCCTGGCCCTGGCCTTCATGGGCTTCAGCGGCATGGTGAAGTAGGCTTTCTTGCGTGACAGCTAGGTGGCTGTCACAGAGGCGTTTATAGAATAATCCTCGTTCAATTTTTGAACGAGGATTATTGTGTAATATACTGATGGATAATCAGTTAGCGATCACGGGCCGCGGGACTTACACCAGCGACAGGGCTACGTCCATCATGTGCGTGAAGGTGTTCTGGCGCTGTTCGGCAGTGGTTGCCTCGCCGGTGATGATGTGGTCCGATACGGTGAACATGGCCAGGGCCTTGTTGCCCGTGTAGGCGGCGTTCATGTACAGGGCGGCCGCTTCCATTTCCACGGCCAGCACGCCCATCTTCATCCACTTGTCCGTCTGCGGATTGGCGGAATAGAAGACATCGGACGATACCACGTTGCCCACCATGTAGTCATAGCCAAAGCTTTCGCAGCTGTTCACGGCCTTTTGCAGCAGGCCATAATCTGCGATGGGGCAGAAGGTGCCGGGCAGCTGGAACTGGGCGGCGTAGTTGGAGTCCGTGCAGGCGCCCATGGCCAGTACCAGGTCGCCGATCTTGAGACCCATGTGGCAGGCGCCGGCGGAACCAATCCGGACGATGGTCTTGACGTCGTAGAAGTTAAAAAGCTCATAGGTGTAGATAGAGATGGAGGGGATGCCCATGCCATGTCCCATCACGCTCACGGGTTTGCCTTTGTAGGTGCCCGTGTAGCCCAGCATGCCGCGGACTTTATTGAACTGAACCGGATTCTCCAGGTAATTCTCGGCCATGAACTGGACGCGCAGCGGGTCTCCGGCCATGATGACGAACGGCGCAATCTCGCCTTTTTTGGCGCCGATGTGCGGGGTAGGTGTATTACTCATAAGGGTTTACTGAATAAAGCTGGCAAAGTAGCCGGCAAAAAATACATTGGTTATTAGGTAAGCCACAACAGTGGATACGATGACGCTGATAAGGCCCGGCATCATGAAGCTGTGGTTCAGCAGGTATTTGCCGATGACGGTGGTGCCGCTCCGGTCAAAGTTCACCGTGGCGATGTCGGACGGATAGTTGGGGATGAAGAAGTAGCCGTACACGCTGGGGAGAACGCCCAACAGCACGGGACCGGCGATGCCCAGTTCGTAGGCCAGCGGCAGCATGGCTACCACCACCGCGCCCTGGGAGTTGATGAGCACGCTCACCAGGAAGAACACAAGGGCGATGCTCCAAGGGTAGTTGGTCACCAGGTCCGCCAGCATAAGCTTCATCTGGTCCATATAGTTGCCAAAGTAGGTATCGGCCAGCCAGGCAATGCCGTAGATGGCCACCACGGCCACCATACCGCTCTGCCACACGGCACCGGCGACGGCCTTCTTGGGCTGTGCCTTGCAGAACATGATATTGGCCGCTGCAGCTGCCAGCATGATAATCTGGATGCAGATGTTCATCTTGGGAAGATTGATGGCTTTGGCCAGCGTGCTTCCATCGGCCACGTGAATCATCTGGCAGAATGCGAAGGCCACAATCACCAGCAGGGCGCTCAGGAACACGAATACGGAGGCCCTGGCTTCTTTGGTAATCACTTTGTCCAGCGTGGTGGCGGAGCTGCCGTACATGTACTGGTACATTTCGGGATCGGCCTTTCTCTTGAGGAATTCGGGATCCTTGTCCAGGTCCTTGCCGCGCTTATAGGAGGCTGCTGCTGCGCACATAAGGCCGATGATGCAGGCCGGGATGCTCACCATCAGGACCTGCGGAATGCTCACCATATAGCCGTTGGCGTTGGAAATGGTGACGAAAGCCACCACGGCCGCAGCGATGGGGGAGCAGGTAATGCCCACCTGCGAAGCCACGGAAGCCACGCCGCAGGGCCGCTCCGGCCGGATATTCTTTTTGAGGGCGATGTCGCAGATGATGGGCATGATGGTGTACACCACGTGGCCGGTGCCCACGAGCACGGTGAGGAAGAAGGTCACCAGGGGGCCCAGGAAGGTGATGTGCTCCGGATGCTTGCGCAGCATCTTCTCCGCTATCTGGATCATCCAGTCCATGCCGCCGGAGGCCTGGAGGGTACCGGCGCAGGTGACGGCGGCAATGATGATGTAAATAACGTCCGTGGGAGGCGTGCCGGGTTTAAGGCCGAAGCCGAAGACCAGGATGGCCAGGCCGATGCCGGAAATGGCACCCAGCGCCAGGGATCCGTAACGGGAGCCTACGTACAGAGCTGCGAGCACGATGAGCAGCTCAATAATCATGGTAAAAGTCATAGTCTAGTTTATTCTGTATATGCAATTTTACAAAACCTTAGGAAACCACTTCTGCAGGATGGCCGTGGCCTGCTTGATTCCGTCATCGTCAAAGTCATGGCCCTGGCCGTGGATCACATCGAGGTGGACGTCCTGGTATATATTCATCGCTTTTTGCGTGTATTCCATCGGCACAATGAGATCTTCGTCTCCGTGGATGATGTTGACGGTGCCCTTATAATTGCCGATAACCGCGTAAGCGTCGATATCATAGGCGTCGATAACGTACTTCTGGGAGAAGGTATACTTCACCAGGCCCAGGTTGACGCCCAGGCCATCCTCCGGCACGTTGTGCGGGTCTCCGTCGAAGAAGGTATTGACGGCGGTCCTCACGTATTCCGGGAGGTTGAAAGCGGGGAAGAACAGCCCCAGCGCCTTGACGCGGGAAGGGTACTTGGCGGCGAAAAGCGCAGCAACCAGGCCGCCCTGGCTGGCGCCCATCACCACAATACGGGAAGGGTCCACATCGGCACGGCTGGCGATGGCCTCATATACGGCCGTGACATCTTCCAGTTCCGTGAGGACGGAATTGTCCTTGGCGATGTCACCGTCGCTCAGGCTGGAACCGGCGGGGCCTCCGACAAAGTCGAAGCAGACGGCTACGATGCCCATCCTGGCTGCAGCCTTGGCATAGGGCTCCACCTTCAAGTGGGAGCCGAAGAGGCCGTGGCACAGGATGATGGCCGGTTTGCGGCCCTCCAGGCCTTGGGGCATGTAGAGTTTTCCGCCGATATGGAACGAGCCTCTGGTGGTGGAAAAATCCGTCACGGAAAGCTGGTAGGTGTCCGGCTCCGCGACGGAAGTGGTATTGTCTTTTGTGCAAGAGAACGCAAGGGCGCATGCCAGAACGGCGGCTGCAGCCCATTGGATGGTTCTTTGCACAAAAGAATTCATGATTACTAGTCGTGTTATATTATGCAAAGATAGCATTATTCCCGCGGAAACATAGGAACAACGGCAAAAAAACATTAACTTTACCCTATGAAGCGAAGCATCTTCACCCTTGCCATCATGGCCGTCCTGCTGGCCACAGGATGCAATGCCCCCCGTCATTATTGGAAGGGGGCCGATATCGGCTGGGCCACCGAGTATGAATCCCACGGACTTAAGTTCTACAACCGCGAAGGGCAGGAGCGGGAGTGCACGGCCCTGATGAAGGAACTCGGGCTGGATGCCGTCCGCTTCCGCGTGTGGGTGGACCCGTCCAAGCACGGGAACTGGAACTCCAAGGAGGACCTGCTGGTAAAAGCGCGCCGCGCCCGTGACCTGGGCATGGCCATCATGGTGGACTTCCACTACAGTGACTTCTGGGCCGATCCCAAGAAGCAGAATATCCCCGCCTCCTGGAGCGGCAAGAGCTACGAGGAAATCAAGGTACTTCTGGCCGATCATACCCGCGAGGTCCTATCGGCCCTGAAAGAGGAGGGAATTGAGCCCCTGTGGGTGCAGGTGGGCAACGAGATCTCGAACGGCTTCTTGTGGACCGTCAAGGGGGACCGGTGGGGAGACCCCGTCCCGGACTCTCTCGGGCGGGTGACCATCCTGGAGTCTGTGGGGCATCTGCGGAACAACCCGGCCCAGTATGCCGGCCTTTTCTCGGCGGGGCACGATGCCGTGAAAGCGGTTTTCCCGAAAGCGAAGGTCATCGTCCATCTGGATAACGGCTTCTATCAGCCGCTCTATGACAGCAACCTGGATACCCTTAAGAAGTACGGTGCCAAGTGGGACATCGTCGGGATGTCGCTGTATCCTTACTGGGCGCTGGATTCCGGCCTGGAGACCGACGAGGAGGAGGCCATCGACCATTGCATGAAGAATATCGAGCACGTTTGGGAGAAGTACCGCACGCCCGTGATGATTGTCGAGACTGGCTTTGAGGTCGATGAAAGCCGTCCGGAGGTCATGGAGAAGGGGAGGGACCAGCTCCGCCGCATCATCCGGGAGTCCCGCGCCACCGGCCACTGCGAGGGCATCTTCTACTGGGAGCCCGAATGCCGCCCCGGCCAATACAAGCTCGGCGCCTTCGACTCCTCCGGCCAACCCACGGTGATTATGGATGGTTTTGGGGAGTGAGCCCCCTGTCGTCCTTAAAAAGGGGGGTATTTTGAGGACGAGAGGCCCCAAACCCCGCTCTCGTCCTTAAAAAGAGGCGATTTTGAGGACGAAAAGGCCAAAAACCTGCTCTCATCCTTAAAAAAAGCCCCAAAATAAGGACGATAAAGAACAAAACTCCGTGATATACTCAACCAGAATGAGATTACTAATTAAACTTGAAGCAATCAAGCACTTTCAAATATGAAAAAACTAATTGGATTAATAATTATTACGCTGATGACTATCCCTACGATAGCGTTAGCGCAACAGAAAACGGCCAAGGTGACATTAAAGAATGGCACCTCATTTACCGGAGTTATTACTGAATTAAATCCGGCATCTCATGTTACAATAATCATAGCGGGCTTTGAGAATAAGATTAACATGAGCGATGTTCTTTCTATTGAAAGTATGGCTACGCCTGATGATGTTAGGCAAGAGGTAAAAGTAATTACGCCGGAGATAGATTATGGTATAGATTATCCTGAAACGGTATTTATTAAAGCGGGCCCTTACGAAATAGAGATGGTGCTTGTTAAAGGGGGGATTTTTTCTATGGGATATGATGGTAGGGGTAGTTTAAGAATGAATACTGAGCCTATACATGATGTCGCTTTAAACTCGTTTTATATAAACAAAGAGCCGCTAAACAAAGATGTCGTTGGATATTTAAAGAAAGGGACAGTAAAACATAGTAAAAAAGCATCACCCTATATTCCTTGGGGTTGGAAGGACGCAAATAGTGTTGTTGAGCTGCTGGCAAATGCTTCTGGTTTTTCCGCCTGTTTGATAACAGAATCACAGTGGGAGTATGTCGCATCTAGACGTAGTGATGTATTTGGGGATAATAAGATGGAAATAAACTTTTGTTATGACTGGTATGGTGATTATTTATCCACAAAAGATGGTCCTCAGTTAGATCCTAGTGGCCCCCTATCAGGGAGAGATCATGTCGCAAGGAGCTATACCTCTGATTCAATAAGTGTTTTCAAGCGAGAAAAGGCAAACGATATGGGAGGTGCACTCTCTCTAGCCATAAGATTTACAATTATAGCATCAGAAATTCGGTAGAGGCCTTCTGTAAGATTGAAGTGTGATTTTTCTTCATTGGGCAAAGGTTTGGCACAAGTGGAAGATAACTTTGCAGGCGAGAAAAACCATTTGCCATGTTAGAAGTTATTGTTTCTGTAGGTGTTTATGCCGCTGTTATTGTATTGTTGATCAAGTCTGTGGTTGTCTTCTGTGATTTGCCTCACAACGATATCGTCACAGAACCGTAAAGGAATGATGCGACCCTGAGTTTGAATGGAACGGTCGGAATTCATACTGGATGGGCGGAGGTGCCTGGTCTGGAGCCATGACGCTCCAGAGGCCCTGCTTGTGGAGCCTATTGATGAACGGGACCTGGATTTCATAGGGCGGGAACTGGATTATCTGGGGGAGCATGCTGACCGGCCGTTCGCCCTGGCGGCGTTCCTTGTCGGGGACTGGAATGCCGAACTTTCGCCCTGGAAGGCCGATCCGGTCTTCGGGAAGGAGGCTTTTGGAGAGGGTGCCGGGGTGCTGCTGCGTTTCATAGAAGAGGCTCTCATTCCGGAACTCCATTCAAGGATTCCTGCACTCGTCCAGAGGGATATTATTCTTGGTGGATACTCCCTTGCTGCCCTGTTCGCCCTTTGGGCCACTTACGTGAGCAGTGCCTTCAGCGGTGTTGCCGCCGCATCTCCCTCCGTATGGTTTCCGGGGTGGATGGATTTCGTCAGGGGACGG
This sequence comes from uncultured Bacteroidales bacterium, assembly GCA_946415475.1. GTDB lineage: Bacteria > Bacteroidota > Bacteroidia > Bacteroidales > UBA932 > Cryptobacteroides. Next base: position 12,772 of record CAMKSQ010000042.1, read on the forward strand.
AGGCCCGAAGTGGAGCGGATCTATCTCAGTCTCGGTGACCAGGAGGCCAGGACCCGTAATCGCGTGATGGCCCGCGTCGGAGACTGCATCACGGAGTATGCCGATATCCTCTCTGCGCAGGGCGTCGAGCATACGCTGGAATGGAATCCGGGCAATCATTTCAGGGATGCAGACCTTCGGACCGCGAAAGCCTTCCTGTGGTGCCTTACTTCCGAAAAAATAAGTAGCTAAATACAAATTATGATTGACACAAAGATACTTGAGACCCTCCGGGGGGAGGATATCCTTCTTCTCGTTGCGGACCGGGACGAGATTACCGAATCGGAGGTCCGTTTTCCGGTCATTTACACCGGAATGGGGAAGATGCGTATGTACAGTGCCCTTGTGAAGTGGTATGAGACCCGCTCTGCTGGCAGCAAGCCCATCATCCTGAATATCGGCAGTGCCGGGTCGGCAAAGTACCCTATCGGCGAGGTGGTGAACGTGCGCAGCTTTGTCAATGGAGGGAGCGACCTCATCTACGACCGTATCGACCTTCCCGGAGAAGGCGCGTCGGTGTTCTCTGGGGATTACTTCATGAGCACCCAGACGTTCAATCCGGAGCAGGTGAGGACGCTGTCCCAGAAGTACGACCTCTTTGACATGGAGGCTTATGCGGCGGCGCTCTTCTGCCGGGAACACTGCCTGCCGTTTTACTGCTTCAAGGCTGTATCTGACAATCTGGACGGAAGCCTGAAGGACTGGCGGGGCATCCTCGGGGATATCCGAAAAAAATACGTGGAGATGCTCAAGGCGCTATAGGGAGGCCGTTGCTAAGTCGTAGAGGCGGCCTTGGAAGGAGCCTCTTTCGCGGAGGCGCTTCCCGTAACGAGCCGCTGGACGGGAAGGTCATTGCGGCGATTGTCTATAAGCACCCGGAAATCTTCTGCTTCAACGAGGGACGCGTGAGGCTGCTGATGTAATTTGCGACCCGGTTGGGACGTAACAAGGTAAAGACTCTATGAGATCAGGAATAATCATATTGTTTTTAGCGCTGATTCTTGCGCTTACCGGCTATGTTGGCTGGCATTTGTGGCGCATTACGCCGTAGGGCTGGAAATGGGTGTCCGTCAGCGTGTTCGTGTTGTGGATGGCTTCTCTTTTTGTGGGATTTGCCATCAACGACAGAATACCGATGGGAGCCGCTACCGTACTGTATGAGGTGGGGAATACCTGGCTTATAGCATTTCTCTATTTGCTGCTGATTTTCATCGTGGCCGATGTGGCAGCGCTCTGCCATATCGTCCCGAAGACCTTCCTGAAGGACAACGTCGCCGGACTGGGTACGGTGGTCGGCCTGGTGGCCGTCATTCTGACGCTGGGCGGCATCCATTATCACCACAAATATCGCGAAGAGAAGACCATCACTACGACCAAGCCGCTTGAGAAGCATCTGACCATTGTGCTGGCAAGCGACCTGCATATCGGCTATCATAACCGTAAGCCGGAACTGGCCCGCTGGGTGAATTTGATCAACGCCGAAAAGCCGGATCTGGTGCTGTTTGGTGGCGATGTGATCGATCTGAGCCTACGGCCGGTCATCGAAGGGAACTTTGCCGAAGAATTCCACCGACTTGAGGCGCCGGTCATGTCCGTCCTGGGCAACCACGAGTTCTATAGTGACCTGAACCGTGCCGAGCAATTCTTCAAAGATGCGGGAATCCTGCTTCTAAAGGACTCCGTGGCCCATTTCAAAGGGGTCGATATTATCGGACGGAACGACCGGACAGGCAGAGTAAGGGCCGATTTGGCCGACCTCGCAAATGGACTTGAAGGCGTCACCATCCTGCTGGACCACCAGCCTTATCAACTGGAAGAGGCGGAGCAGGCCGGTGTCGATTTCCAGTTCAGCGGACACACGCACCGTGGCCAGGTCTGGCCCATTTCCTGGATTACGGATGCCATGTATGAGAAGGCCTGGGGGCATCACCGGCGCGGGAATACGCAGTACTATGTAAGCTCCGGTCTGGGCATCTGGGGCGCGAAGATCCGCGTGGGCACCCGCTCTGAGTATCTGGTACTGCACCTCACAAACTAACGAATTGTTCCGCCGATTACTGAGGTGCCAGATTACGTTTGGTCTCGCAAGTACGATAAGCCATGTTTCCTGCCAGGGAGACCGAGTCAAAAGTCCAAGGAGGATGGCCGGAGGATTTCTCATCCGGATGCCGAAAGTGCCCTGAAGGCGGCAAAAAGAGTTTGCCGCTCCAATCCGGGCCGATGGTTTGGAAGGGCATCAAGTGAGGCCGATGGTGCCGAGTTCCTGGTCTATGAAGGTGGCAAGGTTGTTGAGAGGCATGTGGTTGGTCATCCTTCTTGTTCTCAGCGCCAGGTCTGTTTGCAACATGGCGCAGGTGAGAAGCTGTGATGGCGCAGGTCCGCTGAAAGCGCCCTGACCGGCGCCATCAGAATGTGTGAGTGGCTGATTTGCGGCGCCGGTCACCCACAAAAAAACTGACCTGCGCCAGGGGGGATGGGGTTTGGTCGCCGGAGGGCGGAAAAGAACAGAGATGGGATTTGGTCGCCGGAGGCGCCCACATCACGCGCCCTGCGGGGGCCCATTCACGAGCATAGCACAGACGCCAAGATGCTGCGCATCTTTGTCATTTGTCACAAAAATAGACCGTTCAAGCAAGCTTGACGGCCTATTTTTATGCCAAACGCCACGGACAGGCCGTGGCGTCTGTGCCTTTCGTGATTCCGTCGGGATTCGAACCCGAGACCCACAGCTTAGAAGGCTGTTGCTCTATCCAGCTGAGCTACGGAACCA
>CAMKSQ010000043.1 GCA_946415475.1 uncultured Bacteroidales bacterium
CAGTACCCCGGCCCAGTATTCCGATAGACACTCTGGCATGCACTCTGGGTGACACCCTGGCATGCACTCCGGGCACGAAATGTCCAGGTGAGCGTTGCCCCATAGACCAGTGAGTGCGGTCGGTGTGACGGAGGGGGTACGGGAGAACAGCAGGGGTCCGTCAAAAAGTGCCCCAAACGACGGATGGGGTACGGGCGTATGGACCGCCTCCAGCACGGAGGGGGGGCGGGAACCCTGGGGCTAGTACCTAAATCTGGCACAATAGCCCCAAAACCGAGGCGAGTATGCCAGGTGGGAGCAGAGAGAAACCAGGTTATGCCAGGAAGAAGAGGGCGACGCCGAGCATGGAGACGAGGACGCCGAGGACTTCAGGTGGGAGCAGAGAGAAACCAGGTTATGCCAGGAAGAAGAGGGCGACGCCGAGCATGGAGACGAGGACGCCGAGGACTTCGCGGGGTTTGATGCGCTGTTTGTAGATGTAGGCGTAGGGGAGGAGGATGAAGACGGGCGTCAGGGCCATCAAAGTGGAGGCGATGCCCGCCCCGGTGTATTGCACGGCCATCAGTGAAAGTGATACACCAAGTACCGGCCCGAACAAAGTCATTATCAGTGCATAACGCATGCCAACGCCGTCATGCACAGCCCGCCGCAAAGCCCCCAGATCCCGCTGAAGAGCCATGAGCGCCAAAAACCCAACAGCCCCTACGAGCGCCCGGATCATAGTAGAAGCAAAGGGCAGCATGGAAGCCATGGCGGCGGGCGCATCGGCAGGAACGGCTGCGGCGTAATGCTGCATGCCCACCTTGCTCAGCACCAGCCCCACACCTTGCCCCAGACCAGCGCCCAGCCCCAGCAGCACGCCCTTCAGCGGCAGCGTCAGGTGCATCTTCTCGCCACCCTCGCGGCTCAAAATAGAAATCGCAATACCCGAAAGCGTCACAGCCATCGCCACCGCGGCCTTCCACGTAAGCGTCTCGCCCAAAATCGCCCAGCCGGCAATCGCGGCCATCGGCGGCGCCAGCGTCATGAAAAGCTGCCCGAACCGCGCGCCAATCGACAAGTAGCAGTTAAACAGGCACCAGTCCCCGAACACATAACCCACCAGGGCCGATAACCCCAGCCACACCCAAGCCTCGCCGGACGCGTACACCGGATACGGCCGCCCCACGGACACCCATAGCAGCACGCCCAGGAACACCACGGCCAGCGACAGGCGCAGCACATTGGCGCTCATGGATCCGAGCCGATGGCTGGCCTTATCGGCAAACAGCGCCGTCACCGTCCAAAAGACGGCCACCACCAGCGATATGAGCTCCCCCAAATGCGGCATCCCTCAAAATAATCAAATAATCTGCACCTTATGCCCGCAGGCAGGAAAATATTTCTTCAGCAAATCGCACGTGCGAATACTCACAAAACAAGTATCCGTCCCATCCGTACATGCGTAGAAAGGACTCTCCGCCAGCGAACGGTCCATCACCAGATGCACCCCCGCAGCCTCCGGAAGGATGGCGCTCAGCAGGGTAGTGGCGCCCGGCATCACGCCTGTCAGCGCCTCCAGTTTTTCTGCCGATGCAAACGACACCCGCGGAATCCCCAGCGCAGCACAAAAGTCCCGCGTCACGAACGGCTTGTCCGCCGGCATCGCGTACAGGTAAAACTCCGTCTGCTGCCGGTTGCACACAAAGACCGTCTTCACAATCCGCTGCCCCAGTTTCTGGTCGATATGCCGGCAATCCTCCATGGTAATCCCCGGGTCCGTATCGACCCGTACAAACGGCATCTCCAGCCGCGCAAACGTCTCATAGACAGTTTTTTGCAAACGTGTCGATGGCGATGCAGGTGCCGTATCCATCCGCTCGCTCACGTAAAACGGCCGCCCGAAGAGCAAAGTGCGCAACTCAGTGACGCTTCCCGCAAAACGGTATTTCTCGGAGGCCTCCATCGGCCTATACCCCCAGCCCACGGCAATGGCCGCGATGCCACCGTTTTCCGCCGTCTTCATGTCCGTGCCGGAATCGCCCACCAGGATGGCCGCCTCGCGGGGCACCCCGGCCGCCCGCAGCACCTCGCCCACAATCTCCGGATCCGGCTTCAGCGGATAGCCTTCGCGGTTGCCCAGGATGGCCACAAAAGGAATCTCAGGAAAGAATTCATGGATGAGATGCTCCGTCCCGGACTGGAATTTATTGGAAGCCACCGCCATCCGCACGCCGGCCGCGTGCAAGTCCCGCAGCAAGTCCTGCATCCCGGGGTAGGGACGCGTGTGCACATCAATATGGGCCGTGTAATAGGCTTTGAAATCGGCCAGGGCCATGTCGATGAGCGCCTCATCCGCCTGCTGCGCCTCCGGCAGCGCCTGTTTCACCAGGTTCCGCACCCCGTGTCCTACCATCCGTCGGTATTCTTCCAGGCTGTGCAACGGGTAGCCGCGCAGCCGCAGGGCATGGTTCACCGCCTCGGCCAAATCTTCCAAAGTGTCCATCAGAGTGCCGTCCAGGTCGAACAGGACCAAATTGTACTGCAAATCCATCGTTTCAAATTTAAACACGCAAAGATACGAAATTATTTTTCCTTCGTCGGAATGAACCTGAAATGACTTGCGCCAGTGGAAAAGAATGCGTATATTTGCAATTACTAACCACCCGTGAAGACGTTTAAGATACTATATGAACGTATTTAAAAAACTATCAACCTGGTATTTCAGCAAGAATGTGCTGCCCTATTGGGTTGTATTGCTGGCCGATACAGTGATTGTATTCGCCTCCTGCTGTTTTACCTTCTGGATCACCAACAATACGGATATCGCCTTTGAGAGCCGGGCAGCCATGCTGTATTCGGCCTTCTTCTATTCCCTTATCAGCTGGATTGGCATCCGGATATTCAGAACCTATTCCGGCGTGCTCCGTTACTCCAGCTTTGTGGATCTCCTCAAGGTGGTGTACGCCAATGCCGTCTCCCTGGCCATTTCCCTGGGTTGCTGCTGGTTATTCAGCCTCCTCAACGTCAGGTTCCTTATGGCCTTCTCCTACATGGATTTGTGCGTGGCCTTCCTGATGGCCACCTTCGTCATGTGGATCATGCGCGTGCTGGTCAAACTGGTTTTCGATAATGTCAACGAGAACGGCCAGTCCCGGCGTGCCCTCATCTACGGCGCCATTACAGGTGGTGTAGCCCTGGCCAAGGCGATGCGTTCCCAAAGCCCGCGCCGCTTCGAGATAGTCGGTTTCATCAGCCATGAGCATCGCATCAAAAACATGAAACTCCTTGGCGTAAGGGTGTATTCCAGGAACGATGATCTGGCGGCGGTTATCCGGAAAGAACGCGTGGAGGCCCTGCTGGTCAGTCAGTACCGTATCAAGGAATTCCAGAACAACCAGGAGCTCCAGGACATCTGCATCGCCAACGGCGTAAAGATTTACATGTCCCACATGGTCCAGGAGGCCAAAATCGAAGATGGCATCGTACGGGATGGACAGGGAGAAGAAGTCCAGCTCAAAGAGGTGAGCGTGGAGGACCTGCTGCCCCGTCAGGAAATCCGTGTCGATATGAAATCCATCGAGGAAGTGCTTACCGGCAAACGCGTCCTTATCACCGGTTCCGCCGGTTCCATCGGCATGGAAATCGTCCGTCAGGTGGCTGCGTTCAAACCCGCCAAAATGCTCCTGATAGACCAGGCGGAAACCCCGCAGCACGACGTCCGTCTCATGATGGCCCGCGAGTTCCCGGATGTAGAGGCCGAGGTAGTCGTTACCAGCATCAGCCGCCGTACCCGCATGGAGAGCGTTTTCAGCACTTTCCGTCCGGAATACGTCTTCCACGCCGCCGCCTACAAGCACGTGCCCATGATGGAAGACAACCCCTCGGAGGCTGTTCTCAACAATATTTACGGCACAAAAGTCATTGCCGATATGAGCGTAAAGTACGGCGCCAAAAAGTTTGTGATGATTTCTACGGACAAAGCCGTGAATCCCACCAACGTCATGGGCTGCAGCAAGCGTATCTGCGAAATCTATGTCCAGAGCCTGGACCGCAAGCTCAAACTGGAAGCCATGGAATCCTCCAAGGGCCATACCGGCAAGCGTCCGGAGCGTACCCAGTTCGTCACTACCCGTTTTGGCAACGTGCTGGGTTCCAACGGTTCCGTGATTCCGCTGTTCCGCGAGCAAATCCGTCGTGGCGGCCCCGTCACGGTGACGGACGAACGCATCGTCCGCTTCTTCATGCTCATCCCGGAAGCCTGTAACCTGGTGCTGGAAGCCGGTACCAAGGGCGCCGGCGGCGAAATCTTCGTCTTCGACATGGGCCAGCCGGTAAAAATTGCCGATCTGGCCAAGCGTATGATCGCCATGTCCGGTGCCAAGAACGTGGAAATCAAGTACACGGGCCTGCGGGATGGAGAAAAGCTGTACGAGGAAGTCCTCAATGAGCTGGAGGGCACCAAACCCACCTTCCACGATAAAATCCGTATCGCCCAGGTGCGCGAGTATGACTACGAACAGGTGTCCCTGGAAATCGACGAACTGGTGGAAATCTCCAAGCAGTTCGACGATATGGCTACCGTACGCAAGATGAAGGCTATCGTCCCCGAATACAAGAGCAACAACTCAGTTTACGAGGCTATCGACAAGGAAATCGAAGAAGCCGGGGGGGGGTATAACGCCGAACAATAAGTAAATTTATGCAACTACATATTACATCGGAAACGGGGCGGCTGCGGGCTGTGGTGCTGGGCTGGCCCTACTCGCCGGGAGAAACGCCCACGCTGGAAGAAACCTTCGACAGCAAATCCTATGAGTCGGTACTGCATGGCGTGTACCCGGTGGAGGCCGATATCATCCAGGAGATGACGGCCTTCGAAAAAATCCTGAAGAAATACGACGTAGACGTGTTCCGGCCGGCACCGGTGCCCAATTGCAACCAGGTGTTCTCGCGGGACGTGGGGTTTGTGATTGACGACAAAATCATCGTCTCCAACATCATCCCGGACCGCCAGGAAGAGATTGACGCCTACGAGGAAATCTACCGGCAAATCCATTACAAACAGATTTACAACCTCCCGGAGGCGGTGCACGTGGAAGGGGGAGACGTAATCCTGTACAAGAACTACATCTTCCTGGGCCAGTACAATTTCCCGGACTACAGTCAGGTGAAGACGGCCCGTACCAACCGCCTGGCGGTGGACTATCTCAAGATGATTTTCCCGGAACGCACCATCGTCCCGCTGAACCTGCTCAAGAGCGACACGGATCCGTACCAGGGCATCCTGCACCTGGACTGCACCTTTATGCCGGTGGGCCACGACAAGGCCATTATATATCGCCGCGGCTTCATGAACCCGCGCGACGCCCAGCATCTGGTGGATATCTTCGGCCAGGACAATGTGTTCGAACTCACCACGGAGGAGATGTACGCCATGAACTCCAACGTGTTCTCCATCTCGGAGGACGTGGTGGTGGTGGAAGAGCATTTCTATCGGCTTATCCGTCACCTCCGCGACAAGTGGGGCATGACGGTGGAAACGGTGCCTTACCGGGAGATTTCCAAGATGGGCGGCCTGCTGCGCTGCTCTACTTTGCCTCTCAGAAGAGACTGATATGACTAAACTTGCTATGATTGCTTTCGGGGGCAACGCGCTGCTGCGTGCGGGCCAGAAAGGCACTTTCCCCGAACAGCTGGAAAACGTGGAGCGCACCTGTGAGAATCTGGTTCCGCTCTTGAAAAAGGGTTATAATATTGTCATCGGCCATGGCAATGGTCCGCAGGTGGGAAACGGCCTGCTGCGGCACCAGGCGGGCGAAAAGGAGTATGGTCTGCCCGCCCAGCCGATGGATTTCTGCGGCGCGGAGACGCAAGGCTCCATTGCCTACCTGATTGAAAGCGGCATGGACCGCGTGATGGAAAAGCATCAGCTGGACCGCAAGGTGGTCTCGCTGGTGACGAGGGTGGAGGTCAGTGCCGATGATCCGGGGTTCAAGAACCCGACGAAGCCGGTGGGGCCGTATTATAAGGAGATCCCGGATCAAGTCCGGGATGAGGGCGCTACCTACCGGGAGGACCCGAAGGGGAGAGGATGGAGGAAGGTGGTGGCGTCGCCTGTGCCGATCGGCATCCGTAACGTGGAGCTGGTGGGGCGGTTGGCCCGGGAGGGGTATATCGTGGTCACCGTGGGTGGCGGCGGCATTCCCGTGGTCAAGGGGAAGGGCGTAGAGGCTGTCATCGACAAGGACCTGGCATCGGCCCTGTGTGCCAACCAGATCGGCGCGGACGAGTTTTACATCCTCACGGACGTGCCTAAGGTCTATATCAATTTCCGAAAAGAGAACGAGCAGGCCCTGGATACCATCACTGTGGCCCAGGCCCGGCAATACCTGGCAGAAGGCCAGTTCGCGGAGGGCTCCATGGCCCCCAAGGTTCGCGCCGCCATCCTGTTTGTGCAAAACGGCGGCAAAGAGTGCATTATCACCGAAGCAGGGGAGTTGGGTAACCCTTCCTGCGGAACAAGAATCGTTAAATAACTATGGAACAAAGCCTTAAGAATCGTAATTTCCTGAAACTGCTGGACTATACCCCCGCCGAAATCCGTTATCTGCTGGACCTGGCGCGCAAACTCAAAGCCGACAAGAAAGCCGGCAAGGAAGAGCAGCATCTCAAGGGAAAGAACATCGCCCTTATCTTCGAGAAAACCAGCACCCGCACGCGCTGCGCCTTCGAGGTGGCCGCGCACGACCAGGGTGCCCATGTGACCTACCTGGGTCCCACCGGTTCGCAAATCGGCATCAAGGAAACCATGAAGGACACCGCCCGTGTGCTGGGGCGCATGTACGACGGCATCGAGTACCGTGGCTTCGGCCAGTCCATCGTCGAGGAATTGGCCAAGTACGCCGGCGTTCCCGTCTGGAACGGCCTCACCAACGAGTTCCATCCCACGCAGATCCTGGCGGACCTCCTCACCATGGAGGAGCACAGCGATAAACCCTTGAACCAGGTGAAGTTTGCCTATCTTGGCGATGCCCGCTTCAACATGGGCAACTCGCTGCTGGTAGGTGGCGCCAAGATGGGCATGGACGTGCGTATCGTCGCCCCCAAGGCCCTGCAGCCCAGTGCGGAACTCCAGGCCCAGTGCTTCGCCGTGGCCAAGGAAACCGGCGCCCGCATCACCATTACGGACGATGTCGATGAAGGCGTAAAAGGCTGCGACTTTGTCTATACGGATATTTGGGTGTCGATGGGCGAGCCGGACAGCGTTTGGAAAGAACGCATCGGCATGCTCATGCCCTACCAGGTGAACGCCAAGCTGATGGAGCGCACCGGTAACCCCGCCTGCAAGTTCATGCACTGCCTGCCGTCGTACCACAACCGCGACACCAAGGCAGGGGAGGACGTGTACCAGAAATTCGGCCTGGACGGCGTGGAAGTGACGGAAGAGGTGTTCGAGAGCCCCGCCAGCATTGTCTTTGACGAGGCCGAGAACCGCATGCACACCATCAAGGCCGTGATGGTGGCTACGCTTGGAGATTAGCGAAATAATGCGTATCTTGCAAGACCGGATAACTAACTAATAGCCATGAGTGAGTTACAATTAACCATCAACTACGAAGAATTCTCCTCTGTGACAGAGATGTCGGCAGAAGATCAGGAATTGGTCGCCAAGGCCCTGGAAGCCCAGAAGGGTTCCTACTCTCCCTATTCGCGCTTTCAGGTGGGCGCCGCGTTAAAACTGGCCAACGGCGTCATTGTCAAGGGTGCCAATCAGGAGAATGCCGCCTATCCGTCCGGGCTTTGCGCAGAGCGTACGGCCATGTTCTGGGCCGGTGCCAACTACCCGGATGTTCCGCTGGATACCCTGGCCATCGCCGGGAGCGACCACGGCGTGCTGTGTGAAAGCCCGGCCTCGCCCTGCGGCAGCTGCCGGCAGGTAATGGCGGAATATCAGAAAAAGCACAAGCGTCCGCTCAAGGTGATTCTGGTAGGGAGCAAGCGCATCCGCAAGTTCAGTTGCGTGGACGACCTCCTTCCGTTCATCTTCGACAGCCTGCACATGGAGTAACAAAAAAAGGGAAAGCCCCTTACATCGCACCGCTACAACCTCCTACCCTTGCTACATTCCTGTCCTGGGGGAATTCAGAGGGAGCTGGTCGTGTAAGACTTTCCCGGGCACAAAGGTAGGAATTTTTTTTTATGATTGCAATTTATACGCTCACTTCCAGCCTGCACAACGAGCAGGCTGTGGCCAAAATTAGTGACGAATTCCTTTCGGCCATCTTCCCCAAGGGAAAATACAGTTTCAAAGGGGACGATTATTCCGAGTTCGGAGCCACCGGCAGCATGGATGTCATATACGTACGCACCGGCGGAGCGGAGGGCATCTTCAAAAAGCTGCTCCCGGAAATGCTCTCCAGGGGCGTAACCCGCTATTACTTACTCACTTCCGGTAAAAGCAACTCGCTGGCCGCTTCGCTGGAAATTCTCTCCTACCTGCAGCAGCAGGGACTCAAAGGGGAGGTGCTCCATGGCAGCACGGAGTACCTGAAAAAGCGGCTGCAAATCCTGGAGAAGTTGGCTACGGCCCGCAAGAAGCTCTTCGGCGCGCGGATCGGTGTCATCGGCCAGCCTTCAGATTGGCTCATCGCCAGCCATGCCGACAGCACTGCCATTAGTGAAAAGATGGGCGCCCGCCTGGTGGAAATTCCCATGGAGGAACTCCTGCAGGAGGTAGCCAAGGCCCCGCAGGATCCGGCTCCGGAGGACCCGATGAGCGATGCCGTCCGTGCATCCTATCCCGGTGCCTCGCAAATCTACCACGCCTTGGAGGTGTTGGTGAAACGGTATCAGCTGAGCGCCTTTACCCTTCGCTGCTTCGACCTTCTCAAAACCGTGGGCAATACCGGCTGCCTGGCGTTGGCCAAGTTCAACGCTGCTGGTATTCCGGCTGCCTGCGAGGGCGATGTCCCGGCCCTCCTGAGCATGATGATCGCCCAGGCGCTCACCGGAAAAACGGGCTTCCAGGCCAATCCGGCGCGTATCGACGTAGAAAGCGGCAAAATACTCTTTGCGCATTGCACCGTTCCGTTCAACATGGTGCGCAGCTGGAAGTGGGACACCCATTTTGAGTCCGGCATCGGCGTGGGCATCCACGGCGAACTGCCGCAGGGCAAGGTGACGGTGTTCAAGATTTCCGGCAAGCTGGACCGTCTGTTTGTGGCGGAAGGGGAGTTGCAGTACAACCAGTATGAGGACAACCTCTGCCGTACGCAGGTGGCGTTGCAGTTGCAACCTAAGGATGCCCGCTATTTCCTGACGGCTCCTATCGGCAATCACCATATCATTCTTCCCGGCCATCACAAGGACCTCCTGGAAGCCCTGCTATGAATGTAGAGCACCTGATGGCGGAGCATGGCGTAAAGGTGACGGCCAACCGTCTCCTCATCGCCCGTGCGCTGGAGCAGGCAGGACGTCCGTTGTCGATGATGGAGTTGGAGGAGCGCCTGGAGTCTATCGACAAAAGCAATGTTTTCCGTACGCTGGTGGCGTTCAAGGACGCCCGTCTGGTGCATGTGCTGGAGGGCGATCCGGTGCGGTACGAACTCTGCCACAGCCATCACGAGGGGCATGACGATGACCTTCACGTGCATTTTTACTGCGTGAAGTGCCACAAAACGTATTGTCTGGAGGAAATTCCCGTTCCGCCGGTGCACGTTCCGGAGGGCTATCAGGTACAGGAAGAAAGTTATTTGCTCAAAGGGATTTGCCCGCAATGTGCTGGATAGCCAGCGCGGCCAGCGTGAACCCGAAGATGCCCGTAATGGGCGCCAGGGTGCCGTTGGCGATGGCTTTTCCGGGTCCCGGATCCTGTTCCGGTCCCAGGTTGGGCAGCACTTCCGCGTCGTACACGCACAAGAATTTTTTCTTCGGTAAGGTTCCGTTTTTGCGGAGCCTTTTTCTTAATGCCGCGCCCAGCGGACAGCCGCGCACGTCAAAAAACTCGGCCACGCGCACCTGGGTGGGATCCAGCTTGCAGGCGGCGCCCATCGACGAGAAAAAGGCGCCCGGGCAGGCACTGGCCTCCAGAATGAGGTTGGCTTTGTCCGTGAGTGAATCTATCGCGTCGATAATGACGTCGTAGCTGGCGAGTTGGAAATCGGCCCCTATGAAATAGCGCTCCTGCAGGGCGGTTACCTCGCATAAGGGATTGATTTCCAGGAGTCTTTCGCGCAGAACTTCCACCTTGGGACGGCCCACTGTTTTGGTGGTGGCGGGCAGTTGCCGGTTGATGTTGGTAACATCGACGTCGTCCGGGTCCACGATGGTCAGATGGCCGATGCCGCTCCGCACGAGGGCTTCCGCGCACCAGCCGCCTACGCCGCCCACGCCAAACAGGATGACGCGGGCCTGGGTCAGTTGTGCCAGGCCATCGGCCCCGAGGAGCCGCTCAACACGCGAGAAGGCGCCGCTCATTTGACAAAACGGGCAAAGGATTCGGGCAGCGGGGAAGTGCAGCGCACCATCTTCTGGCTGTAAGGGTTGCGGAACACCAGGGTGTGCGCGTGAAGGGCCAGACGCTTGATGGGATTGGTCTCGGCGCCGTATTTATCGTCACCGGCTACCGGATGGCCTATTTCCGCCGCATGGACGCGAATCTGGTTCTTCCGGCCGGTCTCCAGCTCAAATTCCACCTCGGAATAGTATTTGGTGCGCTGGAGCACTTTGTAGTGCGTAATGGCCAGCTGTCCGTCTTTTACTTCCGTGTCGAAGGACCTCATCTTCAGGGACTTGGGGCTTTCCAGCAGCCAGCTCTGGATGGCGCCGGCGTCTTTTTCCACCCGGCCTTCCAGCCAGGCCACGTAGCGGCGTTCGGCCACCAGTTCCTTCCATTTGCTCTGCAGGAGGTCTTTGGCGCGCTCGTCCTTGGCGAACACTACGGCGCCGGAAGTGCCTTTGTCCAGGCGGTGCACAATCCACACCTTGGTGGTGCTGCGGTCCGGCGTCACGCCGGTAATGAGGTCTTCCTTGCGCTGCATGCGCTTGTTCACCTTCACATAGGCGTTGAGCAGGGCGTACAGCGTCTGCTCGCGTTTCCCGCTCTTGGCCAGGCTTCCACGGGCCGATGACACGCTGAGCATCCCCGAGGGTTTATCGACCACCAGGTAATGCTCGTCCTCGAAGAGGATGGTTACGCCGGCCTTTTCTACGGCTTCGCGGGCATCGTCACGCGTGGCACGGGCGATGGAGACGCCTTTGGGCAGAATCTCGATGCGGTCGCCTTTGCGCAGGGGATGGTCGAAGGCGGTCTTTACCTCGCCGTTCACCTGCACCTGGCCTTTGGACAGCATGTTCTTGACGGACGTGCGCGACTGCTGGGGAAAGAGGCTAAAAAGGGTTTCCAGCAGGGCTCCGTCCTGCGGCGCTTTATAACTTGTCATACTTCTTCAAATAATTTGTGTAAGTTTCTGGGCAGCAGTTCTTTGAAATGCGCCTTGCTGCCGCGGGGGATGAGGATGGACTCCAGCGATTCGCAGTCGTCCAGGGCATCCGTGCCGATGAATTCCAGCGCCTTGTTCAGCTTAATCTGATAGAGGTTGATGCAGCCTTGGAAGGCCCTTGGACCGATGGCCCGCGTCTTGGCGGGGAGGGTGATTTTTTCCAGTTGCCAACAATCGACAAAGGCGCTTTCGCCAATGTAGAGGAGGCTGGTGGGCAACTTGATGTGGAGGAGTTCGCCACACTCGGCAAAGGCGTTGGCGCCGATGTGCGTGACGGAATTGGGCAGATGGATTTTTTCCAGGTACGATGAGCGGTCCTCCAGGGGGATATTCTCGTCGATCCGGCGGCCGGCCATATAGTCCTGGAAGGCGAACACGTTGTCGCAGATGACTTCACAGCCGTCTTTTACCGTGACTTCGCCGGGAAAATTCTCCGCATCCAGCAGGCGCTTCCCATCGGCAGAATAGCTGAGACAGTTTTCACCATCCCAGACGTCCCTGTCAAGTTCTTCTTGCGTAGGAACCGTGGGGACAGCCATTAGGTCTTGCAGGGTCATGGGCTTAGAAATTTTTCACAAAGTCGATGTCTTTCTTGAGCATCACTTTGGGTTCCATCTTGGATACTTTCTGGAAGAGTTTGAACTGATAAGCAGGGGAGAGGTACACCCTGTGCTCGTTTTTGCCCTTGCGCCACCATTTATAGAAGGCGATGGGGTCTGTGTCGTAGGGGATACGGGCTTCGATTTCCGAGGAATAACCGGGGAAGTCGATAATCATTTTGAGGCCGGTAATGCGCTTGTAATACTCGTAATCCGCTCTTCTGAGCTTGGAAACCAGCGGTGCAAATACTTCGAACTGATCCACTTGCAGCGCTTTTTCCTTTACGATCATCCGGTGGATGCGGACGGGGTCTTTATGGAGCCATTCCGTGATGCTCAGCGTCACGGGAGTGCCTTCGCAATCCAGTGTGAGCATGTCAGACGAGAAGTAAACCTTTTCGCTATCTAACGGGAAAGTATCCATAAATATTTAGCCTCTGCCTGCAAATATATAAAATAATTTTCTTTTTTCTGCGAATTTTTTTAACTTTGGATACGAATTGTACCATTTAACTAATAAAAACTAAAGTAACCATGGCTTACAAAATTATTGACATTCAGGGTATTGGCCCCGTTTTCGCAGAAAAGCTCATCGCTGTAGGTATCGACACTGATGCTAAACTTCTCGCCGCCGGCGCCACCGCAAAAGGCCGTAAGGAGCTGGAAGAGAAGACAGGTATCCGTGGCGACCTCATCCTCACTTGGGTGAATCACGCCGATCTTTTCCGCGTAAAGGGTGTCGGCCCTCAGTTCGCAGAACTGCTGGAAGCCGTCGGTGTAGATACCGTGAAGGAACTCCGCAACCGCAACGCTGCCAACCTCGCTGCCAAAATGCTGGAAATCAATGAGGCAAAGCACCTGTGCAAACGCACTCCCGTGGAGAAGGAAATCCAGAAGTACATCGACGCCGCCAAGGCTCTGGAGCCGGTAGTTACCTACTAGTTCTTACTAACTACGTTTTCCCCGTCCGTGGTCCTGCCCGGCCGGGGATTTTTTTGTATCTTTGCGTCCAATATGGCTATTTGGATTGTACTACCTATTCTGACGCTCCTGATGTTCGATCTGGGACTGTCGCTCAAGTTTGAGGATTTTGGGAAAGTGTTTGCCCGCCCGTGGCCCATTGTGGTGGCGCTGGTGGGGCAGTTGGTGCTGCTCCCGGCCATTGCGCTGGGGCTGGCCTGGGCGTTTAAGCTGGAGCCGGTGTTTTTTATCGGCCTTATATTAATTGCCTGCTGTCCCGGGGGAAGTTCCTCCAATGTGTTTTCCAAACTGGCCGGTGGCGATGTGGCGCTTTCCGTTACACTCACGGCGCTCAGCAGCGTCATTACGCTTTTTACCATTCCTTTTACTATGAGCGTGGCGACCAATCTGGTGGGGGAGAGCGTGGGCATCCATTTGCCCGTGGGGAACCTCATCAAGCAGAACCTGGTGCTGATGTTGCTGCCGGTGCTGCTGGGAATCGGCCTGCATTATGCTTCGCCCAAGGCGGCGGAAAAGACGGATAAGGTGCTGGGGCGGCTGGCTTTCCCGCTTTTGCTGGTGCTTATCACCGTTTTCTATATCCAGCACCATCGGACCATCTTGGACAATATCGGCATTCTGGGTCTATGCGTGACGGCGCTTATTCTGGTGGCGATTGGATGCTCGTCGCTGCTGTCCCGTCTGGTGAGGACCGATGCCCGCCAGCGGCGGACGGTGGTCATCGAAGTGGGCATGCAGAATGCTGCGCAGGCCATTGCCATCGCCTCCAGTCCGTTCATCTTCGCCAATGAAAAAATGGCCATCCCGGCCATCCTTTATTCGCTGATGATGAATGTGGTGCTGTTAATTTACGTGGGAATCGTTAGGAAGCGTTAACATTTTTTTGTATAATTGTACGATTAATTGCTTGCGTATGTTGGATATACCTCAGAACGAACCCACGCTCATCGACACCAATGCTATCGTGAGAAAGGTGAACCACGGGAAGTTGCTCCCGCGGCCGGTGATGTGGTTCATTCGCAAACTTATCCATGAGGAAGATTTTAACCGCAATTTTTCCAAAGGGCTGGTGGGGGCGGACTTTGCGTTCGATTTCTTCTTCAATGAGCTGGGCGTGACGCTGGAGGTAATCGGCGAGGAAAATATTCCTGACTCCGGCCTTTTTACTTTTGCTTCCAATCATCCGCTGGGCGGGGCCGATGCCGGTCTGGAGGTGGCCTGGCTGGCTCGCAAATACAATGACAAGGTGATTGTCCCGGCCAATAATTTCCTGCTGCATCTCAAGCAGTTACGCAATTACCTGATTCCGGTGAACAAGCTGGGCAACGGCCAGTCCCGGGAGCTGGCGCGCATGCTGGACGAGGCTTTCCGCAGTGATCGACAGGTATTGTACTTCCCGTCCGGGGTCTGCGCCCGCAAGATTGATGGCGTGATTACGGAACTGCCCTGGAAGAAGACCTTTGTCACCAAAAGCCGGGAGACGCAGCGGGATGTCATTCCCGTCTGGTTCTCCGGGCACAATTCCAAGCGCTTTTACCGCATTGCCGGCTTCCGTAAATTCTTCGGTATCAAGCTGAACCTGGAAATGCTCACCCTCCCGTCCGAGCTCTTCCGCTACCGCGGCCAGCACTTCAAGATGGTCATCGGCAAACCCATCCCCTGGCAAACCTTCACCCCGGACAAATCCGACGCCGACTGGGCCCAATACGTCCGCGACCAGGTCTTCGCCCTGGCGCAGGAGTAGTGCCCGCCCCTCATCCCGGACTTGACCCGGGATCTCCTTGCCTCCGCCGCGTTTGCACCTGGAGTGCCCTGTAGGGCAGATTTTTTGTAATCGCGGCAAGGAAAACGCCCCTTTCGGCCCAAATCCTTGCCACGTTTACACCTGCAGTGCCGTAGAATGGCGATTTTTTGTAATCGCGGTTTGGTGGGGTGGAGGAGCGAAGCGACGATGCGCTCTGCAGAGCGCCGGCGGAGGGCGTGTCTTTGCCCTTGGACCGCGACGACGAGCAAAGACATACTAGCCCGGGAGCCGCGGGGGTGTTTGAGGGGGCGGAGCCCCCTGTATTGAAAGCGAAAAGGGTTCCGAAGCATTTGCTTTGGAACCCTTTGAGCGGTGCGGACGAGGCTCGAACTCGCGACCCCCGGCGTGACAGGCCGGTATTCTA
>CAMKSQ010000044.1 GCA_946415475.1 uncultured Bacteroidales bacterium
ACCTACAACTGGCACTTCGACTTTAACGATGGCATTGCCCGGCGCAACGCCAAGTGGTGCGATTACTATGTGCGCGCTTTCCTGGCCTTCTAATTGTGCGCCTTGCTGCTTGCGGGCACCGGCTGTAAGAAAAATGCGTTGGGCGATGTATATATCTACGGCGGATTAAGATAATTTGTATCTTTACAACATGAATCTTCTGCTGGCGCTCATACTGGCCATTTCCGTGAACGTGAAGGGCGTACCCTTTACGCCCATGGAATGTGAGCGCCTGCCGGAGCTGAACATTCCCCGGGAAGCCAGCGGCCTGGTGCTTGCGGGAGGAGAATTCACGGTATTCGGGGGGCATACCACCGGCTTTATCCCCACCCCGACGGCGGAATATTTCCACGGTGGTAAGTGGCATGTTGTCGATATGTTGTATCCGCACGATGCGGGGTTCTGTACCCTGCTTTCCAGCGGCGATGTCCTGCTGGGCGGCGGATACAGCGAGGCATTCGGTATCGGCCAGACCTGGGGCGTGGAAGTGTATCACCCGGAAAAGCACAGTTTTTCCTACCTGCCCATCCTGGACCATAAACGCACGCACGCGACGGCGATGGAGATGGACGACGGCCGTATCCTGGTATCCGGAAACTGGTATACTTCCGACGCCTTGGAGTGCTATACGCCCGACGGCCTGTTTGAGCAGGTGGAAGAGGTTTTCCACGCGCGAAACCTGCCTTTTGTCCTGCAGGTTTCTCCGGACAACGCCTATGTTTTCGGCTCTTCGGACAATTATGGGAAGCTGCTGGAGCGAGGCTGGGTGGACCAGTTTTGCGGAGAGCCATTCCTGGAGCCGCTGCTGGAGGAGTGGAAGACGGAAAACTCGCAGCAGCCTAATCCGCCCGAACATTATCTAATCGACGCATACTGCTACCTGCTTCCCGTCTGGAAAGACAGCCGGTTGGGCGTGCTGCTGCTGTCGGAGGGACGGTTCAGTATGTTGGAAACGGCGACGCCCCTCCCCATGGAGGGCCCGTGGGGCGCCATCGCCTGGGCTTCCGGCCTGCAGGTGGAGCGGGAATCGGCCACTGCGTGGAAACAGGGCAGGGATGCTGACAACCGACTGTATCTGCTGAAAATTGGCTATCGGGAGAAACCGGCGTCGGTGGAAGTTTTTTATACGGAGCCCATCGAAGACTTGCCCCACAAAGCGAAATGCCTTCCTCTGGCCGACGGCCGTTTCCTGTTGGCGGGCGGTCTCATCAAAGATGCTTATGACGCCCAGTCCACGGTGTTGATGTGCTATACCCAGCCGCGAAAGGCGGTCGCCGGTTGGAATTGGAGAGTCATGCTGGCAATTCTGGCAGCGCTGCTGCTTTTGCTGCCATTGTGGTTTTTCGGCAGGAAAAAACGTTCCGGGGTTGCGCCCAAGCCGGCTCGGACGGTTGCACCCGATCTTCAAACCCGCATCGTGGAGCTGATGGAGAAAGAGTGCCTGTACCGCAAGAAGGACCTGCACATTTCCGACCTGGCCACACGGCTCAATACCAATTCCACCTATATCTCCGCCTGCCTGAACGGGCAGATCAAGATGAGTTTTCCGCATTTCGTGAACGGCTATCGCATCCGCTACGCCCAGGAACTCATGCGCAAGGATCCTTCCAAGCCCCTGTCCGAGATCTCCGAAGAGGCTGGCTTCTCCAATGAGAGTTCTTTCTTCAGGGCCTTCAAGGCAGAAACCGGCCAGACGCCCACCGAGTGGAAGCAATGACAGGGGACGGACATTGTTTCACCACAAAGATACATTTATTTTCTTATTGGAGCTTATACACCACCGGGAAAGTGAAGGAGACGGGAACGGGCTTGCCGTCCTGCTTGCCCGGCTCCCACTTGGGGGAAGAGGAGACCACGCGCACAGCTTCGGCGTCCAGGTCTTCGCGCACGCTTCGCAGCACTTGCACATCGCGCACAGCACCATCGGTGCCGATGGTAAACTGCACTATCACGCGGCCTTCAACGCCATCGGCCTTAGCCTGTTCCGGATACTTGAGCTGGGTGTTTGCCCACACGGCAAATGCATTTGCATCCTCTCCGTTGAAGGTGGGTTTCACCTCTATCTCGGAGAACGAAACGGGTTCGTCCGTGACGGTTACCGTGTATCCGACAGGGTCGGCGGCTGGCACCTCCTGTATGGCTTCAGGCACTTCCTGAGCTTTTTTGTTTTTCTTGGGATTGTTGCAGGCAAACATAAAGACGGCCAGCACGGGGATGAGCGCCAGGTACGACCAGCGCATCCAGCAGGAAGAAGTAGGTTTGAGCATCATGGTAATTCTGTTTTTGAGTTTGGCGTGCTGGAAGCCGCTGGCTAGCGTGAAGCGTTGCTGCCCCACGGCTTTTCGCACAAGAAGTAGTTGATATTGGGTTGCATCAATGCCTTTTTGAAGAACGCCCTCGTCGGCCTCATATTCGTGCACCAGGCGCAGCTCCTCGCGGGTAATCCAC
This sequence comes from uncultured Bacteroidales bacterium, assembly GCA_946415475.1. Taxonomy (GTDB): domain Bacteria; phylum Bacteroidota; class Bacteroidia; order Bacteroidales; family UBA932; genus Cryptobacteroides. The sequence goes on from CAMKSQ010000044.1 coordinate 2,488, forward strand.
ACCAGCGGATTCCACCAGAACAGCAGCTGGATGGGCAGGAAAAGGACCAGGTCCAGCGAATGCCGGTGCTGCACATGCATCAACTCGTGCGTTAAGATGGCCGGGGTTTCCTGCAGGTCTTTCCGGCCGATGACCACGTTTCGGCCCCAGCTGAAGGAGGGCGTGTCCTGTTCCAGAATAATGAGCCGGCAGCCGTCGCGTTCGATTTTTTCTTCGCATCGGATGAGCCGGACCATTTTCCGGGCCGATAACACATATAATACCAGCGTTACCAGAACACCGGCCGCATAGACAGCCAGCAGAATCTCCTTCCAGGGAAAGACAGCCTGGGTCGATTGCTCCGCCGCAACACCAACGCCCACCATGGTAACTTCCGTAGCGGCGACGGAGGCCGAAACGGTCCTGAGGGGAATCATCGGCAGCACCAGGCACAGATAACTCCCCGCCAGCAGCAGCACCCGATTTAGCCGGAAGAACGTGGTGCGGCGCATGACCAGCAGATAGAAGGCATAGAACAGGCTCAGATAGAGCCCCGCACGCGCTATATATAAAAGGAATGCGCTCATTTCTTGTTCTTTTCGATATGGGCGATAAGGTCTTTGAGCTCCTGCAGCTCCATCTTGTCCTCCTCCACAAACTGGGAAACCAGGCTAAGATAGGAATTGTCATAGTAGCGCGCCACCACCTCGGAAACCGTATCTCCATGGTACTGCCGTTCGCTGATTTTCACTTTGTAGCGGAAAGAATTGGCCATGGGCTCCCTTTCCACAAAACCCTTTTCCTCCAGGAACTTTACCAGCGTTGCGACTGTGTTGTAATGCGGCTTTGGTTCTGGCATATAGCTGATTAAATCCCTGATAAACAAGGGCTCATGCGCCCAGAAAATGTTCATCAGCTGCTCTTCTTTTGCTGTGAGTTTCTGTTTCATCTCAGTTCTCCCCTATGGTTTCTCCCTGCAAATATAGTGAATATTTTCGAAACTCCTAATATTTTTAGGAGATATCCTTGTTTTTTTAGGACGCTCTGCTACAGGAGAAAAACAATAAACACAAAAAGCTCCTTTCGGGGCAAACGCACCAGGAGTAGGTGTCCTTGGGAATTTTTGTGTATCTTTGTGGAAGTATGGCAACAAGTGTTAAGAAAACCAAGTCCGTGTGGTTTTGCAGCCACTGCGGCAATGAATACAGCAAATGGATGGGCCGATGCCCCGCGTGCGGGGAATGGAACACCATGGTGGAAAAAGAGGTGGTGACCGGCGGCAGCAAGGCCACGGCCCATACGGTTCCCGGGGGCTCCCGGAAGCCGGAAGCGCTCAAAGACGTGTCCACCACGCAGGAGGACCGCGTGTCCCTGGGCAGCGCAGAAGTGGACCGCCTGCTGGGCGGCGGCATCGTCAAGGGTTCGCTGGTACTGATGGGCGGCGAGCCCGGCATCGGCAAGAGTACCCTTTCCCTGCAACTGCCCCTGCACTCCCCCGCCCTCAAAACGCTCTATGTCACCGGTGAGGAAAGCGTGAAGCAGGTGAAGATGCGGGCGGACCGCCTTGGTGGTGACTCTTCCGGCATCCTCATTTTCAGCGAAACCGACATGGGCGAAATCCTCAAGCAGGCGGAGGAAGTGGCTCCTGACCTGATGATCGTGGACTCCGTGCAAACCATGTACTGCCAGCACGTGGACTCCACGGCCGGCAGCGTGAGCCAGATCAAGGAAGTGGCCGCCCAACTGCTGCGTTTTGCCAAATCCACCGGCATTCCAGTTATCCTGATCGGCCATATTACCAAAGAAGGCACCATTGCCGGACCCAAGATTTTGGAACATATTGTCGATGTGGTCCTGCAGTTCGAGGGCGAGAATCGCGGCGCGTACCGGGTGCTGCGGAGCATCAAGAACCGCTTTGGTTCCACCAGCGAGCTGGCCGTGTTCGAGATGACCGGCACCGGCCTCCGGGAGGTGGCCAATCCCTCGGAAATGCTCATCCCCATGCACGAGGAAGGCCTTAGCGGTACAGCCATCAGCGCCATGCTGGATGGCAACCGGCCTTTCCTGTTCGAAGTGCAGGCCCTTGTCTCCAGCGCCGTATATGGCACCGCGCAACGCAGCGCCACGGGCTTTGACGTGCGGCGCTTGAACATGCTCCTGGCCGTGCTGGAACGCCGCGCCGGCTTCAAGCTGGGCCAGAAAGACGTGTTCCTGAACATGGCTGGCGGCCTGCGCATCACGGACCCGGCCTGTGACCTCGCCGTCATCTGCGCCGTCCTTTCCTCCACCTTCGACTACCCCATCCCTGCCGATGTCTGCTTTGCTGGCGAGGTAGGCTTGAGCGGAGAAATCCGCCCCGTTTCCCAGGCCGCACGCCGCGCTGTGGAAGCCGCCCGCGTGGGCTTCAAACGCATCTTCGTGAGCTCGTACACCCACTTCGACCAAAAGCCGCAAGGCATCGAGGTGGTAAAGGTGGCCGATATCCCCGCCCTGGTCCGCGCTTTGTTTAAATAGCCGAAAAATGGTATCTTTGTAGGTTATAAAGAATTTGAGATATGGCCAAACTGTTCAACTTTGGGTTCTTTGGGACCAACGAACACCGCGTGTTCAACTACAAGCCCCGGTACTATGACCCGGAGGAGGAGAAACGCCGTCAGATGTTCGGGGACGTGGACGGAACCAACGAGGCCGCCCGTGAAAGGGGGGAATATGTGCCCGGAAGCAGCCTGCGCGGGGCCTTCCGTAGTGGCAACTACCAGAAAACCCGCTCGGACATGCGCCTGGTCCACACCATCATCACCATCGTCACGGGAGTGCTCATCGTCCTGGTGCTCATTTACATATCCAAATTCTTTGAATTGCTATAACATGAGTGGAAGGTTCTATACCCTCTGAAACCTATGGCCACCCTCGGCCATATTAGAGGGAGGGGCCCGCCGCGAAGCGGTGGGAGGGACGAGGAGCAAAGCGACGAAGGGTTTCAGAGGGTATAGAACCTGGAACGACAAAATATGGAATTAAGGATATTACCGAAAAATATTGCCGATATGATCGCGGCGGGAGAGGTGGTGCAACGCCCCGCTTCCGTGGTGAAAGAGCTGATGGAAAACGCCGTAGATGCCGGAGCGACGGACATCAAGGTGGTCATCGGGGACGCCGGCCGCACCCTTATCCAGGTTATCGACAATGGCTGTGGCATGACCCCGGACGACGCCGTCCTGTGCTTTGAGCGGCATGCTACCAGCAAACTGTCATCGGCAGAAGACCTGCACCATATCCTTACCTTCGGTTTCCGCGGAGAGGCGCTGGCCTCCATTGCCGCCGTGGCGGAGGTGAGCCTGCGCACCCGCATTGCCAGCGAAGAGGCCGGCGTAGAGGTGCTCATGGCCGGTTCCGAGAACAAAGGCACGCGCGAAGTAAGTTGCCCCGTTGGCACCAACATTTCCGTGCGGAACCTCTTTTACAACATCCCTGCACGGCGCAAATTCCTCAAGAGCGACAACGTGGAACTCAAGCACATCGTGGAAGAGTTCCAGCGCGTGGCGCTTACCCGCCCGGACATCGCGTTCTCGCTCACCCATAAAGGACGCGAAATCCATGTAGTTAAGGCCGCCAAAAGTTTCAAGTTCCGCATCCAGGACCTGCTGGGGGCGGGACTCATCGGCGAGCTGATGGACATTGAAGCCGATACTTCCATTGCTACCCTGCGGGGCTATGTAGGCAAGCCGGAAAGTGCCCGCAAGGCGCTGGGCAACCAGTTCTTCTTTGTGAACGGCCGTTATTTCCGCAGTCCGTACCTGCACAAGGCCGTGATGAAGGCCTATGAAAACCTGATTCCGGAAGGCAGCACGCCGTCCTATTTCATTTATCTGGAGGTGGATCCAGGTACGGTGGATGTGAATATTCATCCCACCAAGGCCGAGATTAAGTTCGAGGAAGAGCAGTTGCTTTTCCAGACGGTGTTCGCCGCCGTGAAGGAGGCCATGGGACGCGCCAGCGTGGCGGGGTCCATCGAGTTTGACAATCCGGAGGCGCGGGATATTCCCGTGATGGGGACGCAGTTCCAGGAATATCGGCCTTCCAGCACGCCCTCGGTGGGGGTGGATTGGAACTACAATCCGTTCGAACAGGAGGGAGAGATGCCCGGTCAAGCCAGGCATGACGGGTACGGCGCCGGGCATGACGCCGTCACCCCCGACTATGACGCCGTCACCCCCGACCCGATCGGGGGTCTCGGGACCCGGCGATACACGGACCCGAACCCGAACTACGGGGCGCTGTTTGAGGACCGGACGTTGCCTACGGCGCAGGTGCTGGTGGTGCAGGGTCGATTCATCCTTACCCAAAGCGCCAGCGGCATCATGGCGGTGCACATCCGCCGGGCGCGCGAACGCCTGCTCACGGACCGCTTCCTGAAGGCCCTCCGTGAGAATGCCCATGTCACGCAAACCGCCCTGTTCCCCGTACAGGTGAACGTGGGCGTAGAAGGCCGCCTCACCCTGGACGAGCACTCAGAGACCCTCCGACGCCTGGGCTTCGACCTTGCTCCTTTCGGCCCGGATACCATTGTTGTCAACGGCGTTCCGGAGGGCTATAGTGCCGATGCCGCCACCGTGCAAACCATGGTGCAGGACATCCTGCTCATCCTCTCGGACGACACCCAGGCCCTGCCGGAGGTGATGGAGCAGTCGCTCGCGCAGAAGTTCGCCGTCCTGGGCGCCTCCGTGGGCACCCGCCTGAGTTCCCCGTTGGAGGCCCAGCGCCTGATCGACGCCCTCCTGCAAAGCGAAAACCCTGAATTTACCGCCGCCGGGCGGCGCATCATCGCCATCGTCCCGGCTGACGAAATTGAAAAACGATTCTAAATGGCCAATCCGCTTGAGAATATCCCGGTTGTAACCCGCAACCTGCTGTACGTGAACGTGATTATGTTCATCGCCACCCTCATCAACCCGGCGTTCATGAAGGACACCTTTGCCATGGCCTTCCCGCTGAGCACCGAGTTCCGCTGGTGGCAGCCCGTCACCCACATGTTCATGCACGACGGCTTCATGCATATCTTCTTCAACATGTACTCGCTGGTGATGTTCGGCATGGTGGTAGAGCGGGTGCTGGGCACCAAAAAGTTCATCTGGTTCTACCTCATAACCGGTTTTGGCGCCGTGTTGCTGCATACGGGTGTGGAGTTTTTCGAAGTGCATCAGTTGATTGCCAAGTATCCGGGCGTATCGGCCCAAAGCATTTATAACAGCATTCCGGGCGTGCTGGGCGCATCCGGTGCCGTGTATGGCGTGCTGGTGGCGTTTGCCATGCTGTATCCGGAGGCCCGCCTTACGCTCATTTTCCCGCCCATTACGCTGGACGCCAAGTGGTGGGTGCTAATTTTTATCGGCATTGAACTGTTTACCGGCATTACGGGCACACAGATGGGTGTGGCGCATTTCGCTCACCTGGGCGGTGCGCTGTTCGGCTGGCTGCTCATCCGGTACTGGCGCAAATCCGGCAAATTGTACAGATAAATGGCCAAGACGGAGAAAAAGCAGCGGCATTGGTTGTCGCACCTGTCGTTCGGCACGGTTTCCCTGGTGCTGAGCGTACTGCTGGTGCTGGCGTACCTCTCCGTGGTGATGGATCCGGCCAAGGCATGGTTCTTCACGCTCTTCGGGCTGCTTTACCCCGTGGTGCTGCCGGCCACCGTGCTGCTGTTCATCTGGTCGCTGTTCCGGCGTTCCCACATGCGCACGCTGCTCGCCATAGTGCTGCTGCCGTCTCTCTTCGTTTTTGGTCGATATGTCCAGATTCGCCGCTCCACCCCCACGGAAGAAGGCTCCCTAAAGGTGGTTTCCTACAACGTAGGGCTGTTCGCGCATGGGCCTAAAGGTGCCGACCGGCTGGTCCTGGCCGATTCCGTGAGCCGCTGGCTGCGGGCCCAGGACGCGGACCTCATCTGCCTGCAGGAGTTCTACCTGCCCAACGAAGTGTCCATGGACGATTGGATCAAGCGCCACTTCCCGGGCTATAAAGCAGAATACTACGTGTTTACCGGCTCCCGGGGAGCTTTTGGCAACCTCACCCTGTCCCGGCGGACGGTGGCGGATAAAGGCAAAATCAACTTTGAACGCTCCACCAACCTGGCCCTGTGGACAGACGTAAAGCTGGACAGCGCTACCGTACGTCTATATAACTGTCACTTTGAGAGTTACAACATTTCCCTGTCCAATCTGGTGAAAAAGGAGGGCGCCGTGGAAGAGACGGAACGCAAGATGCGCCGCTCCATCACCGAACGCCCCAAACAGGTGGCGGAAGTGCTGCGCGGCGTGGACAATGCCCCCGTGCAGTCGCTGGTGCTGGGAGACTTCAACGACAATCCCCTGTCATATACCTATTTCCGCCTGCTGCGGGGCCGGCATGACAGCTTTGTGAGGGCCGGCAAGGGCTTCGGCGCCACCTACCGCACCCTGTGGCCCCTGCTGCGCATCGACTATATCCTGTATCCTCCCGGCCTGGAGGCCGTCACCTATAACGTTCCGCACGTAGAATACTCGGACCACTACCCTATTATCGCCACGTATCATGAAACCGGAAGAAATACTCGCTGAGGCCTTGCGCGTCGTGCGCGAAGGCGGTACCATTCTTTACCCTACGGACACCGTGTGGGGGCTGGGCTGCGACGCAACCAATGCCGCGGCCGTAGCACGCATTTTTGAGATTAAGCAGCGGGCCGATTCCAAGTCGCTGGTCCTGTTGGCGAGCGACCTGGATATGGTGGCCAAATACGTGAAGGAGATTCCTTCTATTGCCATCGACCTTGTGGAAGTGAACGATGCGCCCATGACCATTATTTATCCCGGCGCCATTTGCTCCGAGACGGGTGACAAGTGGCACCTGGCGGCTTCCTGCGTGGCGGCCGACGGTACCGTGGGCATCCGCATTCCGCTGGCCGATTGGTGCAAACAGCTGGTTTACAAGCTGGGACGGCCGCTCGTGAGTACATCGGCCAATATCTCCGGCGAACCTACGCCGCAGCGCTTCTCCGACATTCCCGAGGAGATTAAGAAGGCGGTCGATTTTGTGGTGCCGCCGTCCGCGGATACGGCTTCGACCGGCCGTGCGTCGCAAATTCTCAAGGTGGGCCTGCGCGGGGAGATTGAAATTATCCGCAAGTAGTCCATGGAACTCTTCTACGCATATGAGGTGAGCGGCGGCGTCTGTTTTTTGGATGCCGATGAAAGCGGGCACTGCGTCCGGGTGCTGCGGCATCGGGCCGGGGATCCGATTGACGTGATCGACGGTCTGGGGACGCTGTACCACTGCACGCTCGTGGACGATTCGCCCAAAGGGGCCCAGGCGCAGGTGCTTTCCTCCGTTCCGGGCTTCGGTGCGCATCCGTATCATCTGACGCTGGGCTGCTGCCCCACCAAGAACAACGACCGATTCGAGTGGTTTGTGGAAAAGGCCACGGAGTTGGGGGTGGACGATATCGTCCCGCTTATTGGCGAGCGTTCGGAGCGGCGCGTGTACAAGACCGAACGGGCGGAGCGGATTGCCTTGTCGGCGACCAAGCAGTCGCTCAAGGCAAGGATTCCGGCTGTGTGGGAGCCGGTGAGCGTGAAGGAGTTTGTTCAGATGGCCGATCAAGTCGGCCATGACGGCGGGCCCAGCGTCATGCCCGACACCGACCGGGCATCTCTTCGGTTGATCGCGTACTGCTTCGAGGACGATTCCGCGCCGCGGATCAGCATCAAGGAGGCCCTGGCGGGGTTTGAGGGTACTTCCGTGACCATTCTTATCGGCCCTGAAGGGGATTTTTCGCCGGAGGAAGCCCGTCTGGCTTTGGCTAACGGCTACATTCCCGTGCACCTGGGTGCTTCCCGTCTCCGCACCGAAACCGCCGCCGTCACCGCCGTCGCTGCGGTGTATTTCCGCTACATGAAGTAAGGCTGCTGGCTTTTGGTAGGCCGGTGGTTGATGCCGTGGGTTGACTCCCTGTCGCGGGTGGTAGCCCAGTCATGGGTGGTCGCCCAGTCACGGGTGGTCGCCCAGTCACGGGTGGTCGCCAACTAATTGATAGTCAATATTTTGTTGAAAATCCTCGTTCCATTTTGCGACGAGGATTTTCAGCATCTTGCTGATACTCAAACACTTACCGACCACCCCGGCAAAGGCCGATTTTGAGGGATGATTATCTTTGCACCATGATACGGGAATTGACGGATTTGTTGATGCCGCGGGAGTGTCTGGTGTGCGGGCGGCAGTTGGGGGCGCAGGAGCGGCACCTGTGCATCTGGTGTGCGGCGGATTTGCCGGAAACCCACTACTGGGAGATACCGCACAACCCCATGGCGGACCAATTCAACGCCCTGCTGGAGCGGCAGCGGGCCGACAAAGAGGCCATGCAGTATGCCTACGCCACCGCGCTGCTGTTCTATCACCATGAGAATCCGTACAAACTCATCCCGCGGGCGCTCAAGTATGGAGGCAACATGGCCGTCGGGGCGTTTTTCGCCGCCCGGCTGGGGGCATATATGGCCAGGCAGGCACATTTTGCCGATATCGACACGGTGCTTCCCGTCCCGCTGCACTGGTGGAGGAAGTGGCGGCGCGGCTATAATCAGGCGGAGGTGATTGCGGCCGAGCTGGCCAGGGCCTTGCATGCGCAGCTTCGGACCGGAGACCTGGTCCGCGTGCGCCGCACCCGCAGCCAAACCCGGCTGGACGCGGAGGCCCGCGTGAAGAATGTGCAAGGCGTGTTCGCCCTTCGGCACGCCTTCCCCGCCCAGCACGTGCTCCTGGTGGACGATACCTTCACCACCGGCGCCACGCTAGCCGCCTGCTACAACGCAGTACGGAGCGCCCTCGGGCCCTCCGTACGAATCTCTATAGCCACCCTTGCGGTAGTCCAAGCTTAGCGGGCCCGCAGCGCGCGCATGGCGTTGAGGACGGCGAGGACGGTGACGCCGACATCGGCAAAGACAGCCATCCACATGGTGGCCAGGCCAAGCACGGCCAGCAGGAGCACCAGGACCTTAATGCCGATGGCGAAGGCGATGTTTTCCCTGGCGATGAGGATGGTCCGGCGGGCGATCCGCACCGCGGCGGCAATCTTGGAGGGCTTGTCGTCCATGAGCACCACGTCGGCGGCCTCGATGGCGGCGTCGGAGCCCAGGGCGCCCATGGCGATGCCGATATCGGCACGGGTAAGGACGGGGGCGTCGTTGATGCCGTCGCCCACGAAGGCCAGCGTGCCTTCCGGCAGCAGGCGCTCCACCTGCTCCACCTTTTGTGCGGGCAGCAGGCCGGCGTGGAACTCACTCACGCCCAGCTGCTTAGCCACGGATGCGGCCACGCTTTCCTGGTCGCCGGTGAGCATGACGGTCTTCCGGATGCCAACGGCCTTCAGGGCCTCCAGGGCCGGGGCGGCATCGACCTTAATACGGTCGCTGATGACGATGTGTCCGGCATAAACGCCGTCGATAGCGACATGGATGATGGTGCCTTCGTGGTGGCAGGGGCGCCAGGCGGCGCCTATGGTCTCCATGAGCTTGCTGTTGCCCACGGCCACCTTCTTGCCGTTCACCGTGGCGATAATTCCGTGACCGGCCGTCTCCTGGATATCCTCCACGGAGCAATCGTCATGCTCGTTAGGATAGGCGTTCCGGAGAGCCATGGCGATGGGATGGGTCGAATGCCGCTCCACATGTGCCGCAAGGTGCAGAAGTTCCTGCTGGTCAATCACTTCCGGATGCACTGCCGTCACTTCAAACACACCTTCCGTAAGGGTTCCGGTCTTGTCGAAGACCACGGTCTGCAGCCTGGAAAGCTTGTCCATAAGGTTGGAACCCTTGATAAGAATGCCCTTCCGGGACGCTCCGCCCAGGCCTCCGAAGAAGGTAAGCGGCACGGAAATCACCAGCGCGCAAGGGCAGGACACCACCAGGAACAGCAGCGCCCGGTAAATCCAGGTGGCCCACTGTCCGGTAATCAGGCCCGGGACGATGGCAACCAGCACCGCCAGCACCACTACAATCGGGGTATAGATGCGTGCAAAACGCGTGATAAAACTCTCGCTCTTGGACTTGTTCTCCGCGGCATTCTCCACCAGATCCAGAATTTTGGCGGCGGTGGATTCGCCGAAGGCCTTGGTGGTACGGACGCGCAGCACGCCGGTCTTGTTCACACAGCCGGAGAGGATTTCATCGCCTTCAGAGATGCTTCTGGGCACGCTTTCACCCGTCAGCGCCACGGTGTCCAGGCTGGAACGGCCGTCTATCACAACGCCATCCATCGGCACTTTTTCTCCAGGTTGAATGACGATAATCTCGCCAACCTTGACCTCGTCCGGCTTCACGGAGACAAGGTCTTCGCCACGTTCCACATGGGCGATATCGGGCCGAATATCCATCAGGTGCGCGATCGATTTGCGGCTGTTGCCTTCGGCCTTTTCCTCGAACCATTCGCCCAGCTGGAAGAACAGCATCACAAAGACCGCCTCCGGGAATTGCGTTTCCGCACCGGGCATAAAGCCGATGCCCAGTGCACCCAGCGTGGCCACGCTCATGAGGAAGTCCTCGCTCAGCGCCTCGCCGTGCAGCAGCCCCTCGGCCGCCTCCTTCAGCGTGTCCCAACCCACAACCAGATAAGGGACGAGGAATAGCAACAGGTACTGCCAAGTTTCCCACTGGGTATACTTTTCGATAATGACCGCCGCAACCAGCAGCACCGTGGCCGCGATGATTTTGGTCAGTCGATTGCCACCCTCCCCCTCTTCGTGGTGATGGTGGTGATGTTCATGGCCGTGGTGGTCGTGGTGGTGATGCTCGTGCTCGTGATGGTGATCATGATGGTGCTCATGTTCATGCTCATGGTGACATTCGCAGTGATGGTCATGTTCGTGCACATGGTGGCATTCGCAGTGATCATGTTCATGTTCGTGCTCATGCTCATGATGATGTTCATGATGATGCTCGTGCTCATGTTCGTGCACATGCTCATGTTCATGCTCGTGGATATGTTTCTCTTCCATAGTCTACAACTTTTCTTGCTGCAAAGGTACACACTCCCCCGTGCAACTAAGTTGCAAATAAAACACCCCCACCATCACAACCTTGCGCGAAGGTCCACGCCCTGGACCCTCAGTACACTTTCCCCCAGGATTCTTTGCGCGAAGGTCCACACCCTGGACCCTCAGTACACTTTCCCCCAGGATTCTTTGCGCGAAGGTCCACAGGCTGGACCCTCAGTACACTTTCCCCCAGGATTCTTTGCGCGAAGGTCCACACCCTGGACCCTCAGTACACTTTCCCCCAGGATTCTTTGCGCGAAGGTCCAC
>CAMKSQ010000045.1 GCA_946415475.1 uncultured Bacteroidales bacterium
TCTCAATAATCAGATTCTCTGGCGAAAAAAACACTCTACTTTTTCAGCGGCCTCCACAGGATGCCGTTTTTCTGTCGACGCGGCAAATTAAAGGAAGGAAGTGAACTGGTTACAAAATGTAACCGGTTGAAATTGGTTGCCGAAGATGGGAAGCGACGTGCTACTGCTGTAAACCAAACAGATACACAGCCATCAAATCCTCATAATTGGTTCGATAATTGTCCCTTTGCCCGCACACGAAGCTCAACCATTCGGCTGGGCTTTTTTGTGTATCTCCCAATGCCCAGTCTTGGCGGGGCCTACATAGCGGATATGGGGCATGGCGGCAAGGTGGCGTTCGATGGTTTTGACATGAACCCCACAAACATCGGCCATCACCTTTCGGGATATTTGGGGATTATCCAAGATCAAGTGTTCAATGGTACTGTCGATTGAAGATGTGTCCATTTGGGCTTTTACTGCAGGGGCTTCGGCCTTAATATGGAGATACCGGCTCTTCAGTTCATAATCTGTGCCCAGAAGCAGGTTGGAGAAGAATCGGTCCAATGGGTCATTATCGGCATACACCTTCTTTTTTATATTGGTGTAGTTGGCCCTGACCAGCGCATCTCGGAAGAATCTTGAGTTCGTCTCAAAAACCGAATTATGGATGTCAAAACCCATCTTGCGAAGGTACTTGATGAGAAATACAGCTGTAGTTCTAGTGTTTCCTTCTAAGAATGGATGTAACACCCATAGGGAAGATACGAACCGAGCCACATGCCAAACGGTTTCCTCCTCATCCAGCTGCCTATACAAGGTAAGGCTTTCTTGCCTGAGCAAGTTATCAATGGCCGTCTCCAGATTATAAGCGTTTCCATATGTAACCGTATCACCGTCCAGTACCCATTCGTATTTAATGATATTGTTCTTCCGGTATTGACCGGCATGGTCAAAAACACCCTCAAACAAGCGCTGGTGAATAGTTTTAAGTTCGTCGGAAGACAGGGAGAAGCCAGTTTCGGAGATGAGCATATTGATCCTGGCAGATACTTTGTCGGCCTCCTCATATTGCCTTTCTGCGTCTCTAACATCCTTTACCTCATAATATGAGTCAATCAATTCCCTGGCTTGATATGCAGAGATGACCCCCTCGATGTTTTTTTCTGCGACTTGGTCCAGATAGGGAGACGTTTCAAGGCCGTCTACTGCCTGCAAGCCTTTGGCTGCCTGCCAAGAAGCATACTTGGTTCTCTTATCCGGATCTGGAGACTGTCTATACTGATGATAATCCATAATGTCGCTCAAAAATGTTTATGCAAATATACTGATTCTTACAATACTTACAAATTTTGAGCGACATTTTGAGCGACATGTACAATCCTGTTTATGTCGTTCAAAAAAGTTCGATATAAGTTAACAACCCCGCACAAGAAGCTCAGCCAAATCGGCTGGGCTTCTTGTGTGCACTGGATGTGGGGATCCCCCTACTGGCAATAGACGGCCAGGATACGGTAGCGGGTGGTATGCATAACATCCTGTTTTGTTTGCACAAAGAAAACAATTTTTTCATGTTTCACTGCGGTGGAATTCACCACGTATTTCGGCATTTTACATAATAAGTCCAAGCATCATAAATTATTGCACATATATTAAACTTTTTGTATCTTTGCAAAAAAGACAGTTATGTATAAAATTGCGGACATACAAAGCATGCGCAAAGCCCGTGGGATGACCCAGGAGCAGGTGGGGATTCTGGCCGGAATGAGCAAGTCACAGATATCCAGGATGGAAAGTGGGAAGTTAGGAAGTCCTGCTACATATGCTCGTGTGCTGGATGCACTGGGCTATAAGGCCGTAGTCCATTATGAGGATGTAAGAGGAGGTAATAGACTGGGAAGAGATCAGATTCTTTCTATGCTAAAGGTTTACTATTCATGCAACAAATCCTCACTGGGAATAGAAAGAATCGGCCTGTTCGGTAGCTTCGCCAGAAATGAAGGACGCGCAGACAGTGATATCGACATTATCATCACGCTCTCAAAGCCGGATTTGTTTTTATATGCCACCATTGCCAACCAACTTGAGACTGTGTTTGGGAGACATATCGACATAATTTCTTCCAAATCTCAATTCCCGGAGGCATTTAAAAATCGACTAGAAGAGGAGGCTATATATGTTTAAGAAGGAGAGGGTCTCGTCTCTCCTCGATGCGGCTGTGAAGGAGATGAACCTATTGCTTGAGATGAGTAAAGACATCAATAAGCCGGAGGACTTTGTTTCAAGCACTTCTGGCATGATCGTTTTCAGGGCTTGCGGAATGAGTATCCAATACATTACCGAAAGTTTTGTCAAGATTCGAAACCTCTGCGGTAACGACTTTTTCAAACCTTATAAATCAGTCCCATGGACTTCAGTTTTTGGAATGCGAAACTTCCTCTCTCATGAGTATGGCGATGTCGATGCAGAAGGTATCTTCAACACCGTCAAAACAAACATTCCAGAACTCCTACAGGCTAGTGAGACTATTCGTCAGGATCTGGAAAACGGAAAACTGGATTCCTTTTACCAGGAATAGCATTAGTCTTTTTTCCAATGTTATAGATAGTCTCAATATCCATTATAAAAGTTCGATAATTGTTAACGACCCCGCACGAAACTGGCCGCCTCTTGGCGGCCGTTTCTTTTGCGGGTAAGTGCCTATAAATGAGTCTGTTAATTGTATCAGCCCACTTTAAAATGAAAGGGGATAGCGGCGATGATGAGGAGGTGGATCACGTCGTAGAAGTCACACCAGGGGTTCCGGTGTTTGAAATCAAGCATCAAACCCGGGAAGAGTTGGACGGGATCTACCATAAATCTTACTCCTGATAATCAAAGCCCTGGAAGGTGGCCTTTCCGGTATGGCAGTAAGGGCCGATGGTAACGCCTGTAAAGCCGCCGGCCATCTCGGTACTCAGCAACTTGGAGTCCATGGCGGCAAACGGCTGTCCATCCAGCAGGAACTCGTAGTGGTCTCCGAAGGCCTGGACATCCAGGCGGGCCGAAGGGGACGGAAGCGTCACGACGGACTGCTCGTGGAGGATGCTATGAAGCCTGATGCGGAGGACGGCCTGGTAGCGTTTTCCCTCCCGGCGGACAAAAAACTCCAAGTGGCCGTTGTGGGTTTGATAGATGGTCAGGCCGGCTTCGCCGTCGGTCAGAAGCGTAACCTTGGTTCCGAAACGGCATTCCGGCGCCTTCTGCCGGCGAAGCAAGGCGGTGGGATGCCAGCTACCCCAGTCGAAGCCATCCCCATTGCCCGTGAGGGTGAGAACTCCATCTTGGGCTGTATAGTTCTCCGCCACCGGATGCTGGATATGCATCCATTCAGGGCCGATGACAGAAAAATCATAATGCATTTGAGCAGGCTTAGGGGCTTCCGGCACAGCACTCATACGCACTTTCATGGTCTCCGCAATAGGCTGTCCTCCATTCACCACCGGCCAACCTTTCTCCCAGGTGACAGGTGCCAGGAAGGTCTCGCGGCCCAGATGGTGGAAGTCCCCGCCATAGCGGCGATAAGCCAGGAAGACAATCCACCAGGAACCATCGACCGCCTGGAAAAGATCCCCGTGGCCTGTGCCCTGGATGTTGCTTTCCTGAGCTATCAGCGAGCAGTGCGTAAAGATGGGATTGGCTGGATTGGCCTCATAAGGGCCATAGATGTTACGGCTGCGGGCTACGGTGAGCTTATGCGCCAGTTCCGTGCCCCCTTCGGAGATGAGAAGATAATACCAACCTTCGTGCTTATAGATGTGCGGCCCTTCCGGGAATCGGCCACCTGTACCTCTCCAGAGGGCCTTTCCCGGGCTGAGGGTCGCACCTGTTACCGGATCTATCTCGCATAAGGTGATGGTGGCATCGGGGTTGGAAACCATATAGCACTTCCCTTCCTCAAAAAAGAGCGATGGATCAATTCCCTGCTGCTCCAGCCAGATGGGTTCGCTCCAGGGACCGGCCGGATTGGTGGCGGTCACCATAAAGTTTCCCTTGTTCCCCACATTGGTGGTAATCATATAGAACGTGCCGTCATTATAACGGATGGTGGGCGCATAAATGCCCAGCGATGCGTTCGCCTCCACCAACGGAAGCTGAGAAGGACGGTCCAGTACATTGCCTATCTGCTCCCAATTCTGCAAATCGCGGCTGTGATACACCGGCACACCCGGGAAATAGTGGAACGTAGAGTTGATGATGTAATAATCCTCCCCTACCGCCACCACAGAAGGATCCGGGCTGAAACCAGAAATAATCGGGTTGTGGAGCTCCACTTCAACGCCACTGACGGCGGCGTCCTGAGCTGGACTTGTTCCGCAAGCGATAAGCGCGGCCAGTCCCGCAAGCAGGGTAACAATTCTTTTTATGCTATCCATGTGAATACAGATTATCTAAGCAAACTTACTAATTCTTCTACACAACCGCAAGTCAGAGTCATTGTGTGTTCAAAAGATAACAACAATTCAGCCATCAGGATTTGTTCGATACCAAGCTGAATACCAATAAGATACGCCTCGATCAAATCATTAATAATGGTTAGAAATTTGTTAACAACCCCGCACTGCGAAATTTGCCCGGCCTTTGACGGCCGGGTTTTTGCGTGCGGGGTGGCGGATGTTGCATAAAATGCGTATATTTACGGCAAGTTTAGTCGCTGAGATATGAGAATTCGGACATTGTCGATGTTACTGTTTGCGGTCATGGCGGGTGGCTGCGAGAAGACGCCTGTGACCCCTGAAAAGGAGCCCCAGCAAGAGCAGCAAGAACCCCAACAGCCCCAGCAGCCCCAGGAGCCCGAACAGCCTCCGAAGGACGAGGACGCGTTTGAAAGCGCCGGGCAGGCCGTGCTCAATATGGGTGCAGGCTGGAATCTGGGCAATACCCTGGACAGCAACAGCGGCGATTTGGACAATATGTGGATCGAGGCCTGGACCAGCCGCACCCCCAAGGACTATGAAACCGCCTGGGGCCAGCCGGAGGCTACCAGGGCGCTCATCCACATGTTCAAGGAGGCCGGGTTCGGTGCAATCCGCGTTCCTGTCACCTGGTATCCTCACATGGGCACCATTACCCTCCATAACCAGAATCAGTGGGATCCATCGACCTGGAGCGGGACGGAGGTAGATCCGGCATGGATGGCGCGCGTGAAGGAGGTGGTGGACTATGTCATCGACGAAGGAATGTACTGCATCCTGAATGTGCATCACGATACCGGTGCAGGCAGCACAGCATGGCTGATAGCCAGTGTCGATGGCTTCGATGCCGCAAAAACACGCTACCAGGCCCTTTGGGAGCAGATTGCCAATCAGTTCAAAGACTATGGTCCGAAGCTGCTGTTCGAGTCCTACAACGAAATGCTGGATCCCTATGACTCCTGGTGCTTCGCATCCTTTGCCACTCCTGACAGGTACGATACTACAGTAGCGACATCGGCCTATAACGGCATTAACAGTTATGCCAAGCTGTTCGCGGAAACGGTTCGTGCGACGGGCGGCAACAATGCGTACCGCAACCTCATCGTAAACACCTACGGCGCCTGCAGCGGGGACGGTACCTGGAACTCACACCTGTCAGAACCGCTCTCTCAAATGGCGCTGCCCGAAGAGCCCGGACACATCGCCATACAGGTCCACAGCTACTGGGACGCCACCCAATTCAATTCCCAGAAGGCCGATATCGACCGCCTGTTCACTAATCTGGACACCCATATTATCAAGCGTTTGGGCGTTCCTGTGATTATTGGCGAATGGGGCGGCAGTACCGCAGAAGACCAGTTAAACGTCCGTTTCGCGTCCTATTTTTCGCAGAAGGCAAAAGCAGCCGGCATAGCCGCATTCTGGTGGATGGGCCTTTCCGACGGCCAAGACCGCTCCCTCCCCGCCTGGACCATGCCCAAAACCAAGGACGCCATCCTCCAGCCCTACCTGAACTAACGCGCCAACGTAGCAGGACGCAGGTCCTGACCAGAGACAGTTAGCGTTCCAGAGGGGCCCTGCAAGAGCACCTGTGCCAGCCCGTTGAAAGAGAAGACAGTAAAGGTGCGGGCCGCAGGGTCTATGGGCCGCTCGGGGGCTTGCCAGGCGGAGTCGCCGTTGCCGACGCCCAGGATGCGGAGCGGGCCGGTGACCGTGAGGTCCAGCGGGACGCAAACATCGGGCACCCATCGACCTTTAGCATCCAACAGGCGGACGGTGCAAACCACCAGGCCGTCCTGTTCAAAAACCGGCAGCACCTCCACTTGCGAGGCCGGGAGCGTGGTTTCCACTACCTCCGTGAGCACGCGGCGGCCGTTTTTATAGCCAATTGCCTTCACCGAGCCCGGTTTATACACCGTGTCCCAGCTCAGGTAACCGCCATAAGGCATGGACTTTCGGCCCAGACGGCGCCCATTCACCACCAGTTCCACCTGGTCGCAATTGCTGTACACCCAGACACTTACGGGTTCACCCTCGTGTCCGGCGAGATTCCAGTGCGGGAAAATGTGCAGGACGGGCTCTTCCGTCCACCAGGCGCGCAGGTACCAGGCCTCGTCCTTGGGGAAGCCGCAATAGTCCAGAATGCCGAAACTGGAGCCTGTGGCCGGGAATACCAGCGGGTTGGATTCGCCCCGATAGTCAAATCCGGTCCAGTAGAACAGGCCCGCCAGCCAGGGGCGTTCCGCATAATAGGTCCATCCCCTGCCGATTACATTGTACAAGCTGTCGCGGGTATCCGAGCGGCGGTTCAGCGCCTGCATCCGCCCGGGCTGGTCGTCATAATAGACCCCACGCGTGCCACAGCCGCTGGTTTCTTCCGTACCCAGGGCCCGACGCAAAGGATAACGGGCGTGCAGCTCGTCTATCTTATTCTGGACGAGGTAGTTATATCCCGCTACATCGACACGCTCGACGATATTGGGGCCGCTGCTGGTAGCCACCGTCACCGGTCGCGTAGGGTCCAGCAAATGGCAGAAAGCCTGCATGGCGGCGGCAATCTGCCTCCCCTTCTCCGTCCACTCTATCCCCCACTCCTCGTTGCCCACGCTCCAAAGAATGATGCTGGGATGGTTGCGGTCCCGCTCCACCATGCGCTTGAGCAGCCGCCGGTGCTCCTCATTGACGCCCGTGAGGCGGTTCTCCTCCAGTACCAGGATGCCCAGACTGTCGCAGGCGTCCAGCAGCTCCGGCGTGGCCGGATTGTGGCTGGTTCGTATGGCATTCACTCCCAGTTTCATGAGTTCTTTGAGTCGATACACCTGCAGCGCATCCGGAATGGCACTGCCCACGCCAGGATGGTCCTGGTGCTGGTTTACGCCCTTGATTTCCACGCGCTTGCCATTGAGGAAAAAGCCTTCATCGGCCGTAAAACGAATGTCCCGGAAGCCGGTGTGCGTGCAGTATGTGTCCACCACAGCGCCGCCTTGCAGCACCTCCGTGCGCACCGTGTACAGATACGGGTCCTCCAGGCTCCACCGATGCACCGAAGGCAGGATAATCTGTGTCGATGAAGCCGTCTCCCCTTTCCCGCTCACCTTCGCTTCCGGCACTGAAACCGCCGCCACGCAGCGCCCAGCGGCATCCAGCAGGCTGTGCCGCAAGGCAAACGAAGCCTCCGAAAAGCCGTCATTCCGTACGGTAGCTTCCACAGTCGCCGTTGCGTCGTCATCGACAAAAATGCTATGCACAAACGTGCCGAAGGGGGCCACATGCACGGGGGCTGTCTTTTCCAGCCAGACGTGCCGATAAATGCCGGCGCCCTCGTAGAACCAGCCTTCCTCCAGGGAGGCATCGGCCCTGACCGCCACCACGTTCTCCCCGCCATAGTTCAGGTACTCGGTGAGGTCGTACACCTGCGCGGCATAGCCGCTGGGCTCGGTGCCCAGCCAGAAACCGTTCACCCAGATGTTGGCGCTGCGGAAAATGCCGTCGAAACGGATGGCAATGTGCTTGCCGGAATCCGAAGCAGGCAGCGTAAACACCTTCCTGTACCAGCCTACGCTGGTTTCCGGGTACTTCCAGCCCACCGTCTTGTAGCCGTGACTGTGGCTGGCGCCTTGCTCGAAGGGAAGATCCACCACCCAGTCGTGCGGCAGATCCACTGCCTTCCATTCCACGCCCCAGCGGGCTTTGTCAAACGTGAGGCTGTAAGGGCCCTCATTGTGGATGGAGGCCGCCTTGGTGAGGTAATTGAAATACTCCGTACCGCAGCCAAAGTCCCGAGCCGGATCCCCCGCATGACCATAGGCAAACTCCCAGTCTTTGTCGAAGTTCTCGCAAGAGCGAGGCTGGGCTGTGAGTGCCGAACAGCAAACACAGCCCAGTATAAAGGAAATCAAACGTTTCATGTGATTACAGATTCTCGTAAGTAAAACGGCGCCACGGGAGGGCGTTGGCCTTGCCGGTTTCCAGCACGCCTGTTTTGCGGCAGGCCTCCACCACCTCGTCGTCTACCGGCGAGCCGGCCATGCGGATTTCATTTCCTTTCTCTGCTGCAACACAGGCCAGGGCCGTACCATATTGCCCAATTCCTATAATGGTAATTACTGCCATAATCTATCTCTTATTCTTCATCGTCACTGTACGAAGTGAATTCGATGGGTTTGTCTTTGTGATACACGAATTCATATACAGTACAATCGGAATTTATCTCTCCATTTGCGTATCCGGCCAGGACGAGTGTGCATCTCTCCCCTTCTTCCAGGGATTTGTCGTTCTGGGAGAACACGTACGTTTCCGTGCCTTTGGAAATCATGTTGGGCATGAAGTCATAGTCCTCGTACAGGTCCACGACGGAATAGTAGAAGATCTGCGGTGTGAAGTACGTCCGTTCGATCTGCTCCGCGTTGTCATAGTCCCAATAATAGGTGGCCGAAGGGTCCGAAGGCGTAATGGTTATATAGTCAGCGCCAAACTCGATATCGAACTTGAGCGGAAGCATTTCCACGCTTTTAGTGGTAAAGCGGACATCCTGGGGCGTGCCGATGATGGTTCGGGTCTGGGGATCCAGCTGCACCACGAACAAACGGTGCTCCAGCCCCATGCCCAGGCCTGTCTGCTTGATCTCACGCTCTCCCTGGTAACAATAGACATCGGCAAAGGTGCCGATATTCTCCTGGGACTCTTCCCACATTTTGTAAGCGTCCACCCACCAGCCCAGGTTTATCTTGGCCAGGTCCATGACCGGCAAGTCATAGATGTCCTCCGCCAACTCGCTGAAGACGCCATAGGCGTAGTATGCGTTGGGGTTGGAGGGCTTGATGCTTAACCACGCCTTGGTGCCTTTCACCTTGGGAACGCTGATCTCGAAGGTGCAAGGGTCCGTAGAGGATTGTTCTTTGGTGCAGGCCAGTGCCGCAAGCACGGTTGCCGTAATGATAATCAGTCTTTTCATACTTTACAATTCAGTGGCAACGTGCATGATAAAACGGATGGCTCCCATGGCGTGGACGCCGTAATTGCCAAAATCGAAGTCGATGTTGTAGCCCTTGAAGAAGGTTTCCGCCCGCTGGGCATTGACGAAGGGAACGGTCTGGTCCTCCCGGCTGTGGAACATGTAGATGGGCGACTTGGGCTGGAAGTCCAGCACGGAATTGAACAGGAGCGCCTTGTAGAAACGGGCGGTGGTGGGGTTGTTCTTGTCCCGGCCGGCATCCGTCATGAGCTCGTGCAGAGCCTTGGCGCCCATGAGGCGGTTCATCTGGTTTACAGTGTAGCGCTTGGAGTTGATCCACTCGTCATAGTTCTCCAACAAGCGAGGCTGGAAGAAGTCGGCATAGTCCAGGCCCAGGTCCTGGCCCACATTCACGCCCTGCAGAATCATGGGAATGGCACAGGGAATGCCGGTGACGTCGTCCGCCATGGCTTTGTCGTAGGTGGCAGCCAAGTCATACGGGCCACCGCCGCAATATACTTTCTGGATGGGAAGTTTGTCGCTGTATTCTTTCTGGATCATACGCATAACGGCCAGCGTAGTGGATCCGCCCTGGGAGTATCCCATCAGGATGACTTTGTCGCTCTCCGGCTTGCGGCCGATCTTTTCCAGATAAGGCTTCACGGCCAGGGCCATATCGACAACCGAACGGGCGGTGCTTTCCACGTGCATGTACGGGTGAACGCGGTTGGCCGTAACACCAAAGCCGATATAGTCCGCCACCACCACGGCATAGCCTTTAGCGGCTACCAGACCCTCCATAGGGAAGCACTCCGACGGGCACTCATAGTTGGCGCCGATGGTGTAGTGGCTCACGATGACCATGTTTTTGATTTTGCCGTCCCTCGGGACCAGCAGTTTGCCGGACAGGGTGATGGGCGTACCGTCGATATCGTGGCCGGTGTAGGTGCCGCTCACGTGAATGACGTTGTTGCTGTTGATGGCACCCAGCAGGTCCGACACCAGGCGCGCCACGCTGGTGACGGCCACCTTGGTTTCCGGCTCCTCACTTTCCATGAACTGCACTTCCGGGTTCACGGTGCCGTCCGCCATGGCTACGTCCGTAGATTTGACGGAGGTTACCTTGAAGGTTTCAAAATCTACAAATTCCACCGAGGGTTTTACGCAGGATGCCCCCAGGAGGGTTATTGCAAGGAGTATAATGTACTTTTTCATAGGCTTACCACGCATAATTGAGACTGACGGAAAGCAGGCGCGAGCCCAGCATATAGACTTTGTTGCCGCCGCTGAGGGCCAGCATGAGGCCCAGTTCCACGCCGCCGGACCAGTGTCCCTTGCCCAACTGGACGCCCACCAGGTTGAGATTGAGGGCGGGAGATAACTCGCAGCCCTCGGCATTGTCGAAGGCGACCAGCATACCGGCACCCGCACCGGAGTACAGGGTGACGATACTCTTGTGCATGTACTCCAGGCGCACGGTGGGCATGACCACGATGTTGAAGTTACGCACCTTTTTTGCCGTGCCTACGAGCTGATGGTTGCGGTTGAAGTAGCCTTCATCCCAGAAAATGCCTTCGAAATCTACCTGGCCGCCCACCCGGACCAGTTTGTTGATACGATAGCCATAATCGACAAAGAAATGGCCCGTGCAGAAGCTGTTGAACTGCTCCCGGATGGAAAAATCGGCCGGGAGAGCCTCCGGATTGGGATAGATATGCGGCTTGGTGTTGGCAAAGCTGAGGGTTTCGAACAGGGCGTCACCCCAGCCGACCCGTATCTGGTGACGCATGCCAACTTCATTTGCAGGCTGTGCGCCAGCCACGAAAGCGGCAGCCAACAGACACACTACTAACAATATACGTTTCATCACTCTAACATTTACCCTACAAAAATAGTGGTTTCGGTCGATTTTATCAAAAGAATTTGTACCTTTGTGTCTGTTATGAGACAGAAATGGTTCATTGTTGCAGTTTTACTGCTCCTGGCCATCCCGGCCCAGGCCCAGTGGTTCATTGGCGGCAGAGTCAGTGCCAACCTTAATATCAAGGAACAGTCCGCCGGCTTCACCCTGCGTCCGGACTTTGGTTACACCTTCAAAAATGACATTGCCGTTGGCCTCAACGTCGTTATAGATTACTATGGCTTCACCCGGAAGGCCGATGAAAATCGGGCCACCAGTCTCACTTATGGACTAGCCCCTTACATCCAGTATTATTTTGTCCGCCTGGGAAGGTTCTCTTTCTATCTGGACGGCGGCCTGGAAGTAAGCCGGTACACCTCACCGGACGCGGCTTACTGGCGCTTTATCCCCTATATCAGCCCGGGCCTGGAAATTGTGCTTACGGACCACTGGTCTTTCCTGGGCACCCTGGGAAGGCTGGATTACGACAGTTATATCAATAGCCTTAATTTCTCCCTGGACGGTGGCGGTTTTTCCGCCGGTCTGTACTACACTTTCTAAACCGGTTCCCGGCTTAAATCAGCACAATCAAGTTATTGGTACTCATGGAGTTGTCGTAGCGCATGAGCGCACAGGCACTCATCACCATCCGCACGCCGAGCGTGGTTTCCGGATGCTCCGGATCCTCCTTCCAGTGCGAGGCCCGTTCCGTGATGTCGAAGCGGCGGCAATCGTCCCGGAAATGAAGAATGGCCTGATCCATGTATAGGGACAGACGGATTTCCAGATGATGGGGCTTGCCGTCGTTGAAGCCGTAAATGGTGATGATGTTGCCCATCTCCTCGATGTACATGCTCACCAGATAGGCTTTATCGGCCGCCAGCCCACGCTCCAGGCAAAACTCCTGGGCTTGTTCGGCCAGGGACCATACTTCCTCCTGCCGCTCCAGGGTGCGCACCAGACGGTTTTGAGGCGGAACGCCAAAGCCCTCGGGGACATCCAGAAAAGCCTCCATTCCCTTGTAGCGTTTGTCCCGGCGGAAGTAGAAGTACAGATTCACGCTCACAATCACCAGCAATTGGCTCACGGCAAAGGAAGCGAAAACGCCTTCTATGCCCCAGATCCGGCCCAAGATAAAGGCACAGGTGACCAGCGACAGAAGTTCCTCGCTCAGGAAGATCCAAATGGCAGTGCGGTTGTGTCCCACCCCTTGCTCATAGCAGCCCAGGCAGCGGGACCAGGCCATCAGGGGCATGGCAACGGCCAGCCAGCGGACGGCATGGACCGCCAGCGGGTAGGCTTCGTCCAGCGGGCTTAGGTATAAGGACACCAGGGGCCTTGCCAGCGAAAACACCAGCACGGCCAAAAGTCCCATGATAAGGATACAGGAATAGGCGCTCATGCGCACCAGATCCATCAGGCCGCGACGGTCCTGCTCCCCATAACTGATACCACTTAAAAGGAGAGTGGCCCCGGATATGCCGATCGCTACCGACAGCAGCAGCGTGGACAGGTTGTGCTGCACGGAAAAAGCCGCCATGGCCGTGGCGCCGGCCGTTCCCATGACCAGGGTATTGAGGCTGATGATGGCCACGGAACGGGCCGCCACCCGTGCGCCGGCCGGGAGCCCCATCCGGAAGATTTGCCCCGGACGGCTGCCGGCAATGTCCTGCGGGCGCAGGTGGAACAGGCGGTACTTCCGGAGGAAATACGTAAGGAGCACCATCATGCCCAGGAAATAGCTGATGGTGGTGGCCATGCCAATGCCCCACATGCCGCCGTGGAATACCTTTACATTCAGAATGTCAATAACAATGTCCGACACGCCCATGACCACGCTGCCCGCATGCACCAGTTTGCGTTCCCCGTCAATCTGGAGCACGGGAATGAGCGAGAGGAAAATCAGCAGGAACGGAGTTCCCATGAACACGGCCTTCAGGTAATCCGTAGACATATCTGCAATGACGCCCGTCGACGGCGCTCCCATCATATGGGCGAAGGAACGCGGGAAAAGCAGTCCCGTAACGACGAAAAAGGCTGCCACAACCAGGGTATAGAACATGGTGGCGGAGAACAGTCCGTTGGCCTTCTGGGGCTCTCCCCTGCCGATATAAACCGTGCAGGGCTGCTGGAAGCCGACGGTAATCATGTACGAGAAGATGGTAAGCAGTACGAAGATGGGCGTGGCGATACCATGGGCGGCCATGGCGTCCTCACCCAGATAGTGTCCCACCACAATACCGTCGATGACGCCGCAAATGGCATCGGCCAGCTCGGCAATGATGAGCACCAGCATGGTCTCCCCAAATTGCTTCCGGCT
>CAMKSQ010000046.1 GCA_946415475.1 uncultured Bacteroidales bacterium
CGGATGGTGCCGTTGGGGCTCTTCCACATCTGGTGCAGGTTGTACTCGCTCATGCGCTGCACGTTGGGGGTGATGGTGGCGCACTTCACGGCAACGCCGTACTTCTTGGTGGCGTTGGCGGAGTCAATAGTAACCTGGTCGGAAGTCTTGTCGCGGTACGGCAGACCCAGGTCATAGTACTCGGTCTTCAGGTCCACGAAGGGCAGGATGAGCTCATCCTTGATCATTTTCCACAGGATTCTGGTCATTTCGTCGCCGTCCATCTCGACCAGCGGCGTTTTCATTTTGATTTTTTCCATAACTTATTTTCTGTTTTTATAGTAATTCATCAGGCAGCCGTCGGCGAGAATTTGACGCTCATCGGCGGTGAGGTTCTGGAAGAAGAGGTGGATGGGCTTCACGCCGGCCTTGGTAATCACCTGGGCGTCAATCTCTTCGGCGCCATCCAGGATGGCCTTGCGGATGCCGGGCACAAAGACATAGTCCCCAACCTCATATTCAAACGGCGTATCCGGGCCGATGGTAAACGGCACGATACCCCAGTTGATGCAGTTGGAACGGTAGCGCTTGGTGGCGTACTCGTAGCAGATGTTGGCGTCGCCGCCCAGCACCTTCTGGCATGAAGCGGCCTGCTCGCGGGCGGAGCCGTCACCGGGCTTGTTGGCAAAGACGCAGGAACCGAAGGAGGTATCCTGTGCCGATGCACCCACGGCCTTGAGCGCTGCGGCGATTTCCGGCGTCACCTTGCCCTCGCGGCGGGCCAGGTCATCGGCCTGGATGCGCTTGCTGCGACGCACATACTCGGGTACGCGGCGGCTTAGGGCGAACTCGCTGAGCTTCAGCGGATTGGAGCGGTAGCTGGAGGTTTCACCGGACGGGATGAGCTCGTCGGTGGTGGTTACCGGATCATGGATGACGGCGGCCAGTTCCACCAGCATGTTCTCCTGCATGGGATACATGGTAGGCCAGTCCTTGATGTTGGGACCGTAGCGCAGTTCCTCGCCCAAATCGGCCTTACCGTATCCGTTGTACACGCGTTTTTCGTAAATGCGGCCGTCGAAGCTGTAAGGCTTGTGCATGTCGTTGTAGTCGATGTCCGTAGCGGCGGTGATGACACCTCCGTTGGCTGCAGTGGCGGCGATGGAACGGGCGTCCATAAGGGCTACCATGGAAATCTGGCCCTGACCGGGCTTGGAGCCTTCACGGTTGGGGAAGTTGCGGGTGGTGTGGCGGATGGACAGGCCGTTGTTGGAGGGCACGTCGCCGGCGCCGAAGCACGGTCCGCAGAAGGCGGGTTTAATGACCACGCCGGCCTCCAGGAGTTCCTCGGCAATGTGATTGCGCGTGGTAGCCAGGTACACGGGCGTGCTCTGCGGGTAGGCGCTCATCGTAAAGTAATCGTTGCCGATGGACTTGCCTTTCAGGATGGTGGCGGCCTCGCTCAGGTTGTCATAGGTGCCGCCGGAGCAGCCGGCGATGATGCCTTGATCGGCATAGACCTTACCGTCCTTGATCTTGGACAGCAGGTCCGGATGCACTTTGTCGCCAAAACGCTTTTTGGTGTCTTCCTCGATGGCCTTGAGCACCTTTTCCGGATTGGCCTGGAGCTCATGGATGCTCACGGCGTTGGACGGATGGTACGGCAGGGCGATCATGCTTTCCTGCGTGCTCAGGTCGATTTTGATCATGGCGTCGTAATAGGCCACCTTGCCCGGCTTAAGCTCTTTGAAGGCCTCCGGACGGTTGTGCATCTGGAAGTAGTTCTTCACCTCGTCGTCGGTGATCCAGATGGATGAGAGGCAGGTGGTTTCGGTGGTCATGACATCGACACCGTTACGGAAGTCGATGGGCAGTTCCTTGACGCCGGGGCCGGCAAATTCCAGCACTTTGTTTTTTACGAAGCCGTTTTCAAAGGTGGCTTTTACCAGGGAGATGGCTACGTCGTGCGGGCCGATACCGTGCTTGGGTTTGCCTTCCAGCCACACCAGCACTACCTCGGGCGCGTTGATGTCCCAGGTGTTCTTGAGCAGCTGCTTTACCAGCTCACCGCCGCCTTCCCCTACGCCCATGTTGCCCAGGGAGCCGTAGCGGGTGTGGGAGTCCGAGCCCAGGATCATGTTGCCGCAGGCGGTGAGGGCCTCGCGGGCATACTGGTGGATAACCGCCTGGTTGGCAGGCACATAGATGCCGCCATACTTTTTGGCCGCACTGAGGCCGAACACGTGGTCGTCCTCGTTGATGGTGCCGCCCACTGCGCACAGGGAGTTGTGGCAGTTGGTCATGGCATACGGCAGCGGGAATTTCTCCAGGCCGCTGGCGCGGGCTGTCTGGATGATGCCTACGTAAGTGATGTCATGGGAGACCATGGCATCGAAACGGATGCGAAGTTTGTTGCCTTGGGAGCCGTTCACGTCGTGTGCGCGAAGGATCTGATAGGCAATGGTGTTCTCCCGGGCCTGGTCCGGGGTGGTTTCGGCCTGCTGGGCAATGGTTTTGCCGTCCAGCAGGTAAACACCATGATTGATGAGTTCTACCATAATAGTTATCAGTTTGTTAATGAGTCAATGAATATAGTAAGGGCGAGCATGTCGGCCGCCCCGCCGGGAGAGATGCCCTCCGCGGCGTAGCGGGTGCAGAGGTCCTGAAGTATCTCTGCTGCAGTTGGAATGGCTTTGGAAAATTGGTTTTTCGCAAAGCCTTGCGAAAAATAATTTTCCAAAGCCACAAGCATAGCGGCAGCCTCGCGCTTCACCTCCTGTGCTCTTTCATAGCCCACGCGGTGAATGACGCAGGTATCGTCCAGGGTGGACATAATGCGGAGCAGGGTCCGTAGGGCATTATGCGAGCGCCTGTAGTACGGCAGCCAATTGGCCCAAAGGTCTTTGTAGCCTTCCAGGGCCATTTCGCGCGCGCCTTTGACGCCAAATTGTTTGGCAGCATGCGCACCGTGGGAAAGGTTGGCCGACGGCGCGTTGCCGGCCGGGCTGGCACCATCGGCTCTGGAATACAAGTCGCTATCAGTCAATTGGTTACACAAAATCGTCCGTGCGATATGTGCCAGGTTATTATGCATAACCTCCTCTGACACAGACACTTCCATTCCATGGGCATTGAGGGCCAGACCCAGGGCGAAGATGGCGCCGCGGTGGGTGTTGACCCCGTCCGTGGCTTTTTTCATGGTTTTTTCCGCCTCAATGCCAATCATCTGCAGGAGCGGAGGCACGCTGGCCTTGGCCATACGGCTCCAATAAGGCCGGAGCGCTGCAATGGCCTTAAGCATTAGGGCATAATCCATGTCCTTGTGAGCGCCACAACTATCAGGCCCCACCAAACCGGGTTTCATGGGTGTATCCAGTTCCAGACGCAGGGCACGTTCCGCCAGCGCGGCCAAAAGGTACGGCCGTGTGGTCGCCGGGCACAGCGCCGCCGCACGGGCGTAGCTCCCCTCCTCCAGCGCCGCCCGCACCGCCGATGCGGATACGGGATGCCCAGTCGCGGACAGGCGGGGAATTTCCACCACCTTTATCGGCAGAAGCTCCCGCATAAGAGCATTGTATCGGGCCGTGAGCGGATCCAACGGCTCGCTGCCCACAAAGCGGACTGTGGCCCCCAGTGCCGGCACAATATGTCGGGCAAAGAGGTCCAAATCCAGCCGCATCTGCGTCTCAGCAGCGTCTGATAGGTCTTTTAGGAAATAAGTCGGGAAAGTAGCTGCCGAAATCTGATAATCCGATCCTTCAAGAACGATAAGTTTTGACGTCAAAAAATTATTTTTCGCAAGGCTTTGCGAAAAACCAATTTTTTGCCGCAAAGAATTGTCCCTTAGTGCTTTATCGTCAGAAGAAAATTGGTTTTTTGAGCTACTGCACCCCGGCGTTTTATTTTCAGAAGAAAATTGGTTTTTTGAGCTACCGCACAAAAAATAATTTTCTTCTGAAACGGTACGGACGGCGGCTTTAATCATAGCCAGACGCTCCTCGTACGTGAAGTACGGCTTATATGCTTCACCAGGGACGGGCGTCTCCTTCACAGGGATTATCACCAGGCGGTCCACTTGCGTGGCAGCCTGCTGTAGCAGATACAAATGCCCCAGGGTGAACGGATTGGCATTCATGACCACAACGCCGGTGGTTTGATCCCCGGTCGGGGCCGGGAATGACGCAAGATACTCCTCCAGTCCCCTGCCATTTTCCATGAGAATAGCCAACGGAGCCCGAGCAATTACATGGAACCCCAAGCTGGCAAAAACAGCCTCGTTCTCCGGCTTGGTGAACACCTTGAGATTCCCGCCCCCATGCTGGGAAAGAATATGGGACACCAGTGGCGCCACAAGACCCTCCGACCGGGCTTCCGCTGCCACGGCTACACACTTGATCACATCCCCGGCCAGGCCTGCGCCCGCGAGAATGTCTCCGTCTGTATTTTGCAGGGTATAATACACATCCAATGTTTCCATCCGAAGGCCGTTTGCCCGGAGGAAACCTTCCACCTTGTTGCGGAAGAAAGGAGACTGCAAAGGCATCTCCTGTATGTGGTTACATGCGTATGGTTCCATTATCCCACAGGGTTCCCAATACTCCCGGTTTGACCTGTAAAACAATTACAATGCGAATGTACGGATTAATAAGAGAATTAACAAGGATTTGTTACGGATTTTAAGCAAAATCCGCCACCATCTGCTCGACCTTGCAGAGCAGTTCCTCTAAAGTGTGCGTGTGGGCCCTCATGCAGTATCTCGCAGGCTGGTCGCAAAGGAGGCACGGGCGCGGCGGAAGGCCCAGCGTGGCACGGTCCATCAGGGCCCCGTCGGCGTCCAGCACGTCGATGTCCATCAATCGACCCAATGGATGTTTGTCCTCAATCTCACAGCAGGTCTTTTTCACCAACATGGCGGGCAGCGGGACCAGCAGATAAGCCTCGTAGCCGGTTTCCAGATCCCGCACCTGCGCATGATGCAACACGCTGCCGAACTTGTCCAGCAGGGCGGCCATGCCGGCGCCACCGACAATCAGGGTCGATGCGGAGCGTTTTACAGGCCCGGGAAATTGTACGGTCAGGCAGATAAGCGTATGCCCCGGCCAGGCTGCCAGCAAATCCCGCTGGTGCTGTGCCCGGGCGTCCCGGCTCGCAAGAAGCTGTTCCAGTGTAATCATTCGGGCAGAACCATTTTGGCGAGCACAGAACTCTTTTTGAGCATCACCTGCAGGCCCCGGAGCGCGTGCTCAGGCTGGGGGGACACCCAAATATGGATTTCGTCGCCGGCGCCATTTTCCATCAGTCCCCTGCCCTGCATCTTCACCTGATAGTGCCAGGCGGCTTCGCCGGGCCAGAAGGCGTTGTCTTCCCCCAGGTAAGTAAGTTCTGCGGGTATGCAAACGCTTGCCAAAAGCAGTTTCACGGGCATGGGACCACGCTGTATGGTAGCAGGATCCAGGCTGCGCAGGTAAAGGGCAAAAGAGGCCACGTCCAGGGTGGGAAGTCCTTCCGTAGGATATACCTTACGCGTGGGTTCCGGCTCGTCCTCTATCTGCAGGACAGACTCCACCTCTTGCTCCTTGTAGAAGAATTCCAGGAGCCGTTTCTTGCCCTTTTTCTTGTGCGGGAAAGAGTATGTGAACGGGTGGTTATCCTCCTTGGAAAGAAGGATGTTCACTTTATACTCTCCCAGCATGAAGAGTTTGAACACATTGGCGGCGCGAACCGTAAAATTGGCAAAATAGGCCGGATGCTCCTGCCAGCGGGCATCCTCCAGCGTAAGGGTGGCCGTGGCCATTTTGGCATGGATGCCGCCACGGTTAAAATGAACCTCGTATTGGGTTTTCCCTTTAGCCGATTCAGGCAGCCCTTTCCGCACCGGCATAGCCGCCAGCAGCGGAATCAAGGCAAGTATAAGTACAGCTAATTTCTTCATCGTTCTAATAAACGCTTCGCCCTCACGCTACAGTTTCCTCTTGTAGATGCCTTCCACGGAGATATTTCCCCAGGAAGGAAGCGTAGAGTCGATGATGTCGGCGTCGATGGTGCGGGCTTTGCCCAGCATCACGTCCTGCTCCAGGAAATTCTTTTCCTCCTCCCAGAGCACATTCATGTAACCGGCGACATCGTGGGTGCGGCCGATATAACGGAAGATGAGGTGGTGATAACCTTTTTTGTCGAATTGTTCGTCAAAGAAAGCGCTTCCCCAGATGCCACGGTTAAAACGTTCGTATTTTTCATACGCGACGGCCTGGTCGGCCGTGCCATGGAAAAAGGCGATAGGACAAGGCTGTGCCTGGAAGACCGGCTTGCCGCTGGTGGAAATTACGCCACCGGCAAAGGACATCACGCCCTTGAAATTGAAGCCTTCCGGCAGTTCCGGAGCATCTCCGTTCACAATATGGTATTCCGTCGCCACGGAAATGATGGCCCCTGCCGATGACCCGGACAGCACCAGGTTGTTGACATCGACACCCACATTATTCTGTGCAAGGAAATTCACTGCAGCACAGACGTCTTCTACGCCCATTTCCTGCGAGAGGAGGAATTGGTCCGATGCCTTTTTGGCCCCGGACAGGCCCTTCCCCATCTTATACCCTTTCATGCCCAGCCGATAGTCGATGGCCACTACACCGTACCCTTCCTTGGTAAGGTGTTCAAACCATGCTTTATAGAACTCATGATCGCGATTCCCACCGACGAAACCACCGCCGAACACAAACATGATCGTGGGTTTCTGATGGCCCTCGAAGGTGGTGCAGGAACTGTCTGCCGGCTGATACACATCCAGATACAGGTTCAGCGTATCGCGCGTGGCAAATTGATACGTCTTTTGTGCCAGCATGGGGACGGCCAGCAGCAGGAGGGCAAAAATTGTTAAGATTTTTTTCATTTCGCAAATATACAATAATTCTAAAAAAGCCCGGCATCAACCGGGCTTTTCGCTATTGAATATTGTAGATTTTGTCCAGAACGGAGCCGTCGCGGTTCATGACCACGCCCACCACTTTGTCTCCAAACGGGAGCGGATCCGGCGTGCCGATAATGGAAGTGGCCTTGGCGGCCAAGTCCTTGATATCGACCAGCTTAAGACCGGCGGCCTTGAGTTTTTCCGCTATTTCCGGACGTGCCGGATTCACGGCGATACCGTACTCGGTGACCACTACGTCCACAGACTTGCCGGGCGTAATCAAAGTGGTAACCTTGGGCACTACACAAGGGATGCGACCACGGAGCAACGGGCACACGATGATACTCAGGGCGCTGTCGGCCGCCGTATCCTGGTGACCGCCGATGGCACCGCGGATGATACCGTCGGAGCCCACCAGTACGTTCACGTTGAACTGCGTATCCACCTCCAAGGCGCTCAGAATGACGATATCCAGCGCATGCGTAGCAGAGCCCAGGTGCTCACCGGAAGCATACTCCACGGCAGACACTTCCACATGGGAAGGATCTTTGGCGATGGATTCTGCCGCCACCTTGTCGAAGGACTGCACGTCGATGAGTTTGCCGATAAGGCCTTCCTCGTGGAGTTTCACCATGTGTGCAGTAATGCCACCCAGAGCGAAGGATGCCTTGATTCCCTGGTTCAGCATTTCCTCGCGGATGTATTTTACAACCGCCAGCGAGGCGCCACCGGTACCGGTCTGGATGCTGAAGCCATCCTGGAAGTAACCGGAGTTAATCACCACTTTTGCAGCCTGTTTAGCCAGCAGGATATCCCGCGGGTTCTTGGAATCGCGGATGGCACCGGCGGAGATTTTGGAGCTGTCTCCCACACTGTCTACAACCACCACGGACTCAACATCGGCGCCACGGATGCCGGCGGGCAGGTTGGGATAAGGCACCAGGTCATCCGTCACTACCACCACATGTTTGGCGTAGCGGGCGTCCGGAAGGGCGTAACCCAATGAGCCGCAAATGCTTTTTGCATTCTCCGAGCGCGGAACACCGCAAGCGTTGCCCAGTTCATCGCAGGCCGATGCGCCCAGGAAGGCGACATCGATCTTGACTTCACCGTTGGCGATGGAACTGCCGCGGCCGCCGTGCGAGCGGAACACGACCGGTTCCTTGAGGAGGCCGTGAGAGATGGCATCGGCCAGTTCTCCACGCAGACCGGAAGTGGAAATGCCGGTGATAACACCGTTCTTGATGTGCTCGATGAGCGGTTTATGCACGTCCGAGAGGGACGATGCCGCCAGTTTCAAGTCCTTGAAACCCATGGCAGCCAACTGGTCCACGACCAGGTTCACCACTTTGTCTCCGCCACGGAAATGGTGGTGGAAACTGATGGTCATGCCATCCTTAAGGCCGGAACGCTTGATAGCCTGCTCCAGCGTTACTACTTTCGAGTTTCTCATAGCACTTCCTCCTTATCGATAACGCCGGCAGCCACGGCCAGGGCGATGGTTCGCTCTGCACGCAACACGACCGGGCGGTCTACCATTTTGCCGTTCAGGGAAATAACACCGGAGCCCTTGGCCTGGGCCTCCTTGATGGCGGCCACCACGGCGCGGGCCTTGGTGATTTCCTTCTCGGTGGGCGTAAACACGCTGTTCACCACCTCGATCTGGCGCGGGTTGATAATGGATTTACCATCGAAGCCCAGCGTTTTGATGAGCTCCACTTCCTTGCGGAAGGTTTCCATATCGTCCAGGTTGGAATAAACCGTGTCGAAGCAGGCGATGCCGGCGGCACGCGCAGCCACCACAATTTGCTCGCGAGCCAGCAGGAGTTCCGCTCCACCCGGCGTGCGGTTGGTCTTGAGGTTGGCGCTGTAGTCCTCGGCACCCAGGGCGATACCCATCATACGGGGCGATGCAGTGGCGATGGCATAGGCGTTCACGATGCCCAGGGCGCTCTCGATGGCGGCCATGATCCTGGTCTCCCCTACGCGTCCGATCTCCGTTTCCACCTTGAGGATTTCTGCCTCCAGTTCGCGGACTTCATCGGCCGTTTCCGTTTTAGGCATGCGGATTACGTCCACACCGGCCTTCACCACGGCTTCCACGTCCTTCTTGCCATACGGCGTGTTGAGCGGATTAATGCGCACTACCATTTCCGTATTGCCATAGTCGATGGATTTGAGGGCGTTGTGCACCAGCAGGCGCGCAGCGTCTTTTTCGGCCATGGTCACGGAGTCTTCCAGGTCCAGCATAATGCTGTCCGGCCCGTAGATGTGGGCATCGGCCATCATTCCGGGATTGTTGCCCGGAACGAACATCATGGTTCTCCTTAATCTTTCCATACGTCTTTTCCCGTTGCCCGGACGGCCGCGGCGGTCACGCGTGCCCGGATGGTGCAATCCAGCGCTCCTTTATCTACGGCCTGCACGTGAGCGTCTGTAACGCCCAGGCCCTCCAGGGTTTCTGTGATTACGGCCTTGATCTGCCGCCCGAACTGTGCGGCAACGGAGCTCTGCAGTTCCACCTGCAAGCCCTCTCCAGGCCCGATGGTGACCATGATGTCACCGCTTTCTAATGTTCCAGCAATAGCCTCTTTCATAGTTTTTTTCTTTTATGAGATACGCTCGGTCCTTCGGACCTCGGTATGACAAGAACCATTCCCTGTCATACCGAGCGAAGCGAGTGTATCTCATTTATGCTTGATGTGCAGGACGAAGAAGGTCCAGCACTACTTTTACAGGGTTGAAGGTTTCGATGGGAACTTCCACAAAGAGGGTGTTCCAGTTGCTCATGGCGCCGTTCCACAGACCGGGGAGTTCCAGGGCCTTGAGTTCGCGGCCTTCGTAGCTCTTGGAGCTGATGAAGCCGGCTTCCGGATCCACATACTGCAGCAGGTCGAACTTCTCTCCCTTATAATTACGCAGGCAGCACACCAGGTCTACCGGGTTGAAGTGCGTGGCGTGGGCCATCGCCTCCATGGCGCCGCGGTCTGCGCGGTTGATCTGCACGCTTTCCAGGATCTGGAGGCTGGTGCAGCCATCCTTACCGGCAATCACGTACGGGCCGCCACCAGGCTCCCCTTCGTTCTTCACCATACCGCAGACGCGGATAGGACGGTTCAGTTTGGCGCGCAGCATCTGGATGCGGTCTTCCTCCGAATGGGCCAGCGGCATCTGCACGCACAGCTTCTTGTCCAGGAAGTTCTCAATCTCGTTGCACAGCTGCACGGAAGGAGCCTCGTCCAGTTTGCGAAGATAGTCAAAGATCTTGTCGCGCAGTTCCAGTGCCACACCCATCAGAACCTGTTTGTACTCCGCCGTTACGGGCAGGAGTTTTTCGTGCGCCACATTGTCGATATTCTTGATGCTCACCAGTTCCTCGTCCACCTTGTTCAGGTTGTGGATGAGGGCGCCGTGACCGGCAGGACGGAAGAGCAAGGAACCATCGGCCTTACGGAACGGCTTGTTGTCCGGATCTACGGCGACAGTGTCAGTTGCTTTGTCCTGGAAGGTGAAGCGGATGTTGTATTTTACGCCGTAACGTTTCTCGTACGCGGACTTGATTTCTGCGATGGCGGCCTCAAACAATGACTGATGCTCCGGGGAGATGGTGACGGTGAGGTTGCAGGTGCCGTCTGCGTTGCGCATGTACTCCTGGGCCTCTACCAGATGCTCGGCGATGGCGGTGCGGACCTCCTGCGGATAACGGTGGAATTTGAGCACGCCCTTGGGCTTGGAGCCATAGGCCAGGCCGTCTTCCTTGAGGAGTTTGCGCAGGACGTCCTTGCGATAATCGGCACTGTCCTTGGGCTCGCCGAAGAGTTCCGGCGTGTAGAATGCGAAGTCCTTGATGCGGGCGGCGAGCTTGGCGCCGGGGGCATCGGCCTGCAGGTCTTTTCCTTCTTCCAGAGCGGCCAGACCGCTGAACATGTCCTTGAACATGCGGGAGGCGGCACCGGAGGCGGGCACGAATTTGCTCTTGCCTTTGATATCGGCCTTCTTATAATAATCCACAGCCTCTTTGACGGCCTTGGGCTCCAGCACCATGATGCCGCGTTCCGGCGTGGCGGGGCCTACGATTTTCATCCACGGGAAACCGCTTTTGAAATACTCGATTTGCTGTTTAACCTGACGCAGGGTAGCGCCACGTTCCTCGATCTGTTGGGTGTCTTTCTGGGTAAGCATAGTGTTTTGTGGTTTGATATAATATTCTTGCCTGTAGGTGTACTCACTGCGCAGCTGCTCGAAGCTTGAGGGGTTGCTGCGGAAGAGGAAATCGTCAGTAAAAATGGGATAATTGTACTGCAGGATGGCGGCAATCTCGCCCTGCGTCTTCCCGTCCAGTGCTATTTCCACCGGCTGCAGGGATTCGTCTTCCAGGGCCGG
Source organism: uncultured Bacteroidales bacterium (assembly GCA_946415475.1). Classification (GTDB taxonomy): domain Bacteria; phylum Bacteroidota; class Bacteroidia; order Bacteroidales; family UBA932; genus Cryptobacteroides. Next base: position 11,270 of record CAMKSQ010000046.1, read on the forward strand.
ACGGAAGTCATAGAGCGCTTCTATGCCGAAGTGCCTTGCAACGGCCTGGACAGCCATAGCCGTACCGTTTTGCTTGCCTTGGTAGGAATAGCCGGCGATGTGCGGCGTGGCGATATCGCAAGTGTCGATAAGGATGGGGTTGGGCGTGGGCTCGTTGCACCAGGTGTCCAGTACAAGCGGTCCCAGTTTCGGCCGATGACGCAGAAGGGCGCGCTCGTCCACCACCTCTCCGCGGGAGGCGTTGATGAAGAAGGTTCCCGGCTGGATTTTTTCGAAGAAATCGTCATTGGCCATGCCGCGCGTGGTGGCATCCAGCGGGACGTGGAAGGTGACCACGTTGGCCCGGGCCAGCAGCTCGTCCAGCGAGACGAAGCCCTCAGGGCCTTCTTTCTCTGCGCGGGGAGGGTCGTTCAGGAGCACCTCGAAGCCCAGGTTCCGGGCCATCTGCTCCACTTTTTTACCCACGTTTCCCACGCCGATGATACCAATTACCTTACCGTCCAGTTTGATGGCCCTGCGGGAAGCGACGCCGAACAGCGAAGAGAAGACATAATCGGCCACACCGCCGGCATTGCAACCCTCCGCGTTTTGCACTTCGATGCCGTTCTGCGCGCACCAGTCCAGGTCGATATGGTCTGTGCCGATGGTGGCGCTGGCAATCATTTGCACCCTGGTGCCCTTGAGGGTTTCCTCATTGCATTTGGTACGGGTGCGGATGATGAGTGCATCGGCATCCAGCATGGCCTCTCTGTTAATGGAACGTCCGTCCAGGTATTCCACCTGGGCGTAGGGTTCCAAAACACCTTTTAAGAAAGGGATATTGGTATCTGCTACTATTTTCATGTGCGTTAGTAAGAGCTAAGCCCTTAATCATACAAATATAGGTATTATTTAAGATATTTCCTTCAAATTTTGTAATTTTGCACCCGCAATTAGTCAGTAGTGTTATGTGGTGGATTCTCTCGTTCGTGTCGGCCGCCTTTCTGGGCTGTTACGACTCCTTCAAGAAACTGGCGTTACGGGATAACGCCGTAATTCCGGTGCTGTTCTTTAACACACTGGTATCCACCCTTTTGCTGTCTCCCCTTCTTTTCAAGACCGGCTTTGGCAGCTGGGAAGTCCAGCGCTGGATTCTGCTGAAAAGCGTCATCGTCCTTTCCTCCTGGCTGGCAGGCTATTATGCCATGAAACATCTGCCGCTCACGCTTGTGGGGCCTTTGAACGCCACCCGGCCTGTGCTGGTGCTGCTGGGTGCCGTGCTGCTGTTCGGGGAGCGCCTGAACCTGCTGCAGAGTCTGGGTGTGGGCACAGCTATCGTCGCGTATTTCCTCATGCGCATTTCCGGGAAAAAGGAAGGGATCGATTTCCGGAACAACAAATGGATTTGGTCTTTGATTGTGGCTGTGTTGCTGGGCGCTGCCAGCGGACTGTACGACAAGTTCCTGATGTCGCCTTCCAGTGGCCTGGGGATGGACAATCTGCAGGTGCTGAGCTGGTACTCCCTGTATCAGTTGCTCATGATGAGCGGTTTGCTGGGCTTTGTGTGGGCTCCTCACCGGGCGTCTACTACACCTTTCCAGTGGCGCTGGAGCATTCCTTTTATTTCCCTATTTTTGTGCGCAGCGGACTTTTGCTATCTGCAGGCCCTGGGCCAGCCGGATGCCCTTATTTCTGTGATTTCCATGATCCGTCGCGGCTCCGTGCTGGTGAGCTTCATGATCGGCGCCTTCTTCCTCAAAGAAAAGAATATCAAGGCCAAAGCCTTCGACCTTGTCCTGGTATTCCTGAGCATGGTGCTGCTGTATCTGGGCTCAAAGTAAAAATTTTTGCAAAAATTTCTTTGAATCGTTTGCAAATCTGAAAATTGTTTGTACCTTTGCAGTCCACAAACAACACGGGGTATTAGCTCAGTTGGTAGAGCGTTTGAATGGCATTCAAAAGGTCAG
>CAMKSQ010000047.1 GCA_946415475.1 uncultured Bacteroidales bacterium
CGCATTTCCCGGATTGTGGAAACGCCCGCCTGGGGCTTTGAGGGCCCGGATTTCCTGAATCTCTGCGTCTTGTATCGGCTTCCCCGCGTGGGAACGCCCGAAGAGCATGGATTGGAGATTTTGCGGCAGGTGAAGGCCGTGGAAAAGGCCATGGGTAGGGAAGAGGTGCCACTTACGGATGCTGAGGGTAAACGTGTGTACCACAACCGCATCATCGACATCGATATTCTTTGTTATGGTGCGGAAACCATTCATACAGAAGAACTTACGGTTCCGCATCCGCTTATCGGCCAAAGGGACTTTGTGAAAAAGCCGCTGCTGGAAATTTCCAAACCGGAGATCCGCACGGCGTTTCCGGAAATTTTTGCGTAAATTTGCGAGATTTAAGTATTTGATATGACACAGGATGAACTTTTTAAGGTGCTGGTAGCCCACTGCAAGGAGTACGGATTCATCTTCCCCTCCAGCGAAATCTACGATGGCCTGGCTGCCGTGTATGACTACGGCCAGATGGGCGTACAGCTCAAGAACAACATCAAGAACTATTGGTGGGAGGCCATGACCCGCCTGAACGAGAATATCGTCGGCATCGACTCCGCCATCTTCATGCATCCCCGCATTTGGGAGGCTTCCGGTCACGTGGGTGCCTTCAACGACCCGCTCATCGACAACAAGGACTCCAAAAAACGGTATCGCGCCGATGTCCTCATCGAGGATTTCCTGGGCAAGATCGAGGAGAAAATCGAGAAGGAAGTGGCCAAGGGCCGCAAAAAGTTCGGCGACTCCTTCAACGAGGAGCAGTTCCGTGCCACCAACCCCAACGTGCTGCGTGAGAAGGCCAAGTGGGATGAGGTGCACAACCGTTACGTGGCTGCTGAAAAGGCCAACGACTTTGTCGAATATCGTCAGATTATCATCGACAATAACATTGTTTGCCCCATCAGTGGTACTTGCAACTGGACCGAGGTGCGTCAGTTTAACCTGATGTTCTCTACTTCCATGGGTTCCACTGCCGATGGTGCCAACCTCATTTACCTGCGTCCGGAGACCGCCCAGGGCATCTTCGTGAACTACCTGAACGTGCAGAAGACCGGCCGCATGAAGATTCCTTTCGGTATCGCCCAGATTGGTAAGGCTTTCCGTAACGAGATTGTGGCCCGTCAGTTCATCTTCCGCATGCGCGAGTTCGAGCAGATGGAAATGCAGTTCTTCATCAAGCCCGGCACCGAGCTGGATTGGTTCAAGAAGTGGAAGGAAACCCGTATGAAATGGCACGTGAACCTGGGTATGGGCGCCGAGAATTACCGCTTCCACGACCATGAGAAGCTGGCCCACTACGCCAATGCCGCCACGGATATCGAATTCAACTTCCCGTTTGGCTTCAAGGAGCTGGAAGGCATTCACAGCCGTACCAACTTCGACCTGGGCAACCACCAGAAGTTCTCCGGTAAAAAGATTGAATACTTCGATCCTGAGGAGAATACCTCTTACACTCCGTATGTGGTGGAAACCTCTATCGGCGTGGACCGTATGTGCCTGGCCGTGCTGGCGCACTCCTATACGGTGGAGAAGCTGGACAATGGGGAAGAGCGCGTCGTGATGCGCATCCCGGCCCCGCTGGCTCCCATCAAGGTGGCCGTGATGCCGCTGGTGAAAAAGGACGGTCTGCCGGAACTGGCCCAGAAGGTGGTGGACGAGCTCAAATATGACTTCTCCTACCAGTACGACGAAAAGGATTCCATCGGCAAGCGTTATCGCCGTCAGGATGCCATCGGCACGCCTTTCTGCGTAACCGTTGACCACGATACCCTGAACGACGGCTGCGTTACCGTACGCGACCGCGACACCATGACCCAGGAGCGTGTGAAGATCGAGGACCTGCGCGCCCTCATCGACAAGAAGGTGAGCCTGACCAACTTGCTCCGCAACCTGTAGTCTATGGGTGCCCTTGCGCTGCTTGTAACGGCCATCCTGGCCACGCTGGTGCTTTATTTCTGGGCCCGAAAAGCCCAGTTGGAAAAGCAGCTGCTGGAGGAGCGCGAGGAAAACGAACGGATGATGTCGGTGGCTGAGGACCTGGAAAGGCGCCTCAGCCACCTTAAACAACAAAAGAAGAACACGCCTTCTCTTGGCGTCGATGTGCTGGATCGCCTGTGCGAGCAGTATTATGTGTATGAGGGGACCGATAACCTGCAGCCCCGCATTGTGAAAGAGGTGCGGACCGTGGTGGAAGGGTTACGGACCGACGTGAACATGCAGCGCTCCCTGGAGCAGGCGCTCAACGAGCAGAACAACCAGGTGATGGAGAAGCTCCGCGCCTTTTTCCCGCGCTGGAAAGAAGAAGATTTCCTGCTGTATTTATTTACTGCTTCCGGCTTTTCTTCCACCACGCTCTCCACGCTTTTGGAGAAAGATAAGCCCTATATTTACAACCATCTTTACCGGTTGAAGGAACGGATCAAGGTGTCCGGTTCCCCGGACAGAGAGTTATTTTTGGCCTGTTTGGACCGATAATTACGCGGTGGAAAACGCAGGAATTTCGGTGGTTAAATGCATTCGGTCCGATTTCTGCGAGATTTTTCCAAAATCGACACTTTATAAGTATTTAATAATCAGGTGTTTATAAAAACACGCTGCGAGATTGTTTTTCTTTAATTGTTTGCATGCGTGTGAAAGAGGATTTATCTTTGTAATCGGAAAATAACCCAAACAAACAATACCATGGAAATTAAGAAATCAGAAAAAGCCAGTCTGGAAAATAAGCGACTGCTCTTCACCGAGGCCGGTCTCGTGATCGCCCTCCTGATTGTGTACTTCGCTTTCAACTGGAGTTCCCGCGAAGCCAAGGTGGCCGCCCTCGAGGACACCACCCAGGTGCTCGTGGAAGAGGAAATGATTGCCATTCAGGACAACCTTCCGCCGCCCCCGCCCGAGGCTCCTTCCATCCCGGTCCTGAGCGACCAGATCGATATCGTGGACGATGATATCAAACTGGACGACGACCTGTTCATCAACCTGGAAGACAACAACCAGGCAGTTGAGATTCAGGACTACAAAGAGGCCGCCGTGGAAGAAGAGGAAGTGGAAGAAGAAGCCATTCCTTTCCAGTTGGTAGAACAGAAGCCTTCCTTCAACGGTGGCGATGCCAACGAATTCTCCAAGTGGGTGAACTCCCGTCTGGTCTATCCTGAAATCGCCAAGGAAAACGGTGTGCAGGGTCGTGTTACCCTCCAGTTCACCGTGGAAGCCGACGGCCGCGTAACCAACGTGCGCGTGCTCCGTGGCGTGGATGAATCCCTGGATAAGGAAGCCGTGCGTGTTGTTTCCAGCTCTCCTAAGTGGAAGCCCGGTAAGCAGCGTGACCGCGCCGTAAAGGTAACCTACACCTTCCCGGTAATCTTCCAGCTCCGCTAATTTCGGATGCTCAATGCTAAGTCGGCTTGCAGGAAACTGCAGGCCGATTTTTTTTGTAAAAATCCCTACAAATGGGGATAGGGGAGACGGTAAGCGCAAGATCATCTACGAGGACCTGAATTTCACGGTGGAACCGGGCCGGATTGTTGGCCTTCTGGGCAAGAATGGTACCGGCATGAGCCGGAAGGGGAGTGTCGATATTGTTGAAATGGCTTCCAACACCCTTCGGGAAGAGAAAACGCGCCTGTAAATACCCAAAAATAGGGATTGCCGCGCGTACGCGTAACCACTACCTTTGCTGTCCATTCATGACGGTTAAGGTAGTTCATATTTTTACGTTTTTCTTCAGCCTCCTGGCTTTCTGCATAACGGCGGCGGCCCAGAATCCGCCGGCAGATACCAGCTTGTCCTGGCAGTATGCAGACACCCTTCAATCATTTGTGTTACAGGAGGTTGTAGTAACTGCCCAGGAGGAAAAAGGCAAGACGGCCACCTCCAAGATCGGCAAAGATGCCATTGAACACATTCAGCCGTCCAGCATTAAGGATGTGCTGGAGTTGCTTCCCGGCGGCCGTGCGGTGGACCCCAACCTGGCCGCCCCGCAGGTGGCCAATCTTCGCAGCGCCGCTTCTGTAAGCGCCAACTATGCCACATCGGCTCTGGGAACGGCGGTGATTGTGGACGGAAAGCCAGTGGGGAACAACGCTAATTTGCAGTCTTCGCCCGCCTACAGCAACCTGGGCAGCAGCTACGTGAATTACGGCACAGACCTCAGAACCATCACCACCGAGGACATCGAGTCGGTGGAGGTGGTGCGCGGCATTGCCTCCGTGGAATATGGAGACCTCACCAGCGGCGTCCTCAAAATTACCCGTAAACGCGGCGGAAAAACCCTCCGGGCCCGTTTTAAGGCCGATATGGGCTCCAAGCTCTTCTATGTAGGCAAAGACTTCCAGTGGAAAACCTTCACGCTCAATTTGGGCGCCAACTACCTCCATTCCATGGCCGATCCCCGGAACCCGCGCCAGAATTACCAGCGCGCCACCGGCACGGTACGCCTTGGAAAAACCTGGAAAAAGGAACTGGAATACGTGCTCAACGCCTCGCTGGACTACACCGGTTCCTTCGACAACCAAAAGAGCGACCAAAACCTGGATTTTGGCAGCATGGGCCCCATAGAAACCTATTTCTCGTCCTATAACAAGCTGGATGCCGGCCTGGATTTTTCCGTGAAGGCGCGGGATAACGCTTCGGCGTTCCGCAGCTGGGTAACCACCGCCTCGCTCACGGTAGAAAACGACCGCATCAAGCGCTGGAAATATGTGATTAATGGCGCAGAGCAGCCATACAGTACGGCCACGGAGCCGGGGGAGTGGGACGCCCTTATCTTGCCGGTCCGCTATGAATCCAATCTGGAGGTAAAAGGCCTTCCGCTATACGCTTACCTGCAGTCGGCCGTCACTTTTAAATGGGGCGATCAGCGCCTCAAAGCCGGCCTCCAGTGGACCCTGGACAAAAACCTGGGGGAGGGCACCGTATTCGATATCACCCGTCCTTTCTCCTCCGCCACCAGCGCCCGTCCGCGGCCGTATTACGCCATTCCGGCCAATCACCAGCTGTCGCTGTATGGGGAGGAAAACGGCAGCGCCCTCCTGGGCTGGGGCGGTTTGGAATGGTCGGCCGGGGTCCGTATGAGTATGCTGCTGGGCGCCGGAAAGGCCTTCCGGATAAACGGACGGCCGTATGTGGACCCGCGCGCCAACATCCGCTTTAATTTCCCCTCGACCCTTATCAAGGGACATCGCCTGGACGCGGGCATATATGCCGGCGCGGGCCTCCACACCAAATTCCCTACCATGGACATGCTGTACCCGGAGCCGGTGTACGGAGACATCCAGGAGTTCAATTACTGGCCCGTGGAAGCCCAGCTCCGCCGCTCGTACATGTACGTATATAAGGAGGACCCTACCAATTACGAACTGGCGCCTGCCCGCAACTTCAAGTGGGAGGTTGGGGCCGATGTCTCCTGGAACGGCTTCCACCTGTCCGTGGACTATTTCCGGGAAAACATGAGCTCGGGCTTTCGCAGCAGTTCCCGTTATGGCCGATACGTGGTCAAGCGTTACGACGGCAGCGGAATCGATAAAAACACCCTTACAGGCCCGCCGGACGTGGCTTTGCTCCCTTGGAAGGCCGATACCCTCCTGCAGGCGCATGGCATTACCTCTAACGGCTCGCAGACCCTCAAGCAGGGCGTGGAATTCACGTTTACAGCGCCCCGTATCAAGGCCATCAATACCCGTATCACGGCCAACGGCGCGTGGTTTGTTACCAAAAACACCAACAGCGCGCCGCTCTACTATGTTCCATCGGCCATTGTGAATGGCAGCCGGTACAACTACGTGGGCTATTATGAGGTGAACGATGGCAGCACCTTTACCCAGCTCAATACCAACATCATGCTGGATACGCAAATCCCGCGGCTAGGACTCATCCTGTCTATCTCCTGCCAAACCTCCTGGTTCAGCAACCACTATCCCATTGCGCGCTCCACCCATCCACTGTCCTATCTGGACAAAAACCTGGTGGAACACCCTTATACAGAGGTGGAGGCGCAGGACCCGGTGCTCCGCTACCTGGTGCTGGAAGAGAGTTCCATGAACTACAATTACCTGGTCCCTTTTGCCACCTACTTTAACCTGAAGGCCACCAAAAAGTTCCTGCACGACAAAATGGGGATTTCGCTCTTTGTGAACCGTCTTCTGGCCATTGCGCCGGACTATTACATGAACGGCGCCTTTGTGCGGCGTTCCTCCACCCCGTACTTTGGGATGGAAATTGACTTTAAGCTATGAAAAAATGGATGCTCATACTGTCCCTGGCTTTCCTGGCGTCCTGCACCAGGCAGAATCTGTTCTGCCGGGTAACGCTCCAGGTGGACTCCGCGCAGCCTATAGTGGCGTTAACGGTGGATAACAGCTTGGAGGGCAATTATTTCCGGAACCTGAACACCGGGGAAACCTATTCTTTCCCTGTATTCGTGAACGGAAAGTGCGAGCTGCAGGTACTTAAGGGCGTGTATGTGCTGGCGTTCGACGGGGTGGCCGCAGGGGCGGACGGAACGGCCCGGCGGGTGCGATCAGCCCAGTATGCCACCATGCTGGACGCCGTAACGCTCACGGCCGATGAAGCCATGGTAACGCTTAAACTGCTGGAGCTTCAATGAAAAAGTGGGTACTCATATTTGCTGTGTTAACGTGCGTGACCCTGCCGCTTGCGGGCCAGGTGCGCACGGAAGGCCAGACCCTGCTTTTCCAGCCGGAGGAGAACCGGACGCAGATGCAGGCCGGTTTCCGGATGCGGGAAGAGGACGACGCCTACCTCCCGGCAGAGGGTAAAGGCCTCCTGCAGGGAGAATTCCGCGCCCACTCCCGCCACAGCCTGGACTCCATCCACCGGGTGGAGGGACACGCCTCTTACGAGCGGGGCGTCAAACGGGCCGTAAACTGGAATACCTCGTCGGACTGGGACCTCCTGGCCCCGTACATTACGCTGGATACGGTGGGCGGAGACCTGCAAAAGGAACAGTACCGCTTTGCCGCCCGTTTTGCCTCGCGTCCGGGCCGTTTCTTCTACAGCTTATGGGCCGACTATCGCGCCTTGCACGAGTATCGGAACGTGGATCCGCGTCCGCGCAATATTACGGCAGATCTGCAAGTATCGGCCCAAGGGGGCCTGCAAATGGGAGCCTATGCGCTTTCCCTGGAGGCGGGCTACCGGCGCTATCACCAAAGCGAGGACGTGGAATTCATGGACCCGCGGGGCAACAACACTTCCGTGCTGCATTACCTGGGCTTCGGGCGCTATTCCACCCGTTTCTCCGGCGCCAAAAAGAACACGGCGGTGCGTTTTAACGGCAATGGCTTTACCGCCCGTCTGGTCCTGGAGCCCGTAAACGGCCTGGGCTGGATGGGCGGCGCCTCCTACACCTGGCTCCAGGTGGTAAGGCACCTGCCGGGCAATAACGAAACGCCTATAACCCAGTTACTTAACCAGGAGCTTTCCCTTTACGGCGGGCACAAATGGGCGCTGGCCTATCTTCGTGCGGACGCCCAGCTTCGCCTTAAGGCCGGAACGGAAAACATCGTGGACCAGACCAGCGCGTTTAACGTACTCGCCGGCCTGCCCATGCTCCAGGCGCTGTCCTGGAAGGCCTCTATAAGCGGCTTCCGGAGCTGGGAAGGGGAGCGGGCAACCTGGACGCTCCAACCGCGCCTGAGCTACACGGGCTCCAGCTGGCAAAACAGGCAGCCGGAAGCAGGCATGACGTTCCATTATGCGCAGGCTGTCGCTATGGGCAGTGCCGCTTTCCGGGCAGGGGAGTGGCGCTTCCGCGTGGCGGGGGAGGCCGGCGCCCGTCTTTGCGTGACCAGCCGCCGGAACCTGGACGCCCTGCCCATGGACAGCCGCTTTCAGGCCTATTTTGACCATCTGTATGGCCGATGGGCGGACCACGCGCTCCATGGCGGCGTTCGTGCTACCATCGGCCGAAAAGTTGGGAAAACGTTGTTTTTATATATAAGGCCGGAAGTCGCCTACGGGCAGGCCCTGAAGGAGGGGCATCACCGTTGGGACGGACTTTTTGCCATCGGCTTGGACTTTTAATTTTTAACGCATTATACCTATGAAAAAAGTAATTTTTGCCCTTGTTGCTGCGCTGGCCGTTGTGGCCTGCAACAAAACCCCGGACCCTGCCGTGTCTGTAAATCCTGCTACCGTAGAGGTAGGGTATGAAGGCTCCGCCGAACTTCTAACAGTAGAATTGAAGGCCAACCGTGCCTGGAAGCTTACCCGTGACAACCAAACCTGGTACAGCGTAGAGCCGTTGGAAGGTACCGGGGATGCTACGCTCTATATCCGCGTGGACGCCCTGGAAGAAGTGGCCACCCGCGCTGCGGAGCTTACCATCCAGGCAGAGACGGCTACCGCTAAGCTGAGCATCGTCCAGGGTCTCCCGGATGTGGACGATGTCAAGTCCGGCAGTTTTGTCATCGAGGAAGTGTTCTTTGCCGGCTGCCTGCTGGAAGATGGCACTACCACAGATTCCATGGACGGCGACCAGTACTTCAAAATTACCAACAACACGGAGAATCTGCTCTATGCCGATGGTCTTCTCGTATGCAAGTCCTCCGAAAACTCCCAGAACGGCGGCTTCTCCTATTGGCTCGTCGATGATGATCTTTCCGGAGGCATCCTGGTAAAAGACCTGTTCCAGATCCCCGGGGACGGTGACGATGTTCCCGTGCTGCCCGGCCGATCCCTTGTCATCGCCCTTGCGGCGCAGGACTTTTCTGCAGAGAACGGTTATGGCCTGGACCTGAGCGACGCGGACTTTGAAATCTTCGACGGCGAGGAGCTGGATGTGGATAACCCCGACGTGCCCAACATGAACATCTTTGTTAAATCGTCCAAGTCCTTCAGCTTCCTGCACAACCGCGGCTACGAATCCTATGCCCTGGTGAAGCTTCCGGAAACGGTTACGGAAGAGTCTTTCCTGGCCGACAACGCCTTCACCGGCACCCGCTCCTTCTGGATGGACGGAGAGCCGCTCATGGAAGGAAACGCTTATCCGGCAGGCAGTTACCTGATTCCGAACGCCTGGGTGGTGGACGGCATCAACTGCGGCGTGGAAGAGGATTATGGCAACCCGGCCTTCAACGCCACCATCGACGCCGGCTATACCGGTTGCGGCAAGGTAGACAAAGACCCGGACCGCTTTGGCAAGAGCGCCCTTCGTAAGCACGCTAGTGGAAAATTGACGGATTCCAACAATTCCACCAACGATTTCACCCGCGACGCTACGCCCACCCTTGCGAAATAATTGTTATATTTGCAGAAGTTTAACGCTTCTGAACAAAAAATGGCAGAATCTTTCTCCGATATCGGCAAAGTGGAGGCGATAGAACAGCTCTATCGCCTCTCTGCTTATAATCCCGTCTCCGGACTCTCCTATACCTCCTCCAAGGGCGGAAAGGTGACCACGGCGGCGCGCATGTATCTGGAGGGCATGGACTTCAACCTGGTCTATTTCCCGCTCAAGCACCTGGGCTACAAGTGCGTGGTGGGCGTAGTAGGGGAGTTGTATGCCGCCCTTGCGCACCCCAGGCTCCTCAACGTGGTGCTGGGGGTATCGGCCAAACTGGATTTTCCGCAAATCAAGGACCTGTGGATGGGTATAACGGTGGCGGCCAAGGAACACGGCTTCGAGGCTGTGCACCTGGACCTGCAGCCGTCGGCCAATGGTCTTTTCGTGTCGATGGCGGCAACAGGGGAGTGTTCCCAACTTACCGACAAGCGCCGGCAGGCGGCATCGTCCAAGGACCTGCTGTGCATTTCCGGTCCGCTGGGTGCCGCGTATCTGGGCCTGCAGGTGCTGGAGCGCGGGGCGCAATCGTTCCAAAAAGACGGTTCGCAGCCGGACATGATGCAGTACAAAATGCTGGTGGGGGATTATCTGAGGCCGGAATTAAGCGCTTCTACGGTTTCGCACCTGGAAGATGAGGAAATCTACCCTTCGTACGGTTATTTCGTCACACGCGGCCTTTCTGACGCCGTTAAACGCCTCTCGCGCGACAGTGGCCTGGGCGTAAAGGTCTATGCCGATAAAATTCCGTTCGAGGGCAACAGTTTCCAGCTGGGCAAGGAGCTGGACGTGGATCCCGTTTCCGCAGCCATGAACGGCGGGGACGACAACCGCCTGCTCTTTGTGGTGCCCATCCTGTACGCGGAAAAGTTCCGTCGGGAGTTCCAGACCTTCGATATCATCGGCCACCTGGCACAACCGGAGGTCGGCACGGTTTTGGTAACCCCCGAGGGCGTCGAATTCCCGGTGAAGGCCCAAGGCTGGCCGGAAGTGGAAGAAAACAACTAAACACATCTTACACATATGAAAAAAATCTTTACTGTTCTGGCCCTGGCTGCCGTAGTTGCAGTCTCCGCCAACGCCCAGAGCAAACTGGGCAGCCTGCTGGGTAACCTGGGTGGCAGCACCCTGGGCAATGTTCTCACCAACGCCGCCGGCGCCATCTATTCAGGCCCCGTTTCCCTCAACGGCAGCTATTCCTACAACGGTATCGCCGTTTCCGTTACCAGCTCCGAGGGCGGTGTCCTTTCCAACCTGGCCGGTACCGCCGTTACCTCCGGTATCGAATCCAAGGCCGATGAATACCTGGCCAAGATTGGTGTGAAACCCGGCGCCATGACCTGGACCTTCAACAACGCGGACAACACCTTCACCCTGAACGTGGCCGGTATCTCCATCCCCGGTAAGTACAAAGTGGGCGATGGCGAAAAGACCGTTACCCTCAGCTTCGGCAAGTCCTTCCAGTTCCTGGATATGCCCGGCACCCTGGAATCCACGATGAACGGCGCCCGCATGACCTTCACCTCCGCCAAGGCCATGGCCTTCTTCAAGAAGCTCGCCGGTGCCCTGAGCCAGTCCTCTTCCCAGATCTCCAGCATCGCCAAGCTGGCCGACGGCTACGACAACTACCGCATCGGCTTCAAGCTGAGCAAGTTATAGTCTATCGACACACTTCCCAAAACCGGCTCCTTCCTCGGGGTCGGTTTTTTTTGTGGCCGTCATTGTGCTGGCTCGCAACTGTTTGATAGTCAGTAAGTTGTTAATAATCCTCGGCGCAAAAAGAGCCGAGGATTATAAGCAAGGTATTGATTATCAAGCAGATACTGACCAGAGGCAGAAAAACGTGGCGGCAGCGGGACCGTCCGCTCAGTGCACCAGAGGACGGGCCGATTAAAGCACGGGGTGTAGCCCTGGAGATGGTTCAGAGAGGGGGTGGTGTGCTTTAACCGGGCTCAAGAAGGGTGCTTAAAGCACGGGGTATGGCCCCAGAGGTGGTTCTGGCGAGGGATGGTGTGCTTTAACCGGGGCTAACGTGGCTGCTGCACGCAACCAGGTGCGGCGGCTGGGAGGGGCGGGGAAAATTTGTTGAAAACTTGATTTGGGAGGACGGGGGAAAATCGTTAACTTTGTCCTTATGAGTTTTGTGCATCTGCATGTCCACACCCAGTACTCCATCCTGGACGGACAATCTTCCATAGAAAACCTTTTTAACCGGGCTGAGGAGCTGGGTATGCCGGCCCTTGCCATCACGGATCACGGCAACATGTTCGGCGTCAAGGAGTTCTTCAAGTATGCCAAGAAGCACCCTAACGTGAAGCCTATCATCGGCTGTGAAATCTATGTGTCCAAAGGGGACCATCGGCTCAAGGAAAAAGGCTATTACCACCTGATTCTCCTGGCCAAGAACTACACCGGCTACCTGAACCTGGTCAAGATTGTCTCGGAGGCCCACATCAACGGCATGTATTACCGGCCCCGCGTGAGCCATGAGGTCGTGGAACAGTACCATGAGGGGCTCATCTGCTCCAGCGCATGTCTGGCCGGCGAGGTGCCGCGCGCCATCATGGCCCATGACGATGCCGCCGTGGAAAAGGCCATCCTGTGGCACAAGCGCGTGTTCGGGGAGGACTATTACCTGGAGGTCATGAAGCACAAGACGGAGGTCCCCGGGCTGGACAACCAGCTGTACCAGGACCAGTGTTACTACACGGAGGAAATCTTCAAGCTGGCCCAGAAGTACGGCATCAAGGTGATTGCCACCAACGACGCCCACTTCGTGCGCAAGGAAGACGGCCCCGTGCACGACCGCCTCATCTGCCTCACCACCAAT
>CAMKSQ010000048.1 GCA_946415475.1 uncultured Bacteroidales bacterium
CTTTAACGGAGCCCGAGAGGGTTTTCGCTAGCCGCCTTGCCGCGTATTGCAAGGCGGTGGTTCCGTGTCCTGTCAGCCGCCGCACCTGGTTGCGTGCGGCGGCCACTCACCGGGCTGGTCGGTATCATGTTGACAATCAACACTTTACTTATATTCCTCGGCTCTATTTGCGCCGAGGATTTTCCGTAAGTAACTGACAATCTGCGCGTTATCGACCAGTTGGATTTTCGATTATGCGTCCCCGGAACAGATTAGTTGCCGCCGGAACAGATTATGTGGCCTCTTGAATAGAGTGTGTGGACACCCGTCTGGTAAACCTTTTCAAGACAACACATTTTGTAATGATTCATAAAGTATTAATACACAGCAAGATACGCATAATCCTCGTTCGAAAAGTGAACGAGGATTATATTGGAAGTTACTGTGGCTCAACGAGTTAGCGATCAGGCGCGACGAGAGGCCTAGAACTGGAAGTAGATGAAGGTCTGGAGGTCGGCGGTGATGAACTGGTAAAAGAAGACGATGATGAGCACCACCACCAGGGCCATGACGGGCAGCGGGAGGCGGGCGAAAACAATCCGGTAACGGCGTTTGAAGCGCTCCGGCAGCCAGTGAATGAGCATGCCTACCACAAACACCAGCAGCACGGCCCAGTGGGCCCGCATCATCTGCGGCACCAGCGACAAATCCCACGCACCGCCAATCTGGTTCACCATGTTCTTGGCGGTGTTCCAGGCCTGCTCGTTGGCCAGGGCGGGATCCAGGTTGGAGCCGCTGCGGAAGAACAGGCGCGTGAAAGTGATGAAGACGAAGGTCTGGAAGATGTCCCAGGCGCGGTCCAGCCAAGCGAGGGCATAAGATGCCCGGTCGGAGCCGGGCATGACGGGGGCAGAGCCTGGCGCGACAGAGGAGGGAACGGGCATGACGGGGGTGGAGCCGGGCACAACGGGGGCAGGCCGGGCATGACGGAGCCCTGCTTTTACCACCGTACCGGCCAGGATAATCAGGGTCCAGACAAAGAACATGTTCCACACGGGATAGTGCAGGGTGAGGGAAAGCGTGCCGCAGAGGACGGTGACCAGGCCGATGATGAGCAGTTTCGCCCACATGCTGCGCTTGGTCCAGATCTTATAAATCACCATCCCTATGCCGTTAAGGCCGCCCCAGATCATGAAGTTCCAGCTGGCTCCATGCCACAGGCCGCCCAGCAGCATGGTGTTCATGGAGTTGATGTTGGTGGTGATGAGCTTGCGGTCTCCCGGACGCAGCCAGGCCCAGAGGCCAATGCCGGCCGCCACCACAAACACCCCGAACGCCACCCACCAGGAGCCGCTGAGGAAGCTGCCGAACACCGCCACCGCCAGGATAATCACGAAGGTTGCCGGCGTCGCGTTGCGGTTGCCGCCCAGCGGGATGTACAGGTAGTCGCGGAGCCATCGGCTCAAAGACATGTGCCAACGGCGCCAGAACTGCTGCGTGTTCACCGCCTTGTACGGCGAGTCGAAGTTCTTGGGCAGATAGAAGCCCATGAGCATGGCCACGCCCGTGGCGATGTCCGTGTAACCGGAAAAGTCGGCATAGACCTGCAGGGAATAGCAGAACAAGGCGCTCAGATTCTCGAAGCCGCTGTACAGCAGCGGGTTTTCGAACACGCGGTCGCAGAAATTCACCGCCAGGTAGTCCGCCAGGATGAGCTTTTTCAGCAGGCCGTTCATGATCCAGAAGACGGCGATACCGAACCATCGGCGCGAAAGATTATACGGCTTGTGGAGCTGCTCCACGAATTCTACGGCACGGACGATGGGACCCGCCACCAGCTGCGGGAAGAAGCTCAGATAGAAGCCGAAGTCCAGGAAATTGGCCACCGGCGCAATCTTCCGCCGCTTGACATCCACCACATAGCTCACCGCCTGGAAGGTGAAGAAGGAGATGCCCACCGGGAGGATGATGGCATCGACCCGGAAAACCTCCGCACCGACGAGCATGTTCAGCCACTCGCCCAGGACGTCGTGCACCTCCAGGTGCAGCCCCAGCAGGTTATTCACGAAGTCCGTGAGGAAGTACGCGTACTTGAAATAGGCCAGGATGCCCAGGTCCACCACCACGCTGAATGCCGTCAGCGCCTTTCGCCAGCCCTCTTTTTTGAGTCGATGTAACCCCTTGGCGGCGAAGAAGTTATACACAATCACAAAGAGCAGCAGCGCCAGGAACACGCCGCTGGTCTTGTAATAGAAGAACAGCGACACGGCAAAGAGGTAGCCGTTGCGCAGCAGCACCTTGGAATGGAAGAGCGAGAAGACCGCGAACACCAGCGCGAAGAACGCCCAGAAATAGAACTGGGTGAACAACAACGGGTGGGCCTGGTCGAAAGAGAGCAGGCTCACAAAGAAATCCCGTATGATGTCCCAGAGTGTCATCGCAGGTAATACGCATCCATGATAGCGTCGAACAGCAGGTCCCCTACCAGCTTATAGCCGGCCGGCGTGAAATGGATTTTGTCCGATTGGGCCAGTCCGGCCTCTTCCCATTTGGCCATGGAGCCACGGCCGCCCATCACCTGATACCAGTCCCAGAACACGCCGCCGCACTCTTCCGCCAGTTCACGGAAGGCGGCTTCAGCAGCATCGGTGTGGGGATTCACGCCCTTTTTCCGCTGCCAGCTGTCGTTGATACCGCTCATCAGAATGGCGCAGTGCGGATTCACGCGGCGCACCTGGGCGATGAGCTGGCGGTAGTTGGCCTTGAAGCGGCGGACGTCGAAATCGACCCCTTGTATATCATTAATGCCGATGGAGAAAATCACCAGGTCCGGCATGACGCGGCGCAGTTCGCTTTCCCAGAGGTCGCAGCGGAGCCAGGCCTGCGTGGAGGCGCCGTTCACCCCCGCCTCACTGAGCGAAAAACCGCCGTTGGACTTGTCCAGATACAGGCCTCGGAGGGCGTAATGGCCCTTTCCGCTGAAGCAGAGCTGGATCCAGTCCGTATAATGTGGCAGGTCGAAATGACGGAAGCCTTGTGCGCCCACGCCGTGCAGCGTGTCGCGGCCGTTTACCAGCAGGAGGGGCTCCAGGGTGCCGTCTCCCAGGACATCGACCCGGTTGAACGTATAGCGTTGCTGCAGCGTCTGACGCTCCCGCGGGGCCAGGTCGATAATCACCCGTGCCGATGTATCCCGCGCCAGGGCCGTCATGCCGGTGAGACCCAAGGGCTCATCGCCGGGCTTGAGGCAGTTGGCGCTTTCCCAATGGCCGATGTAGGAGCTGTTATAGCTGATGGGCGTATTGGTGCCCGCCGTGGCGAAGGGAAAAACCAGGCCCCGGCCGCCTTCAATGCCATATCGCAGGCTCAGGAAGCGGCGGCGCAGACGGTCACTGAAAGTACCGCCCTGCACGTGCGAGCCTCCCACGTGGAGCACCCGGACATCGCCACCGCCGGTAAGCAGGAGCGTATCCAGCCGCCGGCAAAAGCGCTGAAAGTCCGCCGAACTACCCTGCAGCACGTTTTTGTCCGTACGGATGAAGGGATAACGCGGCAGGCGACGGGCTCCGAGAGGGAGCACCGCCAGAAGCAGCAGGATGACTACCAGCGTCCGCTTCATGGCCGCATGGCGTTTTGTACCCGACGGGCCGGAAGGGTTTTCCGAAGGGTGTAGAAGTCATAATAGGTAAGGAAGGAGCGCGAGAGGGCGTCGCCCACCTTCTGGGCGCCGGCAGGCGTGAAGTGGATGTAATCCGGACCGGCGTAGGCCGGGCTGTGACGCACCCATTGCACCATGGAGTTCTCTCCGCCCATCATGCGGTAGAGGTCCCAATAGGCGGCATCGTTCCGTAAAGCCGTGGCTTTCAGGGAGTCCACCAGTTCCGGCAGGTGCGGCCAGGTGACCACGCGGCCATTAACGCTCTTGCCCATATCGGACGGGCCGATAAAGAGGATTTTGGCCTGGGGGGCCACCTCGTGGAAGTAGGCGATTTGCTTGGCAATCTGCTCCTGGTACGGTTCGATTTGCTTGGCGCCGCGCACCATGGGCATCATGTTGCCGCCGAACTGCAGGATGATCAGGCGAGTATCCGTGAGGGAGAAGCTGTCGGTCATCAGCGGTTTGTTGATGCGGGTGAAGATGGTGCCCGAGCAGCCTCTGAGCGGCACATTGTCGACGGCTACGCCAGCGTCTCCATCGGCACTGATGCCGTAAATTTCCGCATTGCCCTGGAAGGTAAGCGTGGCCTTTTCCACCGGACGGCCGAAGTGCCAGGTGACCAGCGTGGTGCCGTTATCCCCTTTCAGGATGACAGGCTGCGGTTTGGAAGTGTCCGACACGGCTTTTACCACCAAATTCTCCCCTCTGCCATATAAAACGGAAACGTTTTCAAACGTTTTTACGCCTTGGCGGGCGGTTTTGTTTTTGCTCCCGCGGACGGTGACCGAGCCGCCGCCCGTCAGCTGCACCACCTGCGCCAGGATGCCGTAACGGCTGTGCCCGGCCCGCTGGGTGGTGGAGTCGCCATACATGGTGTATTGGGTGAAGCCGCCGGAGGCCGCCTTTTGGATGCTGGCCGAAGGGACGTTGCTCAGCGCCGGGAACAGGCCCGTTCCGCTGCCGCCGAAGCGCTCCTGAAGCGCCTCGCGGAGGTCCTGGCTGATGCGGTCCAGTTCAATCTGGGAGTCGCCGTAGTGTACTACTCGCACCAGATGGTCTGTAGCGCCCTCCATCTGGCGGAAGACCGGGTCGAAGAAATGGTAATCGTCACCGGGGAGGTAAATCCGGTCCGGATTCTCGTAAAAGAAGCGGCGATAGTAACTGAGGGTATCGTCCTCCATCTGGAAACGGCCCTCCACGGCCATGAGCACGGAGTCTACGTCCACTTTTTGCTCGTGGGCGTCCCGCAGCGTGCGCTGGTAGGATGCAAAACGGAGGTTCAGCGGGCCGAGGTTGACGCCGTCGGCCGGAGTCACCAGCCACAGCAGCCCCAGCAGCGCCAAAACGCCTGCAATAAATGCCAGTACTTCTTTTGCCTTCATAGAAGTACAAAGGTACGGAAATTATTTCTTTTATGAAATCCTCTTTTCCAGGCCTAGTGGATGGGGCTGAAGTTGATGCCCTGCTTACGCACGACGTACGGAACCGGCTTGCCGTCTTTCATGGCAGGGGTCCACTTGGGGCAATGTTTCAGGACACGGAGGAGTTCCTTGGAGAAGGCTTCGTCCGTAGTGGAGAGGATTTTGATGTCCCGCAGTTTGCCATCCTCCCCTACCGTATATTCATACTCTACCGTGGCCATCTTGTCCGACATGTATTCCGTATACTGGAAATTGGGATAGATATAGGTCTGATAAAAAGAGGCGCCGTTGCCAAAGACGGCCGGAGTATCATACTCCCCATAGCCCAGGCTCTCCAGGAAGGCCTCGTCGTCAGGCGTCAGGAGCACGTCGGGCCTCTCCGGACGGGTTACCTTGGCGGCATCCGCACTCTTGTAGTTTTTTCCCTGCTTGGTGGCACCGCCGTTTTGCATAATGCCGATAAACACCTTGCCGTCAGGGTAGTACAGCGTGTCCAGGCCATTGGCGCGGCCGCTGGAGAACTCTCCGCAGACTACCGTGCCCGTTGCCATGAACAGGCGGCCATAGCCCTGATACACGCCCCTGACGAGGTTGCCGACGTACAGGCTGCCATCGGCCTTGAAGTGAATACCCTTTCCGGAAGGGACCACCTTGTTGAACGTGCCCACGTACAGACCCCGCTCCTTGTGGTACAGTTTTCCCTGCCCGGCAGGGAGTTCACCCATATAGGTTCCCCAATCCAGCCGCAAGGTATCTTGAGCGGGGGTGGCGAGGGTCGCACAAACCAGCAGTGTTGTAAGCAGTGACATAAGCGTTTCGTTTTGCAAACTTACAACTATTCTTCTACATTTCCAACCTTAGCATCCCATTACGCATTTTCCCCCATTTCGCGTAGGGTCATGCCCCGTCGGAGCGTAGCGACAAAAGGAGGGCGACTAATAAGTGATTATTGGTCGCCCTCTTGGGGATGGGGTAACGTGAACGAAGTTGCGCAGCGAGAGGTTGTGCGACAGCGCAACTTAGTGCAGCATTACGGTGAGACCGGCCATCACAATCGACACCATGCTCATGAGCTTGATGAGGATGTTCAGGGACGGGCCGGAGGTGTCTTTGAAGGGGTCGCCCACGGTGTCTCCCACGATGGTGGCCTTGTGGGCCGGGGAGTTCTTGCCGCCGTGGTGTCCTTCCTCCACATACTTCTTGGCGTTATCCCAGGCACCGCCGGAGTTGGCCAGGAAGATGGCCAGAACGAAGCCTGCACCCAGACCGCCGGAGAGGAGGCCGATGACGGCAGCAGGACCCAGCAGCAGGCCCACTACCATAGGGACGATAATGGCCAGCAGGGACGGGAAAATCATCTCGTGCTGGGCAGCCTTGGTGGAGATGCGTACGCAGGAGGTGTAGTCCGGACGCTGCTTGCCTTCCAGGATGCCCGCAATCTCGCGGAACTGACGACGGACCTCAATCACCATCTTGGAGGCGGCGCGACCCACGGCCTGCATGGTGAGGCCGCAGAAGAGGAAGGCCATCATGGAGCCCACGAAGATGCCTACCAGCACCTTGGGGTTCATCAGGGAGATATCGTACATCTCCACAATGTCCGTAATGGTGGCGTTCATGGTATCCACCGTACGGCCGCCGATTTCCAGGACATGACGTCCCACATGCTGCAGGCCGATCTTGAGTTCCTCGATGTAGGAAGCCAACAGGGCCAGGGCGGTAAGCGCAGCGGAGCCGATGGCAAAGCCCTTGCCGGTAGCGGCCGTAGTGTTGCCCAGGGCATCCAGCACGTCCGTCTTCTCACGCACGGAAGGATCCAGTTCGCTCATCTGGGCGTTGCCGCCGGCGTTATCCGCGATGGGACCGTAAGCGTCCGTAGCCAGGGTGATGCCCAGCGTGGACAGCATACCCACCGCAGCGATGGAAATGCCGTACAGACCCAGGCTCAGGGTCTTGGCCGAGAACACGAAGTCCGTGGCGAAGCCGTAGGCCAGCAGGATGGCGGCGCAGATGGTGATTACGGGGATGGCCGTGGAGCGCATGCCCAGGCCCACGCCGTTGATAACCACGGTAGCGGAACCCGTCTGGGCGGCCTCCGCCAGCTTCTGCGTCGGTTTATAGGAATGGGAAGTATAGTATTCGGTAACCTTGCCGATAATCACACCCGACAGCAGGCCGCTCAGCACGCTCAGGGAGAGTTTCCACCAGTTGGGGAAGCCCAGCATGTAGAACACGCCGAACGACAGCACGGCGATGAGCACGGCCGCCAGGTTGGTACCCACGGACAGGGACTTCAGCAGGTCCATCAGGCCGGCACCTTCCTTGGTGCGCACCACGTAAATACCTATAATAGAAAGGACAACGCCGATGGCAGCAATAACCATCGGAGCCAGGATGGCACGCATCTGCACGTCCGTTCCATCGGCAAAGAAGGCCGATGCACCCAGGGCCATGGTGGCGAGGATGGAGCCGCAATAGCTCTCGTA
Organism: uncultured Bacteroidales bacterium; assembly: GCA_946415475.1. Lineage (GTDB taxonomy): Bacteria > Bacteroidota > Bacteroidia > Bacteroidales > UBA932 > Cryptobacteroides. Next base: position 7,545 of record CAMKSQ010000048.1, read on the forward strand.
CAGGTCGGCGCCCATGCCGGCGACGTCGCCCACGTTGTCACCCACGTTATCGGCGATGGTTGCAGGGTTACGAGGGTCATCCTCCGGAATGTCCTGTTCCACTTTACCCACGATGTCAGCGCCTACGTCCGCCGCTTTGGTATAGATACCGCCGCCCACGCGGGCAAAGAGCGCCTGCGTGGAAGCACCCATGCCGAAGGTGAGCATGGTGGTGGTGATGATTACCAGGTTCTGCGCCTCCGACGGGTCGTAGAAAATCTTGAGTACGCTCCACCAGATGGCGATGTCCAGCAGGCCCAGGCCCACCACGGTGAGGCCCATGACGGCGCCGCTGCGGAAGGCAATCTTAAGGCCAGCGTTGAGGCTGCGCATGGTGGCATTGGCCGTACGGGCCGATGCATACGTGGCGGTTTTCATGCCCACGAAGCCGGCCAGGCCGCTGAAGAAACCGCCTGTCAGGAAGGCAAACGGCACCCAGGGGTTCTGTACGCCGAATCCGTAAGCCAGCACGGCAAAGAGTGCGGCCAGGATGATGAAAACAATGATGACGACTTTGTACTGCTGCTTGAGGTACGCCATAGCGCCCTCGCGCACGTACTGTGCGATTTCTTTCATGGTGGGAGTGCCCTCGCTTTCCTTCATCATCTGACGGAAGAAAATCCAGGCGAAAAGCAGCGCAATCACTGCTGCCACCGGCACCAGATAAAACAATGTGGTCATAGTTATAGGTTATTAGTTGTGTTTAGTCTATTTGTTGGCGGGCACTTTGATCACATCTCCGTGCTCCTGTGCTACGGTATTTTTCCATAACTCGGTATAGCCGGGCCATTCGATATGATCCGGAATGCCTTCCGAGTATTCTGAGTGCTGGAAGCTGCCGTCCGCGTTCTGAGGCTTCACGTTGCCGTCCATGAACTTCACCAGCAGTTCCGTTTCCAGTTCGCGCCAGGCTAAAAACTGCTTCTGTGCCGTCTTGACGCTGTAATCGCTCACATACTTGATCACCTTGGCGAAGGGCTCGCGGGGCACCATCACATTGCCCTTGGAGGAGAGCTTCTTCTGCATCTTCACGGCCACCTGGTTGTACATGACCACGGCCATGCTGTCTATCGAATGCACGCGGCGTTCCATATGCTCGTTTTCGAAGGCATCGGCCTTGGCGCGCACATAGGGAGCCATGATGTTGTACATCTTGTAACAGGCGTTGGAGATGCGGTTGTTGATCCAGAAAGAGGCGTCGGCCGAATAGTGCAGCAGGTCGCCGTTGCCCACGCGGAAGCAGTCCGGAACCTCCTGGATGGTGGTGTAGATGGGGGTGAGGTACGAAGTAGCGGCATCGTCCGTGCCGAACCAAAGGATGCCTCCCACCACGTCCGGGACGTAGTTGCGGGCCTGGCCTACCATCCAGAAACCGGTTTGCTGGGTGGCGATGGCACGCTCGTTCACATAGGTATTGCCTTCCGGGTCCTGGAATTCCATGGGACGCCAGCGGTACGGAAGGGCATTGCCGCCTGCGCCGATATCCTGGGTCATATCCATGGGGGTACCCTCGAAGTGGTCGCGCATGACATCGGCCACATCTTTTACGCCCACCTTCTTGCGCGGGAACACGTACAGCGGGAAATCGCCGTTGAGGTCGTTGCCCATCACATAGTCCAGATAGGCAAAAGCGTCGCGCGTGACGGCGTTGCCGTTTTCATCGTAGAAGGAGAACCAGCCCTGCGTGAGGATGTTGAAGGCGCTCCAGGCACGGGCGTCGCAGCCGCGGACGGTGCCGAAGTCCACCGGATTGTAGGCCTTCTTGAAGCTGAACTCGCTGTCCAGGCCGTCGAAATAGCCCTTGCGGCGGGCAAAAGTGATGACGTCCGGAGCGTAGAGGCAATTGTCGGGATCGTCCAGGGGGAACGTGCCGATACGGGCCTGGTTGGCGTGCGCGCAAATAGCGCCGTCGGGAATGCGGCGGGCCACCCAGACGATGCCCTTGTTCATGTTGACGCCGTTGCGCATGCTCACGCCCTTGCCGATGAGCTCCATGATCCAGGCTTCGTTCTTATCGGCAATGGAGAAGGTCTCCCCTTCCGAGGCGTAGCCGTATTCGTTGGCCAGCGAAACAATGATGTCGATGGCTTCTCGGGCCGTTTTGGCGCGCTGAAGGGTGATGTAGATGAGAGAACCGTAGTCGATGCCGCCGTTCTTGTCTTCCAGTTCCGGACGGCCACCCCAGGTGGTTTCCGTGATGATGAGCTGGAACTCGTTCATGTTGCCCACCGTCTGGTAGGTGTGCGGAACCTGCTCGATTTCACCCAGATAGCGGTTGGTGTCCCAATCATAGACAGGCAGCATGGAACCGGCCTTCCAATCTGCGGCGGGCTTGTAATAGAGTTCGCCGAACAGGTAGTGGGAGTCTGCAGCGTAAGAGACCAGCACGGAGCCGTCCTTACTGGCGCCACGGGTGACGATTACGTTGGTACAGGTGTTGCCTTCCACGGTGCCAAGAACCACGGTCAGGGCGGTAACGAACAATTTCAGGAGCGATTTTCTCATCGTATTTTGGACTTTTTCTGTTTATTGCGTAATTTTGTCCTTTGACATCAGACTACAAAGGTATGAAATTTTATCATTTATTGAGCGTTGTACTTGCTTTCTGCTTGTCGGTTTTGGTTTTAAAGGCCCAAAATAACGGTCCCAAAACCCCCGAGGAGCAGGAAAAACAGATGATGGAGTACGTGGACAAGGAGGTGCAGCGCCTGAGCAATCTGCTGGATTTGGAATACTGGCAGGAGTTTTATGTGGATTCCACCCTCACCCATGACCTCAAGGCCATGTCCCAGGAGCTGGAAAGCATGCAGAAAGCCAAAGTGGAGAACCGGGACCTGTACGTGTCTATCCAGGACAAGTGGATGCAGCAGGTCGATAACAGCTACAAGCGTTTTTTCACGCCGGAACAGTGGAACAAGTACTGGAAGACCGGCGGAAAACGTGCACAGGAAGCAAGAGACAAGAGAAATAACAAGAATACCAAGAAGAAGAAATAGGCATGAAAGAAGCGATTGAACAAATTTTCAAAGAGCTGGACGAGCTCAAAGCCTCTTCCGCAAAGGAAGTGGAAGAAGCCCGCATCCGTTTTCTGGGCAAGAAGGGTGAAATTACCGCCCTCATGGATCAGTTCCGCAGCGTGGCGCCGGAGCTCAAACGTGAGTATGGCCAGCGCCTGAACGAACTCAAGAAAACCGCTGCGGCCCGCATCGAAGAGCTCAAGGCCGCCGCAGAGGAAGCGGTGACATCGGCCCTTCCCAAAGAGGACCTGAGCATGCCCGGCGACGCCATGCCGCTGGGATCGCGCCATCCGGTATCCATTGTGCGTCAGCAGATTGTGGATATTTTCCGCAAATTCGGCTACGACGTGGCAGAGGGTCCCGAGATTGAGGACGATTACCATGTGTTCGAGGCCCTGAACTTCCCGCCCAACCATCCGGCCCGCGAGATGCAGGACACCTTCTTCGTGAGCAGCGGCCACCTCAATCCCCTGCTCCTGCGTACCCATACCTCCTCCGTGCAGGTGCGTACCATGGAATCCCAGTCCCTGCCCATCCGCGTGGTGTGCCCGGGACGCGTATTCCGCAACGAGGCCATCAGCGCCCGCGCACACTGCATCTTCCACCAGGTGGAGGGCCTTTATATCGACAAGGATGTTACTTTTGCCGATCTTAAGCAGGCCATTCTGCTCTTTGCGCGGGAGATGTTCGGCCCGGAGACCGAAATCCGTATGCGCCCTTCCTATTTCCCCTTCACGGAGCCGTCCGCAGAGGTGGACGTAAGCTGCAATATCTGCAAAGGCAAGGGCTGCAACATCTGTAAAGGCACCGGCTGGCTGGAGATCATGGGCTGCGGCATGGTGGACCCGAACGTGCTCAAAGCCAGCGGCATCGATCCGACGCAGTATAGCGGCTTCGCCTTCGGTATGGGCGTTGAGCGTATCGCCATGCTCAAGTGGCAGGTGAACGACCTTCGCCACTACTTCGAAAACGACATGCGCTTCCTGGGCGAGTTCGCCACCGCCACGGAGGTGTAGGTTCGCGCCGGGAGGCACATATAGCGGTGATCGCTAAGTGCCTGATACACAGCTCGTAACATAATAATCCTCGTTCGAAAATTGAACGAGGATTATTATATAACCGCCTCAGGGACAGTGTGTTAGCGATCACTCATCCTCGCCCGGACCGCTGCGGAATATTCTGCCAAAATGGCAGGAAATGCGGAAAGGAACGGAGATTGCCATAGTGCAGGCAAAAGGAGAAATGAACTATGGCAGAAAACAATAACAACAACAGCTTTTTGGAGCGCTTTGCCATCAACCTGAACGAGCGCGCGGCCCAGGGCAAGCTGGACCCCGTGATCGGAAGGGACGATGAAATCCGCCGTGTTCTGCAGATTCTTTCCCGCAGAACCAAGAACAA
>CAMKSQ010000049.1 GCA_946415475.1 uncultured Bacteroidales bacterium
GACAAAGTTACGGAAATATTTCCTTCTCCCGCTTTAAGGAATGACTTTAGTTCATCCAAGGATTCGTATTGCATCTTGCCGATGCGTGTATAGCTCCAGGTATTGCTGCCATAGAAGAGTACAATCTGGTTGCCGCTATACAGAATAACATCTCCGGCCTGAGTGGTAATCTGTGTGTCGCTGGCGGGCAGCGAACGGCCCAGCGCCCCGACTTTCTCAAAGCCGCCGTAATCACGGGCCTCATAGGTAATGGATGCTTCGCTTAGTACCGCCACAAGGGCTTTAGTGGCTTCGTTGTCTTCAATCTTTACCGGAAGCGTCTTTCCGGACACGGTAATCTTGATGGTCTCTGGCATGGTGGTATCGGTTTCTCCGGAATTGTCGTTGCCATTATTCTCTTTGCCTTCATTGTTCTCTTCCCGGGGTGTATCGGGTACAACCGGGTCGGGAAGTTTCTCGCAGGCGAGAATAAACGTGGACAGGATTCCGATGGCAAATGTGCGAATCATACTATTTCAGATTTGTTTTGAAGAAACTCTCCATTTTGTCATAGGGAATCACTCCGGCCACATCATCGTAAAGGTCTACGTGGGAAGCGCCGGGGATGATCATGAGCTCCTTGTTGCTGCCAGTAAGGAGACCGTATGCGTACTCGCTGAAATAGCGGCTGTGGGCCTTCTCGCCGTGGATGAGCAGGACGGGATTCTCGATTTCTGCTGCCCAGGCCAGCAGGGGTTGGTTCAGGAAGCTCTGGCAGCCGATGACGTTCCAGCCGTCGTTGGAGTTGCCGCTGCGCTTGTGATAGCCGCGGGGTGTCTTGTAGTAAGCGTGATAGTCCTTGACGAACCAAGGAGCATCTTCGGGAAGTGGGTCGATGACACCGCCGGCGCGCTCGTAGGTGCCGGACGCATAGTCCTTCGTGCGCTGCGCGGCCAGGGCACGACGCTTTTCCTGGCGCTGCGCAGGCGTGTCCTCGCTGGCGAAATAACCTTCCACGTTGACCTTGCTCATATCGTACATAGTACTGGCTACGGTCGCCTTGATGCGGGGATCGAGTGCTGCAGCGTTGATCGCCATTCCACCAAAACCACAGATACCGATGATGCCGACGCGTGCAGGATCGACCAGGTCACAGGTGGAAAGGAAATCCACTGCCGCCAGGAAATCCTCCGTATTGATGTCCGGAGACGCCATCCTGCGAGGCTCTCCGCCGGACTCGCCCGTAAAGGACGGGTCGAAGGCGATGGTCAGGAACCCGCGCTCGGCCATGTGCTGGGCGTAAAGGCCGCTGCTTTGCTCCTTGACGGCGCCAAAAGGGCCGCTCACCGCAATGGCAGGAAGTTTCCCCTCCGCATTCTTGGGAACATACATATCGGCCGCAAGCTCAATGCCGTAGCGGTTGTGGAAGGTGACCTTGCAGTGGTTCACCAGTTCGGACTTGGGGAAGGTCTTGTCCCACTCCTGGGTAAGGTTCAGTGTGCTCATATTTGTTTTTTTGTTTGATTGACAGGCAAGCAGCATCAGGGATGCGGTGCAGACTGTGAAGATGGATTTGATATTCATATCGCTCATGTTTGATGTGGCAAAGGTAGTTGCTTTCATGCGGATTCTTTTACCTATTTTTGCCCAATTTCTACCAATATCGCAGATTCTTGCTATAGAACCGCTACGGAGTCTATGGTCTTTTCATCCAGAGGAATCTCCCACGCCACCGTCACCTAAGCCCGCCAAAGGCTCAAGGCGAAACTAAACCATTTTTAATTTGCAACAGAAAAAATCGTATCTTTGCAAAACAAGGCTTGAAACGTCAACTCAAATGAGTGGTCAAAGCCTAAATCTGCAATTTGTTTACAGCGGCTTTTAACGCACCACAGAACTATCTTAGACATGTACAAATTTAAACCGACCCTGCTGCACCTGCTCGCCGGCGCCGCTATCGTTTTAGGTTCAGCCGCCTGCTCCCCAAAAGCGGCCTTGACGGTGGAACTGAAATCGGAGGAAGACCTCTCCGGCCATACCCTAAGCACAACGGCAGGCAATTATTTTGACACGAAATACTCCGGACGGGAAGACATCCGTCTATTCCGGGTGAACACCGAGGCCGACGGCATCCAGGCCGTGCGCCAGGGCTTGGCCGATGTCCACGTAACGGACGAGGTGGCTTTTTCCAAAAGCGCCCGCGAAAGACTGGGCATCAAAATGGCCTTCCGGGGAGAAGAAAGTTTCGACGTCGCCTTCGCGGTCCGCAAAGGGAACCAGGCGCTGCTGGAGGAAATGAACCGCTTTATTGAAGCTTCCAAGGCCGACGGGTCGTTGGATTCCCTCATCAGCCATTGGCTCAACGGGACTCCCGCCCCTGCGATGCCCTCTACGGGAGAAGCCTCCCCTCAGGAGCCCCTCAGAGGCATTACCGCAATAAACATGGAGCCCGTATGCTTCCTTGGGGAAGGCGGTGAGTGGAGGGGTATGGATGCCGATCTCCTCAGGCGTTTCGCCATTTGGAGCGGAAGGAGTTTCGAGATGTCTTTCATGGACCTTGGGTCGGGCATCATCGCCCTGAATACCGGGCAGTGCGACGTTGTGAGCGCATGCCTGTATATAACGGAGGAGCGACAGAAATCCGTGGACTTCACCATCCCTTACTATTTATGCCGCGGCGGGTATTTCGTGCTTGACAAAGGAGCCTCTTCCGGAATGGGCCTTTGGGACCGCCTGAAGATGAATTTTGTCACCGAAGGCCGTTGGAAACTCATCGTGAACGGCCTTCTGGAAACCCTGAAGATCACCCTCTTTTCCATCCTGCTGGGAACCCTGCTGGGCATGGGTGTCTGCGCCATGCTCCGCAGCCGGCGCAGATGGGTCAGCAAGGCGGCGAACCTGTATGGCGCCTTCATCCAGGGCATACCTACCCTGGTTCTTCTCCTGATCATGTTCTATGTCGTATTTGCCAATGCCGGGATGGGCGGTTCGCTGGTCGCCATTATCACCTTTGCCCTTTGCTTTGCCTGGTCTTCGGGCAGTATCTTCGACAGTGCCATCTCCTCTGTCCCGGTAGGTCAGACGGAAGCCGGACTGAGCCTGGGCTTTACACCGCTGAGGACCTTCACCGGTATCGTGTTCCCCCAGGCCTTGACAAAAGGCCTGCCGCTGTTTACGGGAGAATGCGTGGCGCTCCTCAAGAGCACCTCCATCGTGGGATACATCGCCATCATGGACCTCACCAGGGCCAGCGATCTTATCCGCAGCCGCACCTTCGACGCCTTTGTCCCGCTGCTGATCGTCACCGTTGCCTACTTTGTACTGGCCTGGCTCCTTCGCCTTTTGTTAAACCTCCTCTTTTTAAAGAAGTAACATGATATCAATCAGACATTTAAGCAAAACTTTCACCAATCCCGACGGTGGCACCATAAGCCCCCTCAAGGACGTAAACTGTGACATTGAAAAGGGAGAGGTCATTAGCATCATCGGCCCTTCCGGCACTGGGAAAAGCACCCTTCTGAGGGCCATCAACATGCTGGAGCCTCCAACCGCAGGCCAAATCATCGTGGACGGCAAGGATGTCACGGCAGGACAGTATCCGCTTGACAAGCTCCGCATGAAGATGGGCATGGTGTTCCAGAGCTTCAACCTCTTTGAGCACAAGACCGTGCTGGAGAATGTCATTTATGCGCCCATGGAGCTGCTGAAACGATCCCGGAAGGAGGCAGAGGAAGAGGCACTGGAGCTGCTGGGAAAAGTGGGCATGGCCCAGAAGGCCGACGTGTACCCCTCCTCCCTTTCCGGCGGCCAGAAGCAGCGGGTGGCCATTGCCCGCTCGCTTGCCATGCACCCGGAAGTCATCCTCTTTGACGAACCCACATCGGCCCTTGACCCCACCATGGTCGGAGAGGTCCTCAGTGTCATACGCCGGCTGGCGAAGGAGGGAATGACCATGCTCATCGTCACCCACGAAATGCGCTTTGCCCGGGACGTGAGCACCCGTATTTTCTTTATGAACGAGGGCGTCATCTATGAAGACGGCACGCCGGAGCAAATCTTCGAGCATCCTGCCCGCAGCGCCACCAAAGCCTTCGTGAACCGCATCCAGAAACTGGTGTATGAGATAGATTCCAATGCCTTTGATTTCCTTCAGATCCATACTGGAATCAACCGGTTCTGCATCAAGTACAATTTCCCGGAAAAATCCGCTCTTGCATATGACATTGTAAAGGAGATGCTCTTTGAGCACCTCAAAGACCTAAGGCCACTCACGCTGCGGTTCACCCATGCCGAACTGTCCGGGGTTACGGCCTTGGATTTCATGGCCGAGGGCCTTACGGAGTCCCCGCTTCCGGGCGGCAGTGCACTGGACGGCATAAGGGCAAAAGTAAAGGGAATCGTGGAAGAACCCACTTCCAGGGGTTTTCGTATCAAAGTGCTGTTATAACAACATTTGTAAATTTACAGCTATCAGATACCCCATCAGGCATAATGAAGAACATCCTGCACCTTTCTGATCCCAACGTTTACGCACGCTATGTTCATGCGCCGGAGTTGCACCCCCTGGTGGCTGTCATCCACTATGACGAGGTATCACCAGTACGCACCAGCTTGAACCGTTACGGGGTCTATGGTCTTTTCATCCAGCGGAATTTCCCGAAGAATCTCACCTACGGCATGAAGATGTTCGAAGCGGCTGACGGCTCCATCATCGCCGTCGAGCCCGGCCAGATCGGCGGCAAGGAAGACGACGGCGAAGATCTTTTCATCAGCGGTTGGGCACTGTTGTTTTCTCCGCAGCTGCTCCGTGGCACCGATTTGGAGGACAGGATCAAAGACTACCCTTTCTTCTCGTACTTTGCGACGGAGACCCTGAAGATGGAACCGTCGGAATGGGGCCGCATTTCCCAACTCCTCACCCAGCTGAGGCATGAATTGCAGGAAAACGAAGATTCTCCGGCCTTGCGGGCCGTTGTCCTGGGCTATTTACGTCTCATCCTGGAATACTGCAAGCGCATTTACCTGAGACAGTTAGCCAAAGAAGACAACAGCTCGTCGGACATCCTCAAGCGATTCCATGGCCTGCTGCGTACGTATTATCTGGACGGCAGGCAGATGGACCTTGGTGTCCCTTCCGTCCAATATTTCGCGGAGAGGCTGGCTTACTCACCCCGTTACCTGGGCGACGTCGTCCACAAGTCCACCGGCGGAACGGCTATCGGCTATATCCATTCCTTTGTGATAGAGCAGGGCAAGAACCTCCTGATGAACGGTCATAATATCAACGAAACAGCACACCTTCTGGGTTTTGAGTACCCGCACCACTTCACCCGCCTCTTCAAGAAGGAGACCGGCATTACACCGACGGAATTCCTGGGGAAATAATTTCGGCCCTCATCGGCGCTAAGAAGGCCCTTGAAGGGCGGCTTGCCGCTCACGGCCTTGCCATCCGGAACATACTTATAGGAAAGGGTTCCCAACCATGCCCCATAAGGGTTGAATGTGAGAATGGCGAGGAGTGCCCAAAGCACCAGCAGTAGGATTCTTTTGCGGTTCATGAAGAATTACTTGCTTCTGTAGAATTTCTCCAGGGTGCGGTAGGCGTTTTCTTTCTGCGCGCTGCACACTTCCTTGGATTCCACGTCGATGATCATCACGGGAGCGGCGTCGATGTTCTCCAGGGTGATGGAGTGCCACTCGGGAAGGCCTTCACCGTTGGGGTTGCCGTTCTTGCAGAAATTGGCGTAGTAAGAGAGGAAGAGCTTGGAGATGGCGTAATCCTCCGGCTGCCAATCGTAGAACTCGTTGGTGTCCAGGGTGCCCATGGCGTATTCGATATCGGCGGAATGGACAGCACCGGGGGCGATGGCGGGCTTGGCGGCAGCCTTCTTTTCGTCGGCCTTTTCAGCCTCGGTCTTCTCACGAACACCACCAGCCAGGGCGGCTACCTTGTCCCCCATCTTGGCCGATACCTGCGGACGCGGGTGCATATAGTGATAGCGGTAGACGGGCATACCGGATGATTTCACGTGGTAGTCGCATGCTTTCCAAGTCGGGAAACCGGTGAAGAGGTCGGAAGCAAGGTCCAGACCCTTCTGGCTGAGGACATCGGCATCGGTGGTGATACCGTAGGCCGCGAAGATTTCGTCGGTCATGTCGCCGAATTGGGGGCGCATGGCATTCTTGTAGTTCTCAAGAGTGGGAGCCTGTCCGCGGAGGACCTGCATCGGCGTGCCTTCAAGGGAGTTCCAGCCGGCTAACAGCGGAACCTGGGCCTGGATACCCTTCTCGAAGACGTCATCGGCACTCTCTACCATAAAATAGCCGTCCAATACAACGTTGGACATGCCGCGCGGCGGAAGGACTTTCTGGAGTTCCTCGGCGCTCATTGCGCGGGCATCGGCCAGACTGGCGATACCGACGCTCTTCAGGAGATTGACACCGGCGGCCTCAGCATCGGCCAGCGTAGAAGCTGCGTACGGGAGAACCTCTGCGCCGGAGGAAAGCATGGCACCGGCCAGGTTGCCCTTGGACAGCGGAGAGCACATGAGCAGCGACACGGAGAAAGAGCCGGCCGATTCACCCACGATGTTGATGCGTTTGGGGTCTCCACCAAAGGCGGCGATGTTGTCCTTGACCCACTGGATGGCAGCCACCTGGTCCAGGAAACCGTAGTTGCCGCTGCCTTTATAGGTCGATTCGGCCGTGAGGTCCGGGTGGGCGAAAAAGCCGAAGACACCTTCGCGGTAGTTGGCGGTTACGCCGATAACACCTTCCTTGGCGATGGAAGAGCCGTCGTAGCGGGGCTCGCTGCCGGAACCGGCCATCAGGCCGCCGCCGTTGAAGTAAATGAGCACCGGAAGACCGTCGGCCGTGGTTTCAGCGGTGGTCCAGACATTGAGGTACAGGCAGTCCTCGCTGCGCTGAGGGCCGCGGAAGTTCATGTCGCCGAAGACATTGGGCTGCATGGGATCGTCACCGAATTGCTTGGCGGCGCGCACGCCTTCCCATTGCTCTACGGGCTGCGGAGCCTTCCAACGAAGTTCTCCTACGGGAGCCTGTGCGAAAGGAATGCCCAGGAACTTCTTTACGCCGTCTTCCATGAAGCCTTCCACTACACCGGACTGGGTTTTCACCTGCAGGGTAACCTCCTTGGTGGAATTGCAGGCCGTAGACAGAGCAAGACCCGCCATAACGAGCATTGCAAGGGTTTTAGAGGTTTTAGTCATAGATATTAATTCTTTATAGATTAATTCTTTTATGCTTCCAGCAAACAAAGGTACTAAATAATCGGCAGAATTTGTGTACATTTGCCGGCGCAATCGAATCGCACTCCTGAATGCCACATTTTCTGTTAATAACGGGCTTGCAAGACTTCCTGATGCAACTCCCGGACCTTGGAGCCTGGGGCTTGTGGGGGCTGTTTATCGGCACGTTTCTGGCATCGACGATCGTTCCTTTCAGTGCCGATGTCCTCTACATCACGGTGCTGCAAATGACGTCCAACCCCTGGGCTTGCCTGGCGGTGGCTGCGCTGGGAAACTGGCTGGGGAACCTCACCACTTATGGCCTGGGACGGCTGGGCAAGTGGGACTGGATAGAGAAGCATACCAAGGTTACCCGCGCCCAGTTGGAAAAGCAAAAGGTCTATTTTGACAAATACGGCATCTGGCTTGCGCTGGTTAGCTGGTTCCCTTTTGTGGGAGACGTTTTCACCATTGCCCTGGGCTTCTACAAGACCAACCCGTGGCTCACCGCTTTCCTGTTCCTTGTGGGCAGGACCCTCCGCTTTTTTGTCTGGAACCTCGTCCTTGGTGCCTTTTAGCGACGCTGCTTGTGGGCCGGGAAGGAGATTTGTTTGAATAATCGGCCGAAATTTTCTATATTTGTTCAGTAAAAAAACCTGGACAATGGACCTGACCAATCCGCTTCATCTGATTATAACCATTTTCGCCGGGCTGGCACTGCTGGCGCTTATTATCTGGCTGATTGTTTTCCTGGTAAAACCCAGCCAGCGCCGCGACGCCCTCAGCCTTGCCATCCCTTTCAGTTTTATCGGCCGGAGAAACCGGAAGCACCATGTGTTTGTGGGCATCAGCCCCTATTCCAAGCTGCTGGCGGGCCATTTACTCCGGGAATGGGAACAGGAAAAGAAAAAAAGCGACCAGGGCCGCATTCTGTTCGTGAATCTGACCGACCGCTTCAATCCCCTGGCAGAACGTCTGTTGCGGATGGAACTGAAAAGCAATCGGGTCCGTTTGTTCAATGCTACGCCTGCCGATGCCCTAACGCTGCGTGGTTTGCGCTCCTGGCTGGCCAACAAGCGCACCAACCTGTATTTATTTGCCGATTCCCAGGAAATTAACGCACGGTTCCTGTCCGAGGCAACGGAAGATCCTTCCATCAAGGCCAAGATTTTCTACTATTCAGCAGAACCTAACGGCTTCGATGCCCTGGTGGCATCTACCGGCTCGCGCGTACGCACATTGAATCCGCACCAGATGGCCTTCCGTCACCTAAGCCTGGAATGTCCGGAGCTCATGCCGGTCAATTATGTGAAGAAGGCGGTCGATGCCGACGGAGAACCGCTGGGCTATGTGACAGAGGGTTTGCATGCGCTGGTTATCGGCTTTGGCTATACCGGCCAGGAAGCCGTGCGCTTCCTTTATGAATTCGGCAGCTTTGTGGGCAAGGATTACAATCGTGCGCCCATGTCGGTTAAGGTCTATGACCCTTCGCTGGACGCCCAGCTGGGTGCTTTCCTGGAGTCCGCACCGCAAATGAAGGGCGACAAAGCGTTCTCCTGGTGCGCAGAATCGGCCGGCAGCGTTGCCTTCTGGGAGGAATTCGCCAAGTCCCATTTCAATTATATTGTCGTGGCGATGGACGATGGCCCCAAGAACCTGCAGATGGGCGTGGCTATACTGCAAGCGGCCGCCCGGGCCGGTCAGGACATATCGTCCATGCTCATTCTGATGCGTTATTGGCAGGAAAGCGCCAAAACGCGGGAAATCACCAGGTCGTATAACGAGGCTTTCGGCGTTTCCGCGCTCCAATGCTTCGGCAATATCCAGGATATCTGGACGACGGATGTCATTTCCGGCAGAAGGCTTAAAAACGTGGCTAAACTCTTTGACGAGAATCGGAAGGTCATGGGTATCACCGAAACCTGGGATGAGCGCACGGAGCGCCTTTCCAAGCCCGGAAAAGACCATCTGCGCAATCAGTTGCAGCTGCGTCGCGAACAATTCACGGATATTGCCCGTGCGGTGTATCTTCCCACCTTCTATGCCTTTGTCCCCAAGGGACAGCCCAATGCTGAGCAAATGCGGTATCTGGCGGCCCTGGAGCACCTTCACTGGATGAATGCCTTGGCAGTTATGGGCTACAGCGACGGCCCGCTGGACGAACTGACCAAGCACCATCCGGACATGCAGCCCTATTCTACGCTTCCCAGTGACTATTTTAAAAGCATGGGTATGCTTGCAATCAAGAGCATGCTTGAACTGAAGAACCAGAAATAATGCTAGAATCCCTACTTATAGCTTTAGCGCTGGCCATGGACTGCTTTGCGGTGTCTGTGGTCAGCGGTGTCATTATCCGTCGATATGAGGGTCGCACCATGGTCACGCTGGCCTTCTTCTTCGGCCTTTTCCAGGCCCTGATGCCCCTCATCGGTTGGTTCTTGACAAGCCGCTTCAGCGCCTATATCCAGGCGGTGGACCATTGGGTCGCTTTTGCCATGCTGGCCTTTATCGGCGGAAAAATGATTGCCGATTCTTTCAAAGAGGATGTCGATAAGTCCGTCAATCCCAGGGATTTGCACACAAAGTTCGTGCTGGCGGTGGCAACCAGCATCGACGCTATGGCGGTGGGCATTACCTATGCCTGTACGGGGTACGACACGCTGGCACAGCTGACGGTGCCGCTGGTGCTCATCGGCCTTGTTTCCTTTGCTATGAGCCTGCTGGGCTTTGCCTTCGGGGTCCGTTTCGGAGATGCCGTGAACCGGAAAATCCGCCCGGAACTGCTTGGCGGCCTCATTTTGCTGGGAATAGGCGTCAGAATCCTGATCGAGCACCTGGGGGCCTAAATGCCGGAGAAATACTTGAGCAGCGGGGAAATCATGAGCGACTGAATGAGCCGGTTCTCCCGCAGCAGCGTGAGCACCTCCTCCCGTTCCAGCAGATGCACTTCCAGTTCCTCGGTGGCATCCAGGTGCGTTGGGCCTACGGGCTCTACGCCCGTTGCCAGGAAACAGTGCGTAAAGTTGGACATGGAACTGGGGTTGGGGGTGAGCGTCATGATTTCCTTCCACTCCCCTTTTCCGTATCCGGTCTCCTCCAGGAGTTCCCGCTGGGCGGCCTGCAGGGGTGTCTCCCCTGCCTCCATAACGCCACAAGGCAGTTCGAAGCAGGTCATGGCTACGGCGTGCCTGTACTGCCGCTCCATCACGAATTTCCCCTCTTTGGTAATGGCAATCACATTCACCCAGTCCGGGTACTCCACTACGTAATATTCCGGATTCACGCGTCCGTCCGGCAGTTGCACCTGGTCCCTCCGGGCCGTGAGCCACGGTCTGCGGATAAGGTATTCGGTGGAGAGAATCTTCCAACGCCGGGTTTTATCTTCTGGGATGAGTGCCATATCTTTAAAATTTTGCCAAAGATAGCAAAAAAAGTTTGCAGTTTCTAAAAAAAGCCTTATCTTTGCATTCCCAAAACGATGGTGCTGTAGCTCAGATGGTAGAGCAATGGACTGAAAATCCATGTGTC
>CAMKSQ010000050.1 GCA_946415475.1 uncultured Bacteroidales bacterium
TTGTTTGCTTTCTTTGCCATAATTACTTGATCTCCTCTCCGGTTGTTTTAGCAATACGCACTTTCTTGCCGTCTACCTCTTTGTGAGCGATACGCGTGGGCTTGCCAGCGTTGTCTACGAGGTTCACGTTGGAAATGTGAATAGCTGCTTCCTGTTTTACAATACCGCCCTGAGGGTTCTTCGGGTTGGGTTTGGTATGCTTGGACACCATGTTCACGCCTTCTACGATGACGCGATCCTTGTCACGCAGCACTTCGAGGACCTTACCGGTCTTGCCCTTGTCGTTACCGGCATTCACATACACGGTATCGCCTTTCTTGATATTGAACTTTTTCATAACTGCTACTGATTAAAGGACCTCCGGTGCCAGTGAAACGATTTTCATGTAGTTCTCGCGGAGCTCGCGGGCCACGGGGCCGAAGATACGGGTACCGCGGAGTTCGCCTGCGCCGTTCAGAAGAACGCAAGCGTTCTCGTCGAAACGGATATAGGAACCATCCGGACGACGGATTTCCTTCTTGGTGCGAACAACAACAGCCTTGGTGACAGTGCCTTTCTTGATGTCGCCACCGGGGATGGCGCTCTTCACGGTCACTACGATGGTTTCGCCGATGGTGGCGTAACGGTGACGGGTACCGCCCAGAACACGGATGCAAAGGACTTCCTTAGCTCCGCTGTTGTCGGCAACCGTTAAACGTGATTCCTGCTGTATCATAATTACTTCACTTTTTCTACGATTTCAACTAATCTCCAGTTCTTGGTCTTGCTCAGAGGACGGGTCTCCATGATGCGGACGGTATCGCCCTCGGAGCACTCATTCTTGGCGTCCTCAGCAACGAACTTGGTGGTCTTCTTTACGAACTTGCCGTAAATGGGGTGCTTCTCGTGCGTTTCCACTGCCACGACGATGGTCTTGTCCATCTTGTTGCTGACCACGATGCCTACTCTTTCTTTACGAAGATTTCTTTCCATAGGTCGATGCTACTTTAGTTCTGCTGTTTCTCTTTTTCGGCCAGGATGGTGATCATGCGAGCGATGTCCTGACGGGTCTTGCGAATCTTGGAGGTGTCCTCCAGAGGGGAGATTGCATGATTGAGTTTCATGGTGTCGAGGTTGCTTTTCTCGACTTCGATGCGGTCGCGCAGATCTGCGACGCTCATCTGACGTACTTCGGATACTTTCATTGTTTTTCTCCTCCTACTGATTATTCTTCTACATAATCCCTGCGGACCACGAACTTGGTGGCGACGGGGAGCTTGTTGGCAGCCAGACGCATAGCCTCTTTGGCGACGGCGAGGGAAACACCCTCTGCCTCGAAGAGGATACGGCCAGGAGTGATAGGAGCAACAAAGCCCTGAGGATCACCCTTACCTTTACCCATACGGGTATCCAGCGGCTTGGCAGTGAACGGCTTCACAGGGAAGACACGGATCCAGATCTGACCTTCACGGTTCATACGACGGGAGATGGCCTGACGGGCAGCCTCGATTTGCTGGGCTGTGAGCCAGCAGTTCTCAAGGTTTTTGAGGCCGAAAGAACCGAATGCGAGCTGGTTTCCACGACCGGAATTGCCCTTCATGCGGTTTTTCTGTTCCCTTCTGAATTTGGTTCTTTTAGGCTGTAACATTTTCTTAAATGCTTTAAATTTTCCTTATAATTCCCTAACTCATTGAAACTCAGCTGGTTGGGTGCATTTTGCTCCAATTTGGGGATTGCAAAGTTACAACTTTTTTTTGATTCTGCAAATATTTTTGCACGATTTTTCAACATTTTCGACCGCGGTTTTTTACACCTAACTCACTGATTTACAAGCAAGTTAGGTGTATTGTTGAAAAAATCTTTCTTCGGTTTTCGACCGTTACCTTTTGTATCTATCCGGAACGTTTACCACGGGCGGTTCTTCCCAGAAGATGGACCAGTAAAGGTCGCGAAACTCGCCCCGCTGCCAGGCCTGCACCATCTCCTCCAAAGGGGCATCGGCACCGGCAGGGTCATAAGACGATTTGAGGTCGTTTTCGAAAATTTTGGCGACGCCCTGCCAGAAGACGGCCGCAGCGCCACTCTTGTAATTCTTGATAATTTCGTAGGGCGTAATGCCGGTTTCCCGGTCAATCAGCTTCAGGAGCACCGCCCCCTGCTGGATGGTCATCTGGCGCAGCGACCCCTCGAAGTCGCGGAAAAGCTCCTTCTGGATGGCCGATATATACCGGCTCTTCCGGAAAGAACCGTAGTGCTCCGCATTGAGCGTGCTGTCGATTTCCTCCTTCAATACTTTTGATGCCTGCGCATACGGGTACACGCGGGCGAAGCGCCATACCAGCTTGTAATACTGGCGCAACTGTTTGTCGGACGTGAACTTGCCCCGGCCTACGATGTACACGGCAGGCAGGCGGTCCAGGTAGGTGGTGTCGCCATTCTGGACCATCATCCGCATATTTCCGCCGGAGCTTTTCCCCTGTTCGGAGTTCACCTGGGCGCGCGCCATCGCCTCCTGCCGTTCGCGGGCCCTCTGCATCGCCTTGCGCACGTGATTCTGTGCCGATGCCCCCAGCGGAACAACGGCCAGCAACGCTGCCAGCAGGATATGACGGACGATTTTCACGACTGCAAAGGTAACACTTTGCAAAAAGTTTACCAAAACCTTTGAGGGCCTCCCGGGGTGGCAGATAAGTGCCTGATAATCAGTAAAATACTAATAATCCTCGGCTCTATTTGCGCCGAGGATTTCCCAGCAACCAATTCTGTATCAACAACTTAGCGACCATCCTCCATACCAGTCACACCACGGACCTGCGCCAGACACCCTACTGACCTGCGCCAGGGGAGGAGGAGATACGCTCGGCCTATGGCCTCGGGATGACAGGAGAAGCCCGGTCGGAGCCGGGCATGACGGCCACACGAGGCAAAGTCCCGGGCAACATGAGACGAAGCCCCGGAGCCTAGAACTGATACAGGTTAATCCCCGTGGCGGGGTCTGCGTAGCGGCCTACGAAGGTATCGGGGAAGGCCTCCACGTACAGTTCGCAGGCGCCGTTGATGTAGGCGGTGAGCAGGTGACCGCCGATACAGGTGTAATCCCGGCGGCTGGCGGTGATGTGCAGGTGCAGATAAGGCTTGCCATCCTTCTGGGAAATGTTGCCCGTCAGGTTGGTGATTTCCATCTGCTCGGTAAAGGTTTTGTCCACGTACTTCAGGGTGTTGGGATCCAGGAAACGGAACGTGGCCTCGGAAACGGCGCCCAGGCCTATGATATTCCCCGCCAGAATCCCCTTTTCTTCACAAAAAGCCTTAAGCGCGGCTGCTACTTCCACATGATTGTCCAGACTCAGGACAAACATATTGTCCCTAACTTGCTTGTACTTATACATATTCGATATCGGTTAAATCCAACTCATTGGGCGGCAGATTCCAGCCCGGTGAAAAAAAGAACTTGTACCCGCGCAGCTCCGACGGAATCCGGTTCAAAAAGGCCAGCTTGGGCTCCCCATAGTCCCCGGAACTGCCATACAGGGTCATGGTACGGGCAGCGTCGTCCTTAAGGTACCACCCTCCGCCATGCACCTTCACATAGCCCTGCACCAGTTCCTTGTGCTGGCCTACCATGCCATACACGAACGTGCCCACCAGCGGGCTGTCGGGAGAGGAAACCAGGATGAACTTGGGATGCATCGGCTCAGATAATCAGCTGGTCCACAGACAGTTTTGGCACATAATGCACGCCGTCCTTCCGGTAATAGCTTAACGCGTCCGGCGAGGCACCCGGCACCAGGAACACGGTCTCCGCGGGTTTTCCAAGGCCGATTACCGCCACCGGCTCCAGCCCCAGCCCCAGCCCCAGCGCCTCACGAAGCGCCTCCCGCTGGAAGTTCAGGATAAAAATCCCGCCCAAACCCATCTCCGTGGCCTTGAGCAGCATACTTTGCGCCGCAATGCCCAAGTCGATATCCACCACCTTGTCCTCCGGCACGCTACTGCACACCACAATATAGGCCGACGGCTCCATGCCCGGATGCGGCAGATGCTCCTCCGGAAGGGCCGCCCCCAGCTTTACCAGCGGGTGCACCAAAGCGGCGTCGGCCCCGGAAACCAAACGGAAACGCAAGGCCTGCCGATTCATGCCCGATGCAACCAGCGGCACCACGCCCACCAGTTCGCGGAGTTGTGCTTCCGACACTGTGCCCGAGAAGCCCCGGTAGCTCCGATTCCGGCGAAGGAGCGTATCCAGCGAAAGGTGGTTCCGTTTCACCACCTTCTTCTGCGAATTTGCCAGCTCTTCCTGGCGTTTTTCCAAGTAATTATCGGCCATCGCATGCATTCAATTTGCCGGCATCGGCATCATAGACAAGCCAGTTGGGACCGGTAATCCAGTCGCCCAGCATCACCAGACGGGCCGATGCGCCCACCGGCATGTCCACCCGCGCATGATAGTGCCCGAAGATAAAGTACTGCACCGGCTCCGGGAAGGCCGCGCAGAAGCGGTAGAGTGGCTCCGAGGCGCCCTTGAAGGTATAGGTGATGTTTTTGCCCAGGCGTGAGCGGCGGCTCCAGCCGTTGCCCAGGCGGAAGGCCAGCCACGGGTGCAGCGAGGAGAAGCACTGCTGGAAAAAGCGGTTGTGGAAAACCCAGCGCATGATTTTGTACCCCGTCCGGCCCGGTCCCAGGCCGTCGCCGTGGCCCAGGCAGAAGGTATCGGCACCTATCTTTACCACATGCGGCTGCGTCAGGCGGCGCATGCCCAGTTCCTCGAAATAGTGATAGGTCCAGATGTCGTGGTTACCCGGAAAAAAGTACACCGGCACACCAGCTTCCATGAGGGAAATCAGCGCCGCCAGCACTTTCACATAGCCTTTGGGCACCACGTCGCGGTACTCGTGCCAGAAATCCCAGATGTCGCCCAAAAGGTACAGCGCATCCGTTTGAGTGGGGTCGATCCCCTGCAGGAAGGCAACAAAGGCGCCCTCCCGCGCGGCGGGGTCCCCCACCTGGAGGCCCAGATGGACGTCGGAGACAAAGTATGTCAGACTTTTCGGCATGAGATTTCTCGACTCGCTACGCTCGCTCGAAATGACAAAAAAAGGCTCGAATTTCAAGAGCCTAAGCTAAGAAAAAAATGAGGGCGGCGACCACCAGGCAGTAGAGGGCAAACCACATGAGTTTGGCCTTCTTGACGATGGCTACCATCCATTTGCAGGCGAAGAGGCCGCTCACGAAGGCGGCGATAAAGCCCAGGCACAGCGCCATCGGCCCTACTCCCCCGACGAACGACTCGCTTCCCACGGCCACCTTGAGCAAGTCAAGGCTTTGCTCGCCGATGATGGGAATGAGCACCATCAGGAAAGAGAACTGAGCCATGGACTCACGCTTTACGCCGGTCAGAAGTCCCGTGGAGATGGTGCTGCCGCTGCGGGAAACACCCGGGATCACGGCGAACGCCTGTGCCACGCCCACCACGAAGGCCTGCCAGTACGAAATGCCATTGCGCGTGTCCTTGGCCACCGGCACCTTGAAACGACGGCCGGCATTGTCCGACACCCATAGCAGACAGGCCGTAATACACAGTCCCCCGGCCACTTGCTTGAGCGAGCCGCTGAACAAGGCATCCACCTGATCCTTGAAAAGGAAGCCCACCAGGGCCACCGGAATCAGGGAAATCAGGATTTTGCACACATAGTCTGTCTCGTCGTTATACTTGAACTTGAAAAAGCCCTTGAGGAGCTGCCAGATGGTGCTCCAGAACACCACGATCGTGGCCAGCACGGTGGCAAAATGCACCGTTACCGTAAAATCCAGGAAACCCTCGGCATCGGCCCCGAGCAGTTCTTTAAAAATCATCAGATGTCCGGAACTGGAAACCGGAAGAAACTCCGTAAGCCCCTGGACAATGCCCAGGAGAATAGCCTGCCACCAATCCATACGTTAGTCTTTGAATTTACCCATAATAGCCACTACTTCCACCACGATGCCGGCGATAATGACGATGGGAGCCGCCACCAGCCGACGGAAGTCGAACATGGCATAGTTAAACACCTGCGGGTCCGAAGAACCGCCGCCGCTCAGCAGCAGGAACCCCGCCGCCAGCACCAGCAACCCCGCGATCATCAGTTTAAGCCCCTTGCGCGTAACGGCAAATTGGGAAGGATCTGCAGCCATAAATCAATATGCATAAAGTTTATCGCGGTTGTAGCCCACCAAGCGTCCGACCACTGAATAAGTGACTATGACGCAAATGCTTACACCGCTCACCGCCATTACTCCCATGGTAAGGAGCAAGGAGTCCAGTTGGAAAATTTGGAACAGCTGGGCGAATTCGTCACGCAGGAAGAACAGCCCGCCCAACAGCATCATGATGGCAAAGAGGGCGGCAAACAGGCCCTGCACCGCCGCACGGCCCACGAAAGGCGCACGGATATAGCCCTTGGTGGCTCCCACCAGATGCATGGTATGAATGGTAAACCGGCGGGCAAATACCTCCAGCCGGATGACATTGGCAATAAGGACGAAGGAGATGAACAGCAGCAGGGCCACCAGGATGGCCAGCGCCAGCGAAATCTTCTGCAGATTCGCATTCAGGGCATCTACCAGCGAGGTCTGGTACACCACCTCCTCCACCAGCGGGGATTCCGCCAGGATGGACTTGATCATCGCCAGGCTGTCCGACGACACATACGCCGCCTCCAGGTTTACGTCGATGGAAATGGGCACCGGCGCCGTCTCGAACACGTCCAGGAAGTCCTGTCCCAGCATACGGGCCATTTCCTCCACACCCTGCTCACGCGAAACGAAGTGCGTGGAACGGACGCCGGGAAGGGCCGCCACGCGGTCCTGGTACTTCAAGGCTTCCTCCTCGTTCACCTGCTCCTTGAGCAATACGGAGACCTGCATGTTTTCCTTGAAATAGTCGCTCACGGCGCGTGCGTTCACCAGCATGAGGGTTCCTACGCCCACTAAAAGCAGCACCAGCGACAGGCTGATGACCGTAGAAATCCAGGCGCTGGCAATGCGCCGGCGAATGGCCATATTGCGTTTGGGAGATGACATAGCACACCTAATTTCGCCCCAAAGTTAACCAAACCACCGAAAAACTCAAAAAAAATTCGTAACTTTGTTTGCTAAAAGAGAATAACATGGAAGATTCCGCAAAGAAGATTCTGTTTGTAAACGCAGAAATGTTTCCCTACCTTCCGGAAACCCGGATTGCCAACGTGTGCCGTGAACTCCCCCAGGGAATTCAGGAAAGACGCAAGGAAATCCGTGCCTTCATGCCCCGCTACGGCTGCATCAACGAGCGGAAAAATCAACTGCACGAAGTCATTCGCCTGTCGGGCATGAACATTATCATCGGCGATGTAGACCGTCCTCTCGTTATCAAGGTGGCCTCCATCTCCAGCGCCCGCATCCAGGTATATTTCATCGACAACGAAGATTATTTCCGCCGCAAACAGATTTACCACGACGACAAAGGCCAGTTTTTTGCCGATAACGGCGAGCGCGCCATTTTCTTTGCCCGCGGCGTCCTGGAGACAGTGAAAAAGCTCCGCTGGGCACCGGACATCGTCCACTGCTCCGGCTGGATTTCCCACGTGTTGCCGTTGTACCTAAAGAAGGCCTATAAAGACGACCCCATTTTCACCAATGCCAAGGTGGTGCTCTCGCTGTTTGAGGACACGCCGGCACAGTCCCTCTCCCCCGGTTTCGCCCAAACCCTGCAGTTTGGCGGCGCCAAGGCGGCGGACATCTCTCTGCCGGAGCCTTCCACAGGCACAGATCTTGCTAAACTTGCCGTGCAGTATTCCGACGGCATCATCCTGGGCAGTCCGGATGTAGACAAAAAACTGGTGGAATATAGCAAGAAGAGCGGCCTGCCGCTCCTGGACTACAACGAAGCAAGCTTTGCGGACGGCTCCTACATGGATGCCTACAACGCATTTTACGACAACCTTTTAAAATGAAGAAGTTTCTAGCACTGTGTCTGGCCGCAGCCCTGCTCATCCCCGGCTGCGTAAAAGTAGACAACAGCCTTGGGGAAGGATTGGTAGACAAAAGCCTCCTGCTCAACACTTATACGGTAGATTTTCCCCTCTCTGGAATCGCCCTGAAGCCCTCCAGCGACCTGTCGGCCTACTCGGACACCCATCTTACCATCGGCTCCCTCCGGGACGAGACCTTCGGCCTCACCACCCGCGACGCCGCTTTCACGCTCATTCCCGCCCTGGACGAAATCGACCTGGGAGACAATCCCGTCGCCGTCAGTTTCAACCTCTTTTTTACCTCGGATACCATCTCGGTAGAGCATGATTCCCAGGAGCGCATCCTGCAGAATATCTTCGTGTACGAGCTGCTGGATTCACTTCCCAGTTCCAGCCGCCCCACCGGTACGGAAATCCCGCACAGCGCACACAGGATTACGGCCGGCACCCCTACCTACAACGGAACGGGCGCACTGGACATCAACTTCACCCGGGAATTTGCCCAGAAGTATGTCGACGCCATTAAAGAGCTGGGGCCGGTGCTGATCAGCCGCGACAGCAACAATCCCATCAACAAATATAAGGAGTACGTGGGCGAACTGCCCGGCATCTACATGGAAACGGACGATCCCGTGGAAATCGGCGGCCGCATCAATCTCTTTGATTTCTCCTGCCTGTCGGTGGTAAGCGGCTATTACCAGCGCAACGAAAATATCGGCCTCCTTACCGTCAACAGCACCTGGGACGGTGAACGGAAAGACTCTACCTTTGTCTTTGTGCCGGGAGAAACCGAGTTTGTGGATGAGGTAACCTTCATCGACAACAATACCAAATTCTCCCAGTACTCGTTCAACATGTGCACGCACGAGACCGTGGCCCAGAAGGCCGGAAGCACCATCATGGTAGAAGGTGGCGGCGGTCTCAAGCCGGTTATCCCGGCCTTGGAACTGCAACAGAAGACCCGCCAGGCCATCCTGGAAAAAGGCGGAGACCCGGACAAAGCTTCCATCATCAGCGCCAGTATCATCCTGCCGTTCGAGATGCCGGAAAATTACCGCGACATGGAGGTATATCCCAGCGTGCTCAGTCCCACCATTCGCACTATCATTACCCGGGACGATGAAGATGTTCCCACCTTCGCAGGCCTTACAGATGCTAGCGTAAGCGCGGAAGACCAAGGCAATATCGACCGTTCCAACCTGATGTACTCCCCGGACATCACGTACCATATGCAGGAAATCCTGCACCCCGGAAAAGGGGATTCAGACCTGACGCAGGAGGAGATTGAAAAAGGCATGGCCGACATTTGGCTGCTCACCCTCCACACGGAGCAGGTAGAAACCGCCAACGGCCAAACCGCAGAGCAAAGCGCATACTACCAGAACCTCATGTATGCCAGCTATTACAACAGCCTGTATGGCGGAGGTTACGGCGGTTACGGCAGTGGTTATGGCAACAACTATAGCAACTACTACAGTTACATGATGCTGGCCCAGATGATGGCCGCCCAGAACCAGACCACCTACACCACCTCTACGGAACTGGACAAAGACCGCTTCTACAAGGCCCTCCTCAATGGCCCGCTCACCATGAGCGACAAAGGCGGACCCCACTTCCAGGTGGTCTTCACCATTCCTAAGGAATAAAAAAATTCCCGGGCCTTACAGCTCGGGAATTTTTTATGAGTATTAGCTCAATTAAGCACCGATTTTCTCGGCTACTTTGGCGATAGCATCACCGACAGTGGCGATACCGCTGGTTTCCTCATCGGGGATTTTGATGTCGAACACGCGCTCGAATTCCATGAGGAGTTCTACGGTGTCCAGAGAATCGGCACCGAGGTCATTGGTGAAGCTGGCAGATTCGGTAACTGCGCTTTCCTCGACACCAAGCTTGTCAACGATGATATCCTTGACCTGCTTTACGATTTCTTCCTTTGTCATAA
>CAMKSQ010000051.1 GCA_946415475.1 uncultured Bacteroidales bacterium
CCCACGACCTCCGGATTATGAATCCGACGCTCTAACCAGCTGAGCTACCCCGCCAGGGCATTAAAAAATCAGCTTAAAAGGCTGATTTTTGTTGAGATAGAAGGACTCGAACCCTCACTGACAGAGCCAGAATCTGTAGTGCTACCATTACACCATATCTCAATGTATCCCGCAAAAACGGGACTGCAAATGTACGACTTTTTTTGGAAACTGCAATAAATAATCGAAAAATTTCTTTCACATTTGCAAGATTTACGGTGTAACATTGCATTTCGTGCAAATAATCATTACATTTGTGAGTTAAGACTCAGAATATATGGCCGCACCGCACTATGAATTAGACGCCCACTGCAAAGCCATCCTGGCAGAATACCGGGAGCACCTGCCGGAGTTCAACCAGGTGGCAGAGGACGTTCATGCCTCCCTCAAGAATGTCCTTGCGGAGGCCGGGCTCATTGTGGCCTCCATTGAGCACCGGGTAAAAACGGAGAAATCACTCACCGGCAAGCTGGAACTCAAAGGGTCCAAGTACGCCACTCTCGCAGACATTACAGACATTGTGGGCGTTCGCGTCATCACCTTTTACAGTGACGATGTAGACAAAGTGGCATCGGCCGTAGACCGCCTGTACAAGGTGGACTGGGAAAATTCCGTGGACAAACGCAAAGCGCATGAGATAGACAGCTTTGGCTACATGTCGCTGCACTACATTTGTTCGATGGACGGCTTCCCGTACCGGTTCGAGATCCAAATGCGCACCGTCTTGCAGCACGCCTGGGCCAACATGAACCATGACACCGGCTACAAGTCCGGCGTGGAGGTTCCCAGGGAGTACCTGCGCAACCTCAACCGCCTGGCGGGCATGCTGGAACTGGCCGACGAACAATTCTCGCTCATCCGCAATGAGCTCACGGATTACCGCCGTCGCGTGCAGGGGCTGGTGGCCTCCGGAAATCTGGCAGAGGTCCCGCTGGACGCAGACACCTTCCGCAGCTACCTGTCGCTGGGTCCCTTCGACGCCCTGAACCGCCGCATTGCCGCCGTGAACCAGGCAGAGATTCAGCCGGTGAACCTGCTGCATTATGTGAATGTTTTCCGTTTCCTGCAGTGCAAGACCCTGGGCGACATTGACAAACTGCTCAAGGAAAACGCAGACGCCGCCTACCAGATTGCCTGCTACCAGATTGGCCTTACAGACCTGGATATCATCTCCTCTTCGCTGGGGCCGCAGGATGTGTGCATTGCCCATATCCTCCGCTCCGGCGCCGGCAAACTGGGCCTCAAACTGCTCCTGGACGAGATAAATGGCAAGTCGGACAGCAACGACATGATGGCGGAATACCTCCTGGAGGAAACCAAGGATTTCCCCTTTATGAACAACAAGTAGAACATGGCAAACAAACCGCTCAATACAGAACTTTTGGACCGCGCCATCATCTTTGCAGTGAAGGCGCATGCCGGCACGGAACGCCGTGGGAAGGGCTTCCCGTACATCGTCCATCCCATGGAGGCCGTGGAAATCGTGGCCACCATCACCCCGGACCAGGAGCTCCTGGCCGCCGCCGCCCTGCACGACGTGGTGGAGGATACGCACATTACGGCCGATGATATCCGCCGGGAGTTCGGAGACCGCATCGCCAGCCTCGTGGTGGCGGAAAGCGACGTCTTTGTGGAGGGGGTAAGCGAGGAAGACAGCTGGCATGCCCGCAAGCAGGCCGCCATCGACCGTCTTGCCCGTGCCCCGCACGATGCCAAAATCGTGGCGATGGGGGACAAGCTCTCCAACATGCGCGCCATCGCCCGGGACTATGCCAGGGTGGGGGACGAGCTCTGGAAAATCTTCCACGCCAAGGACCCCAAAGAGCATGAATGGCACTATCGCGGCCTGGCCGCTTCGCTGAGCGAACTCAAGGATACGTTTGCCTATAAGGAGTTCGTTTCATTAATCGACCAAGTTTTTGTTCACTGATATGGAAGCACTTAGAATAGACCTGAACGACTATGTTCACGCCGGAGAAGGCGCCAACGGGGAAAGTTTCAACCACAAGACGGATCCGTCCATCATGATGAAACTCTACAATCCGGGCAAGGTACAGCAACCCCTGGACGAGATGCTCATGGCCCGCAAGGTCTTTGACCTGGGCATTCCCAGTCCGGAACCCGGAGACTATGTGACGGACGGTGTGCGCTATGGCATCCGCTTCCGCCGCGTGGAAGGGAAGATGTCCTATTCCCGCGCCATCGGCGAGCATCCGGAAAAGGTGGCCCAGTACGCTGCCGAGTTTGCCGAGATGTGCAAAAAGCTGCACCAGGTGCACGTGGATACAACCCAGTTTGAGAACGTGAAGGACCGTTATTATCGCCTGCTGGAGGAGAACCCCTTCTTTGACAAGGCCCAGAAGGATGCCATCGGCAAGTTTATTGCCGATGCTCCGGACGCCACCACGGCCATCCACGGAGACCTTCAGTTCTCCAACGCCATCTTCGTGGGCGATAAACGCTATTTTATCGACCTGGGAGACTTTTGCTACGGTTACAACCTCTTCGACGTGGGTATGGTGTACCTCTGCTCCTGCGTGAGCGACGAAGCCTTTATCCAGGAAGTGTTCCATATGCCCAAGTGGTTGTCTATGCGTTTCTGGGAATGCTTCGTGCCGGAATACTTCGGCTCGGATCGTCCCTATAAAGATGTCATGGAAGAAATCATGCCCTACGCCGGCCTCAAGACGCTCATCGTGGAACGCGATACCAAGCGTCCGATGCCGGAAATGCGGGCTTGTCTTAAAGGAATTATCTGATGGCAAAGAGAGAATTAGATTCCGTAACCAGAAAGACAGCCAGGCAGGGCCTTCTCATTGTTATCGTTGCCGTAATAACTTTGGAGGCCACCGCCGTGCTGCAGTATTTCTACTCCCGGCATATTCTTTCGGAAGAAGCAACCCGCCGGGCAGAGGGCCAGCTGGCCGCAACCGAGCTCCACATTGCCAACGTGGTGGACCAGGTAGAAACAGCGGTGCACAACAGCATCTGGAGCGTGCAGCAGCAAATAAACCGCCCGGACAGCCTGGCGGCCATTACCGTGCGCCTGGTAGGGAACAACCCGGTTATCTGCGGTTCCACCGTGGCCCTGGTAGAAAAAGACTTGTCACCGTATTCCTATGAGCAGGGAGGGGAAATCCTTACCTCTTCTCTGGCAACGGAGGAATACGACTACAAGCACCAGGAGTGGTTCGTCAAGCCCCTGGAGCTGCGCGGCGGATACTGGTCGGAGCCCTATTATGACGAGGGCGGCGGCAACATGCTCATGACCACCTATTCCATCCCCGTAACGGACAAAAAGGGCCGCGTGGCCGCCGTGTTTACGGCCGATGTCTCCCTGGACTGGCTCACGGAGCTGGTGGGGAGCGTGCAGGTGTACCCGTCGGCCTTCAGCATGGTGGTGAGCCGCTCCGGCCAAATCATGGTGTGCCCGGCAGAGACACTGGTGATGCGCCATACGGTGCATGACCTGGCGGCCAGCAGCAGTGATTCGTCCACCTTCAATTCCATCAACCGTTCCATGCTCTCCGGCCATGCCGGCAATACAACCTTCAAATATGAAGGTAAAGTACATTACATGTTCTTCGATTCGGTGGAACGCACGGGGTGGGCCATGTCTATCGTTATTCCACATAATGAGATTTATGGCAATATCGAGCGCCTTGGCAAGATTGTATCGGTGTTAATGCTGCTGGGTATCGCGATGATCATCCTCATCCTGTATCATACCATCAAGAACCAGCATAATCTGAACCAGATTGAGGAAAACAAGCACAAGATGGAGGGAGAGCTCAAGGTGGCCCGCGGCATCCAGATGTCCATGATTCCCAAGATTTTCCCGCCGTATCCGGAGCGCGGAGACGTAGATATGTTCGCCGCCGTGGTGCCTGCCAAGGAAGTGGGCGGCGACCTGTACGACTTCTATATCCGTGACGAAAAACTCTTCTTCTGCATTGGCGATGTGAGCGGTAAGGGCGTTCCTGCCTCTCTTGTGATGGCCGTGTCGCGCAGCCTCTTCCGTACGGTGAGTGCGCACGAAATGAGCCCCCAGCGCATCGTCACGGCCATGAACGACAGTATGTCGGACATGAACGAGTCCAATATGTTCGTCACGTTCTTCTGCGGCGTGCTGGACCTGCAGAACGGCCACCTGCGTTATTGCAACGCCGGTCACAATGCGCCCGTCCTGGTGCAGGAAAGCGGCAACAAGGAATTAACCGTGGTGCCCAACCTGCCGCTGGGCATTATGCCTGGAATGTACTTTACAGAGCAGGAGACGGATCTGGAATGCGGTACGGGCCTGTTCCTGTACACCGACGGCCTGAACGAGGCGGAGAACCCCGTGCATGAGCTCTTCGGCGATGCCAGGATGATGAAAACCTTAAAGGCCGGCGTAGAAAGCCGCGTCCTTATCGACACGGTACGTGAAGCCGTGCATACCTTTGCGGACGGCGCTCCGCAGAGTGACGATTTAACCATGTTATACATTCGATTTATGAACAGCATGAAATCGGAGGAAATGGAGCGACACCTCATCCTCCATAACGACATTCAGCAAATTCCCCAGCTGGCGGAGTTTGTGGAAGCTGTTGCGGACCTCGCCCATCTGGACGTAGGGCTCACCATGAGCCTGAACCTGGCCCTGGAGGAGGCCGTATCCAACGTAATCATGTATGCCTACCCTAAAGGCTCCGACGGCCTGGTAGAGCTGGAAGCTATTATCCGGAAGGACTCCATGCAGTTCATCCTGTCGGATAATGGCACCCCGTTCGACCCTACGGCCGCACCGGAGGCCGATATCACCCTGGACGTGGAAGACAGGCCCATCGGCGGCCTGGGTATTTTCCTGGTCCGGAACATCATGGACGAGGTAAAATACACCCGTAGCGATGATGGCAAGAACATTCTTTCGATGATAAAAAAACTTAATTAATACCATGGAAGTAAAGATTACCGAAAAAGACAATGTGATGATCGCCGCCCTGGCCGGTCGTCTGGACACTGCTGTTTCACAGGAAGTGGCTACCGCCCTTCAGCCCCTTATCGACAATGCTGATAAAACGCTGGTCCTGGATTGCAAGGACCTGGCCTACATCAGCAGCTCCGGTCTGCGTATTTTCCTGACCATCCGCAAGGCTGCCGCCGCCAAGGGTGGCAAGGTGATTGTCCGTGACATCACCCCGGAAATCCGTCAGGTCTTCATGATGACCGGCTTCCTGAATCTGTTCGAGATTCAGGAGAGCTAAATGGACAGGCAGCAGGTGAGTCTCCCGGAAAACGCACACCGGGAACTCAAGCCGGGCGAGGAGTATCAACCCATCCTCGACCCTAAGCAAAAATATGCCGAGGCTACCCCTTATTCGGTAGCTATCGGCATTTTAATGGTTATCCTGTTCAGCGCCGCCGCTGCTTATCTGGGCCTCAAGGTGGGTCAGGTATTTGAGGCGGCCATCCCCATTGCCATTATTGCGGTGGGCCTTACGGGTGCCCTCGGGCTCAAGCAGGGGCTTCCGCAGAATGTGATTATCCAGAGTATCGGCGGCTGCAGCGGCGCAGTGGTGGCTGGAGCCATCTTCACCCTGCCGGCCATCTATATCCTGGGTGTGGAGGTGGGCTTTTGGCAAATGGTCCTGAGCTCCCTGCTGGGCGGCGTGCTGGGCATCCTGTTCCTCATCCCGTTCCGGAAGTACTTCGTGAAGGAGATGCACGGGAAATATCCTTTCCCGGAGGCTACGGCCACCACGCAGGTGCTCGTTAGCGGGGAAGGCGGCGGCTCCAGCGCCAAAACCCTCATCACGGCCGGCCTGATCGGCGGTCTGTACGACTTTGCCATCGCCACGTTCGGCACCTGGGCGGAGACCATCTCCACCACGGTGATGGGCTGGGGCGCTACCCTGGCTGACAAAGCCAAAGTGGTGCTCAAGATGAACACCGGCGCTGCCGTGCTGGGCCTGGGTTATATCATCGGCCTTAAATATTCCTTCATCATCTGCTGCGGCTCCTTGCTGGTGTGGCTGGTCATCATCCCCCTAATGAATTTGATCTGGGGTGCCGATGTCATCGACCTCATGCATACGGGCGTTACAAAAACCATCGGCGAGATGGCCCCGGAGCAGATTTTCAAGGACTATGCCCGTCATATCGGCATCGGCGGTATTGCGACGGCCGGTATTATCGGCATTGTAAAGAGTTTTGGCGTTATCAAGAGCGCGGCGGGCCTGGCGGTGAGCGAATTTAAGCGCAAGCCGGGTGCTGCGGAAGGGAAGGCGCTTCGCACGGAGGAGGACCTCCCCATGAAGACCATCGTCTTTGGCGTCGTGATCGCCCTTCTGTGCATCTTCGCGTTCTTTGCCTTTGGTGGCGTAGTGAACAATGTCTGGCAGGCGCTCATCGGCCTTCTTGTAGTGGCTGTCGTGAGTTTCCTGTTTACCACCGTGGCGGCCAATGCCATTGCCATCGTGGGCTCCAATCCCGTGAGCGGCATGACGCTGATGACCCTCATTATCGCCTCGTTAATCCTGGTGGCCGTGGGACTCAAGGGCAATACCGGCATGGCGGCGGCGCTCATTATCGGCGGCGTTGTGTGCACGGCGCTTTCCGTGGCCGGCAGCTTCATTACGGACCTTAAAATCGGTTACTGGATTGGCTCTACGCCCAAAGTACAGGAAGGTTGGAAGTTCCTGGGCGTAGCGGTGAGTGCCGTTACCGTGTGCGGCGTCATGCTCATCCTGAACAAGACCTATGGCTTCACCGGCGAGAATGCCCTGGTGGCTCCGCAGGCCAACGCCATGGCGGCCGTTATCCAGCCTATGTTCTCCGGTGGTGGCGCCCCCTGGCTGCTGTACGGGATCGGTGCGGTCATCGCTCTTGTGCTCAACTTCTGCAAGGTGCCTGCGCTGCCGTTCGCCCTGGGTATGTTTATCCCTATCGACCTGAACCTTCCGCTGCTGGTCGGTGGTGCCATTTCCTGGTATGTGAGCACCCGCAGCAAGGATGCTGCCGTGAACAATGCCCGGCAGGAGAAAGGTACGCTCATCGCTTCCGG
Organism: uncultured Bacteroidales bacterium; assembly: GCA_946415475.1. GTDB lineage: Bacteria > Bacteroidota > Bacteroidia > Bacteroidales > UBA932 > Cryptobacteroides. Next base: position 7,085 of record CAMKSQ010000051.1, read on the forward strand.
TTTCATCGCCGGCGGCGCCCTGATGGGTGTGGTGAGCGCCATTCTCAAGTTCGCGAACGTGGACCTTTATCTTACGGAATGGGCCTCCAATTACGGTGAGGCTGTGGCGATTGTGCCTTTCATGGCCATCATCGCCTATGTGATTTATGCATCCATGAAAACTGAGAAATAATGGAAAAAGTATTGGATAAATTCCTGCGGTATATCGCCGTGGATACGCAAAGTAACGAGGAGTCCGAGACCCAGCCGTCGGCGGACAAGGAGTGGGATCTGCTGCGCATGCTGCAGAAGGAACTGGAAGCGCTGGGCGTGGAGGTGACGCTGGACGAGTATGGCTACGTGATGGCCTCCATCCCTTCCAATGTGGGTGACGGCGTGCCTGCCGTGGGCTTCATCGCCCATGTCGATACCGCACCGGACGCCTCCGGAAAGGACGTAAAGCCGCAGATTATCGAGCGGTACGATGGTGGTGCTATCGACCTGAAAGGGGTTCCCGGCCTGCAACTGAAGCCGGAAGAATTTCCCGAAATGCTGCACTACGTGGGCGAGACGCTCATCACCACCGACGGCACCACGCTGCTGGGGGCCGATGACAAGGCCGGCGTCGCGGAAATCATGACCGCCGTGCAGTACATGGTGGAGCATCCGGAGTTCAAGCACGGCCCGGTGAAGATCGGCTTTACCCCGGACGAGGAAATCGGCCGCGGCGTGGTGAAGTTCGACGTAAAACGTTTCGGGGCCGATTATGCCTATACCATGGACGGCGGCGAACTGGGCGAGCTGGAGTTCGAGAATTTCAACGCCGCCAGCGCCAAGGTGCATATCCAGGGACGCAACGTCCATCCCGGCAGCGCCAAGGGCAAGATGCGCAACGCCATCCTTATCGGCCAGGAATTCAACAGCCTGCTGCCGGTGGAGCAACGTCCGGAATATACGGAGGGCTACGAGGGCTTCTTCCACCTGATTTCTTTCAAGGGTGCCGTAGAGGAGGCCGATTTTGCCTATATCATCCGCGACCACGACCACGCCAAGTTCGAGGCCAAGAAGGAATTGATCGGCAAGGTGGCTGCGTTTATGAACGCCAAGTATGGGGAGGGGACCGTGCAATTGGAGGTGAAAGACTCCTATTATAATATGCGCGCGCAAGTGGAGCCTCACTACCATATTATAGAAAAGGCTGTCAAGGCTATGGAAATGGCGGGCGTCAAAGCCAAAATCCAGCCCATCCGTGGCGGCACTGACGGCGCCAACCTCTCCTTCAAGGGCCTGCCTTGTCCCAATATCTTTGCCGGCGGACTCAACTTCCACGGAAAGATGGAATTTGTGCCCCTGAAGAGCATGGAAAAAGCGTCGGAGGTAATCCTGAATCTGATTACACTATTTGCCGCAGAAAAAAGTTGAAAAAAAATTTGCGGATTAAAAAATAGTTACTACCTTTGCAGTCCCGTTTGAAACGAACGGGATTTTTTACGGCCTTTTGGCCACCGATCATTGACAATACTGAGAGAATAGATTAAGAGGTAAAGCAAAAGATAGAGTTAGTCTGATAAAAGAAGTTATCAAACGGAATTTTCGGACTACAATTTCAATAGGCAAGAGCAAAACATAGAAATATGTGATTCACAGACAGTCCTTCTGTCATCCCGAGCGTAGTCGAGGGATTTCGAGTGGGATTGTCGCAAAGAGAAAGAAGATAAGAGCGAACGGAGGATGCCTAGGCTATCCGGAGGCGATGAAAGACGTGGTAAGC
>CAMKSQ010000052.1 GCA_946415475.1 uncultured Bacteroidales bacterium
ACAAGGGCTGGCGTTTTGTTTGAGCGGAAAACGAGACTCGAACTCGCGACCCCGACCTTGGCAAGGTCGTGCTCTACCAACTGAGCTATTTCCGCAGTGCTATAATGAACTCCCGTGTCAAACGGGATTGCAAATATACGGCAAATTTTTGAACTTGCAAAAAATTTTACAAGTTTTTTACTTTTCTTTGTAGCCGGCGGAAAGCTGGCGGAGGCGCAAAACACGCCTAACGCTCTCATCTATACGGGCTTCCGTGAGTCTTCCCTGCCCTATGGCATCCAATACCGCATTGAAGCAAGCCGGGTAATCTTTTACGCACAGCAGCACATCCACGCCGGCCTCCAGGGCCAGGACGCAGGCTTCGGGCACCGGGAACTGCCGGGCGATGGCGCCCATCTCCATGGCGTCGGAGATAATCACGCCCTTATAGCCCAGTTCGCCACGCAACTTGTCCAGTAGCACTACCGAGCTCAGCGTGGAAGGCAGCTCGTTGCCGGTAACGGCCGGAACAGCGATATGGGCCGTCATCACCAGTCGAGCGCCGGCCCTAATACCCGCCTTGAAAGGCACCATCTCGCAGGACTTGAGCTCCTCCCAGGACTTGCCGCTCACGGCATAACCGAAGTGGGTATCGGCACGGGTATCCCCATGTCCGGGGAAATGTTTCGGGCAGCTCAGGACGCCGGCCTTCTGCATGCCTTTTACATAGGCCGAAACGCATTTGGCGGCCACCTTAGGGTCGTCGGAAAACGCACGCGTACCGATGACGATATTCTCCGGGTTGGTGTTCACATCGGCCACGGGTGCAAAGTCGATGTCAAGGTCGTATTTGGCCAGATACGTGCCGATGGTACGGGCCGCCTCCCCTGCCGCCCGCGGGTCCGACAGCGCCGCCATGCTCTCATACTGCGGCAGGCCGAAGGCCGGGTTCTTGGCCAGACGGGCCACGCGTCCCCCTTCCTCGTCGATACTCAACATCGGATGGCCGGGCAAGGCATGGAGCTCCTCTACAAAGGTCTTCAACTGCACGGAATCCTTGATGTTGTGCGCGAAGAGCGTGATGCCACCCACGGGATAATCGGCCGCGAGGGCACGCATGCGGTCGTTGACCGCCTGTACGCCAAAAGAGGGCAACTCGTCACTGGAGACATAATGGATGGTTGTATCCAGGGCCTCCGGCCTCAGAAAAAACAGCTGCCCTACCTTCTCCCGCAGGGACATCTGGGAAAGTTCCTGCTCTACCAGTGCCTCGTTCACACGGGGGCCTTGCGCGCAGGACACAAGGAAGGCGCCGGCTATCGCCAGCGCCCACATCAAACGTTGAGCTTTGCTTCGCATTACAGTTCCCAGGCCAGGGCCGATGCGCCCAGGATGGCGGCATCGGACTCTTTCAGAGAAGAGTAGATGAGTTTCACCTTGTTCCGCCACAGGGGCAGGACATTGGCGTTCATGGCCTCCAGGATAGGCTCCGTGAGGAACTCCTTGGAACGGGCCAGACCGCCGAAGAGCACGATGGCTTCCGGAGCGGAGAACTCAATGAAATCGGCCAGTTTTTCACCAAGGATACGACCGGTGAACTCGAAGATCTTGAGGGCCATCTTGTCACCGTCCTTGGCAGCCTCATACACGTCCTTGGAAGTGATGCGGTCCAGGGAGCGGAGCTCGGAAGGTTCGTCGCTCATTTCCAGCCATTCGCGGGCGGTACGGGCAACACCCATAGCGCTGCAATAGGCCTCCAGGCAGCCATGCTTGCCGCAGCCGCACTGACGGCCGTTGTGACGCACGGCGCAGGTGTGGCCGAGCTCGCCGGCAAAGCCGTCGTGACCATAGACCACCTCTCCGTTAATCACAATACCGGAACCTACGCCGGTGCCCAGGGTAATCATGATGAAGTTCTTCATACCACGGGCGGCACCATAGGTCATTTCGCCCACGGCGGCGGCATTGGCATCATTGGTCAGGGACACGGGAATGCCGTTCATCTGCTCGCTCAGGAGCTTGGCGAATTCCACCTTGTTGTGGCCCCACTTGAGGTTGGGAGCGCTCTCGATGCAGCCGGTGTAATAGTTGCCGTTGGGAGCACCTACGCCGATACCACGGATCTGACCTTCCGCCTTGGCCTCCGCAATGATGCGGTTCAGGGCCTCTGCCAGCTCTGCGATGAAAGGTTCTACGGTGTCATAGGTGTCCGTACGGATCACCGTCTGTGCCACAACCGTACCACGGGCATCTACAATGCCACATTTGGAGGTCTGTCCTCCTACGTCAATACCAATTACTAAGTCTTGTGCCATAATTAATTAAGCTTTTTTCACTTTGGAGCCGATAGCGGCGAAGTACAGGATGAAGCCCACGCAGGCGGCCAGGAGCCAGTAGCTGGGCATGTAGCCGATGGCATCGGCGATGGCGTTCTGGATGAGCGGAACGATACCGCCACCCACTACCATGGCCATGAAGATACCGGAAGCCTGGTTGGTGGAAGCGCCCAGACCTTCGCAAGCGAGGTCGAAGATGGTGCCCCACATCACGGAAGTGCAGAGACCGCAGATAACCAGCAGCAGGGCTGCGATGGGAACCTGCACCATGCCGAAGCCCTGTCCCTTGAACACGGGCATGGAAACCATGGAGCTGTTGCCCAGGATGATGGCCAGGACGATGAGGATGAGGGCCACGGCGCTGGCAGTGGTGAGCTGGGCGCGGGCACTTACCTTACCGGAAATCACAGAAGAGGTGAGACGGCCGATGAGCATGAGGAACCAATAGGTACCTGCCACGAAACCGGCGATGGCAACAGCGGTGGAAGGATCCATACCGGCACCCTTCACAGGATCGGACAGATAGAAGTTGAGAGTTCCGGGAATACCGACCTCAACACCCACATACACGAAGATGGCAACAACGCCCATCACGAAGTGCTTGAATTTCATGGGGCTCACAGCGTGGGAAGAATCCTTCACGGCTTCCGGATCCTTGATGTCCACGAACAGGAGCACGATGAATGCGAAGGCGAACACGCCCAGGGCCAGGAACAGCACGGGGTTCACGTCGGCAATCAGGGTGTCCTTGGTGAGGGTGCCGATGAGGGCGCCCACCAGCATGGGAGTAAGGGTACCCATGAGGGAGTTGAAGGAGCCGCCAATCTGGATGTACTGGTTGGAACGGGCGCCACCCAGGAGCTTGAGCATCGGGTTCACCACGGTGTTAAGCATGCACATGGAGAAGCCGGCCACGAAGGCGCCAAGCAGGTACACGAAGAAGTTGGCAGGAAGGCCGAGGAGCTTGCCGCCTACGCCCACAATACCGGAAAGATACTGGACGAAAACGCCGATGAAGCCCACTGCGATGGCGATGAGAGCAGTTTTTTTGTAGCCGAACTTGGTGAGCATCTTACCGGCCGGGATACCCATAATGGCATAGGCCAGGAAGTTCATCATGTTACCCATCATGCCCCAGAAGTTGGAGCCCTCGATACCGGGCTGCATCTTCCAGATATTGCCAATAGGAGCGGCCAGGTTGGTCACAAACGAGATCATACCGAACAGGAAGATCATCGCTATAATAGCAATAATGCTGCTGTTACCTTTTTTTGACATGGTTTTGTGTTTTATGAATTAGTTTTGTCTATTCAAGTGGTTACAATTCCCAAATATACTATTTTTTTTACGGACTTGTACCCCGGAGCACAAAAAAAACGCCCAACCATACGGAATGGCGGGCATTTTTGTAAAGACGAGTGAAAACTCTTACTCGGCTGCCGGAGCTTCGGCGGCGGGAGCGGCTTCCTCTGCAGGAGCGGCTTCGGCCTTCTTGGCGCGGCTGCGACGGGTAGTCTTTTTGGCCTCTTTCTTGGTGGAAGCCAGGGCGGCCTCGTTGAAGTCCACGAACTCTACCAGAACCATTTCTGCGGCGTCACCGCTGCGGAAACCGGTGTGGAGGATACGGAGGTATCCACCGGGACGGTCTGCCACCTTAGGGGCGATGGTGCGGAAAAGCTCTGCCGTTGCCTCTTTGTCTTTCAGGTAGCTGAAAACAACGCGGCGGGAGTGCGTAGTGTCTTCCTTGGACTTGGTGATGAGGGGCTCTACGTAAGGCTTCAGGGCCTTTGCTTTGGCCTCGGTGGTGGTGATCCTCTTCTTCAGGATGAGGGAGGATGCCATGTTGGCGAGCATCGCCTTGCGGTGACCGCTCTTGCGACCAAGATGATTGACTGCTTTATTGTGTCTCATTGTTAAACGATCTTTTTCTTAGGTTCAATATTGTACTTGGTGACATCCATTCCGAAGGAAAGCTTCATCTTCTCCACCAGGAGGTCGATCTCGTTCAGGGACTTGCGGCCAAAGTTGCGGAACTTCATCAGTTCGCTGCGGCTGTAGGACACAAGGTCTGCGAACGTGTCGATATCGGCGGCTTTCAGGCAGTTGAAGGCTCTTACGGAAAGGCCCATGTCGGAAAGCTTGGTCAGAAGGAGATGACGCATTCTCAGGGACTCCTCGTCAAGCTCTTTGCTCTCGGTTTCTACCGTGGACTCGATGGCAATTTTCTTGTCGTCGGTGAAGAGCTTGAAGTGATAGATGAGGATGTTGGCTGCATCCTGCAGGGCGGCTTCCGGAGAGATGGAACCGTCTGTGACAATCTCCAGGTTCAGCTTCTCGTAGTCCGTCTTCTGTTCCACGCGGTAGTTTTCCACGGTCCAGTTGACTTTACGGATAGGCGTGTAGATAGCGTCCACGGGCAGTGCGCCGATGGGCGTGTTCTCGTCGCGGAGTTCCTCAGCGGGAACGAAACCGCGGCCCTTGGTGATGGTCAGGGAGATGGTAATCTTGACGGAGGGCTCCAGCGAGCAGATGTGCAGCTCGGGATTCAACACCTTGAAAGAAGACAATCCTTTGGAGATGTCCTCAGCGGTAAACTCCTGCTTGCCGCTGATTGTGATATTCGCCACCTCGGAGTCTACAGTGTCCACCATCCGACGGAAGCGTACCTGCTTCAGGTTCAGGATGATGTCCTGCATTCCCTCAATCACGCCGGGGATGGTCTGGAACTCGTCCTGAACACCCGCGATCTGGATCTGAGAGATAGCGAAACCTTCGAGAGAGTTGAGAAGGATGCGACGGAGGGCGTTGCCGATGGTCTGTCCGTAGCCAGGCTCAAGGGGCCTGAACTCGAAACGTCCCACGGTCTCGGTGCCTTCGAGCATGATCACCTTGTCCGGTTTCTGAAATGCTAAGATTGCCATAATTTTATACGGTGTTAAATCTGTTACTTGGAGTAGAGGTCAACGATAAGCTGCTCGTTGATGTTCTCGGGGATTTCCTCGCGGGCGGGAACGTTCAGGAACTTACCGCAGAGGTTGGCAGCATCCAGCTCCAGCCAGGAATACTTGGTGGCTGCAGCCAGGCTGTTCTGGATAACCTCAAGGCTCTTGGAGCGCTCGCGGACAGCGATTACCTGACCGGGCTTCACCTGGCAGGAAGGAATGTTGCAGATTACACCATCCAGGGTGATGTGGCGGTGGAGGACCAGCTGACGGGCAGCGGCGCGGCTGGGAGCGAAGCCCAGGCGGTACACCAGGTTGTCCAGGCGGGCCTCAAGCAGGAGAACGAGGTTCTCACCGGTCTGACCCTTCATGCGGGCAGCACGGGCGTAGGTGTTACGGAACTGACGCTCCAGCACACCGTACATGTACTTGACTTTCTGCTTCTCCTTGAGCTGGGTGCCGTATTCTTTCTGCTTTTTACGCTTGGCAGCCAGACCATGTTGTCCCGGAGGGGTGTTTCTCTTTTCAAAGGTCTTGTCAGGGCCATAGATGGGCTCGCCGAATTTACGGGCGATGCGAGTGGTAGGACCAGTATATCTTGCCATAGTTTTACTTCTTTAAAATTAAACTTTACGGCGGCCCTTAGGACGGCAACCATTGTGCGGCATAGGGGTGACGTCGATAATCTCGGTTACCACGATACCAGCATTGTTGATGGTACGGATGGCGCTCTCACGACCGGCACCCGGGCCCTTCACATAGCACTTTACTTTGCGAAGACCAGCGTCGAAAGCGGTCTTGGACGCATCTTCTGCGGCCATCTGGGCGGCGTACGGGGTGTTCTTCTTGGAACCGCGGAAACCGCACTTACCGGCGGAGGACCAGCTGATCACCTGACCCTGGGCGTTGCACAGGGACACGATGACATTGTTGAAGGTCGAGGAGATATGGGCTTCGCCATAAGCTTCAACCTTGACAACTCTTTTCTTGGTAGTTGTAGTTTTCTTTGCCATAACTTCTCAGACTTTACTTGGTTGCTTTCTTCTTGTTGGCAACGGTCTTCTTCTTACCCTTGCGGGTACGGGCGTTGTTCTTGGTGCTCTGGCCACGGACGGGCAGACCTGCACGGTGACGGATGCCTCTGTAGCAACCGATATCCATGAGGCGCTTGATGTCCATCTGGACAGAAGAACGGAGTTCACCCTCAATCTTGTACTCGTTGTTGATGAGGGTACGGATAGCGGCGATCTGCTCGTCGTTCCAGTCTCCGACTTTGATAGTGCGGTCGATGCCACAGGTGTCCAGAATCTTTCTGGCGCTGCTGCGGCCGATTCCGAAGATATAGGTCAGGCCTATTTCTCCGTGTTTGTTGTTCGGTAAATCAACACCGGCTATTCTTGCCATATTCTATCTGTACTTTTATTAGTTACACTTATTAACCCTGGCGCATCTTGAACTTGGGGTTCTTCTTGCAGATAACGTACAGGCGGCCTTTACGCCGGACAATCTTGCAGTCTTCACTGCGTTTCTTGATGGAGGTCTTGACTTTCATCGTTATCTAGTTTTTATTTGTATCTGAAAGAAATTCTTCCTTTGGTTAAATCGTAAGGTGAGATCTCAACTTTGACCCGGTCACCGAGAAGGATATGGATAAAGTTCATCCTCATCTTACCTGAAATGTTGCAGAGGAGGACATGACCATTTTCCAGCTCCACGCGGAACATCGCATTGGGGAGGGTTTCGATCACCGTACCATCCTGCTCGATAGCTACTTGTTTGGACATAGTCTTAAACTCACTTTAGATATTAATGGAACCATCTTTCTCAATGTAGTCGAACGTCGACAGCTGCTGGGCCTGGCCTTTTCGGACAACAACCGTAAGCTCGTAATGGGCCGCATTCTTGTGATCGGCGGTGTGAACTGCCCAACCATTTCTTGCAAGATACACACCTCTGCCGCCTGCACAGATCATCG
>CAMKSQ010000053.1 GCA_946415475.1 uncultured Bacteroidales bacterium
GTGTCGCTGGAGATTCCGGAGGGCAAGATTTTCGGGCTCCTGGGGCCCAACGGGGCGGGGAAGAGTACCCTTATCCGCATCATCAACCGTATCACCATCGCCTCGGAAGGGCAGGTGCTTTTCAAAGGGCACCCCATCACGGAGGCGGACGTGGCCAGCATCGGCTACCTGCCGGAAGAACGAGGCCTGTACCGCAAAATGAAGGTTGGGGACCAGGCCATGTACCTGGCGCAGCTCAAAGGGATGAGCTCCCGTGAGGCTGCCGTCGAGCTGAAAAAATGGTTCGTCCGTTTCGACATTGCCGATTGGTGGAACAAGAAGGTGGAGGAACTCTCCAAGGGTATGGCGCAGAAGGTGCAGTTCATCACCACGGTGGTGCACAAACCCTCGCTCATGATCCTGGACGAGCCTTTTTCCGGCTTCGACCCGGTGAATGCAGAACTGATCCGCAAGGAGATTCTCCGGCTCAAGGAAGAAGGTGCCACCATCATCCTGTCCACGCACGACATGGAGTCGGTGGAGGAACTCTGTGACGATATCGCCCTCATCAACAAGGCCAAGCTGGTGGTCACCGGCGGCACGGAGGAAATCCGTCGTCAGCACGGCGAGGACAACGTAGAAATCGAGTACACCTCGGAGGAGACGCAGGAGCGTAAATCCATCGTGGTTCCTCGCGCGCAGGCGAACGCCAAGCTGCAGGAGTTTATCGACAAGGACATCCGGATCAATTCCTTCAAGGAGGTGATTCCGCGGATGCGCGACATTTTTGTTAAACTGGTAACGGAGGAGGCATAAGCGTATGAATTTCAGAAAATTAGGCATCGTCATTGAACGAGAATACCTGAACAAGGTCAAGAAGAAGAGCTTCCTGCTTATTACCTTCATTACGCCGGTGCTGTTCGCCGCCATCGCCATTCTGCCTTCGCTCATCATGATGGGCGCCAAGGAGGCCGCCAAACAGGTGGGCGTGGTGGACCATTCCGGCATTGTGATGCCCTACCTGGAAAGCGGGGAAGTGCTGGAATACAGGGATTTAGGGGTCGATGCGGACGTAGAGGCTATCAAGGCGGACCTGAGCAAGGCGGATATCGACATTCTCCTTACCATCTCCGAGCTGGATCCCCAGACCAAGAGCGTGACGGCGGATACTTATTCGCTCAAGCCGCTGGGAATGGACAGCGGAAGCGGGATTGAGCGCCGTATCAACGACGCCGTGGAGGCCTATCGCATTGATTCTTACGGGATTGAAAACCTGGAGGAGATTATGCACAGCGTCAAGTCCAACGTGCATGTGCATAACTATACCATCTCCGAGAGCGGAGAGGAAAGTATCTCGGAATCAGGCGTTTACATGGCCATTTCCATGTTCCTGGGCATTGCGATTTACATGTTTATCGCCCTGTTCTCCGGTATGGTGATGAGTTCCGTCATCGAGGAAAAGAGCTCGCGCGTGGTGGAGGTGCTGGTGTCCAGCGTCAAGGCTACGGAGCTCATGTTCGGTAAGATCATCGGTGTGGCGCTGGTGGCCCTGACGCAGTTCCTGCTGTGGATTCTACTTACGCTGCTGCTGCTGGCGGTGGCGGCCGGTATTATCGGCAAGGATAAGATGATGGGCATGTTGCAGGATGACCCGACCACCGAGATGGTGAGCCAGATGGCGCCCGGTGCAGATGGTGCAACGCTGGATCTGTCCGCTCTTACGGCTGCCGCTGACACGACGGCTGTGGCTGCCGCGGAACCTACTGGTATGCAGGCGATTACCAGCACCATCGGCAATCTGAACCTGGGACAGATTCTCCTGTCGTTCATCTTCTTCTTCATCTTTGGCTACCTGCTGTATGCGTCGCTGTTTGCGGCCATCGGCTCATCCGTGGAGAACGAGGGGGACAGCAACCAGCTGCAGCTGCCGGTGACGGTGCCGCTGATGCTGGGCTTCTTTATCGCCCTGTATGCCTTCAAGGCGCCGGACAGCTCGCTGGTGTTCTGGGGTTCGATGATTCCATTCACTTCGCCCATCGTCATGCTGGCCCGTATTCCTTTCGGCGTGCCGGGTTGGGAACTGGCCCTGTCGATGGTGCTGCTGGTGGCTACCTTCGCCGCTTGCGCGTGGGCATCGGCCAAAATTTACAAGGTGGGTATCCTTATGTATGGCAAGAAATCTACGTTTAAAGATTTGTGGAAATGGCTTAAGCAACGCTAATTCTTTTGCATTATGAATAACACTAAAATCTGGTACCTCGCCTGGGCGCTCATCATTGTGGGGGCCGTGTTTGCCGGGGTGCAGGCCATGAAGGACGATGGCGTTAAGGTGGAATGGCGTCGGGTGGCCATGGACGGCCATCGGAGCGGCGCGCAGCCGGTGACGGCGGACAACATTCCCGAGGCGCTGGGCACCTTCACGGAGGAGGGGTATATGTGCCCTTCCGGTGCCTGCTATATGGACGATTCTCCCGTGGCCCAGGAGGCTGCGGAACTCATGGAGGTGCAGCCGAAACTGGCTCATCTTAAGAAGGTTATCGGCCATTCTGCGGGGATGTACATGAACCTTCGCAACCAGCCGGACCTGCCGCTGGGGAACTTGGTGGCGGACATTTTCCGCGCCTATGGCTCGCGTTATTTTAAAATGCCGATGGACTTCGCCATCACCAATTATGGCGGCATCCGTACGCCGCTGCCGGCCGGACCGGTGACGCTGGAGGATATCGGCTCTATGTTCCCGTTTAAAAATTACCTTTGCTATGCGCAGCTGAAGGGGTCTTCCTTGACCAAACTGCTGGAGCAACTCGCTGGTACTAAGGCGTTTCAGGCGGTTTCCGGCTGCGAGGTGCGCACCAAGGGGGGCAAGCTGGTATCGGCAACGGTGGGAGGGGCTCCTATCGACCCGAATCGTTTGTATAACGTGACGACGATTGACTTTTTGCTGGACGGCGGCGACAAGCTGAATATTGGCGCGCTGGCGGAAAAGGTGGAGCTGACGCATGTGCTGCTGAAGGACGTGATGCTGGATTATGTGATTTCTTGCGAGGCTGCCGGGAAGGAAATTGTGGCTGCGTCCGACGGGCGCGTAATCATGGAGGACTAGGCTATGGATAAGATTTACAAGTGGTTACTGGTTGTGGCCGGTGTGCTGGCGCTGGGCTTTTGCATCTATGCCGGGATGGAGAAGGGCAAGAAGTCGGTGCATCGGCTCACCATTGTGCACGTGAACGATACGCATTCGCATTTTGAGCCGGAGCGCACGGGGGAATTTGCCGGTATGGGCGGTGCCCTGGAGCGCGCGGCGTATGTGGATTCGGTCCGGAAGGCCGATGGTGCGGCTAACGTACTGCTGCTGCATGCCGGGGATTTTTGCCAGGGAACGTCCTATTTCTCTGAGTTAGGGGGCGTTGTGGAGGTTTCCGACCTGAATGCGATGGGCTACGATGTAGTGACCCTGGGGAACCATGAATTCGACAACGGGATTGAGGGCCTGGGGCAGCTGCTTTCCGGCCTGAACATGCCTGTGGTGGTGTGTAACTATGACTTTTCGCCGTTTGAGGCAGGGAAGTACATTCGGCCGTATACTATTGTAGAGAAGGCCGGGCTCAAGATTGGTGTGGTGGGCGTGCTGTGTGGCCTCAAGGACATGGTAGCGGGAGACATTGCCAACCGCATTCCCGCGTTTGACACCGTACCCACCGTGCAAAAGTATGTGGATTTGTTGCGGCCGCAGTGCGATGTAGTGATTGCCCTCACGCATATTGGCTACACTGAGCACAATCCGGGGGATCTGATTGATTCCCAGCTGGCTGCTGCCACGCGGGGGATTGACTTGATTGTGGGTGGGCATTCGCATACTTTTTTGGAGGAGCCCACTTACGTGGCTAACCTGGATGGTTTGTCGGTGCCCATTGTCCAAGCCGGCTGGATGGGGGTGTACATGGGTGAGTTTCATGTGAGTGTGCGGAAGTAGTTGGTTAGGCGCTATGCTTTGCGCGAAGGTCCATGCTTTGGACCTTCGGTACACTGATACCTCCTCCAAAGTGACGGAGGTGGTCCAAAGAGCCTACAGGGGACCGTCATTATAGTCTATTATTGACGGAAGGGGTCCTAAAGACTTGCAGGGTTCCGTCACTTCGACACGATTTTGTTCCCTTCCCCCTCATCCCGGACTTGATCCGGGACCTCCCTGCCTCCGCCGCGTTTGCACCTGAAGTGCCCTCCTCCTCATCCCGGACTTGATCCGGGATCTCCCCGCCGCGATTAAAGCACACCATCCGCCTCTAGAGCCCTATCCATTGCCCATGCCTGTGCTTTAAACACACTTTCAACACCCCGTTAAAGCACACCCACCCCGTCCTGAACTATCTCCAGTGCCTCACCCCGTGCTTTAATGTCAGGATATTCCCGGAAGGAAAGCGGAACCCTCTTGGGCCCTTTAATGGTGCCCGAGAGGGTTTCCGCTAGCCGCCTTGCTCGGTATTGCAAGGCGGTGGTTCCGTGTCCACTCAGCCGCCGCACCTGGTTGTGTGCGGCGGCCACTCTCGGTGACAACTAAACAATTGAAGCACAGCAACTTATATACTAATCCTCGTTCGAAATTTGAACGAGGATTATATTGTAACCTATTGATGTTCAGTACTTTAGCTGTCACAGGTTGAATTTTACACTTGTGACACTTAAGTAATTGACTCACTGTAACTTACACAACAATCCTCGTTCAAAAACCGAACGAGGATTATACAGTAAGTCATTGTATGATAGAGAGTTAGCGATCACGCCTACTTCTCACAAATGATGGACCAAATTGGCCGACTATATGGTCATAACTAGAGGCTAAAAAGGCCGTGAAAAATCGGTAGAAAAATAATCTTTTCTGTATAATCGGTTGAAACAGAAGAAAATTCATGTGAAACAACACTTCTTTTCAACCGAACCTTGTTTTTACCAAGCGCAGTTTTTAGGTTTGCAGCAGCGATCTGGTTATCGCCAGACCTGCTGCAAACCCTTTTCAGGGGGTGCTCAATAGTATTTAACCCTAAAATTTGTTTACGTATGAACACCTTGTTGAAAATCACCATCGGCGATGATGGAAAAGCCCAATTCTTCAGTGATTACGCTTCACTGGAAGACGAATTGTCAGTCCAAATTTTTGTCCGGCAGAAGGCCGAACCTTACCAGGGACCGCATCCGGAACTGGCCGAGGATCTGATTCTTTGGCGTCGGGCCAAAGCGCGCGAAATGAATGTGCCGCCCTTCTTCATCCTACACAATCGGGTACTGTATGCCATTGCGGACCTGAAGCCATCGACCAAAGAAGAACTGACGATGGTTCCGGGTTTCGGCGAGAAAATGTTTGACAAGTTCGGCAAGGACATCCTGGAAATCACTACGTTATGAAAATGAATTGTTTCCCGGGCGGAGGGAGTTTTCCGCCTAGCGGCAGGCCTGCACCGGTGCCGGGGATTGGTGTCGGTTTTGACGGCGGGTTGGGTGGCAGACATAGCTAGCTATGGCCTTTCAGCGAGTTGTAGAATGGATTTTGCCGGACAGCTCTGTCGTGAAGGTGTACCCATTTCACGTCTGTTTGGAGGGTACGGAGTCAGTGTTGTTATGTCAGGACGATGAAGATTTCGACCATCTGGAGAAAAGTTTTTTCCTGGGCGCGTTGGATGCAAATGCGCTGGTGGTGAGCGAGATAGTCCTAGCTACGCGCGGGCTTTGTGCCGTGTTGGCAGTAAACTGGGAGGGGGCCGAGGCTGTCGGCGAGTTCGTGAAGAAGCGCCACTCCCAGTTTCTGGCCAAGAAGTATGAACAGCGGCAGATCATGGCCCGGACGCGTATCAGTGTGCAGTATTTGGACACAGACGAGTATGTGCGGAATGCCCTGGCATACATTCTCCGGAATGCAATGGACTTGGGGTTCCACATTGAGGATTACCCATGGTCCTCGTTTCGGGGTATGGTTGCGGGTGAAGTTCGGTCCGTGAGTAGTTTGACGCACCGGGAAAAAGAAGTACTGTTCCGGACTCATAAAGATTTGAGTGGCGTACCCTGGCTGGTTGATGATAAAGGCCGGATTGTCCCGGCCTCTGCATGCGATTGTGCCTATGTGGAAAGTGCATTAGGGAGCAATCAGGCCTATTTTTTACGGAGAATTGCCGAGGTGAATCCTGCGGAAATGTACCAAAAACTGGTCTTGAACAACCACGTTTGGCAGAATGATACCAAGTTCAAGGTTTGTGTGACCGATGTGGCCGGGCGGTGGTTTCAGAAGGAGGTGCTAGCCCTGACTACTGTCGAGCAAGCCAAACTGATAATCTACTTATTCCGCAGCTATTACACTTCCGTAGCCCAATTGGCCCGCTGTCTTCAACTCCGCCCAGAGGATGTCCGCCGCGTCCTCTGGGAGCACGACATCCGGCCCCGGTGAAGTAGAAGGAGGCCGCCGCACACAACCAGGTGCGGCGGCTGAGTGGGCACGGAACCACCGCCTTGCAATACGAAGCAAGGCGGCTAGCGAAAACCCTCTCGGGCTCCGTTAAAGGGCCCAAGAGGGTTCCGCTTTCCTTCCGGCAACATCCTGGCGTTAAAGCACAGGGTGAGGCGTTGGAGGTGGTTCAGGACAGGGTAGGTGTGCTTTAAGCGGGTGTGAAAAGGATGGTTAAAGCACAGGGTGAGGCGTTGGAGACGGTCCAGGACGGGGTAGGTGTGCTTTAAACGGGTGTGAAAAGGATGGTTAAAGCACAGGGTGAGGCGTTGGAGGTGGTTCAGGACAGGGTGGGTGTGCTTTAAGCGGGTGTGAAAAGGATGGTTAAAGCACGGGGTGAGGCGTTGGAGGTGGTTCAGGATGGGGGAGGTGTGCTTT
>CAMKSQ010000054.1 GCA_946415475.1 uncultured Bacteroidales bacterium
AGAACCTACCAGCCCTGGGGGTAGTTCATGGTGATGCAGTGGAGGCCGCCGTGGCCGGAGAGGAGGGCGCGGCAGTCGATGATTTCTACGGTGCGGTCCGGGAAGGCTTGTTGGAGCTGCCCGGCCGCTTTTGCATCCAGCGGGGAGCCTGCGCCCGGCATGAGCACGGCACCGTTCACAATCAGGAAGTTGGCGTAGGAGGCCGGCAGGCGGTAATCGTCCAGATACATCGGCTCCGGAAGGGGTAGGGGAATCAGCTTATACGGCTTGCCGTCCAGGGTGCGGAAGGTGCGGAGCTGTTCTTCCATGGCCTTCAGGGGCGCATAGTTCTCATCGTCAGGATTCTCGCAAACGGTGTAGGCGATGGTGTCCGGGCTGCAGAAGCGCGCCAGGATGTCCACGTGGCTGTCCGTATCGTCACCGATAATGCCGCCATGGTCCACCCACAGGATGCGCTGCAGGCCAAACGCCTCCTTGAGCTTCTGCTCAATCTCCTGCTGGCTCAGGTATTCGTTGCGGTTGAGTGAGCAGAGGCACTCGCTGGTGGCCATGAGCGTACCGGCGCCATCCGTGTCGATACTGCCGCCCTCCAGCACGAAGGGACGCATGTCCAGGTAGCGGACATCGGCAGCAAAAGCGCCGGCCTTGTAGATGTTGCGCGTTATCTGGTTGTCCAGGTCCGAGCCGAACTTGAGGCCCCAGCCGTTGAAGACAAAGTCTTCGATGCATTTCTCGCCGTTATCGCCCCAGACGGAAATGGCGCCGTGGTCGCGGGCCCAGGTGTCGTTGAGCGGACTTTCCACAAAACGAACGTTGCCGGTAGGCTCCCAGTTGCGGGCGGCCATATCGGCCAGACACTCGGCCTTGTTGCGGCAGACGATCAGCAGCGGTTCATACTTGGTAATTGCTTGTGCAACTGCCACATAGCAATCCAATACCTGGGGCAGTGCATACCAGGCGGTGTCCTCGTGCGGCCAGGTAAGCTGCACGAAACCTTGTTTTTCCCATTCGGCCGGAAGTCTCATAAGCTCATTTCTTAGGATACAAAGATACGGATTTTCTAAAAAAATTAGTAAATTTGTAAGCTGTACAGAAACCTTTAACTTATTTTTATGGAGAAAAAAGTTTATCCGCACTACCTTCAGCGCCTGCAAGACGCTACCCGTAAGTATTGGGACAAGCCCGCACTCAACACCATCGGGGGAGATTCTTTCACGTACTCCCAGATGGCAACCGATATTGCCCGCTTCCACATTGTATTCGAGAAAGCCGGCTTCAAGAAAGGAGATAAAATCGCCCTTTGCGCCAACAACGGTGCCAGGTGGGGTTTCGCCTATCTTGCTGTAAATACCTACGAGACCGTTATCGTCCCCATCCTGGCAGACTTTACGCCGGAAAGCGTCATGGGTCTGGTGAACCACAGTGATTCCGTGGCTCTCTTCACCAACGCCGCCCGTTGGGCCAAGATGGATCCCGAGAAGATGCCCGCCCTCAAGGTGGCATTCGACGTAGACACCTGGAAGGTGCTCTTCTGCCGCGAGGCCAAGATCCAGGAGGCGGTGGACAATCTGGACACCCTCTTCGCGGAAAAATACCCCAAGGGATTCGGCCCGGAGGACGTCGTGTTCCCTACAGACAACTGGGACGACCTGTCCACCATCAACTATACTTCCGGCTCTACCGGAGACCCGAAGGGCGTCATGCTTACCTACCGTAACTTCTCGGCCAATGTCGATTTTGACCAGCGTTACATGCCCGCCGGCGACAAGATCGTTTCCATGCTGCCCATGGCCCACATGTACGGCCTGGTGATCGAGTTCATCTACCCGCTGTGCAACGGTACGTCCATTTACTGGCTGGGTAAGGCTCCCACTCCGGCTTCGCTGCTAAAGGCCTTTGCCGATGTAAAGCCCTACCTCCTGGTCACCGTTCCGCTGGTGATGGAAAAGATCTACAAGAGCAAGCTCAAGCCCACCATGGACAAGCCGCTCATCAAGGTTCTCACCAAGATTCCCGGCATTAAGAACATCATCTACAAGAAGGTGAAAGACGGTCTGTGCGAAGCTTTCGGTGGCAAGGTGCGCGAATTCATCATGGGTGGCGCCGCCCTGAATCCGGAGGTGGAGCGCCTGTTCAAGGCCATTAAACTCCCTTATGTGGTGGGTTATGGCATGACGGAAGGTTGCCCGCTGATGGCTTACAGCGGCTGGCGCACTTATGTGCCCGGTTCTTGCGGCAAACCTGTGGACATTACCGAAATCCGCATCGATTCCGATGATCCCCAGCACGTCGTGGGTGAAATCCAGGCCAAGGGTGACAACATCACCTGCGGCTATTACAAGAATCCCGAGGCCACGGCCAATGCCTTCACTGAGGATGGTTGGCTGCGTACCGGCGATCTGGGCGTCATGGATGCCGATGGCAACATCTTCATCCGCGGCCGCTCCAAGAACATGATCCTGGGCCCTTCCGGTCAGAATATCTATCCGGAAGAGATTGAGGTTGTGGTAAATAACCAGCCGTTCGTAATGGAAAGCGTGGTGGTAGACCGTGGCGGAAAACTGGTTGCCCTGGTATTCCTGGATGAGCAGGCCATCGCATCCTCGCTGCTGGACAACGAGGCCAAGGCCGAAATTCCGGAGAACATCCGTCTGGGCTCCAACCGTCTGCTTCCCAGCTACAGCCAAATCGCCAAGGTTGAGTTAGTGGACAAGCCCTTCGAGAAAACTCCGAAGATGAGCATCCGCCGCTTCCTGTACAAGTAAGCCGTGAAATGGAAGTGACTCAGTTTGAGTCGATAACAAAAAAATCGTCTATGCAAATCCGCATAGACGATTTTTTGTTGTGTGCTGATTGCCAGCCTTTTACATCTCGCGCAGCACTTTCTGGCTGCGGGCGATGAAGTCGCTCAGCGCCTTGCCTTTGAGCATGCCGTTGCCCAGCAGGGCCAGATCCACCAGCTGGTGCAGCAGTTCGTTGTCCTTCGCAAATGCTTCCACATCGGAGCGATGGGCTCTGCGGACAGCCTCACGGGCTTCGCGGGCCTTGGTCTTCTCTTCATCGGACGCATCTGACGGGGCTTCGGCGGGCAGCTCTGCCTGCGGGGCAACATCGGCCTGTTTGGCAGCCCAGATCTTTGCCACCAGCGGGTGTTCCATGTTCACGGTGAGATTGTAGCTCTCCGGCATGGAACCGTAGAAGTTCATCCCGCCGCCCAGGGCGCTCATTTCGCGGTAACGGCGCATGAACTCGTTCTGGGTAATGAGGATAGGGGCACCGTTCTCGCCCAGGTTGTCGCCCTGCACAAAGTAATCGGGACCTTCCGGCAGTACGGCCTTGAAGAGGTTCTCCAGGTCGTAGCGCTCGTCCTCCTTCATCTCCAGTTTCATCTTGTCTTCCTTGGGGATGAGGTTCTCCACGGCGTCGGAGTCTACGCGGGCAAAACGGATGTCCGTCAGCTTTTGCTCCAGGAGGTTCACATAGTGGGCGTCCAGCTCGCAGTCCATCAGGAGCACGTCGTAGCCCTTGTCCTTGGCGGCCTGGATGTAGGTGTACTGGTCCTCCGGCTTGGTGGCGTACAGGTACACCAGCTTCTTGTCCTTGTCCGTCTGCTGGGCCTCTACGGCCGTTTTGTACTCATCGAAACTGAAGTATTTGCCATCCACATTCTTCAGGAGGGCGAACTTGAGCGCACGCTCGCAGAATTTTTCGTCCGAGAGCATGCCGTACTCGATGAAGAGCTTCAGGTTGTCCCACTTTTCTTCCAGCTGGGCGCGTTCCTCCTTGAAGATATTCTCCAGACGGTCTGCCACCTTCTTGGTGATATAGGTCGATATCTTCTTGACGGCAGCGTCACTCTGCAGGTAGCTGCGGCTCACGTTCAGCGGAATGTCCGGCGAGTCGATGACACCGTGCAGCAGCGTCATGAAGTCCGGGACGATGTTGTCCACATGGTCCGTCACGAACATCTGGTTGCAGTAGAGGGAAATCTTGTTGCGCTCCACCGCCACGCGGTCCTTGAGCTTAGGGAAGTACAGGATGCCGGTGAGGTTGAACGGATAGTCCACGTTCAGGTGAATCCAGAACAGCGGCTCTTCGTTCATGGGGAAGAGGGTGCGGTAGAACTCCTTGTAATCCTCGTCCTTCAGCTCGCTCGGGGCCTTGGTCCACAGCGGTTCTACGGCGTTGATAATCTTGTCCTTATCGGTATCGACATACTTGCCGTCCTTCCATTCCTGTTCCTTGCCGAAGACGATGGGGACGGGCATGAACTTGCAGTATTTGTTCAGCAGGGCCTCGATGCGGGCCTTCTCTCCGTACTCCTTGGAGTCGTCGTCCAGATACAGGGTGATGACGGTTCCGCGTTCGGCCTTGTCGATTTCCTCCATCTCATAGGCCGGAGAACCATCGCAGGTCCACTTCACGGCCTTGGCGCCTTCCTTCCAGGAAAGCGTTTCGATGGTCACCTTCTTGGACACCATGAAAGCGCTGTAGAAGCCCAGGCCAAAGTGACCGATGATGTTCTGAATCTGGTCCTTGTACTTCTCCAGGAACTCTCCGGCGCTGGAGAAGGCAATCTGGTTAATGTATTTGTCAACCTCTTCCTCTGTCATGCCGATACCGTTATCGACAATCTTGAGGGTCTGTGCCTGCTCGTCCAGCTGGAGGGTCACTTTCAGTTCGCCCAGCTCTTCTTTATAGTCGCCGCTGGCTGCCAGTGCTTTCATCTTTTGCGTGGCGTCCACGGCATTGGCCACCAGTTCACGGAGGAAAATCTCGTGGTCACTGTACAGGAACTGCTTGATAACCGGGAAGATATTCTCGGTAGTTACGCCAATTTGTCCTTTGTTTGCCATATCGTTTGTGTTTTAAGAATCAAAATACCGGCCCCATCATGGGACCGGCATCAGATACTCAAATCCTGCGCCAAGCCGTTGTGGCTGACAAATTGGCAGGCTATCGGCCAATCAGCTGCAGGAACTCGTTGCGGGTTTTGTCGCTCTTGAGGAAAATACCCGAGAAGGCCGATGTGGTGGTGATGGCGTTGGACTTTTGTACGCCGCGCATGGACATGCACGTGTGCATGGCTTCGATGACCACGGCCACGCCCAGCGGATGCAGGGATTCCTGCAGGCAGTCTCGGATTTGCTCGGTGAGGCGCTCCTGCACCTGGAGCCGGCGGGCATAGGTTTCCACCACGCGGGCCACTTTGCTCAGGCCGGTAATTTCCCCTTTGGGAATATAGGCCACATGGGCCTTGCCAATGAAGGGGAGCATGTGGTGCTCGCACAGGGAGAACAGTTCGATGTCCTTCACAATCACCATGTGGTTGTACGGTTCCTGGAAAAGGGCGCTCTTGACAATGGTTTCACCGTTCTGGAAATAGCCCTGCGTGAGGAACTGCATGGCTTTGGCCACCCGTTCCGGCGTCTTTTGCAGGCCTTCGCGCGTGGTGTCTTCTCCAAGCAGGTCCAGAATGGCCTTGATGTGAGCGGCAATTTCCTGCGTGGTCTGCGGGTCGTATTCTTCAATCTTTTTGTATGCCATGGTCTGTTCTTTGTAGCAAATGGTCCATAAAAAAGGACTGCAAAATTAACGAAAAAAATCCATTATATCATTTTTTTGTCTATCTTTGCATTCCCAAATAAGCGCGTTTTGCGATAAACACTTGATAATTAACAACTAAAACCCATACTTACTATGTTTTGGACACTCGAACTTGCAAGTTCCCTGGACGATGCCCCGTGGCCCGCAACCAAAGAAGAACTGATTGATTACGCTACCCGCACCTGCGCCCCGGACGAGGTAATTGAAAACCTGGAAGAACTGGACGACGACAACGCAGAAATCTACGAATCCATCGAAGACATCTGGCCGGACTATCCCACCAAAGAGGACTTCATGTGGAACGA
>CAMKSQ010000055.1 GCA_946415475.1 uncultured Bacteroidales bacterium
TTCTTGCAAGATACACACCTCTGCCGCCTGCACAGATCATCGGCTCGATACAGATGGTCATTCCTTCTACAAGGCGTGCGCCGTGTCCCCTTCTCCCGTAATTGGGAATACCCGGTTCTTCGTGCATTTCCTTGCCGACGCCGTGGCCTTCCAGCTCACGGACAACGGAAAAACCATAACTTTCCGCATACGATTGCACCGCGTATCCGATATCGCCGGTGCGATTACCTGCAATGGCCGCCTCGATCCCCTTGTACAGCGATGCCTTGGTGACATCCAGGAGCCGGCGGGTTTCGGCGTCCACCTCCCCGACAGGGAAGGTGTAGGCCGAATCACCGTTGTATCCTTTGTACAGGGTTCCGCAATCTACGGAGACGATGTCACCCTCTTCCAAGGGGCGGTCCGACGGAAAACCGTGTACCACTACATCGTTCACGCTCATGCAAAGCGCTGCAGGGAAGCCGTCAAAACCTTTGAAGGAAGGGACAGCACCGTGATCGCGGATAAAGGTCTCGGCCACCTCGTTCAACTTCGCAGTTGTCACACCAGGGGCGACCAGCTTACCGACCTCTGCCAGTGTCTTGGACACCAGCTCTCCATTGATGCGGAGCAGTTCGATCTCTTCTTCGGTCTTGGGCCTGAACATATTGTCAAAGTTCTACTGACATTCAAACTTACATGCCGGAACGTCCGGTAAGACGACCCGTCTTCATGAGTCCGTCGTAGTGGCGCATCAGCAGATAGCTTTCGATCTGCTGCAGGGTGTCCAGGATTACGCCCACCATGATCAGCAGCGAGGTGCCACCGAAGAAGGAAGCGAACTGGTTGTTCACACCCAGTACATTGGCCAGTGCCGGCAGACAGGCGATGAGGCCCAGGAATACGGAACCCGGCAGGGTTATTCTGGTCATGATGGTGTCCAGGTACTCGGCCGTCTTCTTACCGGGCTTGACACCCGGGATGAAGCCACCGTTCTTCTTCATATCTTCCGACATCATCGTGGGGTTCACGGTAACGGCGGTGTAGAAGTAGGTGAATACAACCACCAGGAGGAAGAACACGACGTTATACCAGACGGTAGTGTAGCTGGAGAAGGCAGCGGCGATACCACGGGTGGCATCGTACTGGCCCAGCAGCATAGGGAACATCATGAGAGCCTGTGCGAAGATGATAGGCATAACGCCGGCGGCGTTGATCTTGAGGGGGATGTACTGGCGTACACCACCGTACTGCTTGTTGCCGATCACACGCTTGGCATACTGCACGGGCACTCTGCGGACGGCCTGCACCAGGGCGATGGCAGCCAGGATGACGAGCACCCAGATGACCATCTCCACGATGAGCATGATAGGACCACCTACGCCGCCGGCAGTGAATTTCTGACCGACTTCTGCTACGAGGGCGTACGGCAGACGAGCCACGATACCAATCATGATGATGAGGGAAATACCGTTACCGATACCACGGTCGGTGATACGTTCACCCAGCCACATTACGAACATGGAGCCGGCCATAAGGATAATGGTGGACACCAGGTTGAATACGAACGGGCTCCAGGTCACGGTGCGGGCGGCGGCGGGAACCATACCGGCCACATAGGCGGGACCCTGAATGGCCAGGATGGCCACGGTGAGGTAACGGGTGATCTGGTTCATCTTCCGGCGGCCGCTCTCCCCTTCCATCTGCATTTTGCGGAAGGAAGGAACGAACATGCCCAGAAGCTGGACCACGATGGATGCCGAGATGTACGGCATCACACCCAGAGCGAAGATACTGGCGTTACCGAAGGCGCCGCCGGAGAACATATTAAGGAGTCCGACGAGGCCCTCCTGGGTACCGCTGATACCACCCTTCAGGTACTCGGGATCCAGGCCCGGGAGAAGGATGAAGCTACCCAGTCGGTAAACCAGCACAAGCAGGATCGTGTAACCGATCCGCTTGCGCAGTTCTTCGATGTTGTAGATGTTTCGAATTGTCTCGATAAACTTCTTCATAGCTGTGGCTATTCGATAACGATTGCTTTACCACCGGCAGCCTCAATCTTCTGGGTAGCGGATGCGGAGAAAGCGTTGGCTTTCACCTCTACGGCAGCGGTGAGTTCACCGTTACCGAGCACCTTCACGAGTTCGCCCTTGGAAGCGATACCTGCAGCGATGAAGGTGTCCACGTCGAAGGCCTTCACGCCGAGCTTCTCGCTCAGGGCCTGGAGGGTAGCCACGTTGACAGCCTTGTAAGCTACGCGGGTAGGGTTCTTGAAGCCGAACTTGGGAAGACGACGCTGAATGGGCATCTGACCACCTTCGAAACCTACTTTGTGCTCATAGCCGGCGCGAGCCTGTGCACCCTTGGTACCACGGGTGGCGGTGCCACCTTTACCGGAACCCTGGCCGCGGCCTACGCGCTTGCTGTTATGGGTTGCGCCCTTTGCGGGCTTCAGATTTTCAAGTTTCATCTCTTAGTCCTCCTTAGTCAATTACTTCACAAGTAACCAGATGGGCCACTTTGGCCAGCATGCCGCGGGTGATGGGAGTATCTTCCACTTCCACGGTCTGGTGCATCCGGCGGATACCGAGAGTCTTGAGGTTTGCGATCTGACGCTTGGTCTCTCCATTCTTGGAGCGGACCTGGGTAATCTTAAGCTTTGCCATAGTCTCTCTCAGAATTAACCGTTAAAAACTTTGCTCATGGGGATACCACGCAGACCAGCCACGGTATAGGCGTCGCGCATCTCGGTGAGAGCGGCGATGGTGGCCTTTACCAGGTTGTGCGGGTTGGAAGAACCCTTGCTCTTGGCCAGCACGTTCTGAACGCCGGCGCTCTCGAACACGGCACGCATAGCACCACCGGCCTTAACACCGGTACCGGCAGCAGCGGGTTTCATGAACACCTCTGCACCGCCGAAGCGATACACCTGCTCGTGGGGGATGGTGGTGTTGATCACGGGGACCTTCACCAGGTTCTTCTTAGCGTCCTCTACGCCCTTGGCGATAGCGGCGGTAACTTCGTTGGCTTTGCCCAGTCCGTAACCGACCACACCGTTCTCATCGCCGACTACGACGATGGCAGCGAAGCGGAAGTGACGACCACCCTTGGTGACCTTGGTCACACGGTTGATGGCCACCAGTCTGTCCTTGAGTTCAAGGTCAGAGGTCTTTACTCTTTTTACATTAGAATTTGCCATAGTAGTCTCAATGATTAGAAAGCGAGGCCGCCTTCGCGGGCAGCGTCTGCCAGTGATTTAACTCTGCCGTGGAAGAGATAACCTCCGCGGTCGAAAGCCACCTGGGTGATACCGGCGGCGAGGGCGCGCTCAGCGATGGCCTTGCCAACGATGGCGGCAGCGTCTTTACCGTTCAGGCCTTTGGTCTTTGCGGCGAGGGCCTTGTCATTGGAGGCGGCAGCCACGAGGGTCTTGCCTTCGAGGTCGTTCACCACCTGGACATAGATCTGCTTGTTGGAGCGGAACACGACCATGCGGGGACGCTCGGCAGTGCCATTGACGTGCTTGCGGATTCTGTAGTGAATCCTTCTTCTTCTTTCAATTCTATTCAATGCCATAACTCTTTCCTCCTAATTATTTGGCCGAAGCAGTTTTACCAGCCTTGCGGCGGAGCTGCTCACCGACAAACTTGATACCCTTACCCTTATAAGGTTCAGGACGACGGAACGAACGGATTTTGGCAGCTACCTGACCGATAAGCTGCTTGTCTGCGCTCTTGAGGATGAGGACAGGGTTCTCACCTTTACGCACCTGAGGGGTCTCTGCGGTGACTTCCTTGGGGAGCATGATCTGGATGTCGTGGGAGTAACCCAGCGACATGGACAGGAGCTGGCCCTGAGCAGCCACGCGGTAACCTACACCCACGAACTCCTGCTTGATGGTGAAGCCTTCGCTCACGCCCACAACCATGTTGTGAACAAGAGCGCGGTACAGACCGTGCATGGAGCGGAAGCGAGGGAGGTCGCTCGGGCGGGTGAACTTGATTTCATTTCCCTCGATGGTAACGGTGATGTCCGGATCTACTTTCTGGGACATCTCGCCAAGAGGGCCTTTCACCTTCACTACGTTGCCGTCCAGGAGCTCTGCCTTGGTACCGGCCGGAAGGACTACAGGTAATTTACCAATTCTTGACATAGTTTTGTTCTATTAGTATACATAGCAAATAACCTCACCACCTACGTTCTGCTCTTTGGCTTCTTTGTCGGTGATGACGCCCTTGGAGGTGGACAGGATAGCGATACCCAGGCCATTGAGGACGCGGGGCATGTTGGCCACATCGGCATACTTACGCAGACCGGGGGTGCTCACGCGAACGATGCTCTTGATGGCAGCGGCCTTGGTCTGGGGGTGATACTTGAGGGCGATCTTGATGGTGTTGAACGGGTTACCCTCAACCAGCTTGTAGCTGAGGATATAACCTTTCTCACACAGAATTTTGGTGATGGAGAGCTTCATGTTGGAAGCAGGGATTTCCACCACTTTCTTGCCAGCGCTATAAGCGTTGCGAATTCTGGTCAGATAATCTGCAATAGGATCAGTCATTGTTTTGTCTTTTTGTGGACCGGCGCATGTTTACGCCCGATATCCGATTGTTAATTATAAATAAATACTTGTGTTGTCGATTACCAGCTGGCTTTCTTTACGCCGGGGATGAGACCCTGGGAAGCCATCTCGCGGAATTGGATACGGCTGAGGCCGAATTCGCGCATGTAACCCTTGGGACGACCGGTGAGAGAGCAGCGGTTGTGGAGACGTACGGGGCTAGCGTTCTTGGGGAGCTTGTCCAGAGCGGCGTAATCACCGGCCTCTTTCAGAGCAGCGCGCTTGGCGGCGTACTTAGCAACTAATTTCGCGCGTTTTACTTCGCGTGCTTTCATTGATTCCTTTGCCATGCTACTATATTAGTTATTATGTTTCTTGAACGGGAGACCGAAAGCCTTCAGGAGAGCGTAAGCTTCTTCGTCGGACTTGGCGGTGGTCACGAAAGTAATCTCAACACCGTGGATGCGCGGGTTCTTGTCGATCTCGATTTCCGGGAAGATGATCTGTTCCTTGATACCGAGGGTGTAGTTGCCCTGGCCGTCCATTTTCTCGGAGATACCGTTGAAGTCACGGATACGAGGGAGAGCAACACGGATGAGGCGCTCCAGGAATTCGTACATCTTCACATCACGCAGGGTCACTTTGGTGCCGATGGGCATGCCCTTACGGAGTTTGAAGTTGGAGATATCCTTGCGGGAGTTGGTGATGACAGCCTTCTGACCGGCGATGATGGAGAGTTCCTCTGCGGCCTCTTCTACCATTTTCTTGTCCTGGGTGGCGTCGCCAACACCTTCGTTGAGGGTGATCTTCACCAGCTTGGGAACCTGCATTACAGTGCTGTAAGAGAACTGCTTGGTGAGAGCGGGAACGATTTCCTCCTTGTAAACCTTTTTCAGGTCCGGGGTATAGCCCGTAGGAAGTGCCTGGACTTCTGCGGGTTTGTTTGCTTTCTTTGCCATAATTACTTGATCTCCTCTCCGGTTGTTTTAGCAAT
>CAMKSQ010000056.1 GCA_946415475.1 uncultured Bacteroidales bacterium
GAAGCCGCTGCCCAGGTCGCTGAACTCCTCGATGGCGCGAAGCCGACGACGGGCATCGTCGGAAAGGCTCACGAGCGGCGGCACAATGAGGTAGCAGAAGGCTTTTTTGTTGGACCGTCCCACCCGGCCACGCAGCTGGTGGAGGTCGCTCAGGCCGATATTCTGCGCCTGGTTGATAATGATGGTGTTGGCGTTGGGAATATCCAGGCCGTTTTCCACGATGGTGGTGCAGAGCAGGAGGTCATAATCGCCACGCATAAAAGCCAACATCTTGTCTTCCAGGGATTTGGATTCCATCTGTCCGTGCGCCACGCAAATTTTCATATCCGGCACCAGGCGGTGCAGAATATCTGCGATGGCGGGAAGTTCCTCCACCCGGTTGTGCAGGAAAAATACCTGTCCGCCGCGGTTGAGCTCATAATTGATGATGCTCTTAACCTCAGCCTCATTAAACAGGATAATCTCCGTCTGAATGGGGATGCGGTTGGGCGGCGGAGTCTGAATGATAGACAAATCACGGGCACCAAGCAGCGAGAATTGCAAGGTGCGCGGAATAGGCGTTGCGGTAAGCGTGAGAGTATCCACCGTATGCTTGAGCTGGCGCAGTTTTTCCTTGGCGCTTACTCCGAATTTCTGTTCTTCGTCAATAATCAGCAGCCCCAGATCCTTGAATTCAAAGCTGTCGCTCAGGATTTTATGCGTGCCTATCAGGATGTCTATTTTCCCTTCCTTGAGCCGTTTCTTGATATCGGATATTTGCTTGGTACTGCGCAGGCGACTTACATATTCCACCGTACAAGGCAGGTTGGCCAGGCGGGCTTTGAAAGTCTCATAATGCTGGAGCGAAAGGATGGTAGTGGGCACCAGAACCGCCACCTGTTTGGAGTCCGAAGCGGCCTTGAATGCTGCCCGGATGGCAATTTCCGTTTTACCGAAACCTACATCGCCACAGACCAGCCGGTCCATGGGGCAGGTATCTTCCATATCCTCCTTCACGGCCTTGGTGGCACGTTCCTGATCCGGTGTATCCTCGTACATAAAGGACGATTCCAACTCCTCCTGCAGGTAGGTGTCCGGTGAGTAAGCGTAACCCTTGGAAGCCCGGCGCTTTGCATACAGTTGAATGAGTTCCTTGGCGATGTCTTTTACGCGGGACTTGGCTGCCTGCTTCATGTTGCCCCAGGTCTTGGAACCCAGTTTGTTCACGCGCGGCGGCTCCCCTTCCTTGGAACGGAAACGGGAAATTTTATGCAGCGAATGGACCGATACGAACACCACGTCACCACCGCTGTAGAGCAGTTTCACCACCTCGTGCACGCGGTCTTTATCGTCCTTCATCTTAACGAGTCCGCCGAATACACCCACGCCATGGTCGATATGCACCACAAAATCGCCGATATTGAACGCACTCAGGTCGTTCATCGTGAGCTGTTCGCTCTTTTCCACCGTCCGGCGCATGCGTACGCGATGGAAGCGGTCGAAAATCTCGTGGTCCGTATAGACACAAATATGGTCCTGATTGTCGATAAAGCCGCTGTGGATGTTCTTGCCTTTCACGAATTCCGGCAGCACGGCCCTTTCCTCCTGCAGCATGATGGAGCGCAGGCGTTCCAGCTGGCTTTCTTTCTCCCCTACTATATAGACCTTATAACTGTTCTCCAGGCGGGAGCGGATGTCTCCCATGAGCAGTTCGAAGTTCTTGTTGAATACCGGCTGAGGTGAAATGTTGAACTGCACCTTTTCCACATCCTCCTGCTGCAACGGAATATCCAGAAACACGTGCTTGAAGGAGCAGAGCGGTGCGAAAAACTCCCTTTCCTTATACATGTCCGACGAATCCAGCCAGACGATGGCGCCAGCGGGCAGCATATTGAGAAGACTCTCCCCCTCATTCGTCTCTCGCGCAGCGATGTCCGGATAAATATCGGCACGGGAAATCCGGTCGATGGAAAGCTGCGTATTACAGTCGAAGGTATGGATCTTTTCCACCTCATCGCCAAAGAAACTCAGGCGGAAAGGTTTGTCGGACGAATAGGAAAAAATGTCGATGACGGCGCCGCGCAGGGCGAACTGGCCCGGTGCCGATACAAAATCCACCTTGTCGAAACCTTCTTCCAGGAGGCGCAGGCGGATGCTGTCGTACGGAATCTCCTCCCCTTCCTTGATGCTGAAAAGGGCATTCTGCAACTTCTGCGCGCTGGGCACTTTTTCTTCCACCGCCTCTGGATACGTGACGATGAACAGCTTCTTATCGTCCTTCCAATTTAATAACTCACCAACGGCCGCCGTACGCTGCACGCCCAGGGACGATTTATAATTGCTGCGCTCCACGCTTTTTCCCATCTCCGGCAGGAAGAACACGCAGTCCCCTTCTACCATATTATATAGATCCGCGGCGCAATACTCCGCCGATTCGCGGGTGGGCAGCATGATAAAATGAAATCCTTCCTGCGCTACCTGGGACAGAACCATCCACCGGGCAGACAAGAAGAGCCCGCCGCAAAAGACCTCTTCCCTTTCTTGAAGCTGTTTTTGCAGCAGTGCAGTTGATTTTTGACTTATCAACATTTCCTTTGTTTTGGCTGTTGATAACCTGTTTATAACCCTGTTGATAACCCTCCTGGCTTTTGTGGGTAAAATTTCCACACTGGCCATTCACCGGCCATCCACACGATATCAGCAGGTTTTCAACAAATTAATTTTTACTAAATTTATTGATTTTCAATAGCTTATATATAGTTTTCAACATATTGACAAGCCTATTAAAAACAACAATTCTTAAAAATAAAAACTATATTTGTATTTGAATTGATTAGACCTTGAGCCATGACTGACTTTGATCCGCACAATCCGGCCGACCGCAAAGATAGCGAATTTGAGGGAATTATCCGCCCCCAGGGGCTGGACGATTTTACCGGACAGAAGGAAATCGTATCCAACCTGAATATATATATAAAGGCCGCGAAAATGCGTGGAGAGGCCTTGGACCATGTTTTGTTCCATGGGCCTCCCGGTCTGGGAAAAACTACCCTGGCGCATATCATCGCCAACGAGATGGGCGTGAACATGAAGGTGACTTCCGGTCCGGTGCTGGATAAGCCTGGTGATTTGGCGGGATTGCTCACCGGCCTGGAGGCTGGGGACGTGCTGTTTATCGACGAAATCCACCGGCTTTCTCCGGAGGTGGAAGAGTACCTGTACTCCGCCATGGAGGATTATGTGATTGATATCATGATCGACAAAGGACCGGGAGCGCGTTCCGTACGCATCAACCTGAATCCTTTTACGCTGGTGGGGGCCACTACCCGGAGCGGTTTGCTTACGGCGCCGCTCAGGGACCGTTTCGGCATTAACTGTGCGCTGGAATATTACGATACGGAAGATTTGAAACTGATTGTGATGCGCAGCGCACGCATCCTGGCTTTGGAGATCGACGAAGATGCCGCTTATGAGATTGCGCTCCGCAGCCGCGGTACGGCGCGTATCGCCAATGCGCTCCTCAAGCGCGTCAGAGATTTTGCCCAGGTGCTAGGAGACGGACGTATCAACTTGGAAATCACGCGTTTTGCCTTGAATAAGCTCAAGATTGACAAGCGGGGACTGGATGCCATCGACAATAAGATCCTTCGCACCATGATCCTTACCTTTAAAGGCGGGCCTGTGGGTGTTGGAACGCTGGCTACTTCCATCAGTGAGGATGCCGGTACGCTGGAGGAGGTGTATGAGCCGTTCCTTATAAAGGAAGGGTTCATTATCCGCACCCAGCGCGGGCGAATAGCCACGGAAATGGCGTATCAACACCTGGGGATGGATGCCTATTTGGCTCAGCGAAAATACAATCCGGACGAAAGTGGTTCGCTTTTTTAACGAAAAGTCCTAATTTATTCACGAAAAATGCTTATTTTTGCGTGCTAGCAAATACAATTATCAACTATATGGCCGATTCTAAACTTATTTCCAAGATTCCGGACGGACCGCTCAAAGAAAAATGGTCCAAGCGTAAAGCAGAAATCCGGATTGTTTCTCCGAACAACAAACGGAAACTGGAAGTGATTGTGGTAGGTACTGGTCTTGGCGGTGCATCTGCAGCTGCGTCTCTCGGCGAGATGGGATACAACGTGAAGATCTTCTGCATCAGCGACTCCCCCCGCCGTGCGCACTCCATCGCCGCACAGGGTGGTATCAATGCTGCCAAAAACTACCAGAACGACAACGACTCCGTTTATCGTCTGTTCTACGACACCATCAAAGGTGGTGACTATCGTTCCCGCGAAGCCAACGTATATCGTCTGGCAGAGGTTAGTGCCGCCATTATCGACCAGTGCGTGGCACAGGGTGTTCCTTTCGCCCGTGAATACGGCGGATACCTGGCCAACCGTTCCTTCGGTGGCGTGCAGGTGAGCCGTACTTTCTATGCCCGCGGACAAACCGGTCAGCAGCTCCTGCTGGGTGCCTACGCTTCCCTGAATAAGGAAATCGCCGCAGGTACCGTCAAGAGCTATCCGCGTCATGAGATGCTGGACCTGGTGATTATCAACGGTGAGGCCAAGGGTATCATCGCCCGTAACCTTGTTACCGGTGAAATCGAGCGCTTCGGTGCCCATGCTGTTGTTCTGGCAACCGGTGGTTATGGCAATACCTATTTCCTCTCCACCAACGCCATGAACTCCAACGGTAGTGCCGCCATGCAGGCATATCGCAAGGGTGCTTTCTTCGCCAATCCTTGCTTTGCCCAGATTCACCCCACCTGTATTCCGGTGCACGGTGACCAGCAGTGCAAACTTACCCTCATGTCCGAGTCCCTGCGTAACGACGGCCGTATCTGGGTACCCAAGAAGAAGGAAGACGTTGAAAAACTGCGCAGCCATCAGATCAAACCTTCCCAGATTCCTGAAGAGGATAGGGATTACTATCTGGAGCGCCGTTATCCGGCCTTCGGTAACCTGGTTCCCCGTGACGTGGCTTCCCG
>CAMKSQ010000057.1 GCA_946415475.1 uncultured Bacteroidales bacterium
TGAAACATTGTGACTCGTGTGTTTTACGAGTCAACTTTTTTCAGGGAAAGACATCCGTACACTTTCCGGCCCCATTCTTTGCGCCAAGGTCCATCCCCTGGACCTTCGGCACAACACAATAAACCCCATCCGGGAGGGATGGGGCTTGAAACTGTGGATTTAGAACTGGTCCATCACGGAGAAAATCCGTTCGCGGACTGCGTCTATACTGCCTACACCGTCTATCTCATGGTACTTGCCGGCTTTGCGGTAGTACGCAATGAGCGGTTCGGTTTTGGCGTGGTACGTTTTGATGCGGTTTTCCACTATTTCCGGGCGGGCGTCATCGGCACGGCCTTCAATGGTGGCCCGGTGGGCGATGCGCTCGTGGATGAGGGCATCCGGAATCATGAGCGATACGCAGGCGGTTACACCTTCGCCGGATTTTGCCAGCATGCTGTCCAGCGCCTCTGCCTGGGCAATGGTGCGCGGAAAACCGTCCAGCAAGAAGCCATCGACACCCTTGGTGGAGCGGAATTTGGATTCAATCATGCCTTCCACGACCTCGTCCGGGACCAGATTGCCCGCGTCGATCAGCGCTTTGGCTTGCTTGCCAAGTTCCGTCCCGGCGGCGATTTCGCTGCGCAGGAGTTCTCCGGTGGATAGATGGCACAGGTGGTAGCGTTCTACCATCGACCCGGCCTGGGTGCCTTTTCCGGCGCCCGGAGGCCCAA
Organism: uncultured Bacteroidales bacterium; assembly: GCA_946415475.1. Taxonomy (GTDB): domain Bacteria; phylum Bacteroidota; class Bacteroidia; order Bacteroidales; family UBA932; genus Cryptobacteroides. Next base: position 714 of record CAMKSQ010000057.1, read on the forward strand.
ACAGAACATAATACTTCATGTGGTTAGTCATCTAAAACGTAAATGTCTTTGATATTGCGTCCAAGCTCGTCATAGTCCAGGCCGAAGCCGACAATGAAGCGGTTGGGAATTTCCATGGCGACATAGTCCAGTTTCACGTCCTTCTTGTACACTTCCTTCTTGAGCAGCAGGGTGCACACGCGGGCGTCTTTTACATTCTTCTCCTTGAGCTGCTTGCTCATGGCCACGATGGTGTTGCCCGTATCCACGATGTCTTCCACGATAATGACCCGTTTGCCTTCCAGGTTGGCCGGAAGCGGGACTTCCGTCTTTACCACGCCGGTGGAACAGGTGCCCTCATAGGACGACAGTTTGACGGCTTTGAGCATCAGCGGGAAGGTAACCCGTTTGAGCAGTTCCGCGGCAAAGATAACCGCGCCGTTCAGGGTGCACAGGAAAATGGCAGGGTCCTCATCCGTGCAGGTTGCATAGTCCTTGTTCAGACGTTCCGCCACCTGATCGATGGCTTTTTCGATTTCCTCATTGGGAATAAAGCGACGGAAAGTTTTGTCGTGAAGGGTAATTTTGTCCATCTGGAAATGTTAATTTGTACAAATATAATTAAAAAACAGCAAAAAATCATGTGAAACAACACAAGTTATCAACAGATGCTGTTTTTTTCGCCGGGGAGTTTGTACCTTGCGGGCATGAGAAGGCTTGTGTGTTTGATGGTTTCCCTGCTCTTTGCCTGGTGGGCATGGGCGCAGGACGAGGAAGTTCTCCGGGCGGCCCGCTTTCTTTCGGGCGCCTCCTCCGATGAAGAAGTGGACGATTACTGGGTCTCGCAGCTGGAAGCCCGGCAAGGCCGTCGTATCCGTATCAATGCCGCGCATATCCGTGCCGATGGCATCCTGACGGAGTACCAGATTGCCTCGCTGGCCGATTACCGTTCTTCGGCCGGCGACATCCTCTCATGGGAAGAACTGGCTTTGGTCGATGGATTCTCCGCGGAGCTCGTTGCCGTGCTGCGGCCGTTCCTGTCGCTGGCGTCGGACCGGCTTCCCGGTGTTGCCGATACGGTTCGCGTACGGGCATCGGCCCTGGTGCGTGGTACGCTGACGTCGATTGGCGGAAAGGTGCGGGTGTCGGGCAGTTGGTGGCGGGCCGGCGGTGCCTGGAGAGGCAAGGACGGGACATTTTACGGAGAGGCCCAATTTCGCGGTCACACGCTCCTGGTGGGCGATTTCAACGCCCGCTACGGGCAGGGTTTGGCATTTTGGAGCGGCTTTTCCATGAGCAGTTTATCGACAGTGGATGCTTTTATCCGCCGGACGCCGGGCATCTCGCCGGTGTGGTCGTATTCATCGGAACTGGTGCACCGGGGCGCGGCGTATACTTATGCCGGGACGCATTGGCAGGCGACGGCCTTTGGCGGCCTGGACGGGCTTCTGGGTGCACATGGTGCATGGCAAGGGCGACATGGACAGGTTGGGTCGACGGTCTCGTACACCTTCGGGAAGCCGGGTTCGCTGACCGCCGCGGTGGATACCCGATGGAACTGGCGCGGTTGGGATGCGGCAGGAGAAGTGGCCTGGAAGAATGGTGGTTTTGCAGGGATGGCGGCCTTCCGGGGACCTGTCGGACCGGTTAAAATGGCTTTTCAGGGGCGAGTGGTGCCTTCCCGCTTTTCGGGGAAAAAGTATGGTGAGTATGCCTTGGCGGCGGGTGCAGAGTATAAGTCTGAGCAGCGGAGAGCGTTGGCAGGTCGAAGCGGTTTTGGCAGCAGCGTGCCCAGGCACCAGACTTCCTTGACTGCGGATGCGGCTTTTTTGCCGATTCCATCCGTGGCCCCCTCGCGCTTCCAACTGCGGGTGTACGCAGGATGGCAGTGGCAGATGGCATCGGCCTGGGCCTTGGACGTACGGTTTACGGAACGATATCGGAACTATGAACGGCCGCGGCACGCCTTCCGGGTGGATGGGAAGTTTGGCATAGGCCCGTGGAGCGCGGTTTCGCGGCTGGAAGTGGTTCAGTGTGAGAAGGTTGGCGTTCTAAACTACTGGGAGGGCGGATACAAGGATGAGCGTACCTGGAGTGCGTACTTCCGGTTGACAGGGTTTTTGATCGACCAGTGGAACGACCGCATTTACGTGTACGAAAGGGATGCGCCGGGGAATTTCTCTGTACCGGCCTACTCCGGCCGTGGTGGGGCCATGTCGCTGGTAGGAAGTTGGAAGCACCGCTTCCGCTGGATTACCCTCAAAGTCTACCTTCGCGGCAGCTGGATGGTCCGCGTCGGCCGTCCGCCCACTCCCGGCCTCTCACTCCAGCTCCACTGTGACCTGTAGACCCGCCTCCCTTGCCTGAAGGTCCATTGGCTGGACCTTGGCGCAAGGAATGGGGCCGGAAAGTGTACTGAAGGTCCAGAGTGTGGACCTTCACGCAAACAGAAAACAAAACAACAATGATATGAAACTATATTTTATAACTACAAAACACCTGGAGAACAAGGTTTGGTTCAGAGAAGATAAAGACTTCAAGATTGGCATGAATAAGGTTGCACTGGTTTCCGCCTTGATGGAAATACGCGTATTTGCCTTTACCTTGATGTCCAATCATGTGCATTTCCTTATTGCTTGTGGTTCAAGGGATGAGGCCGATCTGTTTATCACGACATTCAAGAATCAATATTCGAGGTATGTGAGACACAAATATTGCATCAAGGAACTGCTAAGACGGAATGAAGTAGACATTCAGGAAATCGAGAACAGTAATGAGGCGGTTGAACGTGTCATTGCCTATATTCAGATGAACTGTGTCGCAGCGAATATTTGTGCGCATCCCTTGCAGTATCCTTGGGGAACGGGAGCCTGCTTTTTCACAGAAGTTCACCAGAAAGGCACCCCATTAGGTAATCTATCAAGATGGGGTCGAGTCAAGTTGCTCCACAGTAGGCAGGATATCCCTGAGACTTTTCTCTTGGGCGAAGAAGGTTACATTTTGCCAGAATCGTATATCGACATTGATGCTGTAGAGGGGCAGTTCAGCACACCTAAACGTTATAACTATTTCTTGAACAGTTCCTCTAAGGCAAAAAAGAAATTAAGTGTCGATGATGCCGCTATGCCGTCTTTCAAGGATCAAATCATTATTTCTGCTATCCCGGATTTAGCCAACAGTCTGTTTCAGAAGTCCAGCATTTCTCATTTGAGTTTTGAGGAGCAGACGGAACTCCTGAAACAACTTCGTTACAGGTTCTCCTGCAACATCGAGCAACTTAGCCGAACAACAGGACTGTCCTACGAAGATGTGGCAAAGATGTTGGATTGTGCGTAGTTAGAGCTCCAGACGCAGAACACGGATGGGACGATCTTTTCCCGCATATTGTGATTCGTCCACAACAGTTTCTCCTGTAGGGATAAAACCACATTTCTCCATCACGCGACCACTGGCCGGGTTATCTACAAAGTGTCCGCTGATGAGAGATTTGATTTCCGTGGTCTGACGGATATGTTCAATCATTAGTGTAAGTGCCTCCGTGCAAATACCTCTGTTCCAATAGGGTTTTGCTATCCAATAACCCGCAATAGGCTCATCGGCCCGTGCCGGAAGATTGCAGTCGCAGGAGGGGCCATACCCCATGGCGCCGATGGCTTCTCCAGTCTCTTTCCACACGATGGCCCAGGTGGTGTCATTGTGAAAAAGGGTCCGAATGATCTCCAGGCTTTCTTCCCGGCTTTGGTGGGGCGGCCATCCGGCCCTGGAGCCAATCAACGGGTCTGATGCCCACTTGAACAGCGCGTCCGCATCACTCTCTCTCCATTCCCGGAGTAAAATCCGGTCCGATTCCATTATTTCCATGCTTTGATAGTTTGCATAAAGATACTCACTATTCTGCAAAATACCAACCCGAAGGTCCAGAGTGTGGACCTTCGCGCAAGGAATGGGGCCGGAAAGTGTACTGAAGGTCCAGAGTGTGGACCTTGGCGCAAAGAATGGGGCCGGAAAGAGTACCGAAGGTCCAGAGCGTGGACCTTGGCGCAAAGAATGGGGCCGGAAAGTGTACTGAAGGTCCAGAGTGTG
>CAMKSQ010000058.1 GCA_946415475.1 uncultured Bacteroidales bacterium
TCGCTGGAAACGTCTGTGCTGTGCGAAGATTGGATTTATAGAGGAAAGATACAAATAAATTCCTATCTTTGCCATATGGAGCAAGACGAAAAATTCATGCGGGAGGCGCTTTCGGAAGCCCAGGCCGCACGCGCCGATGGAGAAATCCCCATCGGGGCCGTTGTGGTGTGGAAAGGACGCATTATCGGCCGGGGACATAACCAGACCGAAAGGCTGCACGACACCACCGCCCATGCGGAAATGATCGCCATTACCGCCGCCACCGAGGCCATGGGCGGCAAGTATTTGAGTGAGTGCACCTTGTATGTGACTGTGGAGCCCTGTCCCATGTGCGCCGGTGCCCTGGCTTGGTCCCAGATGGGCCGCATCGTCTATGGCGCCCCGGACCAGCGTCGCGGCTACTCCCTTTTCTCCCCTTCCCTGCTCCATCCCCGCACGGAGGCCGTCGGCGGCATTCTTCAAGAGGAATGCGCCGCGCTTATGCTGGACTTTTTTCGCGAAAAACGGGGATAATCAGAGCATCAGGCCTGCTTTTACCTTCTCGGCAGCCGCGTCTCCTTTCAAGTAACGGAGAATGGCCAGGCCGAAGTTCACGGCATGTCCCGCGCCGCGTCCGGTGATGAGCTGCCCGTCCGTAACGGTGCTTTCCTTTTTGTACACAGCACCTTTGCCAATGAGCGCCTCTTCAAAGCCGTCGAAACAGGTGAACGCCTTCCCTTCCAGACCGGGAAGTTGGGAAACCACCAGTCCGGGAGCGGCGCAGATGGCCGCCACAGCGCCTCCACGGGCCCAGTGGTCCTGCAGGATTTCCATCAGTTCCTCGTGCTGGGCCAGGTTCTTGCTGCCCGGCATGCCGCCCGGGAAAATCATGACGTCCGTGCCGTCGGTGCCCGGTTCCATCACTTCCAGATCGGCCCAGCTGGTATCCACCGAAACGGGCAGTCCGTGGGAACTTTCCACCATGTAATCGTCCGTAATGGACACCGTCCTTACCTCTACGCCGCCGCGCAGCAGCACGTCCCGCGTACCCAGGGCCTCCATGTCCTCGAAACCATCGGCCAGAAAAATGTGTACACCTTTCATTTCATGAAATATAAAAAATGTTAACGTTATCCCCTCCCGAAACCCCTCCCCTCGGGGGAGAGACTTCACCATGAACAATAAAAATGTTTACGATACCCCCTCTCCGAAACATAAAATGTTTACGTTACCCCTCCCCTCAATTTTTCACAAAGTTAACACTTTTTCCAAAGAATTGTTTTATCTTTGCAGTCCCGAATTGAACTGTGGTGTAATGGTAGCACTAGGGATTTTGGTTCCCTCAGTCAGCGTTCGAATCGCTGCAGTTCAACGGATTCCCCGCCAGGCCTCCCGCCTGGCTTTTTTCGTGCCCTCACTCGCGCTTATGGGTGATTGTTAAGTGATTGATAATGAGTAGTTTATTTAATAATCCTCGTTCGATTTTTGAACGAGGATTATTAAATAGCCACCTGATAGTCAGACCATTAACTATCACAACTTTATGACCAACATGGCCTGGTGCCACCCTCCGTGGGTCCGATTAAAGCACACCGTCCCCCTCCAGAGCCCACTCCAGGGCCACACCCTGTTCTTTAACCACCCTTCCAGGTCCTGCTTAAAGCACACCATTCCCCTCCATAGCCCACTCCAGGACCACACCCCGTGCTTTAACCACCCTTCCAGGTCCTGCTTAAAGCACACCGATCCCCTCCTGAACCTCATCCATGGCCCCACCCTGTTCTTTAACCACTCTTCTATGACCCACTTAAAGCACACCATTCCCCTCCATAGCCCACTCCAGGACCACACCCCGTGCTTTAACCACCCTTCCAGGTCCTGCTTAAAGCACACCATCCCTTCCTAGAGCCCACTCCAGGACCACACCCCGTGTTTTAACCACTCCAGCGGGCAAAGTGGACTGGTCGGCAAGTGATTGTGTATGAATAATTTACGGAAAATCCTCGGCGCAAATGGAGCCGAGGATTATGCGTAAAATACTGTGTGACAATATGTTACGGACCAGCGAAATTTAGCGGCGGCTGTTGCCGATGGAGATGTAGTACAGCAGGGTGGCGAGTGAGCCCAGGGCGGCGATCACGTAGGTGTAGGCGGCCCACTTGAGGGCATCCACAGCCATGGGTTTGGTCTCGTAGCTTACAATGCCGGCGCTTTCCAGCCAGGACACAGCCCGGGCACTGGCGTTAATCTCCACCGGAAGGGTAATGAAACTGAACAGAGTGGTAAGGGCAAACAGGGCAATACCAATCCACAGCAGTGAAGGGAAGGTGTTGATGAAAATAACCCCGGCCAGCAGTACCCAGGAAACGATGTTGCTGGAGAAGGAGACCACAGGCACCAGGGCGCTGCGCATCCTCAGCCAGGCATAGCCCGTAGCGTGCTGAACCACATGCCCGCACTCATGGGCGGCGACGGCAGCGGCGGCCACCGACCTGCCATAGTACACATTCTCGCTCAGATTCACGGTTTTGGTGGTGGGATCGTAATGGTCCGTGAGTTTGCCGGGTATCGACACAATTTTTACATCCCGAATCCCGTGGGCCTGTAACATGCGGTTGGCAACCTCTGCGCCAGAGAGCCCCAGCGGCACCTGGGAATATTTCTCGAAACGGGTATTAAGACGACCTTGGATGAGGAGACTGAGCACCATCACCACTATCATGAGAATCCAAATTCCTACACTTGACATAATACTATCTTTTAGCGTGCGTACTTCTCGCAAAAACTACGCCCTTCTGCAAAATTACAACTTTTATGACAAAATGTCGGTCAAAAATAGTATTTTTGCATGATATTAAAACGATAGGCATGCGCGAACTGCAAGACGATTTCTCCCGTTTGGAACTGAACCTCAAGGCGGCAACGGAAAATTACCGTTACTTCCGCTCCTTGCTGGATCCCAAAACCAAGCTCCTGGTTCTGGTGAAGGCAAACGCATACGGTCACGGCGGTGTAGAGTTCGCTTCCATGATGCAGCGCGCCGGAGCGGATTATCTGGCCGTCGCCTATCCTGTAGAGGGTCTGGAACTGCGTCGAAACGGTATCTCCCTTCCCATCCTGGTACTCACCGCCGGCACGGATTTTTATCCGGAAATTATCGACACGCGTATGGAACCTTCCATTCCCAACTTGTACTCCCTCAAGAAGTTGGTGGAGATCCTTCGGGAACGGAACCTCAAAGATTATCCCATCCACATCAAGCTGGACACCGGCATGCACCGGCTGGGCTTCGTGACGGACGAACTGCCGGAGCTGGTGGAGTTCCTGAAGCAGACTCCGGAGGTAAAAGTCAAGGCCGTTTTCTCCCACCTTTGCGTGGCTGAGGACCCGGCGGAGGACGATTTTACCCTGGGCCAGATTCACCTTTTCCGCGACAATGTGAATTACATTGCCGATGGCATCGGCTACATGCCCATGCGCCATATCCTGAACTCCGCCGGCATCGAGCGTTTCCCGCAGTTCCAGTTCGATATGGTACGATTGGGAATCGGCATTTACGGCATCAGCGCCCTTCCGGAAAAACAGCTTGCGCCCGTCGCGTCGCTCAAGTGTAAGGTGCTGCAGGTGAAAACTTTAGGACCGAAGGACACCATCGGTTATGGTCGATGGGGCCACGCCAAGGAAGGTACCGTCATCGCCACCATCCCGGTGGGCTACGCAGACGGACTGGACCGTCACCTCGGCCGTGGCAACGCCTCCTTCAGCGTCAACGGCCACCGTGCGCCTACTATAGGCAATATCTGTATGGACATGTGTATGCTGGATGTGACCGGTATCCCTTGCGCCGTGGGTGACACCGTCACCATTTTTGGCGAGGATCCTACCGCCAGTGAACTGGCCGACATCCTGGGCACCATCCCGTACGAGATTCTGGTCTCCGTGCCCCGCCGCATCCATCGCCTGGTGATCCGTTAGGGTGGTACCAGCCTCCGCCGCTAAAATCCGCTGGTTTGTAACCTACTGTTACACAGTGTTTTACGCATAATCCTCGGCTCCATTTGCGCCGAGGATTTTCCGTAAATTGCTCATACACAATCGCTTATCGACCAGCCCACTTTGCCCGCTGGAGTGGTTAAAGCACAGGGTGGGGCCCTGGAGGGGCCTTTGGAAAGGGATAGTGTGCTTTAAGCAGGACCTGGAAGGGTGGTTAAAGCACAGGGTGGGGCCCTAGAGGGGGCTCTAGGAAGGGATGGTGTGCTTTAAGCAGGACCCGGAAGGGTGGTTAAAGCACGGGGTGGGGCCCTAGAGGGGGCTCTAGGAAGGGATG
>CAMKSQ010000059.1 GCA_946415475.1 uncultured Bacteroidales bacterium
CGTGCGCAAGGAAGACGGCCCCGTGCACGACCGCCTCATCTGCCTCACCACCAATTCCTATATTGACGATCCCAACCGCCTGCGCTACACTCAGCAGGAGTACATCAAGTCTGAAGAGGAGATGCTGGCGCTGTTCCCGGACCATCCGGAGGCGCTGGCCAACACGCTGGAAGTGGCGGAAAAGGTGGAGAGTTATTCCATCGACCGGGATCCCGTGCTGCCCGTGTACGAGATTGACCCTGCCTTTATGGCGGAAATCGACACGTACCTGGAAAAATACAAGGACATTATTGATGCGGGTCGATGTGACAAGCACGGCACCTACCGCGGGGATGGTTTCTGCCATTCGGTGGCGTACCTGTGCCATCTGACGTACCAGGGCGCGCATCAGCGCTACGGGGAAACGCTGACGGAGGAGCAGGAGGAGCGCATCGACTTTGAGCTCAAGACCATCTGCCGCATGGGCTTCCCGGACTATTTTCTCATCGTGCAGGACTACATTGCTGCATCCCGCGCCGCAGGCTCCATGGTGGGTCCCGGACGTGGTTCCGCCGCCGGCTCCGTGGTAGCTTATTGCCTCAAAATCACCAACTTAGACCCTATCAAGTACCAGCTCCTGTTCGAGCGTTTCCTCAATCCGGACCGTATCTCCATGCCGGATATCGACGTGGACTTCGAGGACCTTACCAAGGCGCACCAGTACGTGGAGCAAAAGTACGGTTCTTCGCATGTCTCGCGCGTAATTACTTTCGGGACGATGGCAGCCAAGAGCGCCATCAAGGACGTGGCGCGCATCAGCCGGCTTTCCATTGACGAGAGCAACCGCCTCACCAAGATGGTGCCGGACCGCCTGAGCGAGAAAAAGGAGAGGGAATACCCCTTCAACCCCAAGCTGGACGAGCTGAAGCCCGGTTTCAAGGTAGTGGAGCGGGATGGCAAAACCTACCAGGTGGGCCTGGAGGACGCCGACGTAAAAATCACCCTGAAAAACTGCTACAGGCTGGTGCCGGAGTTCATCGAGGAGCTCAAGAACGGGCCGGAGATCAACAAGGAGGTGCTCAAGTACGCGCAGGCGCTGGAGGGCAGCGTACGCCAGACCGGCATGCATGCCTGCGCAACCATTATCGGCAGGGGAGACCTTACCAATTATCTGCCCATCACCCTTTCCAAGGATAAGGAAACGGGGGAGGATGTGCGCACCTCGCAGTACGACGGCCATTATATCGAGGACGTGGGCATGCTCAAGATGGACTTCCTGGGGCTCATTACCCTCCAGATTATCCATAACTGCCTGAACCTCATCAAGGAGCATCACGGGGAAGATATCGACATAGAAGCCATTCCCATTGACGATAAACCCACCTTGGAACTCTATGGCCGCGGGGATACTACCGCCGTGTTCCAGTTTGAATCGGAGGGCATGAAGACCTGGCTGCAGAAGCTCAAGCCGGAACGGTTCGAGGACTTGATTGCTATGAACGCCCTTTATCGACCCGGGCCGATGGATTATATCCCGGACTTTGTGGCGCGAAAACTGGGTGAGCAGGCCATCGATTACGACCTTCCGGAGATGAAACCCCGTCTGGAAGACACGTACGGTATCACCGTGTATCAGGAGCAGGTGATGCTTCTGTCGCAGGATTTGGCCGGCTTTACCAAAGGCGAGGCTGACAAGCTGCGCAAGGCCATGGGTAAGAAGCAGATCGACATCCTGAACTCTCTCAAGGACAAGTTCATGAGCGGCGGCCAGGCCCACGGGCATCCGGAGAAGGTGCTGGACAAAATCTGGAAGGACTGGGAGAAGTTCGCCCAGTACGCCTTCAACAAGTCCCACGCCACCTGCTACGCCTGGGTGAGTTACCAGACCGGCTGGCTCAAGTGCCACTATCCGTCGGAGTTCTTCGCCAGCTGCCTCAACTGTGCCAAGAGCATGGAGGAAATCACCAAAATCATGGACGATTGCAAAGGCCATGGCATCAAGGTGCTCAATCCGGATATCAACGAGAGTTCCGGCCACTTCACCGTGAACAAGAACGGAGACGTGCGCTTTGCCTTGGGTTCCATCAAGGGCTTTGGCGCCAACGTGGTGGATGCCATCGTCAAGGAACGCGAGGAAAACGGCTTATTTACCGATATTTACGACTTCGTGGAGCGCATGGCCGGTTGTGTGAACCGCAAGAGCTTCGAGAGCCTGGTGAACTCCGGCGCCTTCGACAGTTTTGGCCACAAGCGCAGCATGTACTTCCAGTTCGGGCGTGGGGGAGAGATGTTTATCGACCAGATTACCCGTTATGGGGACCTGTATAAGAACGATGCCGTGACCAGCGCCGCATCGCTGTTTGGGGACATGGAGGAGATGAAGCCGGAGCGCCCGCCGCTGCCGGAGAACGAGGGCGAGTTGGATATCATGGAACTGCTGCAGCGGGAAAAAGACCTGGTGGGCATGTATTTGAGCTCGCATCCGCTGGACCGTTATGCCTTCGAGATGCACAACTTTACCAACTGCCACCTGGCCGATCTGGGGAATTTTGTGGCGGAGTGCGAGGCGCAAAAAAAGACCGCCAAGGTGTATGTGGCGGGTATTGTAACCGATTTCAAGCAGTTGACCACCAAAACAGGCAAGCCTTATTCCCGCACCATGCTGGAGGACTATAGCGGCTCGTATGAGCTCACGCTTTTTGGCAAGGACCATGAGGCCTTCATGCAATACATGCATCCCAAGGCTACGCTCTTCTTTGAAGGCGTGGTGGAGGAGAAGTTCTTCCTGAAGCCGGAAGAGCGCGCGCAGGGAAAAACGGCTCCGTACGCCTTCAAGGTGAAGAAAGTCACCCTGCTGGGGAACATTTCGGACGAGCTGCTCACGGGCTTCTGCATGGACATCACCACGCCCATGCTTACCCAGCAGTTCCGCCAGGATCTGGTGAGGGTAGTGAAAAAGCACAAGGGCAACATTCCCCTCACGCTATATTTGTTTGACCCCGGCACCCGCTACCGCATCCAGTTCTATTCCAAGAAGTTCCAGGTGGCCGTCACCTCCGACTTCATCCGCGACCTCCGCGCCATCGGCATCGACCAATACGAAGTCCAGCGCCGCTAAGGCGTCCCGCCTGTGGCCCCGACTCTCCTCATCCCGGCTCCGCCCCCCTTCATCCCGGACTTGCCCCGGGATCTCTTTGGCTCAGCCGCGATTGTACTTGAAGTGCCTTGTAGGGCAGGTTATTTGCAATCGCGGCTTGTCCCTTTCTCCTCATCCCGGGCTTGATCCGCCTCATCCCGGACTTGATCTGGGATCTCCTTGCGCGAAGGTCCACGCCTTGGACCCTCAATACAATTTTCCTATACTTTTTTTGCGCGAAGGTCCACGCCCTGGACCTTCAGGACAACAGAAGGGATACCCTCCAGGGGGACTCCACTACGCTTCGCTCCGTTCCGGCCCCTCCCATTTCGCAACGCTCCGTCTGACGACGTCGCCGCTGTGGGCCCCTCCCCCTACCCTTGTGCGGGGGTGCACAAGCCCCCTGGAGGGTATCCCTTCCGCCGTCCCCGGTTCTCATCCTTATTATCGCCTGTTTTTAAGGACGAACCCCGGTTTAAGCCCCTCTCATCCTTGTTTTAGGCTAATTTTAAGGACGAGATTCGGTTTTGAGCTGTCTCTCCTCCCATCACCGTTAAAGCACACCTACCCTGTCCTGAGCGACCTCTAATGCCTCACGCTGTGCTTTAACGACCCTTTCAACACCCCGTTAAAGCACACCCACCCCGTCCAGACCCACCTCCAATGTCACGTCCTGTGCTTTAACCACCCTTTGAACACCCCGTTAAAGCACACCCACCCCGTCCAGACGCACCTCCAATGTCACGTCCTGTGCTTTAACCACCCTTTCAACACCCCGTTAAAGC
>CAMKSQ010000060.1 GCA_946415475.1 uncultured Bacteroidales bacterium
GCGATAAAGAAGTAATAGAAGTGTAAAAAATTTTGCCGTTCCTATCCGGCACTTGGCCATTGTGTCGGATAGGTCGGGCGTTAGGCTTCGGGCAAGTCAATTTTGCCGACAAAGCTGTAATAAATCTCAATGTCCTGCCTGCGGGTGCCGTTCTCGTCATAGCTGCACTCATGCACGACGATTTTCTCAATCATTTCCCGCAAGAGGGTGGGGGTCAATTCCTCAAAGGCAAGGTGCTTGCGGACGATACCCATAAACTTTTCCGCGTTGACGGTGGCGGCCTGCGACTTGTCCAGTTCCGCCTGCAATGCGGCGGCGCGGTCTTTCAGTTCCCGCTGCTCCTGCTCATAGTCTGCCGACAGTTCCATGAAACGCTCGTCGCTGATTTTGCCGTTCACATTGTCCTCATACAGCCGCTTGATAATGCGGCTCACTTCGGCAATCCGCTCCTGCGCCTGTTCAAGCTGCTTGGTGGCTGCGGCGGTCTTTCTCTTGCCGCCGATTTCGTTCTGCTGGATCAGCAGCTTTACAAAACGGCTCTCGTGCCTGGCAGCATACTCCGTCACTTGCCGGAGATTGGAGAGGACACCGGCGGTCAGCAGGTCGGTGCGGATAAAGTGCGCCGTACAGTCGCGGGTGCGCTTCTTGTAGCTGCCGCAGATGTAACAGTCCTGCTTGCGGTTCTTGTTCTGATACCGCTGCTGGTACATCACATGGCCGCAGTCGGCGCAGAACAGCATACCAGAGAACAGCCCCACTTCGTCATAGCGGTTCGGGCGTTTGCGCTGCTTGCGTAACTCCTGCACACGCTCCCATGTTTCCGTGTCAATAATCGGCTCATGGTGGTTCTCAAAAATGGCCTGCTTCTCAATGGGATTTTCTACGCTGTGCTTGGTCTTGTAAGAGGGCTTTTCCGTCTTGAAGTTTACCAGACAGCCGGTGTACTCCCGGTTTTCGAGGATATGAACGACGGTGTTCGTCGCCCATTTACACTCATAGCCGGGGTGGTAGCGGCGGGTGCTGCCCGTCCTGCGGTATTCCAGCGTCCCCGGCGTGGGGATTTGCTGCTCCGTCAGCATACGGGCAATCTTGGTCGGGCCGTTCCCGGCAAGGCAAAGCTGGTAAATCTGCTGCACCACCGGGGCGGCTTCCTCGTCTATAATAAAATTCTCGTCCTCGTCCATCACATAGCCGTAAACCGGCTTGCTGGTAACAGGCTTGCCGCTCATGCCTTTTGACTTTTTCACTGCCTTGATTTTCTTGCTCGTATCTCTCACCAGCCATTCATTGAACAGATTTCGCAGCGGGGTAAAATCGTTGTCCATGCCCTCGCTGGCACTGTCCACATTATCGTTGACAGCGATAAAACGCACACCCTTTTGAGGGAACAGCATTTCCGTGTAAAACCCTACCTGCAAGTAGTTTCGCCCTAACCGGCTCATGTCCTTGACGATGACCGTACCCACTTTCCCGGCTTCAATGTCCGCAAGCATGGCTTGAAATCCGGGCCGCTGGAAGTTCGCGCCGGAAAAACCGTCGTCGGTGTACCAGCGCAGATTGGTAAAGCCGTTCTGTTTTGCGTAGGTTTCGAGTATCCTTTTTTGGTTCGATATGGAATTACTCTCGCCTTGCAATTCGTCCTCATGGGACAATCTCGGATAAAGGGCGGTAATGAGGTTTTGGGTGGCTTGTCTTAACATAAAATCCTCCGTTTCCGACAGCCAGCCCCACTATTCCGTGGTTTCATTGTACCACGGAACAGCGGGGGCTGTACAGCGGCAAAAGCGTTAAATTTGCTTCTTTACAGTCGGTTAAATTGCCGATTTTTGCGTAGCAGCGGCTTCCGCTTCCAGTACCCGCGCCATTTTGTCGGCGGCGGTGGTCGTGGTGTCTTTCTTGAAATAGCCGGACACGACAAGGACGGAATTGCCCATGCGGATTTCCGTCACACAGTCAGGGCGGCGGGTGGTGCGGGTGTCGTGCTGCTTGTTATCTGCCATAGGCAATACTCCTTTCAGTCGGTAATCAGTTTCTTCATGCTCTCCATTTTCCGCTTGGCGGTTTCCTGCCGGAAGTTGTCGCCGGTAAAGCGTACCGGGACGCACATGGAAAGCAGGCGGTCATAAATCCGGGAATGGGCGGTGTCCTCCGGGTTGTGCAGGTCGTCCAGCGTAAGGTTGGTCGTGACGATCAGCGGCTTGCCGCTGCGGTAACGGCTGTCAATCACATTGAACACCTGTTCCAGCCCGTATTCCGTCCCGCGTTCCATGCCGAAGTCGTCAAGGATCAGCAGCGGATAACGACAAAGGCGGGAAATGTACTCGTTGCGCCCCTCAAAGCTGGCGGCAAGGTCATTGAGGATAAGAGCAAAGTTCGTCATGCGGACGGGGATTTCTTTCTCCATGAGGGCGTTTGCGATACAGCCTGCAAGGTAGCTTTTGCCGGTGCCTACGCCGCCCCAGAACAGGCAGCCGATATTGTCTGTCCGCATATCTTCCCAATGCTCCACATACCGGCGGGCAAGCCCGGTCTGCGGGTTCCTGCCGTTGTCGTTCTCGAAAGTCCAGTCCCGCATGGTGGGGTCGGTAAAGCCCCGGCGTTTCAGTTCTTCCACGGTGTCAAGGTGTCTGCGCCGCTTTTCGGCGGCTTCCCGTTCCTCGCGGGCGGTTCTCTGGCAGTCGCACTCTGCCGGGTGGCGGTCGCGCCCGAAGATAGCGGCCTTATCCGGCGCAAAATAGGCTTCTTTCGGCTTGCGGCACTTGCCGCAGTACAGTAAACCGTCCTCGCCGGTGTAGTCCTCCGGCTCCGGGATGGTGGTCGTCATATTCTCCAAAACCGCGTTGATTTCATTCTTCATAAACTCTCGCCCTCCTTGCATGAGTAGTCTGGTATGCCCTTTTTCGGGGCTTTCTTAGTTGCGTCCTCCTGCGCCCATTTGTAGATGGTGGCGGCATGGCTCTTGTATCGCTTGCCGCTGGACGCGATATGGCAGGATAGCCGGTCAATGTAATAGTCCCATTTGCCGGGCAGGTCTGCTTTCAGCCCGTCCAGTTCCGATTGCGAAAGAAAAACATTTTCATACCGGCCATAGGCGGCGCGGGCGGGTTGTCCCGTATCTAACTCTCGCTCTCTCTCTTTTTCTATCTCTTTCTCTATCTCTATCTCTGGTGGACAAATGTCCGCTTGATATGGTGGACATTTGTCCGCCCCGGCCTTTGGCAAGGCTTTCTGCTCCTGCAAAGCCAGCCTTGCCCGCCGTTTTCGCTCCCCCTCGGTAGAGGATTGGCCGATCAGTAGTTCAATGTTGCTCATATACAGTGCGCCGTTCTGTAACGGCTCCACAAGCCCCAGCTTCATAAAAATCTGCAAGGCCCGTTCTACGGTGCCGACTTGCTGACGGGTAATGGTGGCAATCATCTGCGCGGTGTAGGGGATATTTTCATCAAGCTGCAACTTCCCGCCGTTTTTCAGCGATTTCAGGTACAGTTTCAAGAGGATGTTGGAATAGAGGATACCGTCCTGCATACTTTCCAGCAGCACAATGGCGTCCTCGTCAAAGTAATTCTCTTTCAGCTTGAGGTAGTAGTATTTTCGGTTGTCTGACATGGTTCCTCCTTTGGGTGGATTTGGGGTGTTTGTACGCATTTAGAACGCCGTTTCCGGGGGAAAAGGATAAATGTATCGCGTACCCTTTGACACCCACG
>CAMKSQ010000061.1 GCA_946415475.1 uncultured Bacteroidales bacterium
CCCCGCACAGGGAGGTCAAGGACCCACTCAGGGGCAAATGGGGGCGCCTACGCCCGCACAGGGAGGTCAAGGACTCACTCAGGGCGAATGGGGCCGCTACCGCCCGCACTGGGAGGTCAAGGACCCACTCAGGGCAAATGGGGGCGCCTACCGCCCCGCACTGGGAGGTCAAGGACCCACTCAGGGGCAAATGGGGGCGCCTACGCCCCGCACAGGGAGGTCAAGGACCCACTCAGGGGCAAATGGGGCCGCTACCGCCCCGCACCGGGGAGCCAAAGGCCCACGCAGGGGCGAATGCAACAGGTATTGCCCCGCAAACAAAAAATCACTATATTTGTAAGAATTAACGAATGAATTATGGCACGTCCTGGTAAAATTTTTGGCTTCACGGGGCTCGGTATCGTCCTGGTTATCCTTATCGCCCTTTGCGGATTTGGCTATTTCAAGTATCTGTGGGTATTCTCCGACGGCACCAAAACCGGCGAACTCAACTCCCTCACCTACACCGGCTACATCTTCAAGACCTATGAGGGTGAAATTATCCTCACCGGTTACGGCAGCAAAAACGCCAGCGGCACCGTCCAGTCCAAGAATTTCAAGTTCTCCGTATCCAATAAAGAAGTGGCGGAAAAGCTCATCAACATGACGGGCATGCGTGTCACCGTGCACTACAAAGAGTACAAAGGCACTCTCCCCTGGCGTGGTTACGAGCGCGCCATTGTGGATGCCGTGGAGGAAGAAACCAGTATGAACAGTGTCCCGGACGAAAGTCCGCTTTTCCTGTAAAGCATTATGAATAAGCTCCTTACATTAGCAGGCGCCCTGTTCGCCTGCACCTTGGCGTTTGCCCAAAATACCGTATTGGACGTTAAGCCCGCCCACGATGGAAAAGACCTCACCATGGAAGAGGCCATCTACAAGGGCGTGGGCTATTCCCGTATTCCCCGTATGTTCCTGCAGGCAGACGGAAGCCTTGCCGATCAACCCCAGGAACCCGCCCGGGAGCGCTATACCCTGTATACAGACCGTGGCAGCCTCCTGGCCAAAGACAACGAACGGGAGGAAAGCTTTGTCATCGCCCCCTCCGACGGCCCCAACCTGGTGTATGGAGAAACGGTGAGCCGCAATGAATTCGGGATTAACGACGGCTGGTACATGAGCCCGGACAGCAGCAAAGTTGCCTTCTACAGGAAGGACCAGAACAAGGTAACCTGGTTCCCCCTGCTGGACATTAACACCCGCACCGGAGAACTCCGGCAAATCAAATACCCCATGAACGGCATGGACTCGGAAGAGATAGCCGTGGGCGTGTACGATTTTGCCAGCGGAGAAACCGTTTATCTGGAGGTAAACGACTTTACTACAGAACGTTACATAACCAACATCTCCTGGAGCCCGGACAGCCGCAACATTTACGCCCAAATCCTGGACCGCAGACAGCACCACGCCAAACTGAACCAGTATCGGGCCAACAACGGTGCATTTGTCCGGACTATTCTCACGGAGGACAATGAGGCCTGGGTGGAGCCCCTGAATCCCATTTATTTCATCAAAGGCCGCACGGACCTGTTCCTCTATCGGACCGATAACAGAGACGGTTTCCGCAACCTGTATCTGGTGGATACCCTGGGCACCATCCGGCACCTCCCCACTCCAGCGGCCGATATCGACTACCTGGATAACGACGGCACCAACGTGTATTACACATCGGCAGAAAATTCGCCCGTGCAGAACCATCTGTACAAGATGACGCTGCAGCTGCCCAAGAAGAAGACCGTCCAGAAAGCCAAGTTCCACAAACCCGTGCAGCTCACCAGCGGCCGCGGCTGGCACCATGTCCAGCTCACGCCGGACTGCAAATGGTTCCTGGATGCCTGGTCCAACACCTCCACCCCTTACCAGGTGTACCGCCGCTCTACGGACGGGAAAGTAAATGAGAAAGTACACGAAGGCAAGGATCCGCTGGAAGGTTACGCCTCCTGCCAGGTAGAGCTGGGCACCGTTCCCAGCGCAGACGGCGAGTTCCAAAACTACTACAGGCTCATCTATCCCAAGCACTTTGACCCTGCCAAGAAATACCCCGTTATCCTCTATGTCTATGGCGGTCCGCACAGCCAGATGGTGCAGGACAGCTGGCTGGGACAAATCCGCATGTGGGAAATGCTCATGGCGCAGAAAGGCTACCTGGTGTACGTGCAGGACAACCGCGGCACGCAGAACCGCGGCGCCGCCTTCGAAAAAGCCATCAACCGGCAGTGCGGCCGCGCAGAAATGGAAGACCAGATGGTGGGCATCAACTGGCTCAAGAGCCTGCCCTACGTGGATGCTTCCCGCATCGGTGTGCATGGTTGGAGCTACGGCGGCTTCATGACCATCAGCCTCCTCACCACCTACCCGGACACCTTCAAAGTGGGCGTGGCCGGCGGTCCGGTCATCGACTGGAAATGGTACGAAATCATGTACGGGGAACGCTACATGGACACGCCCCAGACCAACCCGGAAGGCTTCGAAGCCACCTCGCTCATCAATAAGGCCAAGAATCTCAAGGGCAAGCTGCTCATCTGCCAGGGTGCTATCG
Organism: uncultured Bacteroidales bacterium; assembly: GCA_946415475.1. Classification (GTDB taxonomy): domain Bacteria; phylum Bacteroidota; class Bacteroidia; order Bacteroidales; family UBA932; genus Cryptobacteroides. Next base: position 2,579 of record CAMKSQ010000061.1, read on the forward strand.
ACGACACCGTGGTCTGGGAGCACAGCCTCAGCTTCATCCAGCAGTGCATCGACCTGGAAATTCCTGTCGATTACTTCCCCTATCCCACCGCCAAGCACAATGTCTTTGGCCGCAACCGCATCCACCTGATGGACAAAGTCACGCAGTATTTCCAAGACTACCTGTAATATGAGAAAACTCCTTCTCCTTCTTGCCCTGATGCCCGTCTTCTGTATGGCACAGCCCCGGCAGCTGAGCGTGAAAGAATTCCTGAAACTGCAGGTCTCCGACACCACCAGTTATCTGGTACAAGGCGTCGTAGCCAAGGTCCGGAGCAGCACCAGCGGCAGTTTTTATCTGGAAGACAACACCGGTACGCTGCTCGTGTACGGCCTGCAGGACCCCGCCCAGCCCGGCAAGAACTTCAATCAGATGGACATCGTCAAGGGAGACACCCTCACGGTTTTGGGTCGATTCACCATCTACGGCGGCAGCACCCTGGAAATGAAAGACGGCCGCCTGATCCGCAAGGCCGATGGTCCGGACCACAATCTCTCCTTTTATGACCGTCTGGAGCGCAAGCCCTCCTTCAAGGGGAAAGAAGGTGCGGAAGGGTTGAATGCATTCAAAGCCTGGGTGCAGAAGAACCTGAAAAAAGCCGCTGACGGAGGGCAAGGCACTGTGGAAGTCCGCTTTGTCATTGGCCGGAATGGTGGTGTGCAGGAAGTCCAGGCCATAAAAGGCGGCACTTCAGCCATGCGTGCAGAGGCAGTCCGTGTGGTGCAGAGTGCCCCCAAATGGAAGCCCGCCATCTCTGACGGCTCCCCCGTCCGCATGCCTTACACCATCGAAGTGAAATTCTAATGCAAAAAAAATTTGGGGAATCCGATTTTTCTCCATATCTTTGCAATCCTTTTGAGGGCATAGCTCAGTTGGTTTAGAGCGCTTGCTTGACAGGCAAGAGG
>CAMKSQ010000062.1 GCA_946415475.1 uncultured Bacteroidales bacterium
CTTTAACGGGGTGCAAACAGAGCGTTAAAGCACGGCACCATGGCACTGAGGGCACCCTGAAGGGGGCGGGTGTGCTTTAACGGGGTGCAAACAGAGCGTTAAAGCACGGCACCATGGCACTGAGGGCACCCTGAAGGGGGCGGGTGTGCTTTAACGGGGTGCAAACAGAGCGTTAAAGCACGGCACCATGGCCCTGAGGGCACCCTGAAGGGGGCAGGTGTGCTTTAACGCTACGCACAATTCCAGAAAAGGGCGAGCTTTTCCCGAAAAATTGCGTAAATTCGCACTATGAAAAAGACACTGCTAGTAACCTTATTGATGGGTGTGGGGGCTTTGGCCCTGGCCCAGCCGGCTGGCCGGCAACTCTGGAACAAAGACTGGACTTTCACCAAGGATGGCGCCTCCCGGGTGCTCACCCTCCCGCACGACTGGGGCGTGGAGCAGCCTTTCCAACAAGAGAACCCCGGAGAAACGGGCAAACTGGCCTGGTGGGGCAAGGCCACTTACAGCAAAACCCTGCAAGTAACAGACCTTAGCAAAGACATCCGCCTGGAGGTGGATGGCGCCTTCTCCAATGCAAAAGTATACGTAAACGGCCATGAGGCCGGCGGCTGGCCCTACGGCTATGCCTCCTGGTCGGTGAATCTCACCCCCTGGCTGCAAATCGGTGAAAACAAGATTGATATCACCCTGGACAACAAGCCGGAAAGCTCCCGCTGGTACCCCGGCGGCGGCATTTACCGCAACGTGTGGCTCACTGCCACGGAAAAGACCGCCGTGGCCCATTGGGGCAGCTATGTCACCACCGAGGCGGTGGGCAACAAGGCCCTGGTCACTCTTAAACTCAAAATAAAGGCCGACAAGCCGCAGCCGGTTACAGTGTCCACCGACATTTTATATAAAGGTGTCATCGTTGCCCGCAGCAGCACCCAAACGCAGGTATACGACGGCCGCGAGCTGCAGCAGCAGTTCACCATCCCGGAGCCGCACCGCTGGTCGCCGGCCACCCCGGAGCTCTACGTGGCGCGCACTACTATCGGCCTGGAAAATGGCAGCACAGACACCTACGATACCGTTTTTGGCATCCGCACCGCGGAGTGGCGCACAGACGGCTTCTTCCTTAACGGCGCCCGTACCTTCCTCAAGGGCGTGTGCCTGCACCATGACGCCGGTGCCCTGGGAGCCGTTTGGAACGAGGACGCCTGGGTGCGCCGCCTCCAAATGCTCAAGGCCATGGGCTGCAACGCCATCCGCTGCAGCCACAACCCGCCCGCCCCGGAACTGCTGGACCTGTGCGACCGCATGGGCTTCCTGGTGCTGGACGAGCTAACGGACACCTGGACCTGGCCCAAGAAAGACAACGGCTACGCCACGCTTTTTGCCGATTGGGCGGAAAAGGATTTGGTGTCGATGATCCACCGGGACCGCAACCACCCGTCGGTGATTGCCTGGAGTATCGGCAATGAATGCGGAGAGCAGGGAGACCCCAGCCGCTGGTGGATCCCTCAGATGCTTACCGATATTTGTCATCGGGAGGACCCTACCCGTCCCACCACCGCCGGCAACGACAATCCGTGGGCGGCCTCGCAGCCTTATGCCGGTACGCTGGACGTGTATGGTTTCAACTACAAGCCGCACCTGTACGCGGAGTTCCGCGATGCGCATCCGGACCAGCCGTTCTACGGCTCGGAAACGGCCTCCTGCATCTCTACGCGCGGTTATTACCGCTTCCCGGTAGAGCAAGAAAAGGGCAAAGGTTGGGCCATGGAGCCGCCGTTCCAGGTGAGTTCCTATGACCTTTACGCGCCCGGTTGGGCTTCCAAGCCGGACTACGAATGGCAGTACGAAGACATTGTTCCGGAATGCGCCGGCGAGTTTGTCTGGACCGGCTACGACTATTTGGGCGAACCCACTCCGTTCAATTTGGACCCGTCCGTGTTCACCAACTTCCACTCGGAAGAGGAAAAGGAGGCCTATAAGAAGATGGTAGCAAGCTGGGGGCAGACCATCAGTGACGTGCCGCTGCCATCCCGCAGTTCTTACTTCGGCATCATCGACCTGGCCGGTTTCCCCAAGGACCGCTACTGGCTGTACCAGGCCCGCTGGCGTCCGAACCACCCCATGGCGCATATCCTGCCGCACTGGACCTGGCCCGGCCGCGAAGGGCAGGTGACCCCGGTGCACGTATATAGCTCCGGCGACGAGGCCGAATTGTTCGTCAATGGCCAGTCCCAGGGCCGGCAGGTGCGTGAAGGCTATCGCTTTGTCTGGGACCAGGTGGTGTACCAGCCCGGCACGGTGGATGTCATTGTCTATAAAGACGGCCGCGAATGGGCCCGCGACAAGGTGGTTACGGCCGGAAAAGCCTCCAGGCTGGCCGCCAGCGTGGACTTTGGCGGTATCGACCTCACCTATGTAACTGTCGATGTCTTGGACCGCAAGGGCATCCTGGTGCCGGACGCTGCACAGGAACTCACCTTCACGGTGAAGGGTCCCGCGGAAATCCTGGCCACCGATGCAGGCGATGCCACCTCCCACATCCCGTTCTACAGCCACACGCTTCCCGCCTTCCACGGCAAGGCCTCGGCCATTGTGCGCCGCACGGGGGAAGGCCCCGTCATCGTGACGGTCAAAGCCCGCGGCCTAAAGACCGCCACCCTCCAGCTTTAGGCCTCATCCTTGTTTTGGGCCGATTTTGAGGACGAGAGGGTAGTTTTGGCCTTCTCGTCCTTGTTTTGAGCCTGTTTTAAGGATGAGCCGCCACTGCCGCCCTGCTTGATAACATGCTGATTATCAGTTATTTCCTGGAAATCCTCGGCGCAAAACGGAACGAGGATTATGAGCAAAGTGCTGATTATCAAGCAGATACAAACCAAGCAGGTTCCGCTTTCCTTCCGGCAACATCCTGGCATTAAAGCACGGGGTGATGTGTTAGAGGTGGTTCAGGACGGGGTAGGCGTGCTTTAACAGGGTCTCAAAGGATGCTTAA
>CAMKSQ010000063.1 GCA_946415475.1 uncultured Bacteroidales bacterium
CTTGATTTTTATCCCTACTGGCGTAAAAATCCAAGATTTTTATGTAAGTTTGTGGCTATGGATATCAGAATTGGAAACGGATACGACGTACACGCCCTGGCTCCGGACCTGCCCATGTGGCTGGGAGGCGTGCACATTCCCTCGGAGACCGGCTTTGTCGCCCATTCAGATGGCGATGTCGCCATTCATGCTCTGTGCGATGCCCTGCTGGGCTGTCTGGCGCTGGGAGACATCGGCCACCTTTTCCCGGACACGTCCGACGAGTGGAAAGGCGTGGACAGCAAGCTGCTGCTGGAGAAAGTAGTGGCACTGGTGCATGAGCACGGGTATGCCGTAGGAAACGTGGATATTACCATCGCCCTGCAACGGCCCAAACTGGCGCCGCACATCGCGGCCATGCGCCAAGTCCTGGCCAGAATCCTGGGCGTAACCCAGGACCGGGTGTCCGTGAAGGCCACCACCACCGAGCGCCTGGGCTTCGTAGGCCGCTGCGAAGGCTGCGAGGTCTGGGCCACCGCCCTTATCACCAAGGCATAGCCTGGCACACAACCCACTGATTGACAGCAGATTAAAGCAATGGACGGACGCCCTTTGGGCACCCGTCCATTATTGTAAGTCTGTGATTTTCTGTTACTTGCGCACCAGGCTATTTGCCCAGACCTTTCTTGACAGAAGCGCTGAGTTCATCGTACAGGGCGTCGGTCTTGGCCAGCAGTTCCTGGCTGATGCCACGGTAGTATGCCTTGGCACCCTCCTTGGGGGCGGAGACCACCTTGTCGCGGAGGTCGTTATACAGATCCACGGCTTTGTCGATGAGGCCGGTGATTTCCTCTGCGTTCTTGCCAGGATTGATGTTCAGGAACAGGGCGCAATCGTCAATAAAAGCGCCGATCACATACTGGATGTCTTTTTTGATGTCTCTAAGATTCATAGCTTGATGAATTAATTCAGCTGCAAAGATAGCATTTTTTTCGGATTCTTCGTCATAGGCAATTTTCGCGAGCGCGAAAGTTGAGTCATTGCGTTATTGCAAATTCAATAAATCTCACTGTATAATCCTTAAATGATAGCATGAGCTATTGATATTGGAGGGCTTTTTCCATTTCTTTGTGATGAAATCAAAACGCAATCGTATGAAAAAAGCCCTGTTTATCTCGCTGTGCGTCCTGCTGCTTGCGGGCACCGGCTGTAAGAAAAATGTGGAACCCGAGCCGCAAAAAGTGGCCGTGACCGGCGTCTCCTTGAAGCCTAACACCCTTTCGCTGAAGGTTGGTAAGGCCGAAGCGCTCTCCGCAGTCGTCATTCCGGTCAACGCCGACAATAAGACCGTAAGATGGAGTACGTCCGACCCATCCGTTGCTACCGTGGCCAACGGCCTGGTGACCGCCGTTAAAGAAGGCTCCGCCACCATCACCGTCACCACGGCCGATGGCGGAAAAACCGCCACCTGCGCCGTAACCGTGAGTATCGATGTTGTTCCCGTGACAGGAATCGCCATCGATCAAGGTGCCACCGCAGAGGTTGAAGAGGGTAATACCATCACGCTCACGGCCACGGTCCAGCCCGAAAACGCCACGGACAAGACCGTCACGTGGACCAGTTCCAACGACGCCATTGCCACCGTAGCAAACGGCGTTGTTACGGGCGTAACTCCCGGCGAGGTGGTCATCACCGCCAAGGCCGGAGACAAGACCGCCACCTGTACCGTTACCGTCAACAGCGCTATCCCGGCTTACGAAGCCGTCGACCTGGGCCTCAGCGTCAAATGGGCCAACAAAAACCTCGGCGCCGAGTTCCCGGAGGATGCAGGTGATTATTACGCATGGGGCGAATTGGAGACGAAGCCCGTTTACTCATGGAATAGCTATAAATTCCTAACTGCCGAGGGAGGATATATTTCCAAATATACAATGGATGCCTGGGAGGCTGCTACGGTGGATTATCTCACCCTTCTGGAAGAAGAGGATGATGTAGCGCACAAGATACTGGGCGATAAATGGAGGCTGCCCACTCCTGCCGAGTGGAATGAGCTGCACAATCACACAAATAGACAGAACAGCCAGAGCGGAATGTATGCCAAAGCATCCAATGGGAACTCTATTTTCCTTCCTTATGGCGGCATGTATTACAGCAATGACGGCGCCGAGCTTTATTTGAAGGGAAGTGAAGGTTTTTACTGGACTTCCTCCCTTGGAAATTCAAACTCCAGCGCCCATTGTGCCTGGCTTGCCGGAGGGGGCATCAATATGAGTATTTATATTGTCCGCAGTGCCGGACTTGCGATTCGTGCCGTTTATGGCGAACGTCCTCCTGAGCCGACAATAATAAATCCCACAGCCGAGGATCTGGGAAAGGTCATCGGTGCCGATGGGAAAATCTATACAAACACCCAGGCGGCCGTGAGCGCCGGAACGAAGGCAGCCGCCGTCATCGTCTATGTGGGCAGTGACACGGCCGAGGATGGCTTCACACACGGACTGGCTATGTCCATGCGCGACTGCTCAAATACATCGGGATACAAATGGAAGACATCGGACGGCACGTACGACAATCCACAACAGAACAGTGACCTTCATACCCTGTTGAATCTACATGAGTCTGGCAAATCCCTCACGACCAGTGACCGCGACAACGATACCTGGCCGGCTTTCAAAGCTGCACTGCACAACAGCATTACGGTAACCGACGGCATTACGGCCGATGCCCCTGATGGCACCTCCGGCTGGTTCCTGCCCTCTATGTTCCAGTGGCAGCAGGCCATACACGCCATGACTGGAAAAACGACAGAGATTAGTTTGTTCGATGCAAACGCCGATTATACTAACGACAAGTTCAGCACCAAAATAGCCGATTCTGAGGCCCACCTTGGCAAGTTCTGCTATGCCTCCAGCTCGGAGTTTGACGCCACCTACAACTGGCACTTCGACTTTAACGATGGCATTGCCCGGCGCAACGCCAAGT
>CAMKSQ010000064.1 GCA_946415475.1 uncultured Bacteroidales bacterium
ACGGGGTGCAAACAGAGCGTTAAAGCACGGCGCCATGGCCCTGAGGGCACCCTGACGGGGGCGGGTGTGCTTTAACGGGGTGCAAACAGAGCGTTAAAGCACGGCACCATGGCCCTGAGGGCACCCTGAAGGGGGCAGGTGTGCTTTAACGCTACGCACAATTCCAGAAAAGGGCGAGCTTTTCCCGAAAAATTGCGTAAATTCGCACTATGAAAAAGACACTGCTAGTAACCTTATTGATGGGTGTGGGGGCTTTGGCCCTGGCCCAGCCGGCTGGCCGGCAACTCTGGAACAAAGACTGGACTTTCACCAAGGATGGCGCCTCCCGGGTGCTCACCCTCCCGCACGACTGGGGCGTGGAGCAGCCTTTCCAACAAGAGAACCCCGGAGAAACGGGCAAACTGGCCTGGTGGGGCAAGGCCACTTACAGCAAAACCCTGCAAGTAACAGACCTTAGCAAAGACATCCGCCTGGAGGTGGATGGCGCCTTCTCCAATGCAAAAGTATACGTAAACGGCCATGAGGCCGGCGGCTGGCCCTACGGCTATGCCTCCTGGTCGGTGAATCTCACCCCCTGGCTGCAAATCGGTGAAAACAAGATTGATATCACCCTGGACAACAAGCCGGAAAGCTCCCGCTGGTACCCCGGCGGCGGCATTTACCGCAACGTGTGGCTCACTGCCACGGAAAAGACCGCCGTGGCCCATTGGGGCAGCTATGTCACCACCGAGGCGGTGGGCAACAAGGCCCTGGTCACTCTTAAACTCAAAATAAAGGCCGACAAGCCGCAGCCGGTTACAGTGTCCACCGACATTTTATATAAAGGTGTCATCGTTGCCCGCAGCAGCACCCAAACGCAGGTATACGACGGCCGCGAGCTGCAGCAGCAGTTCACCATCCCGGAGCCGCACCGCTGGTCGCCGGCCACCCCGGAGCTCTACGTGGCGCGCACTACTATCGGCCTGGAAAATGGCAGCACAGACACCTACGATACCGTTTTTGGCATCCGCACCGCGGAGTGGCGCACAGACGGCTTCTTCCTTAACGGCGCCCGTACCTTCCTCAAGGGCGTGTGCCTGCACCATGACGCCGGTGCCCTGGGAGCCGTTTGGAACGAGGACGCCTGGGTGCGCCGCCTCCAAATGCTCAAGGCCATGGGCTGCAACGCCATCCGCTGCAGCCACAACCCGCCCGCCCCGGAACTGCTGGACCTGTGCGACCGCATGGGCTTCCTGGTGCTGGACGAGCTAACGGACACCTGGACCTGGCCCAAGAAAGACAACGGCTACGCCACGCTTTTTGCCGATTGGGCGGAAAAGGATTTGGTGTCGATGATCCACCGGGACCGCAACCACCCGTCGGTGATTGCCTGGAGTATCGGCAATGAATGCGGAGAGCAGGGAGACCCCAGCCGCTGGTGGATCCCTCAGATGCTTACCGATATTTGTCATCGGGAGGACCCTACCCGTCCCACCACCGCCGGCAACGACAATCCGTGGGCGGCCTCGCAGCCTTATGCCGGTACGCTGGACGTGTATGGTTTCAACTACAAGCCGCACCTGTACGCGGAGTTCCGCGATGCGCATCCGGACCAGCCGTTCTACGGCTCGGAAACGGCCTCCTGCATCTCTACGCGCGGTTATTACCGCTTCCCGGTAGAGCAAGAAAAGGGCAAAGGTTGGGCCATGGAGCCGCCGTTCCAGGTGAGTTCCTATGACCTTTACGCGCCCGGTTGGGCTTCCAAGCCGGACTACGAATGGCAGTACGAAGACATTGTTCCGGAATGCGCCGGCGAGTTTGTCTGGACCGGCTACGACTATTTGGGCGAACCCACTCCGTTCAATTTGGACCCGTCCGTGTTCACCAACTTCCACTCGGAAGAGGAAAAGGAGGCCTATAAGAAGATGGTAGCAAGCTGGGGGCAGACCATCAGTGACGTGCCGCTGCCATCCCGCAGTTCTTACTTCGGCATCATCGACCTGGCCGGTTTCCCCAAGGACCGCTACTGGCTGTACCAGGCCCGCTGGCGTCCGAACCACCCCATGGCGCATATCCTGCCGCACTGGACCTGGCCCGGCCGCGAAGGGCAGGTGACCCCGGTGCACGTATATAGCTCCGGCGACGAGGCCGAATTGTTCGTCAATGGCCAGTCCCAGGGCCGGCAGGTGCGTGAAGGCTATCGCTTTGTCTGGGACCAGGTGGTGTACCAGCCCGGCACGGTGGATGTCATTGTCTATAAAGACGGCCGCGAATGGGCCCGCGACAAGGTGGTTACGGCCGGAAAAGCCTCCAGGCTGGCCGCCAGCGTGGACTTTGGCGGTATCGACCTCACCTATGTAACTGTCGATGTCTTGGACCGCAAGGGCATCCTGGTGCCGGACGCTGCACAGGAACTCACCTTCACGGTGAAGGGTCCCGCGGAAATCCTGGCCACCGATGCAGGCGATGCCACCTCCCACATCCCGTTCTACAGCCACACGCTTCCCGCCTTCCACGGCAAGGCCTCGGCCATTGTGCGCCGCACGGGGGAAGGCCCCGTCATCGTGACGGTCAAAGCCCGCGGCCTAAAGACCGCCACCCTCCAGCTTTAGGCCTCATCCTTGTTTTGGGCCGATTTTGAGGACGAGAGGGTAGTTTTGGCCTTCTCGTCCTTGTTTTGAGCCTGTTTTAAGGATGAGCCGCCACTGCCGCCCTGCTTGATAACATGCTGATTATCAGTTATTTCCTGGAAATCCTCGGCGCAAAACGGAACGAGGATTATGAGCAAAGTGCTGATTATCAAGCAGATACAAACCAAGCAGGTTCCGCTTTCCTTCCGGCAACATCCTGGCATTAAAGCACGGGGTGATGTGTTAGAGGTGGTTCAGGACGGGGTAGGCGTGCTTTAACAGGGTCTCAAAGGATGCTTAAAGCACAGGGTGAGGCCTTGGAGGTGGTTCAGGACG
>CAMKSQ010000065.1 GCA_946415475.1 uncultured Bacteroidales bacterium
TTTAACGCTCTGTTTGCACCCCGTTAAAGCACACCCGCCCCCGTCAGGGTGCCCTTAGGGCCATGGTGCCGTGCTTTAACGGATGGGGAAGACCTTCTCGTCCTTGTTTTGGGGCATTTTTGAGGACGAGAGGGACCGTTGGGACACCTCGTCCAGAAAAACGGCCGATTTTGAGGACGAGATGCCCGGTCGGAGCCGGGCAGGAGGGGGGCGCGAAGGGTTGCGTTGTGGAAAACTTTGTGAATTAATTTTTTTTTCGTATCTTTGCAGCCCATTTTGCGGGGACATAAGCCCTACAAGGTGGACAGTAACTATAATTATTTTATTAACAAACATTTATGCCTACAATTCAACAACTTGTCCGTAAAGGACGCGAGCAGCTCGAAGTAAAGAGCAAGTCTCGTGCGTTGGATGCTTGCCCTCAGAAGCGCGGCGTGTGCCTCCGTGTTTACACGACCACACCTAAAAAGCCGAACTCCGCTATGCGTAAGGTAGCCCGTGTTCGTCTTTCTAACGCCAAAGAGGTCAACGCCTACATCCCGGGCGAAGGCCACAACCTCCAGGAGCACAGCATCGTGCTGGTCCGCGGTGGTCGTGTAAAGGACCTGCCGGGTGTTCGTTACCACATCCTTAGAGGAGCTTTGGATACCGCCGGCGTGGATGGACGTACTCAGTCCCGTTCCCTGTATGGCGCAAAACGTCCTAAGAAATCTAAGAAGTAATTTTATCACCTTTAATTCTTTTTCAAAATGAGAAAAGCGAAGCCTAAAAAGAGGATTCTACTTCCTGATCCTAAGTTTCACGATGTGGAAGTTACCCGTTTCGTGAACAATCTTATGCTGCAGGGAAAGAAGAGTATCGCGTATTCTATCTTTTATGATGCCATTGACATGGTTGGCGAGAAGATGAAAGATTCTGACCAGGCTCCTCTCGATATTTGGAAGAAAGCACTCGAGAACGTGACCCCTCAGATCGAGGTTAAGTCCCGTCGTATCGGTGGTGCAAACTTCCAGGTGCCGACCGAGTTGCGTCCGGAACGGAAAGTCTCCGTGGCCATGAAGAACCTGATTCAGTTCGCCCGCAAGCGTTCCGGTCACTCGATGGCAGAAAAACTTTGCGCTGAAATTGTTGCCGCATACAACAATGAAGGTGGTGCCTTCAAGCGTAAAGAGGATATGCACAGAATGGCTGAGGCCAACAAGGCCTTTGCACACTTCCGTTTCTAAACTGCATGCTAAATGGCAAAGAGAGATCTTAAATTCACACGCAACATCGGCATCATGGCGCACATCGATGCCGGTAAAACCACTACCTCGGAACGCATCCTGTTCTACACCGGTAAAACGCACAAGATCGGAGAGGTTCACGAAGGAGCTGCCACGATGGACTGGATGGTCCAGGAGCAGGAGCGTGGTATCACCATCACTTCCGCTGCTACCACCGCCTTCTGGCACTACAACGGTGACACCTATCAGATTAACTTGATCGACACTCCCGGCCACGTGGATTTCACCGTGGAAGTAGAGCGCAGCTTGCGCGTACTCGATGGTACCGTGGCTACTTTCTGCGCTGTGGGCCGCGTACAGCCTCAGTCCGAGACCGTATGGCGCCAGGCAGACAAGTACGGCGTGCCTAAGATCGCGTATGTGAACAAGATGGACCGCGTAGGTGCAGACTTCCTGGCCTGTGTCGAGGAAATCAAGACCAAGCTGGGTGCAACCGCCGTTCCCATCTGCCTCCCCATCGGTGCCGAAGACAAATTCGACGGCATCGTGGACCTCATCGACATGAAAGCTATCTTCTACGATGGTAGCGAGAACCTCGTCAACTACAAGGAAGGCGAGATTCCCGAAAACCTCAGGGGAGAAGCCGCCCGCTGGAGAGACATTCTCCTGGAGACGGCCGCCGAGTGCGATGAGACCCTGATGGAGAAGTACTTCGAGGATCCCGACTCCCTGACCAAGGAGGAAATTATCGCCGCTATCCGTAAGGGCACCATTGCTATGCAAATCGTCCCTGCCTGCTGTGGTTCTTCCTTCAAGAACAAGGGTGTGCAGTTCCTCCTGGATGCCGTGATGCGGTATCTGCCTTCTCCGCTGGACAAGGGAGCCGTGACGGGCACCAACCCGCGCACCGGTGATGAAATCACCCGCAAACCTTCCGCCGAAGAACCCTTCTGCGCCCTGGTGTTCAAGATCGCCACAGACCCGTTCGTGGGTCGCCTGGCCTTCCTGCGCGCTTATTCGGGCAAGCTGGATGCCGGTTCTTACGTGTACAACACCCGTACCGGCAAGAAGGAGCGTGTGGCCCGCCTGTACCAGATGCACTCCAACCACCAGAACCCCATCGAGTTCGTGGAGGCCGGCGACATCTGCGCAGCCGTAGGTTTCAAAGACCTGCGTACCGGTGACACCGTGTGCCTGGAAGAAAAGCCCATCACCCTGGAAACCATGGAGTTCCCGGATCCCGTGATCGGTATCGCCGTAGAGCCCAAGACCCAGAAAGATCTGGACAAGCTGGGCATCGCCCTTGGCAAACTGGCCGAGGAAGATCCTACCTTTACGGTGAAGAGCGACCACGAGACCGGCCAGACCGTTATCAGCGGTATGGGTGAGCTCCACCTGGATATCATCGTGGACCGTCTCCGCCGTGAGTTCGGTGTCGATATCAACCAGGGCGCCCCGCAGGTTAACTACAAAGAATCCATCACCGGCAGCCATCAGCTCCGTGAGGTGTTCAAGAAGCAGACCGGTGGTCGCGGTAAGTTCGCAGACATTATCGTCAATATCTCTCCTGCCGATGAAGGCGTACAGGGTCTTCAGTTCATCAATTCGGTCAAGGGTGGCAACATCCCCAAGGAATTCATCCCGTCCATCGA